>JACKEP010000009.1 GCA_020632915.1 Alphaproteobacteria bacterium | reverse complement strand
CAGATCATGCAGCCCAGGGCGTACAGATCGGTCCACGCGCCGAGATCGCGGGCGTCACCACGGAACTGCTCGGGGGCCATGTAGCGGGGCGTGCCGGTGACGCTGCGCACGCGGCGGTCGCCGAGCGACCACGCGACGCCGAAGTCGGTGAGCTTGAGGCCGGGGCGCAGATCCTCGGGGCCGGCCACCAGCACGTTGCTCGGCTTGAGATCGCGGTGCACGACGCCGCGGGCGTGGGCGTGGGCCAGGGCGTCGAGCAGGCCGCGCACGGTGGCCGCCACCTCCCGCCAGCCGAAGTCCGGGCCGAGCTGGGCGAGGGAGCCGCCGCTGCACAGCTCCATCGCCAGGTAGGGCTGACCGGCCTCCAGCGCCCCGCGAGAGGCGGCCGCGGTGGCCGCGTTGACCTCACCCTGGTCGAACAGCAGCACGATCCCCGGATGGGACAGGGCCGCCACCGTCTCGACCTCGGCGCGGACGGCCTCCTCGGCGCCGAGCGCGCGCGCGCCGGCGCCCTGCAGGACCTTGACCGCGACGGCCAGGCCCTGGGAGGCGTGCACGGCCCGCCACACGACGCCGCTGGCGCCGCGCCCGATGGGCTCGTGGAGCAGGTAGGGACCGAGTGCGACGTCGTGCATGGCCGTCCGCTGGCGGGCGCATCCTACCCGGCCGAGGCCGCGGATGCGCGCACCGTACGCCGGTTCACACCCGCTCGAGCACCGCGGCCGCGCCCAGCCCGCCGGCGGCGCAGATGCCGAGCACGGCGGTCTGCTTGCCGGTCAGGTGCAGCTCGTTGGCCATGGTCGTGACCATGCGGGCCCCGGTGGCGCCGAACGGGTGGCCCAGCGACACACTGCCGCCGTGGACGTTGAGCTTGTCGAGGTCGACCTCGCCCACCGGCGTGTCGCGCCCGAGCCGCGCCTTGCAGAACGCGGGCGAGGCCATCATCTTCAGCACCGACAGCACCTGGGCGGCGAAGGCCTCGTGGATGTCGACGAGGTCGACGTCCGCCAGCGCGATCCCCGCGCGGTCGAGCGCGAGCGGCATCGCCAGCGCCGGCCCCATCAGCAGCTGATCGGCCGGATCGACGCCGACGTAGGCCCACGACCGGAAGGCGGCCTTGGCCGTGAGCCCGAGGGCGCGCGCCTTGCGCTCCGACATCAGCAGCACGGCGGCCGCGCCGTCGGTCAGCGCGCTGGAGTTGCCCGCCGTGAGCGTGCCGCCCCGCTTGAACGCCGCGCGCAGCTTGCCGAGCTTGTCGAGGCTCGTGTCGCCACGCACGATGGTGTCGGTGAGCACGCGCTTGCCGCGCGGCGTGGTGACCGGCGTGACCTCCGACGCGAAGCGGCCCGACGCGATCGCGGCAGCCGCACGCTGGTGCGACATGACCGTGAACGCGTCCTGCTCGGCGCGGGTGATCTCGTTGCGCTCGGCCATGCGCTCGGCGGCCTGGCCCATCACCTCGCCCGTGCTGCGCTCGGCGACCTCGGGCTTGCGGGGCACGAGGTCGCGGGCGGGCGAGATGGACGACAGGACGCGGAAGTAGTCGGCCGCGCCCGACTTGCTGCTCATCGCCACCGGCGCGACCTTGCGCACGAACGACGGCGGCAGCGTCAGCGACGCGTTCGACGTGGAGTCCGACCCGCCCGCGATCAGCACGTCGGCCTCGCCGCGCTCGATGGCCGCGGCGGCCAGGGTGATCGCCTGCAGGCCCGACGCGCAGGCGCGGGTGACGGTGTAGGCCTCGGCGCCGGGCGGCAGCCGCAGGTCGAGGGCGATCTCGCGGCCGACGTTGGGGGCGCCGGGCGGCAGGATCACACCGCCCCATACGATGCCCTCGACGAGGCTGTGCTCGATGCCGCTCTGCGCGAGCAGGCCCCGCACGGCGGCCTTGCCGAGCTCGATGGTGTCCATGTCGAGGTACTCGGCGAAGGCGCGCACGAACGGGGTGCGCACGCCGTCGACGATGACGGCCCGATCGGTCCTGGCGTTCATGGTCGGACTCCGGAGGCTGGGGTTCAGGCGCCGATGAAGGCGCCGCCGCACACGCGCAGGACGCGGCCGGACATGCCCCACGCGCCGGGGCTGGCGACGAAGGTGACGGCTTCGGCGATGTCGACGGGCAGGCCGCCCTGCACCAGCGCCGACAGGCGACGGCCGGCCTCGCGCGTGGCGGCCGGGATGGCGGCGGTGAGGCGGGTCTCGATGAAGCCCGGGGCGATGCCGTTGACCGTGATGCCACGGCGCGCGAGCTTGGGCGCCATCGCCTCGACGAAGCCGATGACGCCGGCCTTGGACGTCGTGTAGTTCGTCTGGCCGAAGTTGCCGGCGATGCCCGCGACGCTCGACAACGCGACGATGCGGCCGTGGGCGTTCATCTCCGACGCGACGGCCTCGGTGATCGCGAGGATGGCGGTGAGGTTGACCGCGAGCGTCAGGTCCCAGCGACCGTCGTCCATCTTGGCCAGGGTCTTGTCGCGCGTGATGCCGGCGTTGTGGACCAGGATGTCGAGACCGCCGTGGGGCTTGCACACGGCAAGGATGGCCTGGGCGGCGTCGGGGGCGGTGACGTCGAGGCCCAGGGGCTCGCCGCCCACCCGGCGGGCGACCTCGGCGAGGGGCTCGGCGTCGGCCGGGCGGTCGATGCAGATCACCTTGGCGCCCTCGCGGGCGAGCGTCTCGGCCGTGGCCGCGCCGATGCCCCGGGCCGCGCCGGTGACGACGGCGACCTTGCCGTCGAGCGGACGCGTCCACGGCACCTCGGTGGGGGCGCGCCCGCCGCCCAGCTCGATCGGCTGACCGGTGACGAACGCCGACCGCTTGGACAGGAACCAGCGCACCATGCCCGGCAGGGCAGCGTCCCGGTCGGTGGGGACGAGCAGCAGGTTGGCGGTGACGCCCAGACCGCCGACCTCCTTGGCGAGGCTGCGGACGAAGCCCTCGAGGCTGCGCCGCACGGCCGTCTCGGTGACGTCCTTCGTCTCCGACGGCGGGCGGCCGATCACCAGGCAGCGACCGTGGCGCGCGAGGCTGCGCATCCGCGGCTGGAAGAACGTGTAGAGCGCGCGCAGGTCGTCGACCGTGGCCGCACCGGTGGCGTCCAGCACGAGCGCGTGCACCTTGCCGTCGGGCGCGGCGCCGGCGTCGATCGCGTGGGCGGGGCGCCCCCAGGCCTGGGCGGCCTCGGTCCACGGCGCGGAGACGCCGCCCTCGACGAACGTGGTGGCGCCCGCCTCGGCGAGGGTGGGGGCGAGCACGTGGTGGACGCTGGAGGCGCCGGCGGTGCCGACGACGACGGTGCGACCCTCGAGCGGACGGGCAGACCAGGGGCCCTTGCCGCGGTCGAGCTTCTGCGGCATCGGCAGGGGCAGGCCGAGGCGCTTGATGACGTTGCGGGCGGTGGCGTTGGCGCCGAGCTCGACGAGGAAGTCGCTCATGCTGGGATCTCCCGTGCGTAGGTACCGAGGAGGCAGGCGGGCGCGCCTGGCGCCTTGCCCACGTAGAAGGCGCCGTCGTCGACGAACAGCGCCGTGCGCCCCGGCAGCTTGACCGGCGCGGCGAAGCGGACGTCGACGTGCCGCAGCGCGTCGACCTGGCCGGCGTACACGCCGGCGTTGAGGCCCTCCCAGGCCCGCGCGAGCGTGCCGAAGCCGTGGAGGATGCAGCCGCCGAAGCCGGCGGCCTTGCCGGCCAGCGGGATCCAGTGGATCGGGTTGAAGTCGCCGGTGAGCAAGGCGAAGTCGAGGCCCGCGCGGCCGTCGAGGCGCCACTCGGCGAGCTCGCGCGCCCCCACCGGGACGGTCTTCGGATCGGCCTTGGCGGTGCGGCGCCCGGGCTGCTTCTTGGGGATGAGGATGGTCACGCGGGCCACCAGCGCCTCGGGGTCGTCGAGGGGCCCGGTGGTGAGCCGCTGGTGGAACAGCACGCGCTTGTCGTCGTCGTCGATGTCGGTGAGGCAGCCGGTGACGGTCCACGGTCCCTTCGTCGGCAGCGGACCGTTCACGTCGACCGCCACGCCGGCGTTGATCACGCGGCTGACGTCGTAGGGCACGCCGTCGAGGGCCCGCGACATCAACGGGAACACCCAGTACGGGAAGAAGTGCGGCGGCACCACCCCCTTGTAGGCGCCGGGGCTGCCCCCCACGTGGCGCACGTAGGCGGCGACGAGATCGGGGGACGGGGGCTGGATCGTCTGCTCCAGGACGGGGCCGGGCGTCGGGAAGCTGCCGCCCGTGCGGCCCTTGGACTGCCACGCGGTGATCCCCGCGCCGACGAGGGCGCGCAGGTTGGCGCCCTGCTGCAGCACGTGGCGGACGGGAACGGCCATCAGCGACCTCGCAAGGGGGGGATCCGGGGCGGCCGGTTAACCTGGGCCGATCGACGCGCACGTCAAAGGCTGGCGAGCAGGAGGACCGGGTGGACGAACGGGTAGAGGTGTTGTTCCGGCCGTGGGCGGCGTCACCGCCGCAGCACGTTGCAGGGGACACCGTGCTGTTCCTCGGGGCCCGTCGGCACCCCGATCTCGTCGACCTCGCCCCCGCGCACCTGCACCTCGTGCAGCCCTACGTGCCGTGGCGCGACGACCTCGGGCTCCTGCTGCCCACGGTGACGCTGGCCGGCGCCACGGTCACGGTCACCGGCGACGACGTCGACCTGCCGACGGGCGTGGCGGCGGCGCTGGTGCTCCCCCCGCGCGCGCGGGAGCAGGGGCTGGCCTGGATCGGTCGCGCGTGGCGTGCGCTGCGCCCGGGCGGTGAGCTGGTGGTGTGTGCGCCGACGCGGGAGGGCGGCAAGCGCTACGCCGAAGACGTCCTCGAGCTCGACCCGGCGGCCGAGGTCGACACCAAGGCGCGCTGCCGCGTGGCGCGCGCGGTCCGTCGGGGCGACGCGGGCCTGGAGCTGGCGGAGGCGTGGGCTGGGCTCGATGCGCCCGCGCCCGTCCTCGACGGCCAGTACGTGTCGCGGCCCGGCGTCTTCGGCTGGGACAAGGTCGACGCGGGCAGCGCGATCCTCGCCTCCGTGCTCCCGCCGGACCTCGGCCCGGTCGTGGTCGACGCCGGCTGTGGCTACGGCTGGCTCGGGGTGCAGGCGGTGCGCCGGTCGCGGCGCGTGTCCACGCTGCACCTGCTCGAGGCCGACGAGCGTGCGCTCGCCTGCGCCGTCGGCAACCTCGCCCGGCTCGCGCCCGGGGTCGACGTGGTGGCCCACGCCTGCGACGCGACCCAACGCTGGCCGGTGGGGGAGGTCGACGACGTGGTCATGAACCCGCCGTTCCACGAGACGGGCCGCGCCGACCCCTCCCTGGGCCAGGCGTTCCTCCAGCGGGCCGCCGCGGCGCTGCGCCCCGGCGGGCGGCTCTTCCTGGTCGCCAACCGCCAGCTGCCCTACGAGCGTCCGCTCCAGCAGGCGCTGGGCCACTTCGAGGTGCCCGCCGACCGCGGTGGCTTCAAGGTGCTGGTGGCGCGGCGGCGGTAGGCGTGCGGTGCGGCAGTCCGCTCCGCCTGGGGGCGTCGGCTACGCCAGATCGTAGCGAGGCTTCAGCCACCGGTAGGTCAACCCGGAGATCGCGCGGATCACGTTGCCGCGCGACTGCTGCCAGGCGGTGTAGCTGTCGGTGCGCACGCTGCGCTCGATGATGCCCACCAGGATGTAGGGCACGCGCTCGCCGCCGCGCGAGCGAGCCACGAGGATGCCCATGTCGCCGCAGCACATCGCGGTGGTGCCGGTCTTGTTGTAGACCTCGGTGCCTGCCGGGATGTCGGGCACGTCGCGGAACAGGCGATCAGGCCCGGGCAGGTTCATCACCCGGCGCAGCTCCTTGGCGTAGGGCACGTCGTCGTGCCACAGCGCCTTGAGCAGCCGGACGTAGTCGTTGCCGCTGGACAGGTTGCGGTAGGTGCAGCCGCCCGCGGGGATGTACTCGACGATGCGGACGTTGCGCGCGATCGAGCCGTAAGCCTGGTCGAGGATGCGCTGGCACGCCGCCGGCCCGCCCACGGCCTTCATCACCCAGTTGGTGGAGGTGTTGCTCGAGTCGCGGATCATGCGCTCGACGTGCGAGGTGGACGTGCTGCCGTAGACCAGGCGGCCCTTGCTGACCTGGTGGAAGAAGGCCAGCGCCACGAACGGCTTGATCATCGACGCGGCCTGCATCGGGCGATCGGCGTTGATCGCGGCGAGCGTCTGCTCGGCGACGAGGTCGTAGACCACCCACGCCGTGCGCTCGACGCTGCTGACCTGACCGCGGCGGCGCAGATCCTGCACGCGGTCGTTGATCTGTTCGCCCAGCGGCGCCTGGTCGACGGCGTGGGCCGCCACCAGCGGGGCGTCGCCGGCTTCCCCGGTGTCGACGGCTTCGACGGCCTCGGCGGTGGCGCAGGCCACGGGTGCGGCGTCGCCGGGGTCGCTGGACCCGTCGAACGTGATCTCGAAGAACGCGTCGGGGACGGCGGTGGCGCCGATGCCGTCGCGGCGCAGCAGGCTCGCGTGGTGGGCGGCGACCTTGTCGGTGGAGGCCTGGTCGCCCATGCGCTTGTACACGAGCTGGTGCACGTCGCCGTCGATCTGCTCGATGACGAGGGCCTTGGCGACGCCGTCGCCCAGCATGCGCGCGACGGTGTCGAACCGCGCCTGGAGGTCGGCCTTCGTGCCGGGGGCGCCGTAGCGGATGTTCCAGACGTCGGTGAGCTCGTCGGAGCCGATCACCGCGGCGAAGACGCGATCCTCGTCGAGGGCTGCGCGAAGCAGGTCGTCGTGGCGACGGGCCACGTCGACGGCCTGGGCCTTGTCGTGGGGCTCGCGGACGCCGCTGCGATCGTAGATGACCACGAAGGCGTCGCCGCTGCGCGCGACCTGGAGGTGGGCGGCCACGTCGGGGCCGAGCTGACCGGCGATGGCCTCGAGGAAGTCCCGGGCCTCCTCGCGGGTCGTCGAGCCCGGGTACACGACGTGGTACACGGGTTCGGCGGCCACGACGCGCGGCGACCACGCCGCGGCCCCGGCCAGCCCGCTCATCCCGATGAGGAAGGTTCGACGGTCCATGAGAGCATCCCTGCCCGGGCTCGTGTATCACATGAAGGATCTCCTTGCCGTGTCCAGTGCGTCCAGGCGGCGAGAAGGCAGGGGAATCGATCGCTTCGTGCAGGACGGCGTCGTCGGCGGCCGTGGACAGCGGTGGCGCGCGGCGGTGCGGCGCGCGGTCGGTGCGGTGGCCTGCCTCGTCGCCTTCGCGTCGGCGACGTCTGCGCGGGCCGACGATCCGCTGCGGCGCACGCCCGTCGTGGTCGCCGTCGAGCGGGCCACGCCGGCGGTGGTCACCGTGCGCGTGGAGATCCAGCGCCAGTCGCCGTTCTTCCCCGGTGCGGTCAGCTCCGACACGTCCGAGGGCAGCGGGGTGATCATCGGGCGCGACGGGGTCGTGCTCACCAACGCCCACGTGGTCGCGGGGGCGCGCTCGATCAACGTCCACCTGCTCGACGGCCGTGCGTTCGAGGCCGATGTGGTCGCGCAGGACCCGAGCATCGATCTGGCCGTGCTCAACCTCACCGGCGCCCACGGCCTGCCGGTGATCCCGGTGGGCGACAGCAGCGACCTGCTCCTCGGCGAGCCGGTCATCGCCATCGGCAACCCGTTCGGCCTGGGGCTGACCGTGTCGACGGGCGTGGTCGCGTCCACCGGGCGCGACGTCAACGTCGGCGACGGGCCCGTGCAGACCTACATCCAGACCGACGCGGCCATCAACCCGGGCAACTCCGGCGGCGCCCTGGTCAACATCCACGGCGAGCTGATCGGCATCAACACGTTCATCCACCAGGCCGCCGAGGGCATCGGCTTCGCCATCCCGGTCAACCGCGCCCGCAAGATCAGCGAGGACCTGATCTCCTTTGGCGAGGTGCAGCTGCCGTGGCTGGGGATGTCGGTCGTCGACGTGCCCCGTCGTCGCCTGCGCGGGGCGCTCGCGGACGGCGCGATGCTGGTGCAGCGCGTCCACGACGGTGGGCCGGCGTCCGCCGCGGGCATCGTGCCGGGCGATCTGGTCTACGAGCTCGACGGTCACCGCGTGTCCACGCGCGCCGACCTCAACGCCCGCCTGTCCGAGCTCACGCCCGGCGTCACCGTCAAGCTCGGCGTGGCCCACGACGACGCACTCGGCACGCGCTCGGTGGCCACGCGCAAGGCGCCCGGCGATCTCGGTGCTGCGGTGCTGCGCGACGCGCTCGCGATCCACGTCGTGCCGGCGCGCGGCGGCCTGCAGGTCGACAAGGCCGGCCGGGGCGGCACGTGGGTCAACGCCGGTCTCGCCGTCGGCGACCTGATCATCGGCGTCGACGGCCAGCGGGTGCGCTCCGAGGAGGAGCTCGTCCGGCTGCTGCAGCAGGCCCGCGCCCGTCACCGTGGCTCGGCGTGGTTCACCGTGGCCCGCGGCAACGCCCGCGGCACGGTCGAGATCGGCCTGTAGTGGATCCGCGGTCCGTCCGGCCTCGCCGTGGCGAGCGGCCGGACGCCGTGCCACCCCCTGTCGTCGTGGAGGCCTCGTGGCGCTGATCCTGTCCTGGCTGTTCGCAGCGTCGCTGCCGGTGGCCGCTGCCGCCCCGCCGGCGTGGTCCGACCTGCAACCGTGGCGGACGTACGTCGTCGTCGAGGACGTCTCGCCCCCCCGCGATCGCTTCGTGGTGCCGTCCGACGGCAAGGGACGGCCGCGATGCGAGGTCGAGGTCGACCCCGACAACGCAGGCGCTGCGGCGATCGTGGCCTGTGGGGGGCGCCAGTTCGCCGACGCGGAGGGCCGGCCCGTGCCGCGCGCCGCGCGTGCCGCCGAGCGGCGGGCCCGCGACGGCGCGTCCGCCACCCTCGGCATCACCGGCGCGGCCGCGAAGAGCCTGCCGCTGACCTACCTGGGGCGGGTGCGCCAGGTGACGCTGCGGCAGATCGTGGTCACCGTCCCGCACGACGATCCCACCGAGGCCCGGGCGCGCAGCGTGCTGACCACCTGGGACGTCGACGTGGAGGGCGACGCGGTCACCGCTGCGGCCGGCGGCGCCACGTCGGGGCTCGGCCCGCTCTGCGCCCGCGGGCTCCACGTCGGCTGCGACGCCCCCCCGCGGCTGGTGCCCTACACGGCCGCACCCCGGTGGGAGGGGATGATCTTCGCACCGGACGACGCGGCGGTCGACGCCGCGCAGGTCGACCACATGCGGGCGCTCGCCCGCGACCTCGCGCTGTCCCGCGACCTCGGGTCCGCGGCGGTCCCGCCGGCCACGTCGATGCTGCCACCGGACTACGAGCCGGGGGTGGCGGTCCAGATCCACCTCCAGGCGTCCGGGGTCGGCGACGCCCACGGGGCGGGCTTCCTCACGCTCGACCTGCCGCTGAACGAGGCCGCGACGGGCCCCGTGACGGCGAAGATGCCCATCGACGGGATGCCGGTCGCCGTGGAGATCGCCCTCGACCTCGCTGCGGGCTCCGTCACCGCCCGCATCCGCCCCGACGGCGAGCGCTACGTCCAGGCCGAGGCCCCCGTCACCTGCGCCCTCGTGCGCGACGGGGCGCGCACGGCGTTGCCCGCCGCGTGCGAGGTGGGGTGGAACGGCCGCTGGCTGTCGTGGTCGTCCAAGGACGGGCGCTACGGCGTGATGCTGCAGCTGTCCGACGTGATCGAGCCGCTGTACACGCCGTCGATCGGGCCGGCGCTGCTGCCCGATCCGTCCTGATCCGGCTGCGTGCGCCGACCTGCGTGACCCGACGGTGCGGAGGGTGCGGCGTCAGGTGTGCTGGGCGACGTCGCCCCCGCGGGTGCGGTGGACGTGGTCGTGCAGCGACGCGATCCACAGCCGTCCCTGAGCCGTGACGGACAGGTCGTCGAGCGCCTCGCCGATCCAGGGCGCGACGCTCTTTTCGTAGAACTCGGGGAAGCCCACCCGCATGTCGTTCGGGTTGGCGAAGCCGTGGCGGCGGTGCTGCCCGGTCTCTTCCATCTCGCGGAACAGGGCGGGCAGCTTCTGCAGGTACTTCGGGTCGGCCAGCTGACCGATGAGGTCGGCCGCGCGGACGAGCGCGCGCAGCGAGCCCGTCTCGGCGAACTCGGGGTCGGCCGGGACGGGGAACCGGGTGTAGGCGATGTTCCGCGCCAGCACGTCGACGTCGATGAAGCGGTGGGCGGGGAAGCGCTCGCGGACGAAGCGGATGCCGCGGTCGACGTGGAACGGCGTGAGCGCGGCGTCGGTGGCGCCGGGCGGCAGGTCGGTGGTGGCCTCACCGACGCCGGTGAGCCACGCGCCGGGGCGGTCGCCCCGACAGACGCCGCGCACGTAGCCGATGTCGTGGCACAGCAGCGAGAGGACCACGTGGAGCCAGTCGCGCGGTGACACGCCCCCGCGCACGAGGTGGCGGCAGCGCAGCAGCTCGGCGCCGCACTGGGTGACCATCACCGTGTGCTCGACGTCGTGGTAGAGCGCGTCAGAGCGCGCGATGTTCTCGAGCGCCAGCTCCGCGGCCCACGCGGCGACCTCGGGCACGTCGGGATCCTGGCTGCCGTACGTGCGCCGGTACTGGTCCTTCAGGTCGGCGACGAGCGCCTCGATCAGGATCCGGGTGACATCGAGCACGGCGAGCCTCCGCATCGGCCTCGGGGGCGGCCGGACGAGCCTTGCACCCTCATCATGCCATGGGTACCCCGCCCACGGGCACGCCGGCTGTCAACCGGCGTTTCCGGACTGGCAACGACCGAGCCGAAGGGGGCGTCGATGGAGGCAGCGCAGCAGGACATCCAGGCCGTCGCACGGGAGCGCGTCGCGGCCGCCCGCGAGGCGGCGGAGGCGTGGGCCGCTCGTCCGGTGGCCGAGCGGGTTCGGGTGCTGCAGGTGGCCGGCAAGGCCCTGCTCGAGGGCGCCGACGCGCTCGCCAGCCTCGTCCACGAGGAGACCGGCAAGCCGCTCGGGGAGGCGTTCTCGGGCGACGTGCTCGGCGTCGCCGATCTGTTCGCCTACTGGACCGCCCACGGCCCGGCCCACCTCACCGCGCGTCGGGCGCGCATCCCGGCGCTCGACATGCCCGGCAAGAAGGGCTGGGTCGAGCGCGTGCCCCGCGGCGTGGTCGGCGTGATCTCCCCGTGGAACTACCCGGTCGCCCTGCCGATGCGCGTCATCGTCCCGGCGCTGCTCGCCGGCAATGGGATCGTGTTCAAGCCGTCCGAGCACACGCCGCGCTCGGGCCGGTTCCTGATCGAGCGCCTCCGCGACCAGCTCGGTCCCCTGGTGGGGATCGTCGAAGGCGCCGGCGAGGCGGGCGCGGCCCTGGTCGAGGCGGGGCCCGACCTCGTCCACTTCACCGGGTCGACGCGCACCGGGCTGCTCGTGGCGCGCCGCTGTGCCGAGCTGGGCATCGCCTGCGAGACCGAGCTCGGCGGCAAGGACTGCGCGGTGGTGCTCGACGACGCGGCCGTGGAGCGCACCGCGGCCGGCATCGCCTGGGGGATCGTGCACAACGCCGGGCAGGACTGCGCCAGCATCGAGCGCGTCGCCGTGCACGCTGCCGTCGCCGACACGTTCCTGCCGCGCCTCGCGGCGCAGATGGACGCCACCGCGGCGTCGGTGCCCGAGCTCGTCACGCCGATGCAGCGCGAGATCGTGCTCGGCCAGCTCCGGGAGGCCATCGAGCTCGGCGCCACCGTGGTCTGCGGAGGAGTGCCCGAGGGCGACGCGCCCATCCCACCCACGCTGCTCACCGACGTGCCGCGCACGGCGCGCGCGTGGACGGAGGAGACCTTCGGGCCGCTGGCGGTCGTCGAGGTCCACGACGATGACGACGCGCTGGTGCGCGCGGCCAACGACACCCGCTACGGCCTCGGCGGGTCGGTGTGGGGCCAGGACACCGGGCGCGCCGAGCGCGTGGCGCGGCGCCTGCGCACGGGGATGGTGTGGGTCAACAACCACGCGTTCACCGGGGCGCTCCCGGATCTGCCGTGGGTGGGCCGCGGCGCCTCGGGCACCGGCATCACCAGCTCGCCCGAGGCGCTCGACCACCTCACCCGGCCGCGGGTGGTGGTCGTCGACACCTCCACCGCCATCGAGCCATGGTGGTATCCGTACTCCGACTCCCTGCTCGAGCTGATGCGCGCCCTCATCGAGCGCCAGCGCACGGGCGGGATCGGCGCCACGCTCAAGACGCTGGGCGCCCTGTCGCGTCGCAAGAAGGACCTGTCCCGGTAGCTGCCGGGCGCACCGAGGGGGCACCGTGAACGCAGCGCCGACCTCCCGCCGTCATCCGCGCCACGCCGATCGCCTGCTCGTGGTGATGTCCGACATCGAGATGGGGGCGGGCGGCGTCACCGACGACTTCCCCCACGACGCCTGGCTCGCCGAGCTGATCGACGCCTACGACGCCGGACCCACGCGCCACCTCGCCCTCGACCTGGTGTTCAACGGCGACACCTTCGACTTCCTGAAGACGAGCTACCTCGACGGCTGGCCGCGCCACATCACGGCGGACGTGGCGCTCGGCAAGCTCATGCGTGTCGCGGCGGCGCATCCCCACTTCTTCGCCGGCGTCCGACGGTTCCTGGCGAGCACGGCCGGCCCGCGGGCGGTCCACTTCATCGTCGGCAACCACGACTTCGAGCTGCTGTTCCCCGCCGTCCAGGACGCGCTGCGGGCCCTGTTGGGCGCCCCGGAGCGGGTGCACTTCCCCGGCATGCAGCTCGACGTGGGCGACGTCCACATCGAGCACGGCAGCCAGGGCGATCGCCTGTTCGCCATCGACCCGGCCCAGCCCTTCGTGCGCCACCAGGGCGTCGACATCCTGGCGCTGCCGTGGGGGGCCGTCGCGCTGCTCGACGTGGCGATGCCGCTACACCCGCTGGTCTACCACCACGACCGCCTGACCCCGCGCGGCGAGGTGTTCCGGATGCTGCCCGAGCTCAACGAGCTGGTGGTGGCGCGGTACTGGGCCTACTGGACCCGCGACTACTGGCGGGGGTGGTTCAGCGGCGCCGATCCCACCAAGCGCCTGAGCTGGACGATGTTCCGCGAGGTGATGTACCGCTTTGGCAGCCGCGACACGGGCACGTCCCTCGATGCGTCGTTCGACCGCATGCTCCGCGAGCCCGACGGCCCCTCGGTCATCCTGCTGGGCCACCTGCACGAGGCCCGCTGGTCGTCCTACGCCGACCGCAAGCTGCTGGTCACCGGGGCGATGCGCAACGAGTTCGTGCTCGCCCCGGACGGCACGGTCGCCCGACCGATGCCCAAGGTGTTCGCCGAGGTGTGGATGCAGGGCGAGCACGCCGTCCGCAGCGAGCTCGTCGAGGTCGACGGGCCGCCCGTGCCCGCGGGCTATTGCCCGGAGAGCCTGTACGACGTGCGGCCCGCCATCACCGCCCTGCTGGCCCACGTGGAGCAGCGCGACGACATCGCTCGCGCGGCGGCCCACCAGGAGCACGCCGAGCGCAAGGACGGGCCGCCCGGCGGGCCTGGGGGGGAGGGGGGCGCTGCCGTGACGGCGGTGGACGCCACCGGCGACGCCTGACCCCGCCGGGCCTCAGGTGCGGCCGACGAGCTGGCGGTACATGCTGGCCTGGGCGCCCGTCACGATCATCATCGCGGGGATCACGCCGACGCAGCAGAGCAGGAAGCCGACGATCGTGGCGATGCCCGCCGCGACGCCGAGCGCCATCGAGGAGCCCCAGCACGTCGACGTGAGGTTCCACGACTCGCTGAACGCGTCGAGCGCACCGCGTCCCTGGTCGACCACGAGGTAGGTCGCCGGGTAGAAGCGGACGCCGATCACGATCGACCACAGGCTGCTGGCGCCGAAGCCGACAAGGTTCAGCAGCGCCGTCGTCATCTCGTCGGCCTCTGTGAGCGTGGCCACCAGCGACAGACCCTGGCTGACGATCATGCCGGGGAGGTTCGCCAGGAAGACCAGCACCAGCACGCCGAGCATCGAGGGCAGCACGTCGCCGGCCTTGCTGAAGCCGTCGAACAGCGTCGAGAACTCTGCGTCGCCCTCCATCGCGTCGAGCGTGAACTTCGTCTGGCCCCACGTGAGGAGGGGGATGACGAACAGCGCGGGCACGACGCACATCAGGAACGACAGGCCGCCCGCGAACCCGGCGACGAACATGACGAGGAACCACGGGAGCCAGTTGCGGGACGTGGCGTCGAGGCCCTCCTGGAAGGCACGCATCACGTCGAAGGTGCCGTCGCCTCCGGTCGGCGGGGGCCGGTCCTGCGCGAACGGTGCCTCGAACGGATTGGACATGCACGCCTCCCTGTCTGCGGTGCGGCAGTTTCCGACGCCGGGCGGCGGGGCGCAACCCCCGTCGCGCCGGATCCTCTAGAACGAGGCGCGGAGGCTGAACAACGGCACCACCGTCGGGCCGACCACGAAGGCGCGCTCGCTGTAGTCGTAGTTCCACGTCGGGTACAGCTGCGCGGCGCTGGGCGGCACGATCCACACGTCGGCGGCGATGTCGAGCGACCAGCGGTGGAACGGGACCGTGTACGCCAGGTGCACGTCGATCTTCTGGTACAGCGGCATGCGGTCGCCGTTCGGCGGGCCGTAGGTGGGGGTCCACGTGTCGCGCGCGCCGTCGTACAGGCTGCTGGCGACGTCGGTGAACGGCAGGCCCGACGACAGGCGGTAGCGCACGGCGACGTTGAGCGGCGGCAGGATGTTCCACGACACCACCAGCCCGCCCGACAGCGGCTGATCGGCACCCGACGGGAACACGACCTCGCCATCGTCGAGCAGCGCACGCCCCGCCGCGAACCACGCCCAGAGGAAGAACTGCTCCCGCAGTCGGTAGCGGACGGTGAGCTCGCCACCGAAGGCGCGGCCCTTCGCGGCGACGACGGGCGGACCGTCGACGGGCTGCCAGAGCACGTGGTCGAGCCACTTGCCGTAGCCCTCGACCACGATCTCCAGCCGGTTGGCCACGGTCTGGTCGATGCCGCCGGTGAGCTCCCACGCCTGGGTGGTCGGCAGGTCGGGGTCGTAGGCGAGCTGCACGGTCTCGGGGCGCTGCTGGTAGCGCCCCACCCCGAGGCGCAGCTCGGTCTGATCGGCGATGCGGGCTCGGGCCGCGAGTCGGGGCTCCACGAGCGGCTCCCAGCCCGCCGTGTCGACGCCCACCCGCAGGCCGGGCATGAGACGGATCGGACCGATGCGCGCCTGCAGCTCTCCGTACGCGGCGAGGCGCGTGCGTAGCATCGTCGTCGACAGGTCGGTGCCCCACGCGGTGGCCGGCGCCTCGGTGGTGACGAGGGCGCCGAAGGCTCCGGCGTCCTCGATGTCGACGAACGCCACCTCGCTGCGCAGCTCGGCGCCGGCCTCCCAGGTGAGGCTGTCGTGGATGCGGCCGTGGGCGTCGAGGCGGGTGGGGAAGCTCACCGTGCGCACGCGCTGGGCGCCGCCCACGTTGATGGTGCCGTCGAGGGCGTCGTGCAGGATCGCCGAGGCCACCCGTCCGCCGGACCAGTCGTAGCGGAAGCCGGCCACCTGGTAGTCGCGACCGTAGGACAACCGGGGCGTGGTGGTGGCCTCGTAGGGATCGAGGACGTCGAGCTCGCCGACGCTGCGGTCGTAGCGGTCGCCCGCACCGGTGACGTAGACGGCGAAGGTGTCGTGGGGCCGCACGAGCTCGGCGCGGGTGGTGAAGTCGTAGAACCGTGGCCACAGCGGGAACTGGTCGGTCTGCTGGGTGACGAGGTCCTGGAAGGAGCGACGGGCCGAGGCCCCGAACCACCAGCCGCGCTTGAGCGGCGCGCGCACGTCGGCACCGACGGTGACGTAGTTGATCGAGACGTTGCCGGTGACCTCCTCCGGCGGCGCGGTCTTCGACACCGCCTCGATGATGGCGCCCGTGCTGTCGCCAGACGGGCCCCGAACCCCGAAAACCAGCACAGGTCGAAGGCGTGTCGGCGCTGGGAGGCGGGGAACACGCTTCAGCGTACTGGTTGAAGTGGTACAGGTAGGGGCTCGATGCCGTCGAGGTAATGGCGGTTGTCGCCGGGGGCGAGCCGCGCACTGGCCCTCACCCGACGACAGGGCGTACTCACTTTGGAATTTGACGCCCGGCAGCGCCTGCACGGAAGCCGGATATGGCGTCGTCATGGGTGCCTGGCGTCTCGTAGGCCTGCTCGGCGTCGACACGGTGACAGGTGATGCGGACATCGATGAACGCCTCGACCACGATCTCAGGCGGGTCAGGGGAGAAACTGCCGGGCCACACGCGGACAGGCTTGGCGACCGGTGCGGTGACCGTGACCGTCTGGGGCGATGGCCCGGCGACGACACGTCGAGCGTCACCGGCGGCCGTCCAGCGTCAGGACGACGTCGCCGCCAGGCGCGCTGATCGGTGGAAGCACCGTCGACGGCCAGGACGAGGCTCCAGGCACGCGCGCGTCATCGCCCTGCTGGCGCACCCTCGGTGACAGGGGACGCCAGGGCAGGGGCGGCGACCGCGACAGTGGCCCGGGGTGAGCCATGCGCGCGTCATGGCGCTACACCACCGTAACCGAGCACGACATCCGCGCGCGGCTGGGGCAGACAACCGACACAGGTCGAACAGCCCGTCGACGTCGCCGTCGCACGGCATTGCGTGCCGTACGGGTCAGCGGGGAACAGGGCGTCGAGGCGACAGGACGGGGATTGTCGAGGCGCAGGCCAGTGGGCGAGGTATCGTCGGCAGCAGCTCGCCCTGCCAGAGCGACGAATGCTGGCGCTGACGTCGACGCTCGTCAGAACCACCGGCCGTCCGCAGCCCTGGCCCGGGCGCGCCGGGCCGACCCCACGTCGACGGCCTGGGGAAGTGTGGTGCCGGCGCCGTCGAGGGCGAGCGCCACCATCGTGACCCGCGCCGGCCGAGGCAGGGTGGGGAGCTGTCGACCTCGGATCGTCGAACGATGTCGGCGGGTGCCCAGTCAGTGGACACGGTGGCTCGAGGAAGGTGCCGCCCGTGCCATCCAGCGCACTGCACCCAGGTGACGGCGGCAGGCGGCGCAGTGGCGTCGGCGTCGTCGAACCGCGCGGTCAGGCGCGCCCACCGGCCCCTCAGCAGGCACCTCCGACGCCGGGGCCGTCGGCAATGGAGGTGTCGGCGCAGGCGTCGCGGGCGGCTGCTCCGGGCGTCGTGGCGTCGATCTGCAGGTCGCCCACCAGCGCCACGTCGACGGTGAGGGCGTCGCGCGAAAATCAGGCGCACCCGCGCGTCGAGGGTGTAGGTCAGCGCGCCCGGCCGTACCGTCCGGGAACCGGGACGACAGGCCCAGCACCGCGTCGTCCGGGGTCGGGATGGACGGAAGGCGCAGCGTGGGCCGATGGCGTCCGCCGGGTCCAGGCGGATGAGGCGTCGGATCAGGCGCGACCGGGTTCAGCCAGTACCAGCGCGGCTGGGCGGGGCGTCGGACCGTGCGCCCCTCGGCGAGCCACGCGTCGGCGCGCACGTCGAAGCGTCGCCATCAGCGGCGACCTGGAGGCGACGATGCGGTCGCCGACTGGTCGTGGCAGTCACAGTCCGAACAGCGCCCTGGCAGGCAAAAGCGCGCTCGCGATCAGAACCGTGATGCTGAGCAGGCGCGCCGCCGTAAGACCTTCCCGGATATCGGTGCGACACGCCCGCATCCGCCGCAACATCGTGCGCTGCGGCAGGCATTTGTAGCCCGCGTTGTTCGGAGCCGTGGGGCAGGCGCCGCTTGCACGGCGCGTGGTGTGCCGGACGGTGGCCCAGGAGGACGACCTCGGCGTCGAATTGTCGCCGCCGACCGACGCGCCGTCGATGCGCGTGCAGTTGAAGACGTTGCCGACGAACCGCGGCACCAGTCCTGAAACCGGTGGCGCAGTCGGCATCCTCGGCGAAGTCGTCGGACTCAGGGAGCCTCCCTCTCGACCTGCTGGCCCTGGACGCGCAGGTCGCCGTTCGAAGCGGAACTCGATCGTCCCACTCCTTGGCGTTCATCAGACAGATGTTGGCGCCCTGGTCACCGTTGAAGAACGTCCACGTCTCCAGGGACACCCATTCCTCGTCCTTGTCGTCGAAGGTGAAGGTGAACTCCGGGAAGTCGTCGCAGTCAGTGGCGCTTTACACGGCAGTCGCAGAACTCCAGCGTGTCGCCCACGGTGACGATCTGGAAGTAAGCGGCGGCACCTCGAAACCGTCGTAAGCGCTCGCACGCCTCCGACTCGCCGTGGAGACAGAGACCTGGTAGGTGCCGTCGAACAGGTCAGGCAGGTTGGTGTCCGGTGGAGCCCTTGTCGGATACCCGCGCCGTTGCAGGCGACGAGCAGGCTGGCGACGGAACCGAGGCGGCGGGTCATGGAACCTCCACGAAGGGGCAGCGGACGGGTCAGCCGTCGGGCTGACGCACAGGTGACGGGCGGCAGTCTGGGATCTTCGTCGACGATGCCGTACTCCAACTCTTCGCACCATCCAGTAGTCGCGATCCGCGATTACGTGGACCTTGTCATGGGCTGGTCGGTGTTCTCGGCGAGGAGCGTGAGCAGCATCTTCTTCATGCGCATCAGGCGCCGCGTGCTGATCTCGATGTCGGTGGCCTGGCCCTCGCGCCGCCAAAGGCGGCTGAATGGAGCGGCACCTCGCCGTGCTTGAGGATGGCGCGCTGGCCGCGCTCATATTGACAGGATCCTGGCGCCCATGCTGGCGAAGCCATGCCGGAGACCACGGCGTGGACCGGGCACGAAGATGCGCTGCAGAGATTATCGTGAATCGCCATGCCGTCGACGACCTTCTGCCACCGGGCTGTTGATGTACGGCGTGATCGGCTTCTTGGCGTCGATGGCCTCGAGGTAGAGCAACAACCCGGTAGCGTGTTGGCCGTCGCTGTTGACCTGGGTGCCCAGGAACACGATGCGGTCGCGCAACGCTGAAGCTGTCAGATCGACGGCCTGGGTCTCCCTTGGCGTCAGGCAGCAGGACCTTGGTGTTCATCTGCATGATGCGGATCTCCCGGGGGCTCCGTCGCGGAAGGAAACGGCAGTGAGTCGTAACCCGGCGTCCAGGGCGAGATGCCCACGACGTCACCGCGTCAGATCGCGCCCGATCAGCCGCGGCGCGGGCGACTGACCGCTGCTTTCCAGCCCGACGGCCGACGAGCAGACCCGCCCCGGGCCCGTAGGGCATCAGCCCCACCAGGATCGGGCTCAGCACGAACGTGGCGAAGAACACCACCGCCCACGACGCCTGCTGCGCCGTGCGGACGTCCCGCGCGACCGAGCTGACCAGCACGCAGATCGTGCCGGTGAACACCGACCACACCGGCGCGCCGACGAGGAACATCGCGACCCAGCCCCCCGACGGCGGCAGGTAGGCGGCGTTGGGCGTGGCCGACGCGAACGACGTCGCGGCCACCGAGGCGGCGCCACCGATGGCGACGTAGACCAGCAGGGGCACCGACAGCGCCCCGAGCACCTTGCCCACGAGCAGCTCGAAGCGGCGGATCGGCGCCAGCAGCAGGAACGGCAGCGTGCCGGTCTGGCGATCGTGCAGGGCGGCGTGGCCCGCCATCACCGCGGTCATGCTCATCAGCTGGTTGAACACGAGCGCTTCGAGGAACGGCACGACGGTCCCGGCGAGCTGCGTGGCGGGGTCCGACACGGTCATGCCGTAGACCTCGCTCCAGAACGTCAGCTTCTCCTGCATCTTCGGGTTCTCGACGATCATGTCGATGACCCAGAGCAGGCCGAGCGAGCCCACCGTGATGATCACGAGCACGGTGGCGAGCGTGACGACGAGCCAGCGCTGGCGGAGGCCCTCCACCATCTCGCGGCGCACGATGATCCACAGGCGGCTCACAGCGTGTCTCCGAGGATGCGTCGCCACGCGGCGAGCAGCGGTCCTGCCGCCGGGGGCTGGCGGACGTCCGTGAACGACGCGACGTGCAGCACCCGCTGCCGCACGAGCGCCACGCGGTCGCAGATCGCCTCGGCAGCGTGCAGATCGTGGGTGACCCACACGACGGCCTTGCCGGCGTCGGCGTGGGCCCGCGCCGTCTGGTAGATGACGTCGGCCGACACCGGATCGAGGTTGGCGGTCGGCTCGTCGAGGAGCAGCAGCGGCGGATCCATCAGCAGCGCGCGGGCGATCGACAGCTTCTGCTGCATGCCGCTCGACCCGGTGGACGCGGGCTTGTCGAGGTGGGGCCGCAGCCCGAGGCGGTCGACGAAGCCGGCCGTGCGGGCCTCGACCTCCGCGGCCGACAGACCGTAGAGCGCGCCGAAGAACGCGAGGTTCTCCCGTCCGGTGAGCAGCGGGTATAGGCCCGGCGTGGTGGTGATCAGGCCGACCTTTCCGGTGGCGTCGAGGGCGAGGCGATGGGCGGGGGTGCCCTGCACGCGCACGGAGCCGGCGGTCGGACGGATCAGGCCGGCGAGCGTGAGCAGCAGCGTCGACTTGCCGCCGCCGTTGGGCCCCATCAGGCCGAGCACCTCGCCCGCGCGCACGTCCAGATCGATGCCGTCGAGCACGGCCGTGCGGCCGTAGGTGAGCACCAACCCCTCGATGTGGGCCACCACCTCGGCGGAGGCGGAGGCGGAGGAAGAGGACGGGGACGTCACGGTGCCGTCGCCTCCGCCGCCAGCGCGGGCGGGGTCTCCAGGCGGCTCCACCACGCGGGCCACGGCAGCGGCGGATCGGTGTCGAGCGCGAGGCTGCGGACCACGTCGGTGAGCAGGTCGAGGCCGTCGAGCTTGCCGAACTCCTCGGGTGGCGCCACCAGGAAGGCTGCGCTCACGCGGCGCGCGTCCTCCTCGATGATCGTGACCAGACCGAGCTTCATCGTGTAGCCGAGGGCGACGACCTCGGCGTTCATGCGCTTGCCACGGATGGGTGCCCAGGGCGTGTCCATCCCGGGCACCGTCCCGCGGTCGAGCTCGTGGGCCTCGCCGATGGGCAGCGTCTGGTTGACCGTCTTGACGAGGATGTCGAGCATCTCGTCCAGGGTGATCCCGGGCTGCCAGTCGTACCAGTACATCGTGATCGTGGTGGTGATGCCCGCCGACGCCGTGATGTTGTGGATCTCGGGGTCGATCAGCACCTTCCAGCCCTCGGGCGTCACCACGTGGACGCCGCCGCGCTCGTGCGCCTCCATGGCGGGCGTGTCGGCGTGTGCCGCGGGCGTCCCCAGGGTCAGCAGGGCGAGCAGGGCGAGCATGGCGGTCTCCGGAGGCCGGGATGATACCCGAACCGCGCCGGTCGACAATCGGCGCGGACGGGACCGGCTGCACCCTGGTGGTGCCGCGGTGGTCCGGGATCGAGGGAGGCAGACCGTGGAGCGGGCGGACGTGGAGCGGTGGTGCGTCCGGTCGGTCTGCGGTCGGTACCGATGGCTGCTCGGCCGACGCTGGGACCGGCACCTGCCATGGGTCGTCGTCGTCGGCCTCAACCCGTCGATCGCGGACGGGGCGGTCGACGATCCCACCACGCGCCGTTGCATCGGGCTGGCCCGGCGGTGGGGCTTCGGGGGCGTGCTGCTCGCCAACCTGTACGCGTGGCGCAGCACGGACCCGCGGGGCCTGCGCGACGCGGCCGATCCGGTGGGGCGTCACGCCGATCGCTGGCTCGAGGCGGCGCGCCGCGTGGCGCCCGTGGCCGTCGCGGCGTGGGGCAACCACGGCCTCGGGGCGCGCGCCGACGCCGTGATCGCCGACGGCGCCTGGCACGTCCTCGGCGTCACCGCCCAGGGAGCGCCGCGCCACCCGCTGTACGTCCCCGGTGACACCTCGCTGCGTCCGTGGCAGGCTCGGGCTACCCACCGGTCGTCCCCCGGGAGGTGAACGTGCGCGCTGCCCCTGGTCTGATCCCGCTGCTTTCGGCGCTCTGGGCGCTGCCTGCCTGCGCTCCGCCGGCCTCGACCGACGACACCCCCGCGACCGCCGAGGCCATCGTGGCCGGTGTGACGCAGGTGGTGCCCGGGCCAGGGCTGCCCGCCGACGTCACCCCCCAGGCGGGCAACAACAACCTCGCCATCGCGCGCTGGGACGGGCGCCTGTGGCTGGCGTTCCGGTCGGCGCCCAACCACTTCGCCAGCGAAGACGCCGAGATGTGGGTGGTGTCGTCGGAGGACGAGATCACCTGGCGCTACGAGGGCCACTTCGCCGTCGGGCGCGACGTGCGCGAGCCCCACCTGGTGCCCACCGACGAAGGTCTCGCCCTGTACTTCGCCATCCTCGGCACCAACCCGCTCGACTTCGAGCCGGGTGGCGTCAAGCGCAGCATCCGTCACGGCATCGACGACTGGACCGAGCCGGAGTCCGTCGGCCCCGAGGGCCTCGTCGCCTGGCGCATCCGCGACATCGGCGACGGCCGGTGGAGCCTGTTCGGCTACGTCGGCGGGGAGGACGTGTACGCCCTCGAGGGCGCCGAGATCGACATCTACTGGCTGGCCTCCGACGACGGCCTGACCTGGGAGCCTGCCCACCCCACGCCTGCGGGCGACGGCGTGGTGCTCACCGGCGGCGGATCGGAGACCAGCGCCGTCCTCCTCGACGACGGCAGCCTCGTCGCGGTGGTGCGCAACGAGGCGGGCGACGACGACGGCTACGGCTCCAAGGTGTGCACGGCGCCAGCCGACGACCTCGGCACGTGGACCTGCGCGGCCGACCCCCGCAAGTACGACTCGCCGCTCGTGCTGGCGTCCGGCGGCCGCGTGTGGTTGGTGGGCCGCCGCACACTCACCGAGGAGGGGCACTACGACCTCGGCCGGGACGACCTGTCCACCTCCGAGAAGTACGTGCTCTACCAGGGCACCTACTGGCAGTCGCCCAAGCGCTGCAGCCTGTGGACGGTCGACCCCGACACCCGCACCGTCGCCTGGGTCGACGACCTGCCGAGCAAGGGCGACACGTGCTTTCCCGACGCCGTCGAGGCGGGCACCGATCAGTGGGTGCTCTACAACTACAGCTCCGACCCGGAGGGGCCCGAGCTGTCGTGGATCCAGGGTCAGGGCGGCCCCACGGGCATCTGGCGCGCCGACGTCACCCTGCGCTGACCGTGGCGACCCCGTCGCCGCGGGCGTTCAGTCCGCGGCGCCTTCGGCGCACAGCGTCTCGGTCTGGTCGTCCCAGCGCACGAGGTTGTTGACGGTGAGCCGGCTCACGAGGTCGCCCTCGAAGTCCCCGAACGGCGTGTCGAGCTGGCGCCAGATGCCGTACAGGTGCACGATCTCGCCGTCGCCCCAGGGCACGTAGATCTCGAGCTGGTAGTCCTGGTCGAACGCGATCGCGTCGTTGTCGCGGGCGGCCGGGAACGGCAGCCAGGTGCGCGTGACGAGGTAGCTGTCGGCGGCCGGGTCCACGCCCTCCAGCGCAGGCAGCGGGGCGCGGCGGATGCCGCCCAGCAGGTCCTCGGTGAAGCTGCCCGCGCCCGGGTACGAGCTCGTCAGCGTCACCGACCACGACAGCGCGTCGGCCGTGCCCGCCACGAAGTCGGCGTCGGACGTGGTGTAGGTGCGCGCGTAGGTCTCGTAGGCCTCGTCGTACAGGGCGAGCTGATCGCGCGCGATGAGCAGGCCCTGCAGCGTGTCGAGGTCGCAGGTGTAGCGGGTGGCGATGAACACCGGTCGGGCGAGGTCGGGATCGGGCATCGCCCAGGTGCCGTCGTCGTCCTCGGGAGCGAACAGGTCGACGGCGCCGAGATCGTCGGCCGTGAGGCGGCGCTGGCCCCCCTCGGCGTGGTCGTCGGCCAGGGCGTCCTCGTCGAGCTGGTCGAGCATCGCCTGCACCGCGACGTCGAGGTCGGGCCGGTCGGCGTCGAACGCGCGGTTCCAGAACAGGGCGAGCACGTCGCTGACGCTGTCGGGCTGGTCGACGTCGTCGGTGGTGTCGACCTCGTCGGCGATCGGCTTGCACGCGACGAGGAGCAAGGCCGCCGCCGCTGTGACGATTGCTCGGGGGACGGCCCGATGGCACCGGGTGTCGGTTACGGTCGCGTGTCGCGCGCGGGAGCCGCCGACCGGCTGGGCAGGAGAGCAGGACGTGGGCAGGATCGGGTGGCGCGCGCTGGGGGTGGGGGTCGCAGTGGCCGTGTTGGCGACGTGCGCGGCCCGCGCGCCCGTGCCGCCGGAAGACCCGCACCCCGAGCGCCAGTCCTGGGTGTCGCGGGTGGACTGGCAGGCAGCGCGTGACGAGGCGGTGTCGGTGCTGTCGTCGTACCTGGCCATCGACACCTCCAACCCGCCCGGACGAGAAACCCTCGGCGCCGACTATCTCGCTGGCCTGCTGACGGCCGAGGGGATCGAGGTCACCACCTACGCGTTCGCGCCCGGCCGCAGCAACCTCATCGCGCGGCTGAAGGCCGACGTGCCCCAGGAACCGCCGCTGTGCCTGCTGTCGCACATCGACGTGGTCACGGTGGAGCGGGAGCACTGGAAGCAGGACCCGTTCGCCGGTCTCGTCGACGACCAGGGCTACCTCTGGGGCCGTGGCGCGCTCGACATGAAGGGCGTCGGCGTCGTCGAGCTGCTCTCGATGGTGTGGCTCCACCGCCTCGGCGTGCCGCTTCGCCGCGACGTCGTGCTGCTCGCCGTGGGCGACGAGGAGGTCGACAACCTCGGCGTGCGCGACCTCGCCGCCAACCACTGGGACGAGCTCGGCTGCGCCCACATCTTCAACGAGGGGGGCATGGGCGTCGACGGCGCCCTGTTCGACGGCCTGACCACCTTCGCCATCTCCTACACGGAGAAGGGGGCGCTGTGGCTGCGGATGTGGGCCGAGGGCGAGCCCGGACACGGCTCCACGCCGATGCCCGACAGCGCGCCTGTGCGGCTGCAGCAGGCCCTCGCCCGGCTCGACACGCGCAAGCCCGAGCCCGTGTGGAGCGACGAGCTCCTCCAGTTCACCCACGCCATCGGCGAGCGCACCGGCGGCCTCACGGGCGCGGTGCTTCGGTCGCGCTCCCTCACCAAGGCGCTGGCCGCGCCGCGGTTCATGGCCAACCCGCTGGGTGAGGCCATGCTCACCAACACCGTCAACGTCACCGGCTTCGGGGGCGCGCAGGCGCCCAACGTCGTGCCGTCCGAGGTGTTCGCCCAGCTCGACGTGCGCATGCTGCCCGGCGTCACCGGCGAGCAGATGCTGGGCGAGCTCGAGGCCCTGGTCGACGGCGTGCCGGGCATCCGGTTCGAGCGCATCGCCGACAGCCCCGCCGCCGTGTCGCCCGTGCAGGACCCGGTCTACGACGCGGTGGTGCGCCAGCTCCAGATCCACTTCCCCGACGCTGCCGTCGGGCCCATCGTCATGCCGGGCAGCACCGACTGCGGCGAGCTGCGCCCGCTCGGGGCCCACTGCTACGGGATCGCGCCGTTCGTGTTCACCACCGACGAGATGCGCGGCATGCACGGCCACGACGAGCGCATCCACGTCGACAACCTCGGCCGCGGCCTGCAGGTGATGTTCAGCATCGTGCTCGACGTGGCCGCGGCGGCGCCCGCGCCAGCCATCGGCGGCTGAGGCGCGTGCCCGGTCACTCCGGGTCGCACGCCCCGTCGCACGGGTGGACGACGCGTCCGCTGTCGAGGAACGTGCCCATCTGGGTGCGGTAGCTGTCGAGCAGGCGCACGTGATCGTGCACGTCGTTCTCTTCCGGGGCGACGTTGCCGCTGGGGTTGTCGGGCACGCCCAGGTCGTAGATCTCCATGCCGACGCGCACGTCGTCCGCTTCGGTGGCCGTGACGCTGTCGAGCCCCCACGGGGTGCGCGGGGAGGGGGTGACGAGCGGGAACCCCGCCTCGCCGGCCACCCAGTCGGTGACGAGGTTGGCGACCTGGGCGTCGTTGACCGCCTCGACGAGCAGCAGGTCGGGCGCGGCGGGACGGCCGGGCAGGCGGTCGTCGATCAGGTGGTCGACGTAGTTGAGCGAGTCGACGGGGTCGAAGACCTGCTGCAGCAGCGACATCGCGAGCTGCAGGTTGCGGTGGTCGGGGAACTTCGCCGAGAACAAGGCGCCGAGCTCGTTCCACTGGGAGGCGCGCTGCAGCATGTGCGACCAGCCGCCACCCGCGACCACGAGACCGCCGCGGTCGAGCACCGGCGACGTGGTCATCATCACGAGGCCTTGGGTGCCGCCGTTGGAGATGCCCATGTAGGGCACCTGGGTGCCGTCCAGCGGGTGCAGCGGCCCCTGGCCGAGGTCGACCTCCAGCGCCGCCGCGAGGCGCTCGGTGATCAGCCGGTGGACCATCGTGAAGTTGGCGTGGGACTGGAGCTGCTGGTCGACGATGGTGTCCAGATCGTACAGGCGCCCGCCGAGGACCGCGGCGCTGTCGATGAGGTCCTCCTCGGCGAAGCCGTAGAACTTGGTGGTGACCGCGGCCATCTGCCACGTCTCCAGGCCGCCGAACAGGTTGCCCCAGGTGGGCTCCTCGATGCCGCTGAAGAAGCCGTGGCCGAAGAGCACCACCGGACGCGTGTCGGTGATCACCTTCGGGATCGTGACCAGGAACGGGGCGTCGAGGGTGCCCTGGGGCGTGGGCAGCCCGTCGTCACCGAACACGAAGCGGTGATCGGCGTCGAGGAACGACGGCACGGTGAGCGTGCCCTCGTAGACGACGCAGGCGTCGCCGCACGACGTGTCGGTCAGCGGCCCCGTGAGCGTGTAGTCGGCCGTGGACGCGTCCATCACGGCGTCCTGCAGGGCGATGCCCGGGTCGATGACGCCTCCCTCGGACCGGGTGGTGAACGTCCAGGCCTGGAGCACGTGCGCCGGCTCGATGCCGAGCTCGTCGAACAGCGTGGACAGCGTGGCGAAGGCGGGACGCCAGGAGGAGAGGGCGCGGTCGTCGTCGTCGAGGCCGTCCCGCAGGGTGACGAACGCGTCGGAGGCGGTGTGGACGCTGCCGTCGGCGGCGTGCACGCCGTCGGTGACGATCACGGCGAACGTGGTCTCGGGCGTCAGCGCGCGGTGGGGGCGGACGAGCAGCGTCTGGTCCTCGGGGCCCCGCGCGGTGGCGTCGACCTCGACCATCGCGGGCCAGCGCGTGCCCGTGGCGACCTCCACCAGCTGCACCGTGGCGTCGGCGCGCGTGGTGGCCGCCCAGTCTGTCGCGTCGGGCAGCGTGGACGGGTCGAAGCCGCCGGCCATCCAGGTGACGATCGGCACGACGCGGGAGAACCCATCGTCGCGTGCGAACATCGCGCGGGTGAGCCCCGACGGCAGTAGCGCCTCGGGCACCGACACCCGGCGCCCGGTGGCCGAGGTGGCGTCGGGGATCAGGTACTGATCGGACGGCCACGGCAGCAGCGGCACGTCGGGGACGATCGGGTTGGGCAGATCGTCGGCGAGCACGGCGTCGACATCGGTGTCGTCGACGTCGTCGGTGGTGGGGCCGGCGGTGCAGGCGGCGAGCGCGAGCAGCAGGACGGTGGAGCGCATGCGGGACCTCGTGCGGCCGCGCAGGGTAGCCGACGCGTCACGCATTCGAAACCTCGTGACGTGGACCTGCCGATCGTGCGCCCGACTGTGCACCTGCGCCTTGCACGCCGCGCGCGAACGGGTCAGAGGGGGAGGCCGCGCGCGAGTGGCGGAATTGGTAGACGCGCAAGGTTGAGGGCCTTGTGGTTGAGAGACTGTGAGGGTTCGAGTCCCTCCTCGCGCATCCCGAAGGGGCCGGTCCAGCGGATCGGTCCCTTCGCTGCTTTCTCGCCCGGCACCGTGGCGGTCGCCATCGCGACGGACCGCCCTCACACGCCGATGAAGCCCATCACCTGGTCGTTGAAGTGGGCCCAGCGCTCCATGTTGGGCGCGTGGTTGGTCGACGGGATCACGTGGACGTCGACCGGGCCATCGAGCGCGTCCGCCAGCCGGTGGGCGACGGGCACCGGGAAGAGCTCGTCGTGCTCGCCCCACAGGATCTTCGTCGGCGCGGTGATGTGGTAGTCCCGCGGGTCGATCTGGTCGGCCATCGCGAGCAGCTGGTCGAGCAGGCGCACCTTCTCCACCTTCCACCGCACGAACATGTGGGCGTAGATGTCGCGCGCCACGAACGACGGCACCGGGGGCGGCCGGTGGTAGGCGAGCTGGAGCAGGCGGCGCACGCCGCTCGGGTCGTCGGGCACGATCATCTCGGCGATGCTGTCGAGCCCCAGGCGGTCGAGCATCGCGTGGTAGTCGTCGAGGGTGTAGACGTGGCCGGGGCTGTCGACGATGACGAGCTTGTCGACGCGATCGGGGCAGGCGTTGGCGAGCTCGCCGGCCACGAAGCCGCCGTAGCTGATGCCCACCACGTCGCAGCGCTCCACCGCCAGGTGGTCGAGCAGCTGCTCGAGCGTGCGGGCCTGGTAGCGGTGGGTGAAGTCGCCGGCGTGGGAGTGGCTGCCGCCGAACCACAGCAGGTCGGGCGCGATCAGGAAGCGGTGGCGGGCCAGCCGCATCTGCTCCGACCACCCGAACATCGCGTCGCCGCCGAAGCCGTGGATCAGCAGCAGGGGCTTGGCGTCACCCTTGCCGCCGGCCCAGTAGAACAGCTGGCCGTTGTCGAGCGTGGCCTGGTAGGCCTCGACCCCGAGCCGCCGGAACTTCTGCACCGTGCGGGCCCGGTAGAGGTTGTAGAAGCTCCACCCGGCGAGGGTGGACGACAGGATCATCGTCGACAGCGTCAACCTGTCCGTGATCATCCACGGGCCTCCGGGGGAGGCGCAACGTAGCACGCTGCTCCCCCGGCCCGTGTCAGCTGCGGTCGGACGGCTTCGAACGCGATCCGCTACTCGGGCAGGGGCTCCCCCTCGGCCCCCCCCGCGTCGGTCGGCGCGGGCGCCACGAGCGTGGCCGGGTCGAGGGTGGCCAGATCCTTCAGGCCGTACGACGGCGCCTGCACGATGAACGGGCTGTCGTCGGACTTGACGTAGATGCGGCCGTCGGCCTCGGCACCGACGGCGAGCCCGCCCGTCACCTGCTGGTCGCCCTGCGCACCCGACCACGTGATCCGCACCGCCGCAGGGGTCAGCCCGAACGCCGGCTCGGCGGTCGTGCCGGCTACGTCCGACAGCCGCACCTTCGCGATCTTGCCGAGCCACGTGTCGAGCGCGGCCGCGTCGCCCACCAGCTCGGGGTGACCGTCGACGGCCCAGCCGGTGCCCGTGCGGGTGAACGCCGCCGCGCCGAGCGGCGTGGTGATCGCCAGCGACGACAGGGTGTCCTTGTCGACGTCGACGTAGTCCGACGGCAGGTAGCCGCGGTTGGTGTCCTTGATCGTCCACGCCGACAGGCCCTTGACCTGGTAGACCGCGTCGCCGCCGTCGACCCGCAGGTGGATGGCCTTGTTCGCCGCGGCGCCCAGCAGCAGCGTGTGCTCGGTGCCGCCGGCCGTGAACTCGACCTTCTTCTCGTAGCTGTCGTCGGAGACGCCCAGCTGTTCGTGGGTGACGGCGCGCGTGGCGATCGGGGTGCGCAGCTTGATCGTGCCGAGCGCGTCGACGACCTCGGCGACCTTGTCGGCGTCGGCCGGGTAGCCGTCGGCGCTGGCCAGCGTCCACGCGCCGTCCTTCTGCACCAGCTGCACCGGGTCGGACGTGCCGCCCTTCGGGGTGACCGTGATCTGCGTGATGCTGTCGGCACCGCCGGGCACCAGGTCGGTGGGCTCCACCACCGTGGGACCGGACGGCCACCAGGTGACGACGGCGAGGGCGACCTGGACGGCGAGGGCGCCGCCCAACAGGGTCTGCGTGCTCATGCAGCACCTCCGGTGGGCAGGGAGATCGGCGTGAGGTGACGGCGGCGGTTGCGCGGGAGCACCGCCACCAGCGCCAGCAGCACCAGCGCGATGCCGTACTGCGCCAGCTCCATCAGGTTGCGCTGGCCCTCGTCGAGCGGCTCGAGCGTGCGCGCGTAGGCGCCCGCCGAGCGGATGGTGAGCAGGTCGGTGTCCTCGGTGGACAGGTCGACCAGGTTCTGCAGGAACTGCAGGTTGCCCCGGTGGACCTCACCGCCGGGGTTGGACGCCAGCGACAGGATCAGGTCGGACACGAACTCGGACGAGCCCACCACGGTGACGCGGGCGTCGGGGAGCGAGGCCTTGACCGTGCCGCCCGTGGCGTCGGCGCCCTCGGCCGAGGCGTCGCCGGTCATGTACGGGTTCGGGTGGTCGGCGAAGTACGACGGGAACGACCCGGTCAGCGTGGCGGCGAGGACGTAGCTGTCGGTCTCGCTGCCCGGCGGGCCGCCGTCGAGGCTCGTGCCGTCGTACAGCCACGCCTCGTCCGTGCTGTGCACGAGCGGTGTGGCCGTGACCCCTTCGGGCGCGCTCACCGTCAGCGGCGAGGCCCACGGCATCGTCATGCTCGACAGGCCGGAGGTGGCGGGGCTGTCGTGGTCCATGCCCGAGCCGCGCACGTCGATGAAGAACGGGTACGGCTCCAGCTCGACGCGGTTGAGCACGAGGCCGCCGCCCACCCGCTCCTGCTTGGGCCGCGGGAACGACGCCATCTGCGCGTCGAGGACGAAGGACCCGCCGACGTCCACGCCGTACGCCGCGAGCAGGTCGCGCAGCGACGCCGGCGCCGTGGCGGTGTTCAGCCCCTCGCGGGACACGGTGATGTCGTGGCTGCCGGCCAGCGCGATGAGCTTGCCGCCGCGCATCACGTACTGGTCGATCGCGAACTGCTGGCGGGGGCTGAGGCGTCCCGGCTTGGCGACGAGGAGCACGTCGACCGTGTCGGGCACGTGGGGGGTGTCGCCGTCGAGCTGGACCGGCGTGACCTCGTAGGCGTCGCCCAGCACCTGCTGGAGCAGCTGGTAGTCCGGACGCGGGGGCGGCGGCTGGAACTGGGGCGGCAGCTGGGGGTTGGGCGGGGGGGCCTCGGGGATCTCGGTGAACACGCCCAGCGTGGTGAGCTGGCCCGGGACCACGCGCTTGACGGCGGCCTCGATGGCCTGCTTGAGATCGGCCTCCTTGACGTCGCCCCGCGGGGCGAGCCGCTCGACCTTGTCGCCCATCGTGAGCACGAGCTCGAAGTAGTAGGTCTGGCGGGCGAACAGGTCGGCCGCGAGCGGGCGCAGGCCGTACTGGTCGAACAGCCGCTGCTGCAGCGCGTCGTCGCCGGTGGGGTCGACCTGCTCGTACTGGAGCTTGCCGCCGGACGCCGCCGCCGTGTCCTTCGCCACCTGCTCCACCAGGGGCAGCACGCTCGCGTCGTCGTCGGGCAGCGAGGACGGCGTGGCGTACAGCGTGAGGTGGGCGGGCTCCGGGAGGTCGGCCAGCACCGACTGCAGCGTCTGGAAGTCCTGGCTGACACGCTTGATCGTGCGCGTCAGATCGTACTCGAGGTTGCGCAGCCGGACCTCGAAGGCGTCGCTGTCGGCGTAGACCTCGATCAGGTCGTCGAACGACAGCACCTCGTACTTGTCGCCGTAGCGCACCAGGATGTGGAAGAAGCTGTTGACCACCGACTGCTGGTGGCGGTCGTCGACCTGGAACGGCACCGAGCGGATGCCGTACTGCTCGGCCAGCTCCTGCTCCAGGGCCTCGTCCTGGTTCGGGTCGGCGAAGTGGACCTGGACCTTGCCGTCGCCTGCGATGGCGTACTCGGCGAGCAGGTCCTTGATCTGCGGCACCAGCGGCGCGAGCTTGGGGTGGGTGCGCTCGGAGAAGTAGCCGTCGATGAACAGCGGCTCGTCGAGCTGGGCCAGGATGTCGGTGGTGGTCGCGCTGATCGAGTAGTCGCCGTTGGCGGTGAGGTCGACGCGCGCCGCGGTGACCGGTGTGAGCCAGACGACGGCGGCGATGGCGTTGGCCGCGACGAGGGCCGTGACCGTCCACAGGGTCAGCGTGCGGGCGCGACCGCGCTCCGAGCCGGGGTCGGCGCGCTCGGCGTCGAGGAACGCGCCGTTGAGCACGAGGAAGAAGGCGGTCAGCGCGCCGTAGTAGACGAGGTCGCGCAGGTCGAGCACGCCGCGCTCGATGCTCGCAAAGCGGCTGCCGGTGCCGATCGCGCGGAGCACCTCGGCAGGCTCGGTGCCCACGAGCGAGGTCACCACGTCGGTGCCCACCAGGTACAGCGCGCCCCCGATCACCAGCGTGACCATCAGGCTGACCACCTGGTTGTCGGTGCGTGCCGACACGCACAGGCCGATGCTCGCGTACAGCGCGCCCAGCAGCAGGGCGCCCACGTAGCCGCCCACCACCGGGCCCCAGTCGAGGTCGCCGAGGGTGGAGACCATGATCGGCAGCGGCAGCGTGAGCAGGAGCCCCACGGCCACGAGCGCGGTGGCGGCGAGGAACTTGCCGAGCACCAGGTCGCGCGTGCGGACCGGCAGCGTCATCAGCACCTCGAGGGTGCCGAGCTTGCGCTCCTCGGCCCAGGCGCGCATCGTGACGGCGGCCGTGAGGAACACGAGCAGCACGGGCAGCCACGCGAACAGGGGTCGCACGTCGGCGAGGTTGCGCGCGAAGAAGCGCGACGCCGAGAAGAACGTGAACAGGACCACCAGCTCGAACACCGCCAGGAACAGCAGCGCGATCGGGGACTGGAACAGGCCGCGCAGCTCCTTGCGCGCGACGGTCGTCACCGCGTTCATGCCACACCTCCGTGGCGGGCGAGGTGGTCGGCCTGCAGCTCCTTGAACACCGTCTCGAGCGTGCGGTGTTCGGGCGCCACGCTCCGGATCGTCCACCCCGCCTTCGTTGCGGCTGCGATGAGACCGGGCACGGGGGGCGCGTCGCCGTGCCAGCGCACGCCGTAGCCACCGTCGACACCGGGCAGGGAGACCACGTCGGTGACACCGTCGACCGCACCCAGCGTGCGGGCGACATCGGTGGCGCCGGGGGCCAGCTCCAGGCGCACGCGCTTGGTGTCGAGGAGGTCCGACAGGCGGGCGTCGGTGACCAGGTGGCCGTTGATCATGATGAGGACGCGGTCGCAGACCGCCTCGATCTCCTGGAGGATGTGGGTCGACAGGATGATCGTCGACCGCTTGCCGAGCTCGCGGATCAGCTCGCGGATGGTCTGGATCTGCATCGGATCCAGCCCGTTCGTCGGCTCGTCGAGCACGAGCACGTCGGGATGGTGCAGGATCGCCTGGGCGATGCCCACCCGCTGGCGCAGGCCCTTCGACAGCGTGCCGATCGGGGCGAGCACGCGGTCGGCGAGGCCGGTCGCCACGACGGCCTCGGCCACGCGGCGCCCGATCTCGGCGCCGGGCACACCCCGCAGCTCCGCCATCATCACGAGGTACTCCTGGACGAGCATCTCGTCGTAGAGCGGGGCGTTCTCGGGGAGGTACCCGATGCGTCGCTGCACCTCGGTGCGGTGGGTCTCCACGTCGAGGCCGTCGACGACGACGGTGCCCTCGGTGGCCTCGAGGTAGCCGGTGACGATCTTCATCACGGTGGTCTTGCCGGCACCGTTGTGGCCGAGGAGGCCGACGATCTCACCGCGCTGGATCTCCGTGGACACACCGGAGACGGCGACGGTGGTGTCGTAGCGCCGGGTCAGGTTCTGGATCGAGATCATGCTGTCGCCTTCGGGGAGCGAGGAACGGCAGACGGGTGCGCGCACCCGGCACCTGGGCGGACGGTCCCGGGTGCAGGGAGTGCCTCTACACCGTCGGGCGTGCGTCGACCCGGCCGTTCAACGACCGAAGGCCCCGAGCGTTTCAGGGATCGAAGCTGTCGTGCAGCCAGGCGATCAGGTCGGCCACGTCCTGGTCGAGCAGCGTCGAGAACGACGGCATCGACGGCGGCACGCCGGCCAGCACGAGGTTGGCGATCGTCGCGTCCTCGGCGCTGGCCATGTAGGGCCGCAGCGCCGGGCCGACCTTGGCCTGGTCACCGGCTGCGTCGTGGCATTGCTCGCAGCTGGCGGTGAACACGGCGGCGCCGTCGGTGGCGGTGCCCGACAGCGCCAGGATCGTGTCGGTGCGGTCGGCCACCACCTCGGTGTCGACGGTGGGCAGCAGGTAGTCGTCGTCGCAGGCGGCCAGGCTGAGGGTGGCCACGACGAGCAGCGTGACGGGAGACGGGGCGTACACGGCGGGCATGCAGGTCCTCGTGCAGGGGGGGATGCGGGCCGCGCGCGGGACGCGGCGTCCGCGTGCGGGCGTGTCGACAGGTACGGTCACGGCGCGAGGTCGGTGACGTAGGAGAACGTGAACCCGGACAGGTCGCCCTGGATGGGGAACGTGCCCACTTCGGTCCAGTCGCTGCTGCGCGTGGCACGGAACAGGGTGGCCGTGCCGCGGAAGACGTCGACGTCCACACCCATCCGCAGGGTCAGCCCGATGGACTGGCGGCAGGTGGTGGCGCTGGCGTCGACCGTCTCGGTGATGTCGTAGACCAGCTGGGGATCGCGGAAGCCGCCCTGCACCTGCGCGCCGGAGACCTCGCGCACGATCTCGCACGCCAGCACGCCGCGGGCGGTGAACGACCGCTCGACCTCGCACCCCGACCAGGACGTCTGGAACAAGCCGGTGGGCGCGATGGTGGCGTCTCCGGCGAAGCCGTGGCTGGTGGCGCCGAGGAGCGTGCCGGTGGGCGCGAGCCAGGGCCCGCACGCGGCCGCGCGGGGCGGACGGACGGTCGGGTCGACCGGGGCGTCGGTGTCGGTGGGGCGATCGGTGTCGGTCGTCCGATCCGTGTCGGTCGGGCCACCGCTCCCGCCCCCGCGGGTGTCGTCGGTGTCGTCGGCGGCGACGTCGGTGTCCACCCGCGTCGTGTCGGTGTCGCCGTCGCCGGGTGCCGTGGGATCGACGAGCTCGAACGACCCGGACTCGTCGCAGGCCGCGAGGGCGAACACCAGCAGGATCGTCGTGCGCATGGTCCGACTCCAGGCCCGGCGAATAGCACACCGGCGCTGCGGTCGTCTGCCACCGCGTGTGCCACGCGCGCGCGGATGTGGCATGCTCCGCCGGCCGAGGAGGGCGGATGGCGCGATCGACCGCGGACGTGCAGGTGACGATCGACCGGCCGGTGGACGAGGTGTTCGCGTTCATGGCCCGGTACGACAACAACGTGCAGTGGCAGGAAGGGGTGACGAGCTCGGTGCAGGTCACGCCCGGCGAGCCCGGGGTGGGCACCCAGGTGCGCTACGTCCGATCGCTGATGGGTCGCGAGGTCACCACGGAGGCCACGATGACCGCCTGCGACGCGGGGCGCCGGCTGCGCATGCACAGCGAGACGGCCTTGTTCAGCTACGACGGTGGCTACGACTTCAGCGCGCGCGGCGGCAGCACCCTGGTGCACTACCGGGGCGAGATCTCCACCCGTCCGCTGCTCGGCCTGCTCGGCCGAACGCTCGCCGGTCGGTTCCAGACGCAGATGGAGGGCGACCTGCAGCGGCTCAAGAAGCTGCTGGAGGCCTGAAGAAGCCCACGGTCACGTCGAGCCCGCCGTCGGCGGTCAGCTCGATGCCGTCGGGGAACGCCTGGAGGCCGTCCCGTGCCGCGCGCGCCCGGATGCGCGGCCAGGCGGCGTCGGGGTGCTCGGCACACCGCGCGTCGAGCCAGCGGTTGGCGCGGGTGGCCGTGCCCCGCCAGCGGCCGTCGTTGATCCAGAGCACGCCGCGCACGGCGCCCTCGGCCCAGGCGACGGCCCAGATCCCCGTGAGGCCGGCGTGCAGCAGGTCGTCCACGCGGCGCTGCCAGGTCGAGGACAGCAGGTGCCGGGGGGGCGGCCCGTGGCGGGTGACCGTGGTCCGGACGTGGCCCGGGGTGCTCAGCGTCGCGCAGAGCAGCTCGTGTCCGTCGGCAGGCCTGGCCCCCGCCAGATCGTGGTCCACGTCGTGGAGGTCGTCGAGGTAGACGACGGCCGACGTGCCGTCGGTGTCGACCATCGCGCGGGTGCCGGCGGGGGCCTGGGCCAGGAACGTGTCGACCGCCGGGTCCCGCAGCGCGTGCGCCACGCGGGCGGCGAAGCCGTCGGGGACGGCCGGGCTGGCCACGAACGCCCGGTGGGGCCGGGGCGCGTCGAGCACCAGGATCGGCCCGGCGGGGAAGGCGTCGAGCCGCGCGTGGGCGCACGACCAGTCCGCAATGGCGGCGATCGGTGCGGGGACGGCGCCGCACGCCAGCGCCAGCACGTCGGGGAGCAGGCCGGCGCTCATCCCGGCCCCTGCGCCAGTGCGGTGTCGACGGCGTCGAGCACGGGACGCAGCTCGTCGAACCGGTTGGGCCACGACGGGCTGAACCGCAGCAGGCCGTCCGGCGTGGACACGCTCACGCCCTGCGCGCCGAGCGCGGCGGCGAGCCGGCTGGCGGTGTGGCCTGCGGGCGGCGCCACGGCGAGGATGCCGGACCGCTGCGCGGCGACGGGGCTCCGGTGGGAGACGAAGCCGCGGCCGAGCAGTCCGTCCTCCAGTCCGTCGAGCCACGCCTGCACGTGGTGCCAGGTGGCCTCGACCCCGACGTCTCGCAGCACCTCCAGGCTCGCCGCGAGGCCGACGAGCCCGTGGACGTTGCGCGTGCCGCCCTCGAACAGCGCCGGTCCGGCCTGGAGTGGGCGGTCGTAGGTCAACGCGCCGGGCCCGTCGAACAGGAACCGCAGCGGGTCGACGTGGGACAGCCAGCTCGCCATCCGCGGGGTGAAGGCCTGCCACGCCGGCGCCCGGGCCACGACGGCGCCGGTGCCGAGCGGGCCCATCAGCCACTTCTGCCCGCCCGTGACGAGGACGTCGACGTCGCCGAGCGCCATCGGCACGCACCCGAGGCCCTGGATGGCGTCGACCACGATCCACGCACCGTGGGCGTGGGCGAGTGCGGCCATCGCCGCCACCGGCATCGCGAGCCCCGTCCGGAACTGCACGGCGCTGACGGCGACGAGGCGCGCGCCGCCCCGAAGCACCGCCTCGAGTCGACTCAGGCCGTCGCCGGACGGCCCGTGGAACGCCGCCAGCGGCAGCCAGGTGACCTCCAGGCCGTGCAGCGTCGCCGCCACCTGCCACGGCGTCGTGTTGGTGGGGAACTCCCCGTCGATGAGCACGATCCGGTCGCCCCCGCTCCAGGGGAACGACTGGGCGACGGCCACGACGCCCTCGGAGGTCGACCCCGTCAGCGCGACGTGCTCCGGGGCGCACTGGAGCAGCGCGGCGAGGTGATCGCGGCAGCGTGCCGCCTGTCCGAGCAGCGGGCCGACGCAGGCGACGCCCTCCTCGGCCTGCCGATCCACGGCGGCGTGCATCGCGTCCCGTGCCGGGCGGGGCAGGGGCCCCACCGCGGCGTGGTTGAGGTAGGCCACGCCGCGCAGATCGGGGAACAGGCTGCGGTCACCGGGCTGCATGGCGCGTCTCCGTGCTGGGGCAGGCGCGGGCCGGTCCCCGGGGCGGTGCGACCGGGTCCGCCGTTGGACAGGTCCCGGCGGGCACCCTATCTTGGTCGGCGAGCATGGCGCGGGTCGTGCTCCCCGGCTGGCGCCGCCACGTGCGCTGGAGCCGCCGGGTGGTCATCGTCATCCACCCCCACAGGGAGGTCGTCATCCAGACGCCCAGCCAGCATCCGTTCACGATCATCACCGGCAACGACACCACCGTGGTCACCGGTCGACCGGCCGCCGTCGAAGAGGCCAAGCAGATCAGCCGCCGCACCGGCCGCCCCATCCGCCTCGAGCGCAAGGACGGGCGGGTCACCATGGAGTTCCGTCGCGGCCACCTCGAGGCCTACGCCTACGAGACGCGCGGGCGCGGCCACTGAGCCGCCTGCCGCTCCCGCAGCGGCGCCCGCACCCCCAGCGCGCTACCGTCGCCCACCCACCTCGGGGGGCGCGATGGCGACGCTGCTGCTCGTGCGTCACGGACAGACCCGTGGCGTGTTCACCGATGGCTACGTCGATCTGACGTCGCGGGGGCGCGCGCAGGCCGAAGGGCTCGGCGCATGGCTCGCGACGCAGGACGTCCGTCCGGACGTGGTGTTCGTCGGGCCGCGCCCCCGGCACCAGCAGACCCACGCAGGGCTCGCCGGCGCGGCGTCGACGCCGTGGCCGGCACCGACCGCCGACGACGGCCTGGACGAACACCACGGTCTCGCGGTCATGGCGCACGCCGTGACCTCCGGCTGGGTCGCCGACCACCTCGGCGCCTCGCTCGACGATCCGGCCTTCGCCGAAGCGGGCGGGGTGACGTCGGCGGGCATGATGCGCGTGTTCAGCGCGGTGATGCGCGCGTGGGCCGCTGGCGACCTGGTGGTGCCCGACGTGGAACCCTGGTCCGCCTTCCGCGCGCGGGTGGCGGCCACGATGGTGCGCCTCGTCGATGCCCCGTCCTCGGCGACCGTCGTCGCCGTCACGTCGGCGGGGTTCGTCGGCGCGGCGGTCGCGGGCCTGCTGGGTGGGGTGGACGACGCGACCACCCTCGACCTGACGATGCGGGTGCGCAACACGGCGCTGTCCGAGGTCCGCGCCAGCGCGGGGCAGGTGCGCCTCGTGTCGTTCAACGAGGTCCCACACCTCGCCGACCGCGGCGCGCGCACGCTGATCTAGGGCGCGGACGTCGCGGTGGGTCCCAGGCCGTCCGGCGGCCGCACGGCGAGCACGATCGCCTCGCCGAGCGCCGTCGCCGCGGCGTCCCCCACGGCGAGCAGCGTGGCCGGACCGACGGGCGGGCCGTCGCCCGTCGAGGCCACGAACACGACGTCGCCATCGAACGGCGTCAGCGCGGGCCGGAAGCAACGCGCAAAGGCTGCGGCGGCCATCTTGGCGACCACCCGCGCTGCACCGCGGTCCAGGGGCGCGTCGGTGGCCACCACGGCGAGCGTGGTGTGCGTGAGCGGCGTGAGGTCGGCCAGCGGGTTGTGGGCCGGCGACACCGCGGCGTCGGCCGGGTGGGTGAGCGCGCGACCGGTGACGGGGTGCACGACCGCTCCGAAGGCGTTGACGGCCACGACGACGCCGACGGTGTACGGCGCGCCCGCGACCCCGGCGTCGAGCGCGGTCGCGGTGGAGCCGATGCCACCGCGCACCGGCGCGCCCAGTCCACGGCCGACCCAGGCGCCCGCGCCGGCACCGACGGCACCGCAGGGCAGGGGAGCCCCCGAGGCGTGGGACGTCGCGGCGCGACCCGCAGCCGCGTCGGGACGGTGGGGCCCCTGATCGAGGTCGTACAGGATCGCCGCGGGGACGATCGGCACCACCCCCGCCGCGGTCGCCAGACCGACGCCTGCCGCGGCGAGGGTGGTCATCACGCCGTCTGCGGCCGCGAGGCCGAACGCCGAACCACCGGCGAGACAGACGGCATGGACCCGGTCGGCGAGGTGGTCGGGCTCGAGGACACCCCACTCCCGGCTCCCCGACGCGCTCGCCGGCACGACGTGGCCGACGCGCGCGCCGGCGTCGAACCGCACGACCGTCACGCCGGTGGTGCCGGCGGGGTGGGTCCAGTGGCCCGCGGTGACGCCGGGCACGCTCGTGATCGTCGGTCGTGGCATGACAAGGGGTACCGCGACCTCCTGCGCGAGGCTCGCGCCGCCCGGGTCGCTGGACCGCGCGGCCCCGGCGGGTCAGACGGCGCCCGTGACGTTGCTCCTCGCCACCGTCGGCCTGCTGCTCCCCGTCCTGCTCGGCGTCGGGGCCGGCGCGGTGCGCCTGTTCGACGCGCCCGACGCCGCCGTCGACCACCTCAACCGCTTCGCGCTCTACATCGGCTTTCCGGCCCTCATCGTCGTCGGGCTCGCGTCGGGCACGGCCCCCCTGCCGCGGTCGCCGGTGTTCTGGCTCGTGGTGCCGGTGGCGCTGGCGGTGGCGTTGGCCCCGCTGCGCGCCGTGGGACGCGCGGTCGGCGCGAGCGGGGGCACGCTCGCCCTGGTCACGAGCTTCGGCAACGTCGCCTACCTGGGCCTGCCCGTCGTGGCGCGGGTGCTCGGCGACGCCGCGCTGGCCGAGGCGAGCCTCGTCGTCGGGGTCTACGTGCTCCTGTCGATGACGGTGGGGCCGGTGCTGCTGCTGTCGTGGTCGGGCAGGGACGGCAGCACGGCGCTCGGCACGAGCGTGCGGACGGTGGCACGCCAGCCGCTGGCCTGGGCCCCGATCGTGGGCGTGGCGTGTCGCGCGCTGCCGCTGGGCACCCGGCAGGCGGTGGCGGCGTTGCTCGCCCCACTCGGAGCCGCTGCGGCGCCCGTCGCCCTCTTCCTGCTGGGCTTGTACCTGCACACCCACGCCGGTCGTGTCGGGCGCCCGGATCGGGTGGTGCTCGCGCACGTGGTGGCCAAGGGGGTGTGGCTGCCGCTGGTGACCGCGGCGCTCGTGGCAGCGGGCCTGGCGTGGGACGGGCTGACCCCGATGGCCGCACGCGTGATCGTGCTGCTGTCGGCGATGCCGCCCGCCATCACCACCTTCGCGATCGCGCGCGAGCTCGAGGTCGACGAGGGGCGTGTGGCCCAGGCGATCGTGGCGGGCACGCTGGCGAGCGCGGTGACGATCCCGGTCGTGGCGGCGTTGCTGGGGTGGATGCTGCCCGCGTCCTGAGCACCGCGCGGTGCTGCGCTCGGGCGCAGCCGCCGCTCAGTGGTGGAAGCCGTCGAACACCCGGCCGCAGCCACACCGCCACTCGAACCGGTCCTGCGACAGCTTGCGGCGCCACTTGTAGTGGCCGCAGGACGGGCACAGCGCGTCGTCACCCTCGAGCTCGGGGTGGGGCATCACCGGGAACTTCTGCTCGACGTCGTCGTCCGCCCAGCAGTTGCCCATCTCGTCGACGAAGAACCCGGCCATGTGCGTCCCTCCGCGGTCGGCGCGGGACGGCGCGCGACCTGTTCCCGCGGAGGCCTAGGGTACGTAGTTCCACGTGCACGTGCCAGCGTCGCAGAGGAAACCGCTGGTGGACGGGCAGTCGCACGTGGACGCGAGGCCGTAGCCGCAGGACCCGGCCTGGGAGAGCAGGCGGTAGAAGTCGGTGGTGTCGGCCCCCACGCGCGCGACCCAGTCCCGCGTGCACCCGCAGCTGGTGCCGGTGAGCACCTGGCCGCAGTCGGTGTCGAGCACGCACGCCCGCACGTCGTCCGCCTCGGCGACGAAGTCGGCGATGACCTGGGGACAGGTGGCGTCGTAGACCTCGCGCAGCGTGCGGGAGGAGACGACGACACCGCCGTGGCCGACGGACGCCGCCTGGAACCACACCACCTGCCCGAGCGCTCCGACGGGCACCGTGGCGGCGATCGTGGCCGTGCCGGTGGCGTCGGCCTGCGCGACACCGACGAGCACGGGGCTGTCGAGCGTGACGCACGCGCCCTGCAGGATCGGCGGGCAGAAGCCGGGCGAGGCCGTCCCGGGGGCCACCGCGAGGTAGACGCGGTCGAGGGGGACCACGCCGGAGACCCGGAACGTGGCCACGTCGCCCGCGTACAGGTCGGGGATCTGGAGCACGAGCGGAGGCCCAGCCTGGTCGACGGGCAACCCGTCGGTGGGGAGGGCGCCGTCGACGGACGGGGAGGCGCAGGCGGCGGCGAGCACCGCGACGAAGATGGCACGCATGGTCGACTCCTGACGGTTCCCACACCCACCGGCAGCGTAGCGTCCCACGACGGACCACGCCCACGGACCGCGCCCGGCCCACGCGTCCCCGGGCACTTGTGTTCGTCCGGCAAACGACAGGCCGCGACGGGGCCCGGGGCCCCGGACCGCGATACCGGGCGCGCCACGAACGGAGGTGACCTTGGAACCGGCCACCCACCTGGGGATCGACACGTCGCTGTGCGGCGCTGTGCTCGCGCTCGCCGAGGGCGAGGCCACCGTGCTGCTGAGCACGACGCCGGCCATGGGCGTCGACGCCGAAGGGCTCGTCCACGGCGGCTTCGTGTTCGGAGCGGCCGACCACGCTGCGATGCTGGCCGTCAACGACCCGTTCGTCGTGCTCGGGTCGGCGTCCACCCGGTTCCTCGCGCCGGTGCGCGTCGGCGAGCAGGTCACGCTGCGCGCGGTCCGCACCGAGGTCGACCGCCGCAAGCACACCGTCGAGGTCACCGGCACGGTGGAAGACACCACGGTCTTCACCGGCTCGTTCACCACCTTCGTCCTCGATCGCCACGTCCTGAACGGGAGGTCCGCATGAACACGTCCCAGGCGACCGCCACCACCACCAACGGCGGCGACATCGTCGCGTCGGTCCTCCGCGCGCAGGGGGTCACCCACCTGTTCACGCTGTGTGGTGGCCACATCTCGCCCATCCTCGTCTCGTCCAAGCGCGACGGCATCCAGATCGTCGACGTGCGCGACGAGGCCAGCGCCGTGTTCGCCGCTGACGCGATGGCCCGCATGACCGGGGTGCCCGGCGTGGCCGCCGTCACCGCCGGGCCCGGCCTCACCAACACGCTCACCGCCGTCGAGAACGCCCTGCTCGCGAACTCGCCGCTGGTGGTGATCGGTGGCGCCACCGCCACGTTCCTGCGGGGCCGCGGCGCGCTGCAGGACATCGATCAGGTCTCGCTGATGCAGCCGGCGGTCAAGGGGTGCTTCGCGATCAAGCGCGTGCGCCACATCGGGCCGATGCTCACCAAGGCGTTCGCGCTCGCCCAGGAGGGCGTGCCCGGTCCGGTGTTCGTCGAGCTGCCGGTCGACCTGCTCTACAGCGAGGCCCAGGTCCGCGACATGGTCAAGAGCGAGCTGGTCGGCGGCGACAGCCTGCTGGGCAAGGCGCTGTCGCTGTACGCCGAGCAGCACCTGTTCCGGGTGTTCCGCGGCAAGGACGACTTCGTGCCCGGGCCCCGCATCCCGGCCGATCCGATGGACCCGCCCGACAACCAGGTCGACAAGGCCGTCGAGCTGCTGCGCAGCGCCAAGCGGCCCGTGCTCGTGGTCGGCGCGCAGACGCTCGCCCGTCCGCGCGAGGCCCACGCGATCGCCGACGCCATCCGCGCGCTCGGCGTGCCCGTGTTCCTCGGCGGCGGCGCTCGCGGCCTGCTCGGTCGCGACGACGCGCTCCAGTTCCGCCACAAGCGCGGCAAGGCGCTGGCCAAGGCCGATCTGGTCATCGTGTGCGGCTTCCCGTTCGACTTCCGCATGGGCTACGGCTGGAAGATCAACCCGAGCGCCAAGATCATCCAGGTCAACCGCGACCGCTCGGTGCTGCGCAAGAACCGCCTGCCCGCGCTGCCGATCCACGCCGACGCCGGGCGCTTCCTCCAGGCGCTCGGCCGCGCCTGGGGCCAGTCGATCACCCGGTCCTGGGCGGGCTGGTTCGACACGCTGCGCGCCAACGAGGCCTCCCGCGACGCCGAGATCGACGCGATGGCCACCGAGGCCACGCCGTTCCTCAACCCGCTCGACCTGTGCAAGCGGATCGAGGAGGTGATGGCCGACGACGCCATCATGGTGGTCGACGGCGGCGACTTCGTGGCCACGGCCTCCTACATCTGCAAGCCGCGGGCGCCGCTGTCCTGGCTCGATCCGGGCGTGTTCGGCACGCTCGGCGTGGGCGGTGGCTTCGCCGTGGGTGCGGGGGCCGCGGCGCCGGGCCGCGAGATCTGGCTGTTCTACGGCGACGGCGCGAGCGCCTACAGCCTCGCCGAGCTCGACACGCTCGCCCGCCACGGCATGTCGGTCATCGCGGTGATCGGCAACGACGGCGCCTGGGCCCAGATCGCCCGCGACCAGGTCGTGCTGCTGGGCGACGACGTCGGCACCGTGCTCGACCGCACCGCCTACCACACCGTCGCCAAGGGCTACGGCGCCAAGGGGCTGCTGCTCAAGCGCCCGCAGGACACGGCGCAGGTGCTGCGTGACGCCAAGGCCCTGGCGGCGCAGGGCCACCCTGTCGTGATCAACGCCTGGATCGGCGCGTCCGACTTCCGCAAGGGGTCGATCTCCATCTGAACGTGCCGATAGGCGCGACGTCGCGGCCGGCCGCCCGCACGCGGCCGGTCGACCACCACGTGTCCACGTCCCTGGGGAGGGTTCATGCAGAACGGTGCGGACTTCATCGACTGGAAGGCCGCGGAGGAGATCGCCGAGGCCATGGTGCCGCTGATCGGCCAGCTCTACCGCGACCACGGCATCGTCACGCTGGTCACCGGCTCGCGCCTGGTGCTGGCCAGCCCCACCGAGATCATCCAGGCCCACCGCAAGGGCAACCAGCCGTTCGGACGGGACCTGCCGCTCGCCGCCACCCGCGAGGCGTTGGCCACGCTGCTGGAGCTGGGGCTCGCCCCGGTCGAGATCGACGTCGGCAAGCTGGTCATCGAGCACCTCGACGGCATCGGCCCCACGCCGGTCGCCGATCTGGTCCGCAGCCGCTGCGCGGGCCTGCCGCGCCGCGCCGATCGCCCCGCGCCTGCCGGACGCGACGTCGTGCTCTACGGCTTCGGGCGCATCGGCCGCCTGCTCGCCCGCATGCTGGTCTCCCGCAAGGGCGGCGGCGACAAGGTCAACCTGCGCGCCATCGTCGTGCGCAAGGGCTCGGAAGACGATCTCGAGCGTCGCGCCAACCTGCTGCGCCGCGACTCGGTCTTCGGGCGCTTCGAGGGCACCGTCCGCACGCTGCCCGACGAGAACGCGCTGCTGGTCAACGGGGTCAAGATCCTGCTGCTGTACAGCGAGGGTCCCGACAAGATCGACTACACCGCCCACGGCATCCACGACGCCATCGTCATCGACAACTCGGGCAAGTGGCGCAACCGCGAGGGCCTGAGCCGCCACCTCGAAGCCCCGGGCGTGAGCAAGGTCATCCTCACCGCGCCGGGTGAGGGCGACGTGCCCAACATCGTCTACGGCATCAACGAGGGCGAGCTGTCGGACGACGAGCGCACGATCAGCGCGGCGAGCTGCACCACCAACGCCATCGTGCCGGTGCTCAAGGTGCTCGACGACGCCTACGGCATCCAGGCGGGCCACCTCGAGACGGTCCACAGCTACACGAACGACCAGAACCTGCTCGACAACTACCACAAGAAGGCGCGTCGCGGCCGTTCCGCGGCGTTGAACCTGGTGATCACGAGCACGGGCGCCGCGAAGGCCGTCGCCAAGGCGCTGCCGGGCCTGGCGGGCAAGCTCACGGGCAACGCGATCCGCGTGCCCACGCCCAACGTGTCGCTCGCGATCATGAACCTGCACTTCGGCAAGCCCGTCACCAAGGACGAGCTGGGCGCCTTCCTCTACCAGGTCGCCACGGACGGGCCGCTCAAGCACCAGGTGGGGTGGACGTCGCTGTCCGACACCGTGTCCACCGATCTCGTGGGCGACACGCACGCCGGCACCGTCGACGGCACCGCCACGATCGTGCACGGCAACACCGCCGTGCTCTACGTCTGGTACGACAACGAGCACGGCTACTCGTGCCAGGTGATGCGCCTGCTCGCCCACGTGGCGGGTGTCGACCGGCCGTCGTTCCCGTGACGCGGTGCGCCGCGCGGGCAGGGCTCGTCGCGGCGAGCCTGGGGATGGTGGCCGGCTGCGATCGCCGGCTCGACCTCGTCGTCGACGCCTCCGACCTCGTGGCGGCCCATCCGGACGCAACCCTGCTCGTCGTCGACGTCGTGGTGTTTGCCGAGGTGCAGGGCGAGCTCGTGCTCGACCTGTCGTCCACGCCCACCGGCACGCTCGTCGACGTCCTCGACGCGGCCGACAGCAACGGCATCGTCGCGTTCGCCGACCTCGACGGCGACGGCGGCTGCACCTTCGAGGCCGACCTGGGCTGGCGCTTCGTCTACGAGGCCGGCTTCGGGGAGACGCTGACGTGGTCGCCGGACGACGCGACCTTCCGCGACCAGTCGGCCTGCGGTGACTTCGCCGAGCGCCTGTTTCCGTAGGGTCGTCGGCGCCGACGTGGACCGTCCCCCGTGGAGGGGACGGATGGCCGGTTCCGAGGCCGAGGACGACCGCGCGCCGGGTCGAACGGTACGCGGAATGCCCGTCACCGCGATGTCGAAGCACCGTGTAGCGTGTTGCGCATCGGAAACGGCCATGTATAGTGCGCGCGAACCCCAGGTGGACTTCATGAACCTCTGGCGCTCCATCGCACTGTTCGGACTGGTCGCGGCCTGTGGCTCGCTGAACGGGTTCACCGACGCGATCAAGCCGGGGTCCGATCCCGATGGGGTCGACGACACCGACGTCGACACCGTCGACTCCGACGTGGTCGACACCGAGGTGGTGTGGGACACGGGCGTCGACGACGGCGGCTCCGGCGGCGGCACGAGCGGTGGCGGCACGTCGCCCGGCGGCGGCACGAGCGGTGGCGGCACGTCGGGTGGTGGCACCAGCGGCGGCGGCACGTCCGGCGGCGGCACCAGCGGCGGCGGCACGTCCGGTGGCGGCACGTCCGGCGGCGGCTTCGACACCGGCCTCGGCGGTGGCGGCGGCGGCTTCGACACCAGCGGCTTCGGTGGCGTGGGCGACTCGGGCTTGTTCAGCCCGGGCGACACCGGCCTGTTCCCGTAGCGAGGGCTCGGGCGCCGCTCCGGGTCAGCGGCACGCGTGGGCTGAGCCGGCCGACGCGCCGCGTGGCGTGTCCGATCGACGTCCTACGCCGTCGGCGCGACGAAGGTGGCGATGTGGCGCGCCGCGTCGCGCAGGTCGGCGTAGACCGGCGTGTCGGGGATGTCGTCGACGCACCGCTGCCAGATGCCGGGGAACGCAGGGTTGCGGAGCGCCCGACCGAGCGGGGCCTGCACCTTGTCCATCGCGTTGGGGCGAGAGGCGTAGAGCGCACGCACCGCCGCCTCGAGCGGCGTCGTCTGGGCGTCGGGCAGGGCCGACGCGCCGATGGCCGCCACGATGGCGTCGAGGATGTGTTCGCGCGACGAGGACATGCAGGCTCCGGGGCGGCTGCGGGAGCATACCAGCCCCGGCCGGTGCGACCTACTTCGGCGCCATCCGCAGCGCGCCGTCGAGGCGCACGGTGGTGCCGTTGAGGTAGGGCGTGCGCACGATCGTCCACGCCATGTCGGCGTACTCCTCGGGCGTGCCCAGGCGCGACGGGTTCGGCACGCTCGCCGCGAGCCCGGCACGGTACTCGTCCGACACGGTGGCGAGCATCGGCGTGTCGAAGATGCCCGGCGCGATCGTGACGGCGCGGATGCCGAGCTTGGCGAGGTCGCGGGCGATCGGCAGCGTCATCGCCGCCACGCCGCCCTTCGACGCGCTGTAGGCCACCTGACCGATCTGCCCCTCGAAGGCAGCGACCGAGGCCGTGGAGATCAGCACGCCGCGCTGACCGTCGGCGTCGGCGTCGTGCTCGGCCATCGCGGCGGCTGCCAGGCGGTGGACGTTGAACGTGCCGACGAGGTTGATCTCGACGACCTTGCGGAACAGGTCGAGGGGGTGGGGGCCCTTCTTCGACAGCACGCGGCTCGCCCACCCGACGCCGGCGCAGCACACGCTGGCGCGCAGCGTGCCGAGCTCGGCGGCTGCGGCGATGGCGGCGCCGACGCCCTCCTCGGAGGTGACGTCGGCCTTGACGAAGCGGCCGCGGGCGCCGAACGCCTCGAAGGCCGCCTGGCCGCGGTCGGCGTCGAGATCGATGCCGACGACCGCGAAGCCCTCGGCGTGCAGGCGGGTGGCGGTGGCGAGGCCGAGGCCGGAGGCGGCGCCGGTGACGAGGGCGACGGAGGACATGCAGGCTCCTGGGCACAGGGTGGCGGCCAACCTGACCCGCTCGGAGGCGAGCGTCGACCGCTCCGGGCACGCGACGCTGGATCCAAACCTGCAAGTTTTTGCCGATCAGGGTGGTCGACGCCTGCCGTGGCGTGTACAACCATGGTCCCACCACGCCGAGGCCCCCTTGTCGAAGAAGGGCTCCACGTCGCCAGCGCACGCCGCCGTCGAGCTTCCCGCTCGCCTGGTGTTCTCGCTGCTCGAAGGCGCGGTCCGGGTGGCAGCCCGCGTCGAGATGCCGCTCGCCCGGCTCACCGACCTGCTGCGCACGGCCTACTTCCTCGAGTACCGGCGGCGCAACCCACGCGATCTCGGCGTCGTGGCCGACAAGCTCGGCGTGTCGCTGCGCACCGCGGGCACGCTCAACCGCACGCTCAAGGAGGCGTTCTTCGCCCCCGAGACCGAGGTCGAGCCGATCCGTCAGGTCACGGGCGCGCTGCTGGGGCAGGCGCTCGACGTCGCCTCGCTGGTCGCCCAGACCGATCTCGACGAGTCCGCCGTGCGTCGCGCGGTCACCCACCTCGTCGAGGTGGGTTGGGTCGAGCCGGTCGCCGGTGCCGCCGACACCTACGCCCTGTCCGGCACCCTGCGGTCGTTCGTCACCGACGACCTCCAGCGCCGGGTCGACGCGATCAACCACCAGGTCTCGATCGTGGCCGACAGCGTGTGGGAGCGGTTCGTGAAGGGGGGCACGCAGCCCGCGGGCGCGCGGTCGTGGTCCTTCGCCGCCCGTCCCGAGGACGTGGCCGAGGCCATCGAGCGCACCTTCGCCGGGCTGCGCGCGGAGGCCGTGGGCATGGAGGAGAAGGCGCTCGCCGAGGGCACGGGAGCGCGGTTCGGCATCACGGTGGCGGTCGCGCCGCTGGAGGAGGAGTGATGAGCCGTGTGTGGCCGATCTGCCTGATGCTCGTGGGCTGCTGGTACGACCCCAGCCACGTCGACGAGACCGGCTACCTCGACGGGAACGATCCCGGCCGTGGCGGGCTGGAGACCGACGGCGACGTCGACGCTCCGGCCACCGACGACGCGGCCGACCTCGGCGTGGGCGAGGGCATCTTCATCACCGGCACCTCCGTGCTCTCCGCGACGCCTGGCGACGTCACCGTCGTGGGCGTGCCCGGTGCGCTGCGCGTGTCCCACGCCGAGCTGCGCGTCGACGGCCGCGATGGCGGGCGCACGCTCGCCCTTCGGGAAGGCGGCTTCGTGGTCGTGGTTCGCGCCGCTCTCGGCGACGAGCTCGTGTTCACCGACGGCGCCGTCGAGCTGTTCCGACTCACGCTCGGCGCCGACCTGAGCGACACCGACGACTTCGGCGTGCCGGGCGCCGCCACCGACAGCGACACCGACCTGCACCCGTGGCCCGGCGACAGCCAGCTCGCCCCGCTCGACGGCGCGCTCCCCGTCGGCGACGGCCAGATCCCCGGCGTGCCCGCGCCCTACCTCGTCTACGACCTCGACCTCGGCACCGCCGTGCGCGTCGATGTCGGCGACGCCGACGCGGTGCTCACCGTGGCCGAGGGCGACGCCGTGTGCCTCGCCCTGCTCGGTCCCGGCGACCTCGCGGGCCTGTCGGTCTGCTGGACGCTGTAGGGGCGCCTGGAGGGGAAGGGGCAGCGCCTGCGCCCCGCGACCGGCGCCAGCCTGCGGCTCGAGCCGCAGGCGCCTACGGCGGCGGCAGGTGCACGTCGTCGTTGATCTGCACCCGGTAGATCTTCCACTGACCCGGGTTGAGCGTGCTCGTGGCCGTGCCCAGGGTGAGCAGGATGCCGCTGACCACGCGCGTGCGGGGCAGCGCGGCGTAGCTGTCGAGGTTGCCCGACAGGCTCGACAGCTGGAAGTTGCGCACGCACGCCGACGGGTAGGCCGCGCGCAGCAGGTTGAGGCTCTTGGGCGTGGACAGCGACCCGTTCGTCGGGTCGAGGAGCCACGTGCCGGGGCTCCCGGGATCCTCGATGCCGCCGACCGCGGTCCACACCGGCTGGCCGGCGGACGCCGAGAACCGCGTGTGGCCGTCGACCACGGTGGTGCCGAGGAAGGCGCTGCCGGCCACCTTGATCAGCCCGAAGCTGGAGCTGTCGCAGCCGAGGTCGACGACGATCTCGATCTCGACCGGCAGGTTGCCGATCTCCTGGTCGCCGTCGAAGCTGATGGTGCCGAGGTCGTCGAGGTCCAACATCGTGTAGCCGTGGAAGCCCGCGATGGCGCGGTTGCCGCGGGCCTGGGCGCCGATGAACTGCCCCTGGGGGTTGGCGGCGGTCTGCTGCACGTCGAGGACGAGCGGCTTGCCGGGCTGCGCGGCGCGCACGAACGCCGACGCGCCGTTGACCGACAGGTCGCACACGTAGGTGAGACCCGGCTCGGGCGGGCGGCTGCAGCTGGTGGGCTGGACCGGATCGGTGTCGACGATGTCGGTGTCGACGACGTCGGTGTCGACCGGGTCGGAGGTGTCGACCAGCGGGAACGTGTCGATCGTGTCGATCGTGGTGTCGGTGTCGTCGGTGTCGTCCTTGTCGGTGGGCGACACGGTGCCGCCGGAGCAGGCGGTGGCGAGGACGAGGCCGGGCAGCAGGTGACGGGAAGGGATCAAGCGCGCCTCCAGGCCCGCATCATGATCCGAACCGGGTCCGCCGTCCAGCACGGACGCGGCGTGTGCACGGAGCGCTCACAGGGTAGGTGGGCCGCCATGGCCAGCCCCGGACCCGACAAGGACTACGTCGACGCCGTGCCCTTCCCGGACACGGTGAGCCTCACGCCGATCGGCGTGGTGCGGTCGCCCTACCGCCAGCGCTACGGCACCCCGCGCCAGGCCACCGTCACCGCCGGCACGCTCGGCGAGCGGGCGCAGGACGCCACCATCGAGCTGTTCGAGCACGTCGTGCCCGCGCAGGCGCTCTCCGGCCTGGAGGGCTTCGGCTACATCTGGGTGGTGGCCTGGTTCCACCTCAACAAGCACTGGAACCCCACCGTGGTGCCGCCGCGGGGCCCGAAGGTCCGGCGCGGCGTGCTCGCCACGCGCGCCCCCCACCGGCCCAACCAGCTCGGCCTGTCCGCCGTGGAGCTCGTGGGCGTCGAAGGCCACGTGCTCCGCGTGCGCGGCATCGACCTGCTCGACGGCACGCCCGTGCTCGACCTGAAGCCCTACGTCCCCTACGCCGACGCGTTCCCCGACGCGCCGGCCGGCTGGCTCGACACGCTCGACGAGGCCCCCGACGCCCCGGACCGGCCCACCGAACGGCGCCGCTGAACGCCGCGAGCGGGGTCGCGGTGTGGCGGTGAGCATGTCTGCGGGCCGTCGGCGTCGGCTCCTCGCCAACTCGTCCTTTCGTCAGCCAGAGAGGAAGTTGGAATGGGATTCGATGCGAAGAGCCGACGCGTCGGGCAGGCAGCTGGCCCCGGCGGCGCGGACGCCGTCGAAGCCCACGCGCATCAGATAAGCACCGGCAGCGCGGTTGCAAAGTGGTTTCTTGGAAACCGGACGGTCCGCCCCCCCGTCGGGGGAGCGGTCCGGGTCACTTGCCGCGCTTCTTCTTGACCTGCTGGGCCGGGTGATCCGCGGACACGTCGTCGGACGGCCCGGACATCATCTGCACCGCGCCGTACAGCAGGCCCGTGACCAACACCCCGACCAGCACCCAGGCGATCGCCGGCGTGGACCCCGGCGCCGGCACGGGGGGCGGCGTGAGGTCGGGCTCGTTCGGGGCGGCCACCGGCGGCGTCCAGCCAGGCACCGACGCCGTGGAGGCTGCGGCCGGAGGCGACGGGGAGGGCGCCGGAGCGGGCGCGGACCTGGGCGCGGCGGGCGCGGCGGGCACGGTGGTGGTGTGCACCGGCGCGGCCGGCGTCGGCAGGGGCACCACGGTGTCGGGCAGGGCGAGCGCTTCCAGCACGAGGTCGGCGAGCTCGTCGACCGCAGGCCCGACGGTGACGGCCTCCTGCTTGACGCCACGACCGTAGGTCCGCGCGATGGCCTCGTTGAGATCGAGGGCCATGACGGAGTCGAAGCCCTGCCACGCGAGCGGGCGGCCGTGGCCGAGCGAGCCGGCGTCGACGCCGAGGAGGTCCTCGGCGAGCCCGGCCAGGGTCGCCGTCACCACGGCCCGGCGCTGGGCCGGGGGCGTGGCCTTGAGGTGGTCGAGCGGCGTGGCGGCGGCTGCGGACGGTGCGGCGGCGGCCGGGGTGGGCGTGGGTGCTGGTACAGCCGGCGCAGGCGCCTGGGGCAGCGGCACCACGGCGGCGGGCAGGGCGAGCGCCTCCAGCACGAGGTCGGCGAGCTCGTCGACCGACGGGCCCACGGTGACGGCCTCCTGCTTGACGCCCTTGCCCAGCGTGCGAGCGATGGCCTCGTTCAGATCGATGGCCATGACGGAGTCGAAGCCCTGCCAGGCCAGCGGGCGGCCGTGGCCGAGCGAGCCGCGCTCGACGCCGAGGAGGTCCTCGGCAAGCTCGGCGAGGCAGGAGGCGACGAGCGCCTTGCGCCCCGCCGGTGGCGTGGCCTTGAGCTGGTCGATGAACCGGACCTCGGCCGCGACCACGGCGGGCGCGGACGCGGGCGCGACGGCGGCCGGCGCGGGGGCAGCGGGGAGCGGCACCACCTGTGCCGGCAGCGCGAGCGCCTCCAGCACCAGATCGGCGAGGTCGTCGACGGACGGTCCGACCGTGACGGCCTCCTGCTTGACACCCTTGCCCAGCGTGCGGGCGATGGCCTCGTTCAGATCGATGGCCATGACGGAGTCGAAGCCCTGCCACGCCAGGGGGCGGCTGTGGCCGAGCGACCCGCGCTCGATCCCGAGCAGGTCCTCGGCCAGCTCGGCCAGGCGTGCGGCCACCACCGCCTTGCGCTCGCCCACCGGCTTGGAGCGGACGACGTCGACGAAGGACGCCGGCGGCGCGGCGGGCGCTGCCGACGGCGTGTTCGCGACGGGGGACGGGGGCGCGGCTGCGTTGGCGGTGGAGGCGGGCTGCGGCGTGGGCGCGGCACGCTTGCCACCCTGCGCCAGCGCCACGAGCTCCCGCACCAGCGGGGCGTCCACGAAGGCGGGATCGCGCTGCATCAGCGTGTGGACACGCATGTCCATGAACGCGACCTGGGGGAGCAGGTCGGCGCCGGTCGCACCCAGGGCGTCCACGCCCTCGGCGGTCTTGACGCCGCCCATGCCGCGCGACGCCATCAGCTCGGACAGCCGCGCCGCCATGCCGATCTCGCCCCACGGACCCCAGTTGATGCTGACGGCCGGCAGGCCGTCGGCCTGGCGACGCCACGCGAGCGCATCCATGAACGCGTTCGCAGCGGCGTAGTTGACCTGTCCCGGCGCCCCGAGGATCGACGTCACCGAGCTGAACAGCACGAACGCGTCCAGATCGCGATCGACCGTGGCCCGGTGGAGGTTCCACGCGCCGTCGACCTTGGCGCCGAACACCTTGTAGAACCGCTCCCGGTCCATGCCGAGCACCGGCCCGTCGGCGAGCACGCCGGCGGCGTGGAGGATGCCGCGCACGGGCACCTTGCGATCGAGGTAGCGGAACAGGTTGGCGACCTGGGTGGGATCGCCGATGTCGACGGCCTCGACGAGCACCTTCGCGCCCGCAGCCTCCATCCGCGCGATCGCGGCCTTTGCGTCGGGCTTGGGGGCGCTGCGTCCACACAGCACCACGTGGGTGCATCCCTGGGCCACCAACCACTCCGCGACGGCGAGGCCCAGGGCACCCAGGCCGCCGGTGATCACCCAGGCGGTGCCGGGGGTGGGCTGGATGCGGGCGCCGGACGGCGTGTGCGGGGTGAGCCGCAGCGCGTAGGTGCGGCCCCGTCGCAGCGCGAGCTGGTCCTCGTTCGTGGGGAACCGGGTGAGCAGGCCCGTCACCACGTCCGCGCCGCCACCCGCGGGATCGAGGTCGACGCGCAGGTTGCCGAAGCCGCGGTGCTCCAGACTGACCACGCGCGCGACGCCCCACGCGCCACCCTGGCCCAGGTGGGGGCGCTCGCCGGGGTGCACCACGTCGGCGCCGCGGGTGACGGTGACCATGCGCGCGCCGGTCTGACGGACGCCGAGCAGCGCCTGCGCGATGAACAGGCTCGCGAGGCTGCCCGTGTCCTGCTGGGCCGCCCACCAGCCCGGCGGCGCGTCGTCGCGCTCGGGCAGGTCGAGGGCCCAGGTGTGGACCCAGCCCCGCAGGTCGGTGTGGGCGGCGGCCAGCGAGCGGTAGCCGTCGGGCCGCGTCGGATCGACCTCGACCACGTCGGTGCGCGCCGTGGTGGTGCCGGCGGGCACCACCCGCACGACGGTGTGGCCAGCGACCTCCAGGCCGGTGGCGATCTCGTCGCCCACGCCGCTGGCGTCGAGGCCCACGATCCAGGTGCCCGGTCCGACGGCGCTGGTCTGGAGGGCGTCGCACGGCAGCCAGCGCATCCGATAGGGCGCCGACCGATCGAACGCTCCCTTCGCGGGTGCGGACGCGCCCGACCGTGCGGGGACGGCGGTGGCCGCCAGCGCGCCGGTCATCGAGGCCTGGCCGGGGAGCGGTCCGGGGTCGTCGACCCAGTGCTCCTTGCGCTGGAACGGGTAGCGCGGCAGGTCGATCCGGCGCGTGCGGTGGTGGGCCCAGAAGCCGTCCCATCGCGGCATGCCGCCGCCGAGCCACAGGGATCCGACGCTGTCGAGCAGCGTGGCGTGCGGCAGCTCGGCCTTGAGCGACGGCAGCCACAGGCCCTTGAAGCCGCGCACGCAGCGGCGGGCCATGCCGATCAGCGTGGCCTCGGGGCCGAGCTCGAGCATCGCACCGACCCCGCGCGCGGCGATCGCCTCGATCGCCTCGCGGAACCGCACCGCGCCGCGCACGTGGCGCACCCAGTACTCCGGGGTGGCCATCTGGGCGTCGGCCAGCGCGCCGGTGACGTTGGACAGGATGGGGATCGTCGGCGGTCGCATGGTGAGGCTGCGGGCGACCTCACGGAACGGGTCGAGCATCGGCTCCATGAGGGCCGAGTGGAAGGCGTGGCTCACCGTGAGGCGTCGCGTGCCCACGTCGCGCGCGTCGAACGCGGCGCAGACGGCCTCGACGCCCTCGACGTCGCCCGAGATGACCACCGAGGTGGGGCCGTTGTCGGCGGCGATGTCGACGCGCTTGTGGCCCGAGATCGCGAGGCGCACCGTGTCGGCGTCGGCGAAGATCGCCGCCATCGCGCCGTCGTGCGGCAGGGCGCTCATCAACCGGCCCCGCGCGGCCACCAGCTTGCAGGCGTCGTCGAGCGAGAACACGCCGGCGACCGTGGCCGCGACCAGCTCGCCGATCGAGTGGCCGACCATCACGTCGGGCTCCACGCCCCAGCTGCGCCACAGCGCGCAGAGCGCGTACTCGATCGCGAACAGGCCGGGCTGGGTCCACGCGGTGTCGTCGAGATCGACCGTGGTGTCGTCGCCGTGCATGACGGCGGTGATCGAGCGCCCGAGGTGCGGCGCGAACGCGGCGTCGACGGCGTCGAGCGCGGCCGCGTAGGCGGGCTCGGTGGCGTACAGCGCCTTGCCCATGCCCACGTACTGGGCGCCCTGACCCGTGAACAGGAAGGCGACCCGCGGGGCCGTGGAGCGGGCGTCGGCGGTGCGCAGGGCGGGGTGCTCGGCGCCGTCGGCCAGGGCCTGCAGGGCCTGACGCGCCGTGGCGGCGTCGGGGGCCGCGACGAGCGCGCGGCTCGGGTGCTGGTCGCGTCCGGTGGCGGCAGTGCAGGCGAGCTCGGCGAGCGAGGCGCCCCCGGCGAGCTTCCCGGCGTAGGCGGCCGCGAGCGTCTTGAGCGGTGCGTCGCCGTAGGCGGTCAGCGGCAGGAGCGTGGTGGGGCGCGCGACCGCGTCGGGCAGGGTGACGGTGGCCTTGGGGGCCTGCTCGATCACGACGGCCGCGTTGATGCCGCTGATGCCGAAGCTGTTGACGACCGCGCGGCGGGGATGGCCGACCGTCGGCCACTTCTCGGTGGTCTTCGGGTAGCGGAAGGGCAGCTCGGGCGAGATCGCCGGGTTGAGCGTGTCGAGGTGGAGGTGACGGGGGATCTGGCCGTGGTGGACGGACAGGACGGCCTTGATCAGGCCCGCGATGCCGGCCGTGACCTCGAGGTGGCCGATGTTGGTCTTGACCGAGGCGACGTAGAGCGGGCGGTCCTTCGCGTGGCCTGCCGCGAACACGTTCTCCAGGGCGTGGATCTCGATCGGATCGCCCACCGACGTGCCGGTGCCGTGCGCCTCCACCACGTCGACCTCGGCCGGATCGGTGCCCGACACGGCGAGGGCGGCCTGCAGCAGCCGCGTCTGGGCGCCGGTGTCGGGCGCCATCAGGTTGTCGGACAGGCCGTTGTGGTTGACGGCCGAGCCGGTGACGATGGCGTAGATGCGATCGCCCGCGGCGATGGCGTCGGACAGGCGCCGCAGCACCACCATGCCGCAGCCCTCGGCACGCACGTAGCCGTCGGCGCTCGCGTCGAACGCCTTGCACCGCGACACCGGCGACAGCACGCCGAACTTGTTCATCACCAGGCTGTGTTCGGGGCTCTCGATGATCGTGACGCCGCCGGCGGCGGCGATGTCGCACTCCCGGCTCTGGATGGCGCGCACGGCCTGGTGCACCGCCACCAGGGAGGTGGAGCACGCCGTGTTGACGTTGATCGACGGGCCCTCGAGCCCGAACATCGCGCTGATGCGGCCGGACGAGAACGAGCAGTCGTTGCCGGGGCCGGAGTAGCGGTCGGCCTTCTTTCCGCTGACCTCCATGCGGTTGTAGAACCGCATCAGGTACTCGGACTGGGCCGTGCCCAGGAACATGCCCACGTCCTGCCGCCCGCGCAGCTGCCCCGGCGACAGGTTGGCGTCCTCGAAGGCCTCGTAGACCACCTCCAGCGACAGGCGCTGCTTGGGGTCGAGCGTGCGGGCCTCCCGCGGCGACATCCGGAAGAACACGTGATCGAAGTCGCGCACCCGCGGCAGCCACCCGCCGTGCAGGGCGTTGTACGGCAGCGGCTCGCCGTCGTTGAACACCTCGAGGGCGTCCAGGTTCCACCGCTGGGGCGGCACCTGGATGATCGCGTCGCCGCCGTCGAGCAGCAGCTTCCAGTAGGCGTTCACGTCGGGGCTGCCGGGGAAGCGGCAGGCCATGCCGACAATGGCGACGGGATCGGTGTTCTCGGACATGGGAGGGCTCCGAAGACGCGGTGACCGCGCCTATCGTGGTCGCTGGGAGGGGGCGAGCACCGCGCGGTGGTGGCAGGCGCGGGTCGGCACAGTCCGGGCTATCGTCGCGCGCGGAGGTGACGGGTGGTGCGCTGGATGTGGGTGCTGGCCCTGGGTGTGGCGTGCAGCGACGGCGGGACGACCGATCCGCCGGTGGTCCGCAAGGACGCCGCTGAGTCCGGTCCCTACGGCTCCAAGCTCATCGACACCCTCGAGATCGACCTTGGGGAGCGCTCGGGCGGCTTCCCGTCGCGGGTGCCGGCCTGGGTCGTCCAGCCGGCCCGCTTCGACGGCGCCGCCCCCGTGGTGCTGTTCCACCACGACGCGACGCTCACGCGCGCGGACTACTACACCACCGCCACCCGTCTGGCGGCGCGGGGCATGGTGGTGGTGATGCCCCAGTGGGACCCGGCCGTCGGGCCACGGGGTGTGCAGGGCCTCGTCGACGACACCACCGCCGCGATCGACTGGCTCACCGACAACGCGCTGCCCATCGAGGACGTGGTGGTGGACGTGTCCCGGCTGGGGGTGGTCGGGCACGGTCGCGGCGGCGTCGTGGCCCTGCTCACCGCGGCTGCGGACGCCCGCGTCGAGGCCGCCGTCGCGCTCAGTCCCGTCGACCCGGTCGGCGCGGGCCTGGTGGGCGACGGGCCGTCCGCGACGACCCCCGGCACGTTCGACGGCGTCGGCGCGGCGCTCGCCCAGGTGGGCGTCGGCGGCGCCGAGCCTGCCTGCGTCGGTGCGGGGGCCGGATACACGGCGATCTTCGACGCCCTGCCCGACGGCGCGACGCAGTGGGAGCTGCCGACCGGCGCCCACGCCGATCTGGTGGACCCGTGCATCGCCGGTGAGGGGGGCACGTGGTGCACGGCGTGTCCGTCCTCCGACGACCCCGACGCCATCCACGACTTCGCCCGCGCCTCCACCGTCGCCTTCCTCGGGCTCCACCTGATGGACGACGGCGGGTATGCCGACTGGCTCGACGGGGACGACCCGTTCGACGTGGTCGCCGACGCGGTCATCACGGTCAAGGGGCAGGCGGCCCGGACGGCACCCGTCGCCGAGGAGTGAGGCGGCGACGGGGCGGTCGTTGCCCTACTTGGCGGCGGCGGCCGTGGAGCCGTAGCCGACGAGCACCCGGCGCACGAGGTCGGTGAGCAGCGCCACCTCCTCGGACGTGATGCGGAACGTGGGCGTGAAGCGCAGCGCGTTCTTGCCGCCGTGGATCACGCCGAGACCGAGCGTGCGGGCGTAGGCCTCGACGCCGTGGTCGCCCATCACCGGGTAGGTGGCGGGGTCGAGGTCGATCGCGAGCAGCAGGCCCGTGCCCGACACGCCGGTGATCACCTCCGGCAGCTCGTCGCGCAGGGCCTCGAACGCGGCCTTGAGCTCGGCGCCGCGGTCGACGATGTTCTGGCGCAGCGCGGGCGTGAGCTGGGCGAGCACGGCCGCCCCCACCTCCAACGCCCGCGGGTTGCCGGTCATGGTGTTGCCGTAGACGCCCTTGACGTACAGGTCGGCGGCGGTGGCGGTCATGCCGAGGACCGACAGGGGGTACTGCGCGGCGTTGATCGCCTTGGACCACGTCTCCAGGTCGGGCGGGTCGGCGTCGGCGAAGCCCGGGTAGTCGACGATCGACAGCACGCCGTGGGTGCGCAGGCCGGCCTGGATGCTGTCGACGAGCAGCAGCGTGCCCATCTCACGCGTGAGCCGGCGTGCCTCGTCGTAGAACGCGCGGGTGGCGCCCAGGCCGGGGCGGCCCTCGCCCATCACCGGCTCCATCAGCATCATGTCGAAGAACACGCCGTCGGCGTCGGCCTGGGCGAAGGCCCGCTGGAGCGCCGCCACGTCGTTCGGCGGCACGGTGACGAGGTTGTCGCTGTCGCGGAAGCTGTAGAGGTGTTTGCGGTAGGTGGCATTGGACGACGGCGACGCCTGGGCAGGCCGGTCGGTGCGGCCGTGGAAGCCGCCTTCAAGCGCCAGGAACTTGACCTCCTTGCCCTCATGGCGGGCGCCCGGGGCCGTGAGGCGGTTGGCCTGGATGTCGGCGATGCGGGCGGCCACGGTCACCGACTCGGAACCGGAGTTGACGCAGAGGAAACGGTCGAACGGGCAGCCGCCGCGGGTGTGGCCGAGCTCGGCCACGAGCGCATCGGTGAACCGCCGGTGGGAGAACGACGGCGTCATGATGTTGGCGATCACCCACGGCTTGCTCATGACGGCCATGATCTCGTCGGGACCGTGGCCCAGGCCGAGCATGCCGTAGCCGCCGCTGTCGTGGAGCACCGCACCGTGGCTGGTGACGATCCACGGGCCGCGCGCGGCCAGCGGAACGTAGGGATTGACGGCGTCGGACGGGTAGAAGTTGACGAAGCGCTCCTGGAGCCACGCCGCGAGGTCGAGCTCGTCCATCGCCAAGGCGCCGCCCCAGTCGGCCTGGAGCTCACGGTGACGGTGCCACGCCTCGTCGATGGCGCGGGCGAGCTTGGGATGATCGGGCAGGAACCGTGCGACGACGGCGTCGGGCAGACCCTGTGTGGTGCGGTGACCGCCGTGGCTGCGCAGCTGCGCGAGCTGCTCCAGGGGCGTGGACATCGGTCCTCCTCGTGGCCGGGTGTGACCCCCTGAGGGTAACCGCCGGACCAGGGCCCCGAAAGGGCGACGGTCGGGCCGTTCGACCCCGCTCGCAGGCCCGGGGAGGGGGGATGCGGCTGGCGTGCCTCGGGGATCTGCACGGACGCTTCGACGCCGTGGACGTCGGTCTCCTCGACGGTCTCGGGTACGACGCCGTGCTGGTCGTGGGCGACCTCGGCGGCGGGCGGAAGGCCGACGCAATCACGGTGGCGCGCCGCCTCGCCGGGCTGTCCACACCGACGTTCGTCATCCCCGGCAACCACGACGGCGTGCCGTTCCCGCAGCTCGTCGCCGAGCAGGTCGGTCCCGAGGCGCTCGCCGAGCGGCTGGGGCAGGGGATGGACGCGCGCGTGGCCGCGCTCGCCGACGCGCTCGCGCCCGCCCGGATGGTCGGCTTCGAGACGGTGGACCTCGGTCCGGTGCGCCTCGTCGCGGGTCGACCGCACAGCTACGGCGGGCCCGCGTGTGGCTTCGTCGGCTACCTCCGACGTCGCTACGGTCTCGAGGGCATGGCCGACGCGACGGCGCGCCTGACCCAGCTCCTCACCGTCGACGACCCGCGTCCGGTGGTGGTGCTGGCCCACAACGGGCCCACCGGGTTGGGCGCACGCCGGGACGCCCCGTTCGGAAGGGACTTCCACCGCGACGAGGGCGACTGGGGCGACCCCGATCTGGCCGCAGCCCTGGATGCCGCGCGCGAGCGGGGGCGTCCCGTGGCCGCGGTCGTGGCGGGGCACATGCACCACGCGCTCGCAGGCGGTGGGGAGCGCGCGACGTGGGGGCGACGCCACGAGACCCTGGTGGTCAACTGCGCGCGCGTGCCCCGCATCGGTCGCGACGGCGCGCGGCACCACGTCCGCCTCACGGTCGGGGACGGAGGCGTGGAGGCCGCCACGGTGATCGTCCGAGGCGACGACGTCGTCGTCACGCCCCTGGAGGCAGGGCTGGGGGCGTGAGGCTCACGGCCTGGGAACGCCCAGCTCGTCGAGCAGGCGCAGCGTGGCGGGGTCCTGTTCGAGCACCCAGAGCACGAACCGCACGTCGACGCCGATGCAGCGGTTGACGTCGTGCTGGTAGGTCCAGTCGCCCAGGATCGACTCCCAGTTCCCGTCGAACGCCAGGCCCACCAGGTGGCCCCGACCGTCGAGGACCGCCGAACCGCTGTTTCCACCCGTGATGTCGAGGTCGGACAGGAAGTCGACCGGCACGTCCCCGAGCCCGGGCACGGCCCAGCGGCTGGTGGCCCCGTGGCGGGCGGCCTCGACGATCGCCGCGGGCGCGTCGAAGGGCGGGGGGCCAGCCTTGGCGGCGAGCCCGGCGAGCGTGGTGAACGGCTCGGCCCAGAGGCCGTCCTGCGGGTGGTAGCCCTGCACGGTGCCCAGCGTGAGCCTCAGCGTGCTGTTGGCGTCGTCGTAGACGGGCACGCCGGTGGCCTCGGACCACGCCACCTTCGCCGCCATCCACTGTTCGCGCAGGCGCGCGATGGCCGCGTCGGAGGCCTCCCGCGCGGCGCGGCGGGGGCCGTGAAACTTCTCGAGCGCGACGGCGAGGCTGACCCACGGGTCGGTGGACGCCTGCAGCGTGGCGAGGTCGGCGTCGAGGAGCGCGAGGCGGGCCTCGGCGCTGGCCAGGGCCGGGTGGTCGAACAGGGTCGCGATCGCAGCGTCGGGTCCGCCGTGGGCGTCGAGCCAGGCATCGAACGCGGGCACGTGGTGGTCGGCGGGGCTCGCCAGGTAGCGCGTCAGCGCCGCCGTCATCAGCTCACGGTCGGCGGGGAGCCACAGCGACGTGTCGAGCTCGGCGTAGCGCCCCTTGCGGCGCTCCAGGTCGCGATCCTGGAAGCCCACGTCGCGCAGGGCGTCGGGCTTGGGCCGCTCCTGGGCGGCGCGCAGCGCGTCGCTGGCGATGCCGAGCAGGTCGGCCGTGCGGGCGACCATCCGGACCTCATAGGTGCGGTCGTTGTCGGCGTGGTCGGCTTCGAGGCGCTCCTGGAGCTCGGTGAAGGCGGGCAGGAGGGTGCGAGCCCGTCGCTTGTCGGCCCGGATCCAGTCGAGGATGGTCGCCTCGGTGGCGCGCTGGTCGCCCACGACGTCGCCGTGGGACAGGCCCGCGAGCATGCCCTGGGAGTTCTTCAGGTAGTTGGCGAGCGAGCCGATGCCGTCGCCCAGGCGCGCCATCGCCTCCGGGTCGGCGTCGGCGTGGGCCTGCATGACGGCGATCGCGGCGCCGACCACGTCGACCGCACGGGGGAGCACCGTCTCGGCCTGCCAGGCCAGCTCCATGGCGAGCTGGTGGCGCTCGGTGCGGCCGGGGAAGCCCGCGACCATGACGAAGTCGCCGTCCGCCACGCCCGCGGTGCCCACGGTGAGGTGGTGGGGCGGGTGGTAGGGGACGTTGTCCTCGGCGTAGGGGCGCGAGCTGCCGTCGGGCGCCACGTAGGCCCGCAGGAACGCGAAGTCCGCGCCGTGGCGGGGCCACATCCAGTTGTCGATCTCGCCGCCGAACTGGCCGAGGCTCGCGGGCGGCGCCATCACCAGACGGACGTCCTTGATCTCCAGCGTCTGGATGAGCCGCCAGGTGGTGCCGCCGAAGTAGGGGACCACCGAGCACCGACGGTTGGGCTCGGACTCGCAGGCGGCCACGAGGTGCTTGGTGTGGGCCTCGATGAGGTCGTGGCGCTGCTGGTCGCGGGTGCGCGGGCCGATGCCGTCCATCACCGCGGCGGTCACGTCCGTGAGGCGCTCCACCACCCGCAGGCGCGCCGTGGGCCCCGCGGTGATCTCGTCGGCGCGCGTGGGGGCGACGAAGCCGTCGCGGTGGCGGTTGTTCTGGCCGGTGGACTGGTACTGGAGGAACCCCTCGACGCAGTGGTGGTTGGTGACCACCAGCCCGTCGGGCGACACGAAGCTCGCCGAGCAGAAGCCCAGGGTGACGATGGCGCCCAGGGGGTCGCCCAGCGGATCGGCGAGGGCCGCCGGATCGAGGACGAGGCCGGCGTCGGCGTAGCGGGCGGCGACGGCAGGCACCTGCTCGGGCAGCCACATGCCCTCGTCGGCAGGCGCAGGGGACGTCGACAGGACCAGCGTGATCCACCAGGGCATCAGGACCTCCGGGCGGGCGTCGTATGGCGATGCGCGCCGGTCGTCCCGTCGCCCGACCGTCAACCTGCGAGTCCCGCCAGGGCGAGACCGACGGCGCCCAGGCTCACCCCCACCTCGACGCGCGGCACGACCGCCTCCGGCACCCAGACACGCACCCGGTCGCCGAGCAGGTTGCCCACGGCGAGGACGCCCGCGAGCACCACGCCCTGGCCGAGCGCGTCGACCCGCAGCCAGCCGGTGGCGCCGTAGGCGACGAGCCGCGCGAGATGGATCACGATGGCGCCTGCCGCCGCGGTCGCCACGTACGCCCGGCCCGTGAGCCCGGTCGACATCAGCAACGGCCCGGCGAGCAGGCCGCCGCCGCCGCTCGTCGCGCTGGCCAGACCGACGAGCGCGCCACCGGGCAGCAGGCCCCACGAGGGGGCGGTCCAGTGCAGGCGCGCCAGCACGCGGACGGCGGCGAGCACGGCGAGACCCGCGGCGACGCCATGCACCGCGTGGGCCGGCAGTCCCGAGACGACGACTCCGCCGAGGACCGCCCCCACCCCGCCGCCGAGGGCGTAGCGGGCCGCCAGCGGACGATCGACGACGTCCCGGTACAGCGTGAGCCGGTGCAGGTTGCCGAGCAGCAGGGCGGGTCCGGAGATGGTGAGCGCGGTGGCCGGGTCGGTGACGGCGAGCAGCGTGAGCGTGACGAGCATGCCGCCCGCCGATCCGGCGACGGTGGTGAGCACGCCGGCGACGAGCCCGGCAGCGAGGACGAGGAGCATGCGGCCTCCAGGACCCCCAACCTGCTCCCCGCGACGTCAATCATCCAATGGATAGTCTGGATGAGAACGATAGACACAACGAATGTTCGACAGCCTCCACCACTTCCTCCTCATCGTCGAGCACGGCACGTTCACCGAGGCCGCGCGTCACGCCCACCTCTCCCAGCCCGCGCTGTCGGCGTCGATCCGTCGCTTGGAGGAGGCGATGGGGGCCCGCCTGCTGGAGCGTGGCAGCGGCCGTGCCCGGCCCACGGCGGAAGGGGAGGCCCTGTTGCCGCGGGCGCGCATGGCCCTGGCCGCCGTCGAGGACGGGCGCCGGGCGGTGGCCGAGGTGGCCGGGCTGCACGCGGGGGAGGTGCGGCTGGGCGCGGGGCCGACGCCGTGCACGTACCTGTTGCCGCGCTACCTCGCGGCCTTCCGGGCGCGCCATCCGGGGGTGCGGTTCCTGCTGCGTGAGGCCCACAACCCCGTGGTGTGGGAGGGCCTGCACGACGGGACGCTCGACCTCGGCGTGGTCACCGAGGCCAGCGTGCCCAGGCAGCGCACCGCCCTGCACGTGGAGGCCTGGCTGGACGACCCGCTGGTCATCGTCCGCGGTCCGGGCGTCGATCCCGACACCACCGACTTCGTGACGTTTCCCCCTGGCTCGATCCTCCGCGAGCTCCTTGACCGCGTGGTGCCCGAGCGCCAGGTGGTGATGGAGCTCGGGTCGATCGCGGCGATCAAGGGCAACGTCCGCGCCGGGGTCGGCAAGGCGCTCGTCAGCCGGTCCGCGATCCAGCGTGACCTCGCCGAGGGCGCGCTGATCGTGGTCGACGACCCTCGGATGCCGCTCGCCCGTCGCCTGATGCTGGTGCATCGCGGCCGAGACCGCCTGCCGCCCGCTGCCGCCGCCGTGCGTGCGCTCCTGCTCGGCGGTCTGCCCGGCGACGTCGATCGCTGAGACGGCGTCGAATGCGGTCGGAGCGGGTTGCCGTGGTGTGCACGACGGTGCACAGGTCGGCCATGCGACACCTGCGATCCGTCTTCGTCCTCGCGATCACCCTCCCCGTGTGGCCCGCTGCTGCCGCCGAGGGTCCGGCACCCGCCGCGGCCGAGGCGGCGCCGGGCGAGACCGCGGACTGGAAGGTGCTGGCCGACACGTCCAGCTGGGAGAAGGTGGCCACGCGCGACACCGACGTCGGCCAGGTGGAGGTGCGCCACCGCAAGCTCGGCGAGCTGCACTGCCTGCAGGGACTGGTCACCACCAACGTGTCGCCCCAGGCCCTCCTCGACGTGGCGCAGGACGTCAAGAGCGCCAAGCGGTGGACCTCGGCTCCGCTCACCGAGTCCGTGCAGCTCAAGGCCGGGCCGGGCTGGATCGAGTACGAGCAGTACCTCGACATCCCCGATTGGACGATGGTCACCGACCGCTACTGGGTCCTGCGGGGTGAGCCGGTGGTCGTCGACGACGGCGGACGCCGCTTCCGATGGACCCGCGTGTCGGCCCAGGCAGCCTACCCCCAGCTCTACGAGCGCCTGTCGGCGTCGGGGCTGGCCCTCGAGGTGCCCGTGAACTGGGGCGAGTGGTTCTTCACGCCGGGCACGGGGGGCACCGACGTCCGCTACAGCGTCTGCACCGACGTGGGCGGCTCCATCCCGGCCTGGCTGCAGAAGATGGCGGCGCAGCGCACGCTGCCCGACACGGTCGCCGACCTCGTCAAGGAAGCCCAGCGGCGCGCGCTCCCGGCCACGCAGGCGCCGTAGCGTCCGGCCTGCGGCGGTCGGTCACCCCTCGGCCAGCGCCTCCAGCGCCTCCCACCGGGCCCACGCCTCCGCCACGCGCGCCTCGGCCTCCTTCAGCGTGGCGGTCAGCGCCGCGCCGCGATCGTCGGCCCAGATGGCCGGATCGGACAGCTCCAGCTCCAGGCGCGCGACGTCGGCTTCGAGGGTGGCGATGCGCTCGGGCAGCGCCTCGAGCTCGCGCTTGTCCTTCGACGACATGCGCGCAGGTGCAGGACCGCGCGCCGCCTCCGCCTTGCGCTGGGCCGCGTCGCGCGCTGCCAGCTCCTGCTCACGGGCAGCGGCCTTGTGGGCAGCCTCCGCCGCCTGGGCCTGGGTGCGAGAGGCGTAGCGCACCACCCGACCGCCGGGCTCGAACTGCAACACGCCCGTGCAGACGCGGTCGAGGAAGGCGCGATCGTGGGTGACGACGAGGGCTGCACCGTCGAAGGCCAGCAGGGCCTCCTCCAGCACCGCGAGCGTCATGAGATCGAGGTCGTTCGTGGGCTCGTCGAGCAGCAGGAGGTTGGCGCCCTCGAGCATCATCCGCGCGAGCAGGAGGCGCGCGCGTTCCCCACCGGACAGCGCGCCGACGTGCACGCCGTGCATCGACGACGGGAACAGGAACCGCCCGAGGAGCGACGCCACGTGCACGCTGCGGTCACCGACCGTGACCTCGGTGGCCCCGCCGCCGGCGGCCTCGAAGAGCGTGTCGGTGTCGCGAAGTCCGGTGCGGTGCTGGTCGAGGATCGCGATCCGGACACGTGGGGCGCGCCGCAGCGTGCCCGCGTCGGCCTCCAGGCGACCCGCGACGAGGCTGAGCAGCGTGGACTTGCCCGCCCCGTTCGGACCGAGGATGCCGAGGCGTTCGCCGCGCAGCAGCGACAGGTCGAGGTCGTGGAACAGCACCCGGTCGTCCCAGGCCTTGCGCAGGCCGTGGCCTTCCAGCACGGTCTGGCCCTGCTTGAGGCCGGTGGACAGGTCGAGGCTGAACGAGCGCGCCCTGGCGAGACGGCCCTGGCTCTGCAGGGCCTCCAGCCGCTCGAGCCGCGCCTTCTGCTTCGTGGACCGGGCGGCGGGCGACCGGCTCGCCCACTCGGCCTCGCGGGCCAGCAGCGACAGGCGGGCGTCCTCGGCACGCTGGAGCGCCGCCTGTCGCTCCGCACGGGTGATCAGGTAGTCGGTGTAGGAGCCGTCGTACGAGACGCAGCGCCCCTCTTCCAGCTCGACGATGCGCGTGGCGACCGCCTCGAGCAGGTAGCGGTCGTGGGTGACCACGACGACGGCCCCGCCGAAGCCCTGGAGCCAGCCCTGGAGCCAGTCGATGGTGTCGGCGTCGAGGTGGTTGGTGGGCTCGTCGAGGAGCAGCACGTCCGGCACCGCGAGGAGCGCGGCGGCGAGGGCGACGCGGCGTCGCTCTCCGCCCGACAGCACGGCCACGGACGTGTCGCGGTCGGGGGCCCCGACGCGCGTGAGGAGCTCGTCGATGCGGTGCTCCAGATCCCAGCCGACGTGGTCGAGGCGATCCTGGAGCTCGGCGGCGCGCTGCAGGTCGCCCGCGTCGAGGGCGGCCTGCCAGTCGGTGTGCAGCGTGCGATGCCACGCCAGCGACGTGCCCATCGCGTCGCCCACCGTGGCGCCGTCGAGGGCCGGGTCCTGGGCGAGCAGCGCCAGGCGGCCACGGACGGCCACTGAGCCGCCGTCGTGACCGACCGCGCCGCCCAGGATGTGCAGGAACGTGGACTTGCCGCAGCCGTTGGGGCCCACGAGGCCCACGATCTCCCCGCCTTCGACGGTCAGATCGCAGCCGCGGAGGATCATCCGATCGGCCCAGGCCTTCTCGATGTCGCTGGCGACGAGCAGGTTCATGGGGGCGGGGACTAGCGTGGCGTGGCGCCTCGGGCCCGTGGCCTCACCGGGCGTCGGCGTCGGGGTCGATCACCTCCGCCGTGCCGGTGTCGAGCCAGGTCTGGAGCCAGTGCCGGAACTGGTCGGTGTTGGAGTCCGACCCGAAGATGTGGCTGTGGGTCGCGTCGACCGTCACGCCCTCGTCGCGCATGGTGTCGTACTGGAACAGCGCCCGGGTGTGCCCGTCGACGTTGGCGGCCACGGGCAGCGCCGGGCCTGTCGCCAGCCCCGTGACCTCCTGCAGCACGGCGCCGACGTGCTCGACGTGCAGCGCGCGGGCGAGGAAGCGCGTGGCCTCGTTGGGGATGATGTCGTCGTCGATCACCTGCTGGACCAGCACGTCGCGACCCTGCGCGGCCTGCGCGGCCCAGACGGCGGGCTCGCCCCGCTCGATCGCGGTCTGCAGGAACGGGAAGAACCGATCGACGTCCCCGGAGGTGGCGCCCGGGGGCTTCATGAGCACCACCAACGGCGCGAACGTCTGGCCGCGGTGGACGATGCTGGACACGCGCCCTCCCGGGACGGACAGGTACGCGGCGCCGAGATCGTCCGACAGCGCGAGGAGCTGCACCCCCATGACGCCGCCGAGGCTGTGGCCGGCGTAGGCGGGCGGCGCGTCGGCGAAGACCTCGCCGCCGTCGCCCAGGGCGTCGAAGCCGGCGAGGATCGCGTCGACCAGTTGGACCCGGTCGAAGGCCGCCAGCCGGAAGTTGTCGCGCAGCTTGCGCACCTGCAGGCTCGCGCTGCCGATGTCGACGCCGAAGAACTGGAGCGCCCACAGCAGGTCGGCGTCGGACTCCACGGTGGGGTGGCTGCCGTGGTTGGGCGCGTCGGTGGCCACGACGGCCACACCCAGCGGCGCCACCATGCGGGCCACGCCGCGGGCCTCGCCCTTGTCGCCGGCGAGCCCGTGGCCGTAGACCAGCGTGCGGTAGGGACCGGCGTCGCCGCGGCCGGGCAGGTGGACGTCGACCTCGAGGGTGTAGGTGCGCTGCACCGTGGGCACCTCGTCGGCGTCGAGGTGGCGGTCGGCGCCCACCACGTCGGCGACCTCCAGCGTGGCGGGGCACGTCGTGATCGTGCCGTCGTACACGCACGGACCGTTGCGGACGAGCTGGGGGGAGCGCTCGTGGAGCAGCGCGACCACCTCGGCGTCCTGGGTCCCGACGGACTGGGTGTGGAACACCGTGCCGTGGACCACGCTGTCGGCGGACAGGCCCGCCGCGGCGAGGATCGGGGACCACGCTGCCGACACGGCGTCGAGGTCCTCCCGATCGCCGAACAGGGCGTCGTGCAGGGGCACGCTGGCCGCGTAGGGGGTGCCGTCGACGTCGACGGAGCCCGCGGGCACGACGACGGCGTAGTCGGCGTCGGGGGTGAGGGGGAAGAGGGGCTCGAGCACGGCGGTGCGCCCCTCGTCGGTCCACCAGGTCTCGAAGCCCACGTCCTGACCGTCGGCGTCGAGGAACCGCACCGCGTCGATCACGTCCGCTGCGGGCTCGGTGGGGAAGCCGAGGACCACCCCCGCCGTGAGCCCGAAGCCGTCGAGCTCCTCCAGCGTCTCCACCAGGTCGAAGCCGTCCGGCAGCGCGTCGTCGAGCCAGCCGCGGGCGCCCTCGCGCAGCCGCACGCGCAGCCCTGTGGACGTGGTGCCGTCGGGCACGGTCTGGGCCAGATCGGGGAACGTCGACGGGAGGCCGTCCGGGTCGTACAGGCCCGCGAGGCTCCCGTCGGGCACGGTGTAGGGCGGCGTCTGGGGCGTGGCGTCGACGGCGTCGGGCGTGCAGGCGGTGACGGTCAGCGCGGCGATCGCGGAGCAAACAGGGACGTGGCGCATGCGGGCCTCAGGGGACGTCGTCTCCCGAGGGCTCGGGAGGCGCGTCATGGTAGCCCGCGTATTCGTCGTACTTGAGCGCCTTTCCGCGCACGCGCTCCACGGGGTACTTGCGCGCGGCCTCCGCGAGCTTGGCGTCCAGCGCCGCGGCGAGGTCGATGTCGGCGCGCTCGCAGAGGTTGAGCAGGCACATCAGCACGTCGGCCGCCTCCGCGGCGACCCGGGGCGCCCGATCGGGATGCAGGGGCTGGGGGCCGTCGTCGGCCGACCACAGGTACAGCTCCAACAGCTCGGCCGCCTCCACCGACAGGGCCATCGCGAGGTTGCGCGGCGAGTGGAAGCGCGCCCAGTCGCGGGCGTCGGAGAACGCCTTCACCCGGGCCTGGAGCTGCTTGAGCGTGGGGTCGGACACGTCGGTCATCCCTGGTAGACCTCCGGCTGATCGATGCGCGACAGGACCCAGTCGAAGCGGCCGGTGGTGATCACGGCGTCACAGTACCCGCACACGCCCGCGGCGTTCACGCGGTCGAGCGGCGCGCCGCACGACGGGCAGGCCGCCGGGTCGCCGGAGGCGTCGCCGGTGCCGATCGCACGCAGGAACGTCCAGTACTCGCTGAACCGACGCTCCGCCGTGGCGTTGCCGCCCACGACGCGCCCGGACGTCGTGTCCTCGGTCCAGTCCTTGCACGCGGCCCAGAACCGCACGGTGATCGCCTCGTACCAGGCGTCGACGGCCACCTTCACCACCTGCATCCGCACGATCCGCACGTCGGTGATGCGGTTGTGCAGGCCCCCCGCCCGGTAGGCCGTGAGCCAGAAGCCCAGCGTGTTCCAGGCCGCGTCGGTGGTGTAGGGCCGAGCATCCTGCCAACGGTCGGCGTCCCAGGCCGCCTGCAGCGCCTCGAAGACGTGGTGCACGCGACGTTCCCACGTCGCCGCGTCGAAGTCGGGGTGGCGGCCCTGGAAGGCGCGCAGCGCGGTCTGGAGGTCGGGATCGACCACCGACGGCATCGCGTACCCCGGCTCCTCGCCGCCCGCGACGCGTCCGATCTCGGGGGGCTCGACCGGTCGCCGCACCTGGACGTCGACGGCGATCGCCTGCCACTGCAGCTGACCGGCGGTGATCGGCGTCCCGCAGTTCGTGCACCGGCCGAGCGGGTCGACGGCCACCGCGGCACCGCAGCTGGGGCACCCCAGGCGCTGGACGTCGTCGGGCGGCAGGCTCACGGCGCCGATCGCGCGGCGGAACACCCACCGCTCCTCGACGTAGACGCGGCGCGGGGCGCCGTCCCGCACCTCGACGCGGCTGGAGCGGAACGCGACGTCGATCCGATCCTCGCCGTCGGCACGTCGCACGTTCACCACGGGGCTGGCGGCGATGACGACCTCGGACACGGCGGTCACGCCTGCGTTGCCCGCGGTGAGCGCCTCGGCCGCCCGGGTGTCGAAGAACGGCAGCAGCGGCGCGAACCTCGCCCCGTCCAGCGCCTCGTAGGCGCGGCGGAACACCAGCTGGACGAAGTCCTGGAACACGGGCTCGGACAGGCCGGCGTCGCGCGCGGCGAGCGCCTCCCAGCCCGTGCGGCCCCGGCGGCGCCCGTGGCGCACCGACGTGTGGCCGTGTCCGTCGGAGTCCACCGTGGTGTGGGCGTGACGCGGACCGTGGGCGGCCTGCTGGGTCTGGGCGTACCAGGCCACGCCGATCAGCACGAGGACCAGGGGGATGCCGACCATCGGGTAGCGGAAGACGAGCTGCAGGAGCAGGTACACGAGCTCGCCACCGCCGCCGCCGCCCCCGCCGCCATAGGATCCGCCCCCCGATCCGCCGCCGCCGGAGCTGAAGGAGTGGCCTCCACCGACGCGCGCGTCGGCGTCGGCGGCCAGACAGAGCGCGGTGAGGAGGACCACACCCGGCCACCAGGCGCGCGAGGCGATGCGCGTGAGTCGGCGTGGGAGGGTGCTCACGGGCGAATCCGCGGCGCGTTGGGCAGGTCGGTGTCGTCGCTGTCTTCGGTGTGGGGCAGGTAGCGGGCGAGCACGTCGCCGAGCGCGGCCAGGCCCGCCAGGAAGCCGTCGAGGTCGTCGGCGTCGAGGCGGTCGATCGCGGGCTGCAGCGCCCCGCCGGGCACACGCCCCTGCACCCCGAGGTCGCCCACCACCTCGACCTGCGCCTCCAGGGCGCTCAGGTAGACGAGCACGCCCGTGCGACGGGGCGTGCCGTGCACCGCCTCCCGCACCAGCTCGGCCTGCGCAGCGTCGCGGACCTGCTGGCGTCGTCGGCTCGCGCGGGTGGTGCGCCGGATCCACCACGACCCGCGCGCGAGGCGTTCGGTGGCGAGGCCGACCAGGGCGAGGTCGACGACGAACCACACCGGTCCGATCGCGTGCGGGATCGCCAGGAGCACGATCGCTCCGACCCACATCGCCACCGCTGCGGTGCGCGCGCTGACGTCGGCGTAGGTGCCCGAGCGCGCGGCGGCCACCACCACCACCTCGGCGTCCGTGCGCCGCTCGATGGCGGTGACGGCGTCGGCGACGGCCTGGGCGAAGCGGTCGTCGGTGTGGATCATCGGAGACGGGCGGGACGGGGCACGGGGTCAGGCATCCTGGCGCAGGGTCAGCAGGCGGTAGGGGGCGTGGGGTCGGTAGCCCGACTTCTCGTACGTGCGTACCGCAGGAACATTCGCTTCGTTGACGTGAAGGGTGATCGCGGGGTGGTGGGGGAGCAGGCGTCGGCCGAGCTCCGACATCCCCGCGGTGGCGAGGCCGTGACCGCGCAGGGCTGGGGGGACGTAGGTGCCGCCGACCTGGACGCCCCAGCGTGTGGACGTGCCGACGTTGATCTGGAACACGATGCCGGCGTCGCGCTGGATGACCCAGGTCTGCCCCGACTCGATGCGTCGCTGCACCGAGGCCTCGTAGGCCGGGACGTCCTCGTCGAGGGTGCGACGCCCGATGTCCTCGAGCTCCATCGCCGCGGCGTGGCGGGCGACCACGGGCCACTCACCGCTCACGGCGCGCCGGAACCCGACCGTGGCCGCTCCGGCGACCGGGGTGTCGCTGACGTACAGGTGCTGGTCGTGGAAGCGATCGACGGGCGCGTCGTAGCCCCATGACGACCACAGCGCGTCCGACGCGTCCCGCGGCCCGACCAGCATGCACGGGCGGTGTCGGCGGCGCAGCGTCTCACCCATCCGGGCGGCATGCTCGGGATCGGGGGACCACGGCACGGCCAGCCGACCGGGCACCAGCAGCACCACCGCGCGTACGAGGTCGCCCTCGACGACGCCGTACCAGTAGCCGCGGTGGATGGGCACCGCGTCCATGTAGCCGAGCAGGAACAGGTTGATGAGCGGCTCGGTGAGGAGCAGCTCTTCGAGCGCGGGCGCGTGCCGTTCGGTGAGGCGGACGACCTTCACGGGACTCCTCGGGGACGGGCGGGCCCGCTCGACAGGCACGGGAGGATGACATAAGCGCCGCGACGCCGCTCGCGCACGGTGCCGCTCCCGTTCCTGTGGTCTGGGCGTGCGCCCGGCATCCCGGGGAGGCTCCATGAAGTTCCGCAGCGAGTCGTTCATCGCGCACCCGCGCGAGGCCGTGTTCACCACCTACCGCGACAAGCTCGCCGACGTGGTCGCGTTCCTCGACGACATCAAGCAGGTCAACGTCCTCGACCGCACCGAGAAGGGCGACACCGTCGTGCTCCACAACGAGTGGGTCAGCGACCGCGAGATCCCCAGCGTCGCCCAGGCGTTCCTCAAGCCCGAGCAGATGCGGTGGGACGACTACGCCACGTGGGACGCCGCCTCGTACACCTGCACCTTCGAGATCAAGACGCGCGCCTTCACCGACGCCGTGCGCTGCGTCGGCGGCGACACCTTCCTCGAGGTCGACGGCGGCACGAAGGTCATCCTCGAGGGCGACTTCGACGTCAACGTCACCTCCCTGCCCGGCGTGCCCTCGTTCCTCGCCAAGCGCGTGGTGCCGCAGGTCGAGAAGTTCATCATCGCGCTGATCCAGCCCAACCTCGAGAAGGTCAACGAGGCCATCGGCCGCTACCTCGACGCCCAGGGCTGATCGTGGCGATCTCCACCCCCAAGGCCCAGTCGGTCACCGAACAGGGCGAGGCCGACGGCTGGGTGCCGCTGCCCGGCTTCGTCCGCGATCAGGGTCCGGGCGGGCGCACGCAGCTCGTGGTGAGCGTGCCCACCGAACACCTCCTCGCCGTCCACGTCGAGCTGGTCCGGGTGCTGGGCTCGCCGCTCGGCGTGCTCTACCGTCAGGCGGTCGACCGCAAGGACCCCCAGCCCCAGGGCGCGCCCCCGCGCGACTTCGTCGGGCTCGACCTGCCGGCCGACGCGGTGATCGACGCCGTCCGTCGGTTCACCGACCTGCTGCACCACGATGCGCGCTGCGAGCTGTGGATCCGCGGCAGCCTGGGCGACCAGATCATCCTCGACACCGACGGCCTGCTGTTCTGCCAGCCCGACGACCCCGCGTTCGAGGACGTGCTGCTGTCCAACGGGCTGGTGCGCGATCTCGACGCCACGATCGCCGATCGCGACTACGTCAAGCACCTCTTCCACGCGTCGAACGACGAGGCGGAGGCGCAGCTGGTGGCCACGCTCGGGCTCACGCAGGTGCCCCACCGCTCGTGAGCACGGGCGTGAGGCGGGGTTCGACGCGGCTCACGCGCCGAGCACCCGCTTGCGCACGCGGCGCGCCCCCTGCTGCAGGGACAGCGCGACCTTCGACGCGACGCCGTCCTCGATCGGCACGATGCCCGTGGCGACCTCGGGCGTGAACGGCGGTCCGGGGACGCCCCCGTCGAACCACGCGTCGAGCTCGTCGAGCTGGGCGAGCATCGCCGCTTCCAGGCGGTCCATGAGCTTGTCGCGCCCTTCGAGGGGCTCGCCGAAGGTGACGGCACACGCCGGCAGGTGGGCCAGGAACCAGTCCAGCTGCATCGTCACCGGGATGACCACCGCACCCGACAGCTTCTGCACGATGGTCAGGCCGCGCTGCAGGCCCAGCGGACGGATGTGCGACGGTCGGTAGCGCCCCTGGGGGTAGACCCACAAGGAGTGGCCGGGGCGATCGAGCCAGCCGGCCGCGGTCTCCATGCCCTCGATCATGTGGACCGTGGTGCGCCGGTCGATGCCGATGGCGCCGAACTGCTTGAGGTAGGACAGCTTCTGCACGCTGTCGGCGTCGACGAGGAAGCGGTTGTCGACGCCCAGGCGCGGCGCGAGCGTGAGCATCAGGATGCCGTCCCACCAGCACACGTGGTTCACGGCGAAGATCACGGGCTGGCGGCTGGCCACCTCCCGCGCTCGGTCGAGCCCCTGCACCCACAGGCCGTCGAAGTGCTTGCGCATCAGGTGCCGGCCGTAGAAGGGGACCGCCGTGCGCAGGACCGTCTCGTACACGCCGCTCAGCATCGGGCTCCCGCTGGTTCGACCGGGCGTGCCTATCCCGTGCGCCACGTCGTCGGGGCCACGCGCAGGGGCGTCGATGCGGGGTGTCGCTGGAAGGCTACGGGACAAGCCGATAGTCGGCGTGCGTTGGAGGACGCCGTGCACATTCGCGACGTGGCCGTCGACCCGCCGCTGATCCTGGCTCCCATGGAGGGGGTCACCGACATCACCTTCCGGCGCCTCGTGCGCGGGATCGGTGGCGTGGGGCTGGTGTGCACCGAGTTCATCCCGGCGTCCGGTCTCGCCGAAGACATCGAGCGCTGCCGTGCCCTGGCCGAGCTCGACGAGGACGAGCACCCGGTGACGATCCAGGTCTACGGCCGGGAGCCCGAGGCGCTGGCGGCCGGCGCGCGCGCGGCGCAGGCGCTCGGCGCCGACATCGTCGACCTCAACATGGGCTGCCCGAGCAAGAAGGTGTGCGCGCACTCGGGCGGGTCGGCGCTGATGAAGGAGCCCGAGCTCGCCCGCGCCATCGTGCGGGCCATCCGTGCCGCGGTCGACGTGCCGTTCACGGTGAAGATGCGCTCGGGGTGGGACCCGGCCCACAAGAACGCGCCCGAGCTGGCGTGGATGTGCCAGGAGGAGGGGGCGGAGGCCGTCACCGTCCACTGGCGCACACGGGCGGACCTGTACGGCGGCGAGCGCGAGCTGGACACGGTCGCCGAGGTCAAGCGTCGGCTGTCGATCCCGGTCGTGTTCAACGGCGACATCGTCGACGTCGACAGCGCGCGCGAGGCGTTCGTCCACACCGGCTGCGACGCGCTGATGATCGGCCGGGGTGCCATCCGCAACCCGTGGGTGTTCCAGCAGATCCGGCACGCCCTGTTCGACGGTCCCGCCGTGGTGGTGGACGCGTCGGAGAAGGAGCGGGTGCTGCTCGGCTACTTCGACGCCATCCTCCACCGGTTCCGGTCGGAGAAGGGCGCGCTGGGCCGGTGGAAGAAGATCAGCAAGCACTTCACCGACGGCCTGCCCCACGGCGCGCTGCTCAAGGACGACGTCCTCCACGCGCAGAGCGTGGCGGAGGCCCGCGACCGGGTGGCGGCGTTCTTCGAGCGTCTCCGCGCCTGGGAGGCCGGTGACGCCGACGCGTTCGCCTCACGCCTCGCGAGCTGACCCGTCGGGGGGCTTCAGACGATCCGTGTGGACCCCGGTGCGCGCCGCCTCCGCGCGGGCGCGCGACAGGGCATCCGGCGGTGCGCCGGGCTGACCGGCGGCGTCGAGCCAGGCCTGGACCACCCACTCCGGGCCCGCGTGGTCGGCGTGGAGCGCCCGTGCCGCGTCCGCGAACAGGGCGCAGGCCTCGCTGCGTCCGTCGATCGCCGCGCGCCACGCGCGGGCGCGGGCGCGGTGGGCCTCGGCGAGCGGTGGGTGACGTCGCGAGGCCGGATCCGCGTCGGCGAACGCGGCGAGGGCGTCGCCGTAGCGCGTCACCGGGTCGGACCAGCCAAAGCGTGCGGCGGCCTGGAGCAGCGCGTCGAGGAACCAGAAGTCGGCCCGACGATCGAGCGCCACGTCCTCGGCAGCGTCCTCCAACAGCTCGCTCGCCTCCCAGGCGACGCGCTCGCGGCCGGCCCAGGTGGCGGCGCGCAACAGCGTGCGTGCGGCGTCCAGCTGCAGCCACGCCGCGCTTCCCTCGGCGGTGTCGGCGCGTGGGTGATGGGTGGGCGCATCCGCGAAGTCCTTCGGGCCCAGTCGGCCGATGCGGTGGGTGACGTCGCGTACTGCGTCGACCGCGCCGGTCGCGGCCTGCTGCCAGGCGAACGTCACCTGGCCCCAGGCCGCGCTGAAGGCGTCACCCCGTGCCTGCCAGGCGGCGATCCACGCCTCCCACAGCGGCGGCAGCGCCGCGTGGCGGTAGCCCTCGTGGTCCCACACCCGTCGGGTCAGCGCCGGCAGCGCGGCGAGCCCTTTCGGGTAGTGGTCGAACGGCCCGACGACCTCCCGCACGCCCCACAGGTTGCGCTCCCGCCACGTGGTCGCCAGCAACGGTTCGAGGGCGTCGAGGGTGGTCGCGTGCTGCCCGTGGTCGAACCGCGCCTTGGCGAGCCGCCACGCCACGTTCGCCACGACGGCGGGGTCGGCGAGGCCGAGCGCGTCGTCCAGGGCGCCGCTCAGGTGACGCAGGCGCGCGTCCGCATCGCCGGCCTCTCGCGCGCGTCGCGCGTCCTCGAGGGCCTGCTTGATGCGCTCCTCCACCACGTCGTCGCGCACGGACTCGCTCCCGGCCCGGTCGGCGGGCCTGCGGGGCCTACACCGTCCCGAACACGCGATCCCACACCATCGACGACACGCCGAACTTGTGGTCGGGGTCGTTGTGGTGGTGGTTCATGTGGTGGGCGCGCAGCCGCTTCATGTAGGTGGTGCGCGGCTTGAAGTGGTGCAGCATGTAGTGGGTGCAGTCGTAGGTGACGTAGCCCACGACGAAGCCGGCGAAGCCCGCCAGGTGCCAGCCCATCGCGACGCCCGCGAGGGTGCCCAGCAGGCCGAGCCCCTGGAACACGGCGAAGAAGATGGCGCCGAGCACGAGGCTGACCGCCGGCGGCATGACCAGGCGGTAGGGATCCTTGTGCCACTTGTGGTGGACGCCGTGGATCATGAAGTGGAAGAAGGGACCCCACGACGTCTGGGGTTCCCAGTGGAACAGCGTGCGGTGCAGCCAGTACTCGGCGAGCGACCACGCGACGAGGCCGCCGGCGAAGCTGGTGGCGATCACCCACCACGCGGTGCCGTAGGTGGTGGCACCCCACACGAGGGCGGCGGCGATCGGCAGCCAGAGCGCCGGCACCACCAGCCAGTGGGTGCGGCTGAAGAAGTCGAGGAAGGGATTGTCGAACATCTTCGGAGAGATGTCGGATGCCCGCATCATGGCGGCCTCCGGGAGGATCCGGGGAGGGGGATCGACGAGGCTCGTCCTAACCGCGCGGCGAGATCGTGTCCCGCCCAGGAAGGACCCCCACTTCCGACCGCTCGGTCGAAACCGGGCCGGGGCTAGGGGGCGTCGGTGTCGGCCTCGATCTCGTCGCCGTCGTCGCCTTCCTCGTCGCCCTCGGCGTAGCCCAGCGCCTCCAGCATGCGCCGCGTCTTCGAGTCGACGCCGCTCGGGTGGTCGGCGTCGACGCGCAGGGCGGGGTCGTAGGCGGGCACGCTCGCCACCCAGTCGTGCAACAGGCCGTCGAGGGCGAGAAACCGGGACTTGTCGGCCTGCATCAGGTCGGTGGTCTCGCCCGGGTCGTTGCGGAGGTCGTACAGCTCCCGGGTGAGGTCGCTGGCGACCACGAGCTTGTAGCCGTCGAGCTCGACGCTGCGGTAGGTGCGCAGCCACCGCGCCTTGTCCTCGATGCCGTACTGCTTGTCGATGCGACGGATCGACACGGGCGTGGACTCGATGAGCTCCGAGAACACGGGCATCGGCTTGTCGACGTCGAGCAGGTTGACGTCGAGGTCGGGCCCCGGGGTGGGCAGCTCGACGTCCACCAGGTGCAGCACGGTGCTGAACAGGCCGAGGTTGGACACGGGCGTGGTGACGTGGCGCGGGGCGAGCTTGCCGGGCCACCACACGACGAGCGGCACGTGCAGCAGGGTGTCCCACAGGCTGAACTTGTGCCCGAACATGTGGTGGTCGCCGAGGTTCTCCCCGTGGTCGGCCGTGAGGATCACGATGGTGTGATCGAGGACGCCCTGACGGTCGAGGGCGTCGAGCAGGGCGCCGGTGGCGGCGTCGAGGTCGCGCACCGCGGCGTCGTACACGCCGCCGATCGCGTCGAGCTCGTCGGGGCTGTAGTCGTGCTTGCCGAAGGTGTAGGCCAGCAGCTCGGTCTGGCTGACCTTGGTCGTCAGGCCGCGCTGCAGGAGCGCGTCGTCGAGCAGCGCCTCGCGGGAGGCCAGCGACGGGACGCGGGGGATGTGCGCCTCCATCATGTTGACGAACGCGAACCAGGGGCGGTCGTCGTCGCGCGCGTCGAGCCAGTCCAGCAGGGCCTCGGACGCGACGGGCGCGGCGTCCTTGAACGGGTGGACGTCGCCGATGACGCGCTTGCCCTTCCACGCGGGCGAGATGTCGGTGCTGGCGTCGTGGGGCAGCAGCTTGGCCTGGGTGGCCTCCTTGGCCGCCTTGCGCCAGGGCTGGGACGACGTCGTGTTCACCGTCTCGAAGCCCTGGGTGATGTTCGTGGACGGGTCGACGTAGGGGTTGGCCGAGAACGCCCACGTCTCCCACCCGTGGTGCCCGAGCTGCTCGGCCAGCGTGGTGAAGTGGCTGTCGAGCCACTTGTAGGTGGCCTTGACGCCGTGGTGGGTGGGGGCGGCGCCCGTGAACATCGAGCTGTGGCTCGGGGGCGTCCACATCGCGGGCGACACCACACGGTCGAACACCACGCCCTGGTCGGCGCGGGCGGCGATGTGGGGGGTGGTGTCGCGGCGGTAGCCGTACAGCCCGAGGTGGTCGGCGCGGGTGGTGTCCCACACGATCATCAGCACGTTCGGCGCCCCGTCCGGCGCGGCGACGGCGGTGGGCGCGTCGAGCGCAGCGTCGGTGGACGGGACGTCACCGTCGGCGGCAGGCGGCGCGACGGGCGGGGGCGGCGGCGCGAGCCACCACAGGCCGGCCACGCCGAGGAGGCCGACGGCGGCGAGCATCGCTGCGAGGCGGGCGTTCATCGTCAGGACCCCAGCCGCTTGAGGTCGTCGCGGTAGCGGGCCCAGCCGGCCTCGGCGTCGGCCTCGTCGGTGGCACGCTGCAGGGGCAGCAGCACGCGGCGGGCCTTGGTGCCCGGCAGCTTGGGGAGCTCGAAGATCACCGGGTAGTACTGGTCGCGGACGCTGGTGGCGCGCATGTCGCGCAGCGCCGCCCGGGCGCGGCCGCCGAGGTGGCCGCCCGACAGCAGCTTGCAGTCGAGGATGTCGGGCTTCTTGTCGAGGAAGAACTCGAAGTCGACCGTCTTGTCGTGGCCGGGGCTGCGCAGCTCGCCGTCCCACGGCACCATCGCGACCTCCCGGGTGACCAGCCCGTTGCGGTCGTAGATGAAGACATCCGAGTAGTAGCCGACGTTGCCGATGGCCGCGGCGACGTAGGTGCTGCCGGGGGCGGCGTAGGCCTTGAGCGCCTCGCCCTTCTCGCGCCACGACGCGGAGTGTTCGACCATGGCCGCCCACTGGTCGTTCTCCTCGCGGAAGATCGACAGCTTGTCGCGGACGTCGAGATCGCTGCGGAGCGAGCGGGGCACGAGGTGCACGTCGAGCGCGGGGAGGAGCCCCAGCACCACGACCAGCGAGGCCAGCAGCGGCGCCTGCCACTCGGCGCGGAGCACGTGGCGGTCGAGGTGGTGCAGGGCCGTGCCCGCGATCAGCGCCAGGTAGGGCAGACCGGGGACGAGGATGCGGTAGTAGGCCATGTAGTCGCCCGACACGACCACGGCGTAGGCCGGCACGCCGATCGCGAGCAGCGCCGCACCGACGAGGAACGTGCGCAGGTGGTCCTCACGCCAGGCGATCGGCAGCGACCCCAGGAGCACGGCCGGCGACAGCATCGTGACCGTGTAGATCACCAGGTACTGCACGCCGCGCACGAGGGTGGAGCCCTGGACGTGCACCTTGGCGTAGGCGGTGTTGGCGAACAGCGACTGGTAGTAGGTGTAGCGCCAGCCGTAGTAGGTGGCGTAGCCGACCAGCGCGATGCCGAGCATGGTCAGGACGGGACGGACAACGTCGCGCCCCTCGCGCTGGCGCTGCAGTGCGGCCACGCCCGCGATCACCACCACCCAGCCCACGCCCTCGGTGCGCACGAGCGACAGCAGGAGCGCGGTGAGCCCGGCCAGCCACGGGGCGCGCGGCGGGTCGTCGGGGTCGGTGAGCAGGAGCCACGTGGCCAGCATGAGCAGCGTCTGCGGCATCGTCGCCAGCCCGCTCGTGGACCACACCGCGAACGGCGGGAACCAGGCGAGCCCGAGCGTGGCGAACCACGCCACGGGGATCGACGCGCCGACCCGGACGATCAGCGTGCGGTAGACGAGCCAGAGCACGGCGACGCCGGTGAGCACCGACAGCGAAGGCATGACGACGGTGACGTCGGCGCCGACGCGCTCCACGACGGCCGCGATCGCCATCCAGAGGAAGTTGGAGTAGCCCTCGACCGGCGGCGTCTCGCCGACGTTGTAGAGCGGTCCCAGGCCCATCGCCCAGTGCTTGCTGTACCGGAAGGTGATGAACGCGTCGTCGCACACGAACCAGAAGCGCCGGACCAGCAGCGCGTAGGGCACGAGGACGGCGAGGAAGGCGAGGGTGGCCTTGCGGAAGCTGCGTTCCAACGAGGCTCCGGGCATCGGGCGTGAACGTCTCGGTCGGGCGCGCGTGGCCCCGTCGACGAGGGAACGCGGGTAATGCGGGCCCCTGGACGAGTCAACGGGCGCCGGCCTCTCCGCGCCGCGAGTCACCGGGATACGGCGCCGTGCGGAGGCACCGATGGCTCGGACCTGGCGACTGGGAACCCGCGGCAGCGAGCTGGCGCGCACGCAGAGCGGACTGGTGGCGCGCAGCCTCGCCGAGGCCACCGGAGATCCGGTCGAGCTCGTCATCGTGCGCACCCGAGGCGACGCGATCACGGACCGGCCGCTGGCCCAGGTGGGCGGCAAGGGCCTGTTCACCAAGGAGCTCGAGGAGGCACTGCTCGTCGGCGACGTCGACCTGGCGGTGCACTCGATGAAGGACATGCCCACCGAGGCCCCCGCGGGCCTCGTGATCGCGGGCATGCCGCCGCGGGAGGACCCGCGGGACGCGCTGGTCGGCAGCACCCTCGACGGGCTCGCCGAAGGCGCCGTGGTCGGCACCGGCTCGGCGCGTCGGGCCATGCAGCTCGCGGCGCTCCGGCCCGATCTGCAGATCCGGGGCATCCGGGGCAACGTCGACACCCGCATCCGGCGTCAGGTCGACGGGGACTACGACGCGGTGGTGCTCGCCGCCGCGGGCATCGCGCGCCTCGGCCGCAGCGACGAGATCGCCGAGCGCCTCGCGGTGGACGTGATGGTGCCCGCCGTGGGCCAGGGCGTGCTCGCGGTGCAGTGCCGCGAGCAGGACGCGGCGCTGCGCGGCGTGCTCCACGACCTGTCCGATCCCGACGTCGTCGACGCCGTCACCTTGGAGCGCGCGTTCCTCGTGGCGCTCGGGGGCGGGTGCAGCGTGCCCGTCGCGTGCCATGCGGTGGCCCGTGGCGAGGTGCTGTCGGTTCACGCCTTCCTGGGCCGGGCCGACGGTGCCTGGGTGGCCGAGACGGGCACCTGCCGGCGCGCGGAGGCGGCGACCGTGGGACGCGACCTCGCACGGCGCCTCAAGGCGCGCCTGGCCGACGAGCCGGCGCGAGCGGCCGACGAGGGCACGGCACCGCGACCCTGACCGCGGCGTCGTGACGCCCCCGAGGGGCGACACGCGGCCATGACCGGGCGTCAGCGACGCGTGCAGAGCCCCGACGTGGCGTCGCACACGAGGCGCAGCGTCTCGCCAGCGCCCAGCGTCCAGCGGCCCTGGTCGACGAAGTCGCCACGCAGCTCGAAGCGGGCCAGCGCCTGGACATCGCCGGGGGGGATCGCCAGCTCGCCCATCGCGGGCACAGCGGCGTCGAGCAGGCCGTCGCGGCGGATGACCATCGCCACGTCGGAGTCGAGGCGGACGTGCGCCAGCTGGGCGTCCGGGGACGTGGGCTGGGCCCCCCAGGCGTGGGCCGAGGCTCCGTCGGCCAGGGGCTCGAAGCCGTCGCCGCCGCCGCCGAAGCCGTCGAGCATGCCGATCCCGCCGCCGAGGCCGAGCTCGGCGAACGCCTCGGACCAGTCGCCGTGCAGGGCGAGGCGGAAGGCGATCGGGTGGGTCCACATCACCACGCCGCCCAGCAGCACGATCATCGCGGTGAACAAGGCGGCGATCGAGCCGATGTCGATGCCGCGCCGGCGGGGCGGGCGGCCGCCCGAACGCGTGGGCACGACCACGACCTGGGTGGTGCCGGGGGTGATCGTGGTGGCCCCGCCACCGGTCTGGATGGTGATCGTCGTCTCGTGCTGGGACGCGCCGACCGAGGTGTGCCGGCCGCTCGAGAAGTCGTCGGCGATCAGCGTGGGGTTGGCCTGGGGCGTGGCGCCCGAGGCGTCGTCGTCCATGAACGGCGCGAGCGTGGCGTTCGCCGCCTGGGCGCCCTGACCCCCGCCCCCTGCCGGCGCCACGGTGGAGGCGCTCGAGCTGTCGTGCAGGGTGCGCCCCGACCACGGACCCGTCTTGCTCGCGGCCTCGGGCCAGGCGTGGCGGCGGCACCAGGCGCGGAGCGACTCGCCTGCGTCGCGCTCGGCGAGATCGTGGCAGGCGTCGGAGACCTCGCGGGCGGTGGGGCGCTCGGTGTGGTCGTAGCGCAGCATCCGGGAGACGAGGTCGACGACGGCCGGCCCCTGGCGCGCCAGCAGCGGCATGCGCGTGGAGCGCCACTCGGCGAACCGCTCGGGCTTGTTGCACTGGCGCACGATCGCCTTGGCGTCGAGCCCCTCGAAGTACAGCTGGCCCGTGAGCGCCTCGAACAGGGTGCAGCCGAGGGCGAACACGTCCCGCGAGGGCAGGGCGTCGAGCACCTCGTAGGTCTGGACCTCGGGCGCCATGTACGAGGGCGTTCCGATGGCCATGCGCTCGGTGGTGGCCGTCTCGCGCCGCGCGTCTTCGAACTTGGCGATGCCGAAGTCGAGCAGCTTGACGGTGGCGTGGGGCGTGAGACGGATGTTGGCGGGCTTGATGTCGCGGTGGACGAGGCCCAGCGGCCGGCCGTCGGCGGCCCGTGTGCTGTAGGCCGCGTGCAGCGCGTCGGCGACGAGGCCGATCACCGCCAGGGCCGCGCGGGCCGGGATGGGGTCGGCGCCGTGGATGCAGTCGTGCAGGTCGGACCCCGGCACGAACTCGGTGACCAGCCCGATCCGGCCCTCGAGGAAGCAGAAGTCCATCACCGTGAGGATGGCGGGGTGGTTGATGGCCGCGAGCATGCGGCCCTCGTCGCGCATCCGGGAGACGGGCTGGCTCCGGGGGTTGAGCCCGGGGTTGAGGAGCTTGACCGCGACGTCCTGCTCGATGCCGTGCCCGGACGTCATCGTGGACAGGTAGACCTCGCCGAACGTGCCTGCCCCCAGCAGGGGTCCGATGCGGAAGCGGTGGTGGCTGGGCGCGCCGGTCGAGGACGGGTCCACGGTGCGGATCTCCAGGCGTCGCGGGTCGCCGTCGGGGCGGCGGGACGGCGGAGTATACCAGCGCCCACCGCGGCGGGCCCGCCGTTCAGCCCACGCCGCCCGATCCCTCGGACAGGTGGGCCGGGAACACGAACGCGCAGTTCGGACAGCGTCCCTGGTGGCGATGGGCCACGGGTCGCGGGATCAGGCAGCGGCTGCACCGGTAGCTTCCGAAGCGCTCCAGCCCCTGCCGCACGAGGTCGGCGAGGCAGGTGACGAAGGCCGGCTCGAGCCCGAGGGCGTGGGCGCGTCCCACGTGGGCGATGCCCGCGTGGTGGGCCAGCTCCACGTACTCGACGTCGATCTCGAACAGCGTCTCGATGTGCTCGCCGACGAAGCTCACGGGCACGATCACGAGACGCTGGACGCCCTCGGCGCCGAGGCGCTCCAGCGTGGTGGTGGTGTTGGGCTCGAGCCAGCGCACCGGACCCAGCCGGCTCTGCCACGCCAGCTCCCACGGCTGGTCCCATCCCAGGTGGTCGATGACGTGGCGGATGCTCTCCCGGACGTGGTCGGGGTAGGGGTCGCCGCGCTTGAGGAACGAGACCGGCAGGCCGTGGGCGCTGAACAGCAGCGTGATCGGGCCGTCGCCGTCGAGCGTGTCGACGGCCTGGCGGACCGTCGCTGCCACGGCCTCGACGTAGGTGGCGTCGGCGAAGAAGGCCCGCGCGTAGTGGACCGGCAGGTCGGGGCGCCCGATCTCGGCGAGCGCGTGGTGGACCATGTCGTAGGCCGATCCGGACGTGGCGAAGCTCCAGTGGGGGAACAAGCCCACGACCAGGACGCGGTCGACGCCCTGGTCGAGCAGGTCGCGCAGGCCCTGCGCCATCGTCGGCGGCGTGAACATCATGCCCACGGCCATCGGAGGTGCCTCGGCGCCGAGCGCGGTGCGCACCGCGTCGACCTGGGCGCGGGTGTCGGCCACCAGCGGCGACCAGCCGATCTGGGTGTAGGCCGGGCGGACACGGTCGGCGCGCAGCGGCGCGAGCCGCCGCCCGAGCGCGCGGGCGAGCCAGCCCGGGCCCGGCAGCACGTCACCGAGCAGGTTGGCCAGGAACGGCACGAGCTCGGCGTCGCCCGCCGGCCCCCCGAAGTTGACGAACAGGACGCCCGGGGTCATCCGGCACTCGGCGGGCGCCAGGCCTTCACGGCGTCGATCATCGCCTGCACGCCGGGGATCGGCGTGGTGGGCAGGACGCCGTGACCGAGGTTGAACACGTGGCCGGTGCCGCCGCCGGCGTCGAGGATCGCCGTGGTGCGCCGCGCGACCTCTTCGGGCGGTGCGTACAGCGCCACCGGGTCGAGGTTGCCCTGCACGGGCACGTCGCCCAGGGCCGCACGGGCCGCGCCGATCTCCACCCGCCAGTCCAGGCCGATGACGTCGGCCCCGGTCTGCCGCACGAGGTGCAGGAACGGCGACGTGTCCTTCGTGTAGTAGATGCGCGGCGCGCCCTTCACCCGCGCGAGCGCACGCGCTGCCGCGGGCAGCGCCCACCGGGTGTAGTCCTCTGGGGTGAGCACCCCGGCCCAGGTGTCGAAGATCTGGACGCCCGCGGCGCCCGCGTCGATCTGCGCCTGGAGGTAGTCGCCCACCATGTCGGCCAGCCGGTCGAGCAGGGCCTGCGCGACGTCGGGCGCGCTCCAGAGCAGCTGCTTGGGGTGGAGCCAGTCCTTGCTGCCCGAGCCTTCGACCATGTAGCAGAGCAGCGTGAACGGCGCGCCGGCGAACCCGAGGATGGGCGTGTCCGGCCGCGCGGCGCGAAAGCGGCGCAGGGTGGCCGGCACGACGGGCAGCGCGGTCGCGACGTCGGGATGCACCAGCGCCTCGACATCGGCGCGCGTGCGCAACGGCCGCGGTAGCACGGGGCCGCGCCCCTCGGTGAACACGACCTCCATGCCCATCGCCTCGGGGATGGTCAGGATGTCGGAGAACACGATGGCCGCGTCGGTGTCGAAGCGGTCGACCGGCTGGACGGTGACCTCGCAGGCCAGGTCGGGGTCGCCGCACAGGTCGAGGAAGCTCACCCGCTGGCGGACCGCGCGGTACTCCGGCAGGTAGCGGCCGGCCTGCCGCATGAACCACACGGGCGGGCGATCGACCGGCTGGCCGGTGAGGGCGCGATGCAGGCGTTCGTGGCGCGTCAGCGTGGACCCTGGAGACATGCGACCCCTCCCGAAGCTGGCGGGCCGCGCCTATGACGTCCCGCCGCGGCGCGCGAGGGGCGGCGACCCACGCCGACATGCGCCGACGCGCTCCGACATCGCACGATCCGGCCGGTCAGAGCGCGCGCGTGACGGGCACCCACACGAGCTCGAACGCCGTGACGTCGATGTCGTTGCGCTCCAGTCCGACGCTCACGACCTCGACCTCGGACGCGCGGGCGGCCTCCTCGGCCTCGATGGCAGCGATCTGCTTCGCCGTGTCGTCCCGGAGCTCGGCGATCTCGGCCTGGAGCTCGGCGATCGAGGCCTCGGCGCGGTCGGCCTTGTCCTGCGTCGCCATCGTCGACCGTCGCTTCGACACCACCGAGGTCACGCTGCGGCGCCGTCCGAAGAACATCGACAGCAGCGTCTCGCCGACGTTGACGAGCTCCTCGGCCTTCTTGCCGCTCGCCTCGGCGCTGTAGCGGTCGTGATCGGCCGCTGCCTTGTCGACCTTGTCCTGGAGGCGGTCGACCTGGCCGTCGACCTTGTCCTTGAGCTTGGCGATGCGCGCGTCGGCGCTGTCGCGCAGGGCACGGGCGACCTCGGCGTCGAAGGCTTCGCGGGTCTGACCGGCCCGGCTGATGAGCTTGAGGCCCTTGTGCCGGAACATCACGTCGGTCTCGCCCTGGTGGATGGCGTCGACGACGGCGCGCTGGAACCGGTCGAGCTCGCGGGCCTCGTCGAGGGTGGTCGGCAGCGGCAGGTAGCGCGCCCCCTCGGGTGCGCTGCGGTGGAGCACGTCGTCGGACAGCTCGAGGTCGTGCGGCGTGGGGGCGTCGCCGTCGAGCGGGAAGAACAGCCGGTGCTCGGTGCGCGTGGTCTGAAAGCCCGTCTCGTCGAAGGTGAGGCGGAGGGTGGCGCGCAGCGCGGGGGCGAGGACGACAGCGCCATCCGCACGCGCCGGGCGAAGGGCCGGGCCGACCACCGGCGCCAGGCCTGCGGACAACGCGACGGCGGCGTCCAGCCAGCGGGCCCGGAGGTCGGCGGGCAGCACCGGCGGCGCGGCCAGCGTGTCGTCGGCAGGTGCGGCAGGCACCGCCGCCTGCGGGGCCCCGCGGGACGGCGCGGCGGGAGCCGCAGCACCCGCAGGGCGGGCGGTCTCCCAGGTCTGGTCGAGCGCGGCGACCTCCCGGCGGGTCAGCGGACCGCGCAGGAAGCTCATCGCCCAGCGGCTGTGGACCACGGCGACGTCGTCGCGCTTGACGTCGCGCCACACGAAGGTGCGCGGCGGCAGCCGCGACAGCACCGCGCCGACGGCGCTGCGATCGAGCTGGCCTCCCGCCCCGACGAGGCCGTCGAGCACGCGGTCGCGATCCTGCGCGGTCTGCAGGCGCCCGATCCACCACGTGCCGGCGTTGGACAGGGCCTTGTAGTCGACGTCCACGGGGTTCTGCGTGCACAGCATCGTGCCCAGGCCCACCGCCCGCGCCTGCTTCATCAGCGTGAGGACGGCGGTCTTCGACGCCGGGGACGCCGGGTGCGGCGGCAGGTAGCCCATCACCTCGTCGAAGTAGAGCAGGGCCCGCAGCGCGCTGGTGCCCGGCTGCCGTCGGGACCAGGCGACGACGGCGTGGAGCAGCAGGGTGACGAAGAACATCCGCTGGCTGTCGTCGAGGTGGGCCAGGTAGAGCACCCGGACCGCCGTGCGGCCGTCGCGGGGGGCGAGCAGCGTGTCGACGTCGAGCGGCACGCCCGTGCGCCACGCCGCGAACGCCGGGCTGGCGAGGATGGCGTTCAGACGCAGCGCCAGGTCCATGCGCGCCTTGCGCGGCAGGAAGCTGTCGAGCGGGAACACGCCCACCTTGTCGAACGGCGGATCGACGATCGCGGGCAGCAGCGCGTCGAGCGGCATCGACCGGCCCTGCGACCAGGCATCGCCGAGGAGCTGCGCCAGCAGGATCGCCTCGGGGTCGCGCACCGGATCGGCGGTGACCCCGACGAGGCCGAGGAGCGCGCCGACCGCGCCGGTGACGTAGTCGCGCAGGCCCTCGTCGTCGTCGGCGAGGCCGGCGGGCGGGGCGGCGAGCGCGCTGAGGACGTCGATGGGGACGCCGGCCTCGCTGCCGGGCGTCAGGACGACGACGTCGGTGCCGTCGGCCAGCGCACGCAGGCGCTCGGGGCCGATGCCCCAGCTCGCGAGGCCTTCCTTCCACCGCGTGGCCGTGCGCGCTGCGGCGTCGGCGGTGGACCGCCCCTCACGGCTGGCCGCGTCGGTGTCGATCCACGGCGCGAAGTCCTCGGCGCGCAGCTCGGGGAAGGCCAGCGCCAGGTTGGCCAGATCCCCCTTGGGGTCGATGGCGAGCACAGGCACGCCGGCCAGCGCCACCTCCTCGAGCAGGGAGATGCACAGACCGGTCTTGCCCGAGCCCGTCATGCCCAGGCACACGGCGTGCGTGGTGAGGCGGTCGGCGGGCAGCGTGGCCGGCGCACCGTCGGCGGCGAGCGAAGCGACGTCGCACAGCCGGCCGATGGACAGATCGGACATGGGTCCTCCGAGCGGGTCGCGGGGCACCCTTGCGGCGTCCCGCGGACGGCGGCGTGTCGGCCGCGATGGTTCAGGACAGGGCGGGGTGGTGGTGAGGGGTCAGCGGGCGCCGAGGAACTTGTCGAGCAGCGCCTCGTCGTCGTTGCCCCACACGTCCCAGGCGGCGCGCAGCGTCTCGTCGTCGAGCGCGTCGAGGGCGGCGCGGGCCTCGTCGTCGGTGAGGTCGCCGGCCTGGACGCGCCCGGCCAGCGCGAGGGACTTGCGCTCGTAGGTGAGCATGAGGTCCTTGGCGGTGGTGTCGTCCTCTTCGACGTCGAGGGCGTCGCGCATCGAGGTGAGCTTGCGCGTCATGCCGTCGGAGCGCTTCTCCACGATCCGCCCGAACGACGGGTCGGCGCCACCGGCAGGCGCGGCGGCGGCCCCGGTGCGCACCATGCGGCCGGCGTTCTTGCTGGCGGCGATCTCCTTGGGCGAGCGCCCGCGCTTGCCGCCCGCGTCGTCTTCGTCGTCGAGCCGCTGCTCGAGGCTCGCGCCCTGGTTCCGCGGCCCGCCCGAGCCGCGGATCAGCAGCGCCCCGATGCCGAGGCCGACGGCGGCCAGGACGAGGTAGATGATCGAGGTGCGCGCGTTCATCGGTGCTCCCGAGGCGGTCGTGGTCCGCCCGTTCGGGGCAGCGTTATCACGTCGGGCGGTGCACCGGCCGGCGTGGCGGAGGGCAGGTGATCCGGATCCCCGAAGGCATGATGGCCCGCGTCCGGGCGGCGGATCCGGTGGGTCGGGTGGAGGCCCTCCAGGTGCGCCCCGCCCGGCGGCGGGCCCCCGAGGCCGTCGCCACGTGGTCGCCCGGTGCGGTGTCCTCGGACGGCTCGGGCCCGCGGGATCACGCGCGTTCGGCGAAGCGGGCCGTCACCCTGCTGCAGGCCGAGCACCTCGCGGTGATGGCGTCGATGCTCGGACGTCCGGTGTCGTTCGACGCCACGCGACGCAACGTGCTGGTGTCGGGCCTGAACCTGTCGGTGCTGGTCGGGCGACGGTTCGCCGTCGGCACGTGCATCCTCGAGGGCACCGAGGCGTGCCACCCCTGCGCGCGCATGGAGGAGGCCCTCGGCACCGGCGGCTACGCGGCCATGATGGGCCACGGCGGTCTGTGCGCGCGCATCGTCGTGCCGGGCGTCGTGTCGGTCGGCGACGTGGTGCGCCTCGTCCCCGAGGACGCGACGACGGCGTCGGTGCAAGAGTAGACTCAGGCGGCACGTACCCGGGACGAACCAGAACGTGCGGAGGGCGGGATGATCCGTCGAGGCGCGGTGGCACGGGTCGGAGGTGTCGTGGCGGGCGCGCTGCTCGTCGTTGCGGGCTGCACCCCCGACGTCGTGCTCGTGCCGACGAAGGCACCCGTCGCCGACAACGATCCGATCCTGCAGGTGACGCCCCCGGCCTACCAGTTCGGCGAGCGCGCCAGCGCCGAGGTCGTCAGCCAGGTGTTCGAGGTCACCAACATCGGGGCCTCCACGCTCGACGTGGACGAGGTCCTGTTGGCAGGCGACGCCTCGTTCACGCTCCAGCTCCTCGACACGCCCCCGTTCGGGCTCGTCGGCAGCGACGTGGCGCGGGTGCAGGTCACGTTCCAGCCCCAGGCGACCGGGCTGCTCGACGCGGCGCTGGTGGTGATCTCCGACAACGCCGACGCACGCGAGGTGCGGATCCCGCTGCAGGGCATCGGGGCGCGGCCCGAGCTCGTGGTCACCCCGGATCCGCTCGACCTCGGCACGCGGCCGATCGACTGCCCGACGATCGGCGTGGTGACCGTCCGCAACGACGGCGGAGAGCCGCTGGACGTGCGTGCGGTCACCGTGGTCGACGGCGGTGACGAGATCACCCAGCCCGTGCCGATCGCGCCGTTCACGCTCACGCGGTCGCAGACCCGCAGCGTGTCGGTGGTGCTGGAGGCGCTCACCCTCGGCAGCCACACGGCGTCGCTCGTGGTCGACAGCAACGACCCGGGCGGCGTCGTCACGGTGCCCATCACCGGCGAGGTGGTGCCGGGCGCGCAGGCCACGGATCGGTTCGAGGTGCCCGAGGAGCGTGGCGTCGACATCCTGTTCGCGGTCGACCGGTCGGGCTCGATGAGCGACCAGCTCCAGACGCTCGCCGACGAGTTCGGGCGGTTCGCGGACCTGCTGGCCGCTGCGAACACGGACTGGCGCGTCGGTGTGTACGGCGGCGAGGATCCGATCTGCCTGCAGGGCGGCATCATCGAGCCCGGTCAGGCCGACTGGGCCGCGCGCTTCACCGCGGCCGCGCTGGCGCCGCTGTCGAGCTTCGCGCTCACCGCGTCGGGCAACGCAGCGCTCACCGAGGCCCACCTCGAGGGCGTCGCGCGCTTCGGGCAGGCCGACCTGTCCGGTCAGTGCGGCACGGTGTTCCGGCGCGACCTCGTGCCGCTGCACGTGGTGATGATCTCGGACGAACGGGACCAGTCCACCGGCTTCCTGAGCGGGCGGACCGACTACTGGCAGGACTGGGTGTCGCCCATCGAGACCTACGCCGGCGACCCGGCGCTGCTCACGATCCACGCCATCGTCGACCTGCAGTCCCAGTGCGGCGAGGCACCGCTCGGGCCCGCCGGCTACGTCGAGGCGGCCCAGGCGACCGGGGGTCGGGAGCTCGACGTGTGCGGCACGTTCGCCGACGGCCTCGAAGACATCGCCAACGACGTGCTCGCCGGCCTGATGGTGTTCGAGCTGTCCCACACCGACCTCGACCCGTCGTCGATCACCGTCACCGTCGACGGGGTGCCCACGCCGTCAGGCTGGTCGTACAACGCCGACCACAACCTGGTGGTGTTCGACGAGGCTGTGCCGGCGGGCGGCGTGGTCGAGGTGACCTACACCTTCTTTCACGACTGTCCGGCCTGATCCTGGCGCCACGCCGCCGTCTGGCGTGAGGTGTAGACCGTCTCGCCGTCCTGCTCGAACCGGAAGCTGAAGTCGCAGAAGCGCGTGCCCCACAGCACCCGCGTGCGGTCGCACCGGGCCTCCATCCACATCGGGGGGCCGATGCGACCCATCTTGCCCCAGCGGGCCTTGTGGATGTGGGTGCCGAAGCCCACCCAGCCTTCGGTGGTGCGCAGGCCGAGCGCGTAGACGGCGTAGAGGTGGCCGAGGGTGCCGGTGGCCTGCACGGCGATCGCCGCAGGCACGTGCTTGGGGTGGCCGGGGACCACGCGCTGGGCGTCGACGAGCGCCAGCCGTGTGGTGTCCATCTCGGCCACGAGCCGCTGGGCGTCGGGCTCGACCGCCAGCACCCGGTGGACGAACCACGCGCTGGGGTCGTAGAGCGCCTCGTGGACGAAGTCGTCGAGCACCGCGTCGGCGGGCAGCGGCAGGGGAGCGGTCACCATCCCTCCGGTCCGGGGGCCCGCCGTATCGGGGCGCGTGGACGGGGGCACACCGATCGTCGCGGGGGGCCGGAAGCGGCGCGCAGGGCGTGTTACGCCCGCCCGGCCGAGGAGGACCCGATGTCCCGTCCCGATGTCGACGCGCTGCTGGCCGCCTTCCGTGCCGAGCTGGCTGCGGCGACCACGCCCGAGGCGGTCGACGAGGTGCGCCGCCTCCACGCCGGCAAGAAGTCGCCGCTCAAGGAGGCGCTGCGCGCGCTGCGCGACGTGCCGGAGGCGGAGCGCCCGTCTGTGGCGGCCGCCGTCAACGCGGCCCAGCAGACGGTCGAGGCCGAGCTCGACGCTGCGAGGGCCCGCCTCGACGCCGAGGTGCTCGCGGCGCGGCTCGACGCGGAGTGGGTCGACCTGTCGCTGCCGGGCGTGGCCACCCCGCGGGGCGCGCGTCATCCGGTCACGCGCACCGAGCGGGTGTGCATGGACGTCATGCGCCAGCTGGGCTTCGAGCTCGTGGACGGGCCCGAGGTCGAGGACGCGTTCCACAACTTCGACGCGCTCAACATCCCCGAGCACCACCCCGCCCGCGACATGCAGGACACCTTCTGGGTGGACGGCGGATTGCTGCTTCGCTCCCACACCACCACCGTGCAGGCGCGGGTGCTGGAGGCACGACCGCCGCTGCCGATCAAGGTGGTGTCGATGGGGCGCGTGTACCGGAACGAGGCCGTCGACGCGACGCACCTGGCGATGTTCCACCAGTTCGAGGGCATCTGGGTCGACCGCGGGCTGACGTTCTCGCACCTGAAGGGCACGCTCGCGTTCGTGGCGCGCGCCCTGTTCGGCCAGGATCGGAAGGTCCGTTTCAAGCCGAAGTTCTACCCGTACACCGAGCCCAGCGTCGGCGTGGACGTCAGCTGCGGCGTCTGCGGCGGCTCGGGCTGTGAGGCGTGCCACGGGGCGGGGTGGGTCACCATCCTCGGCGCCGGCATGATCCACCCGAAGGTGTTCGCCCAGTTCGGGTACGACCCCGACGAGGTCAGCGGCATCGCCTTCGGCCTGGGCACCACCCGCATGATGGCCCAGTCCACCGGCGTCACCCGCATCCGCAGCCTGTACGAGCCCGACCTGCGCACGCTCCAGCGCCTCGATCGGGGAGCCTGACCATGCGCCTGTCCCTCGACCTGCTCCGACGTCACGTCGACCTGCCCGCCGATCCCGCCGCCGTCCGCAGCCTGCTCGACGCCTGCGGTCTGGAGGTCAAGCGGATCGACCCGGCCGCAGCGGGCGTGCCCGTCACCCTGGAGCTGCTCGCCAACCGCGGCGACCACCACTGCCTCACCGGCATCGCGCGCGAGCTGTCCGGCCACACCGGGGCCACCGTCCGCTGGCCCGAGGTGACGCCGCTGACGGCGGGCGACGGCCCCCATCCCGTGCACCTGCACACCGACCTCTGCCCGGTCTACACGCTCACGCGCCTCGTCCGACGCGGCGACGGTGCGCTGGCGCCCGAGGCCCTCGCGGTGCTGGATGGCACGGGCCTGAAGTCGGTGGGTCCGGTCGTCGACGCCACGAACGTCGCCTACAAGGAGCTCGGGCAGCCGACGCACGCGTTCGACGCCGCGACGATCGAGGGTCCGATCACCGTGCGGCTGTCGCGCCCCGGCGAGCAGGCGTGGCCGCTGTTCCAGGAGGCCAAGGTCACCGTCCCCGAGGGCACGATCGTCATCGCCGACGACGTCAAGGTGCTCGCGATCGCGGGCGTGATCGGGTGCGAGGAGTCCAAGACCACCGCGGCCACCACCACCGTGCTCCTCGAGTCGGCTGCGTTCGATCCGGTCGCCGTGCGCAAGGCCGCCCGTGCGCTCGGTCTCGCCACCGACAGCTCGGCCCGCTTCGAGCGGGGCGCGGACTTCTCCCAGCCCCTGCAGGGTGCCGGTCGCGTGGCCACGCTGCTCGCGGCGGCAGGCTGGGAGGTCGACGGCCCCACCGGCGTCGCCGGCGGCTGGACCGACCCGCGCCGCGTGGTGCGGATGGTGCCCGAGCGCTGCCGTCGCTTCCTCGACGTCACCACCTCCGACGACGAGCTGGTGGCGCGGCTGGCGCGGTACGGCTTCGTGTGCACGCCCGAGGCCGACGGCGCCCTGGCCGTGCGCGTGCCCCCGCACCGCCTGTGGGACGTGGTCTACCCCGCCGACCTGTACGAGGAGGTGGTCAAGTCGATCGGCTACGAGCACACGCCGCGGGGGCTGCCCCCGGTCGACATGGGCGCGCTCCCCACCCCTGTGGAGTCCGTGTCCGACACCGTGGCCGACGTGCTCGTGGGCGCCGGCTTCTACGAGGTGGTGACCGACGGCTTCTACAGCCGCGCGCTCCGCGACCAGCTGGGCTTCGGGCCGGGCCACCCGCTCCACGCCCACGTCGAGACCGCCAACGCCCTCGACCGCGCCTACTCGCTGCTGAAGAACAACGCGCTCGCCCAGGCCGTCGAGGGCGTCGCGCTCAACGTGCGGATGAAGCACGACGCGATCAAGGCGTTCGAGTTCACGCGCACGTTCCACCCCGATCCCACGGCGTCGAACGGCGTGTGCTCCGAGCGGCGCCTCGTGTGGGCCCTGTGCGCGGGGCCGGAGCGTCCGGCCACCTGGGCCGGTCCGGCGCGGCCAGCCGACGTGTGGTTCCTCAAGGGGCTGGTCGACGAGATCGCCCACGCCCTCGACCTGCCGCTGCAGGTCGGTCCCGCCGACGCTGCGCAGCCACTGAGCTCGGCGCTGCACCCGGGGCGTCAGGCCACCGTGTGCCTCGACGGTCGCGTGGTCGGCATCCTCGGCGAGGTCCACCCCGAGGTCGTCGCGCGGTTCAAGCTCAAGCGGATCCGGCCCTGCTACCTCGAGCTCGGACTGGTGGACCTCTGCGCCGACGCGCGGCCGCCGGCGTTCTCCGAGCCCCCGCGCGTGCCGCCGGTGGTGCGCAACCTCGCCTTCACGCTGCCGCCGAAGGTCGCCGCCGGAGACGTCGCCGACGCGCTGCAGGCCGCCGGACCGGCGTGGCTGCGCAGCGTCGAGGTGGTCGACCTGTTCGAGCACGTCGAGGACGGCGTGCCGATGCGCACGTTCACCTACGCGCTCACCTACGCCAACGACGACGGCGACCGCACCGCCGAGGCGATGAACGGGGCCACCGAGGCCCTCATCGCCGTGGTGGACGCTGCGTTCGGCCCCGCGGGCGTGAAGCTCCGGTAGCGGTCACTCGGCCGCGGGGCGCAGGGGGTCGCCGTAGCGGGCGCCACCCCCCTCCTTGAGCGTCACGGCGTAGCCGCCGCGCACGCCGGGGTAGTGGTCGACGGTGCCGTCGGGCCAGGTGACGACGACGTCATCGGCCGTGCAGGCCTCGCCCAGACCCACGTGGAGCGCCAGGTCGTGCTGCATGGCCATGTGGCCCTGGCCGCCGTCGAGGCGCCAGGTGGTGGTGCGGTCACCGGTGGTGACCTGCACGCGCGCGCCGATGCCGCTGGTGTTGGCGTCCTTGCCGTGCAGCCGCAGGCGCAGCGCGTTGCCCCCGTCGAGCTGGTTCTCGTACAGGTGCAGCTCGTGGCTGGTCCACGGGGTGCCCGTGCGCGTGGTCGACGACCCGCTGACGACGTCGAGGTCCCCGTCGAGATCGAAGTCGGCGATCGCGAGCGACGCCGGCCAGGGTTGATCGAGGCCGACGTCGGGGCCGACCTCGGTGAAGCGCACGCCGTCGTCGTGGCGCCAGGTGAACAGGCGCGTGTCCGGGTAGTCGGTGGAGGCGACGAGCAGGTCCTTGTCGCCGTCGTTGTCGAGGTCGGCCATGGCGGCGAAGAGGTCGCCCTGGTCCCAGGAGGCCGACGGCCACGTGCGGGCAAGGCCCGTGCGCTGGATGCCCGGGCGCGAGAACCTGCCCGTGCCGTCGTTGAGGAGCAGCTCGGTGGCGTCGGAGCCCTCGCCCGCCCACCAGTGGGTGATCTCGGCGGTGAGCAGGTCCATGTCGCCGTCGTCGTCGACATCGGCGCACACGGTCGAGAACGAGTTGCCGGCGAGGCGGTGGGGCTGGTCGTCCCAGCCCGGCGTCCAGCTGGCCGCGTTGGCGGCGCAGTCCGCGAGCGGCGACGGACCCGGGTCGGGGGTGCAGCCGTTGACGGCGCACCAGCAGCGGTAGAAGGCGTTGTCGTCGTAGGTCAGGTCGCCGTCGTCGGAGAAGCCCGAGGTGCGCGCGACGTCGACGAACGTGCCGTCCTCCTGCTGCATCCACTGCTGGTTCCACGACCGGCCGTAGTTGGTGGCGAGCAGGTCTTCGCGCCCATCGCCGTCCAGATCGCAGGCTGTGGCCCCCATGCCGGGGCGTCGGGCGGCGCCGTCGATCCAGTCCTGCCCGTCCCGACCCTTGATCATCTCCAGACCCGAGCCCTCCGTGACCCGCGTGAAGGTGCCGTCGCCCACACCGCGGAACAGCTCGTCCTGGTGGGCTTCGAGCTCGCCGTAGGTGACGTACCAGCCGGTGATCCACACATCGAGGATGCCGTCGCGGTCGACGTCGACGAGGCTGGCGCCGGTGGTGGCGTAGCCGCGGGGGACGGTGACGTCGGACGTGGGCGCGAACGTGAAGTGGCCGGTGCCGTCGTTGAGCATCACCTCGGTGCGGTCGCCGGGGTCGACCGTGCCGCGGTCGACGAGGAGGCGGTCGTAGAACTGGCCGACCAGCGCGTCGACGTCGCCGTCGCCGTCGAGGTCGCCGAACACCGCGAGCTGACCGGCGCGTCCGAACTGGGACGGGTCGGCGTCGCGCGGCGCGAACAGGCCGCTGTCGATCGTGGCGTCGACGAACGTGCGACCGCCGTCCGACGTGGGGCGGTTCATGAGCACGAAGTGGAAGCGCTGGTCGTCGTCGAAGCTGTCGCGGCCGAACGCGTCGCCCTCCATCGCGACGAGGTCGGGGTAGCCGTCGCCGTCGAGATCGGCGGCCGACAGGCGGGTGCCGTGCGCGCCGTCGAGGCCCCACGCCTGGCTGCGCTCCTGGAACGACCACGGCGTGCCGGAGGCGCCGCAGACCTCGGGTGGTCGGACGTGGCAGGACAGGGCGGCGAGGCAGGACAGGACGGTCAGACGCACGGTGGTTCTCCCGGGTCGGTGCACGTAGCATCGCGCGCCGCCGCCCCGCGACGGCGTCACCGGTCGTCGTCGGAGGACAGGCCGTGGCGGGCGAGCTTGTCGTACAGCGTGACCCGGCTGATCCCGAGCTGCCGGGCGGCCTCGGCCTTCACGCCCCGCGTGCGCTCCAACGCCTCGACGAGCAGGCCGCGCTCGTACGCGTCCATGCGTTGCTTGAGCGACCACGAGGTTGGCGGGTCGTCTTCGGTGGCGGGGCGCTCGGGGTCGGGGAGGAGCGACAGGTCGAGGGCGCCGTCGACGGACAGGGCCACCAGCATCTCGATGGTGTTCGACAGCTGGCGCACGTTGCCCGGCCAGGGCAGCGCCGTCAGCCGGGAGACCAGCTCGGGGGGCTGGGCGATGGGTCCGGTGCCGAAGGTGGAGGCGTGCACCCGCAGGAAGTGCTCCACGAGCGGCGGCAGGTCGTCGGGCCGCTCCCGCAGCGGCGGCAGGTGCAGGTGGACCACGGCGAGCCGGTAGTACAGGTCCTCGCGGAAGCTGCCGTCGGCGACCATGCCCTGCAGGTCACGGTGGGTGGCGGCCACCACGCGGACGTCGACCTTGACGGGGCGGTCCTCGCCGACCGGCCGGACCTCACCGCTCTGGAGCACCCGCAACAGGCGCGCCTGGACGATCGGCGCGAGCTCGCCGATCTCGTCGAGGAGCAGGGTGCCGCCGTCGGCTTCGCGGAACAGCCCGGGGCGCTGGCGGTGGGCGCCGGTGAACGCGCCCTTGGCGTGGCCGAACAGCTCGGCCTCGGCGAGCTCGGGGCCGAGGCTGGCGCAGTTGAAGCGCACGAACGGACGTGCCGCCCGCGCAGACGCCCGCACGATCGCCTCGGCCACGCGCTCCTTGCCGGTGCCCGACTCGCCCGTGATCAACACGGTGACGTCGCGTGGTGCCACGCGCTGGACGAGCACGGCGAGGCGCGACAGGGCGGGGGAGCGGAACACCATCGACCGGGACAGGTTGAGCTCGCCCTGCAGGCGCTCGTTCTCCCCCTGAAGGCGGACGGTCTCCACCGCGCGACGCACGACGGCCAGGAGGTCGTCGATGTCGAAGGGCTTGCGGAAGTAGTCGAAGGCGCCGGTCTTCATCGCGGCGACCGCGGTCCGCTCGTCGCCGTGGGCGGTGATGAGCACCACGCGGGGAGCGTGAGGCCGGCCCTGCAGGCGCGCGAGCAGGCCCATGCCGTCCAGCCGCGGCATGCGCAGGTCCGTGATGACCAGGTCGAGCGGGGGGGCGTCGTCGTCGTCGACCCGTTCGAGCGCCGCCTGGCCGTCGGCCGCCTCCTCGACGTCGAGGCCCTCGTCCTCCAGGACGCTGCGGATGGTGAACCGCACGCCAGCGTCGTCGTCCACGACCAGGACGCGCGACGTCATGGGGCCGCGTCCGGCAGGGCAGGTCCCGACGTGGGCACCCACACCCGGGCCACCGTCCCGCCGCCGTCGCGGGCGCGCAGATCGAGGCGACCGCCGTGCTGGCGCACGATGGCGAGGCTGATGGTCAGGCCGAGGCCGCTGCCGTCGGGTCGCGAGGTGACGCCGGGCGCGAACACCCGGTCGGCGAGGGCCTCGGGGACGCCGGGGCCACGGTCGCCGACGTCGAGCCGGATGCCGTCGTCCTCCGGGGCGGCCGACAGCGCGACCTCGGAGCCCGCGGGCGCGACCGCGAGCGCGTTCTGGACCAGGTTGACCAGCACCTGCGTGAGCTTGCGTCGATCGGCGCGGACGGCCGGACCGGCGCCGTGGACCGACAGCGTGACGCCGCGGGCCCGGGCGAGGCCCTCGTGCAGCTCGGCGACCCGCGCGAGGAGCTCGCCGGGGACGACGGAGGACAAGGTCAACGGCGACAGCGGGCGCGACCAGGTCAGGAAGGACTCGAGGATCTCCTCCATCCGGTCCGTCTCGCCGCGGAGCACGGCGAGGCGCTCGGCGGCGCGTCCCTCGGGCAGGTCGCGGGCCACGAGGGCGGCCAGTCCCTTGACGCTGGCCAGCGGGTTCTTGAGCTCGTGGGCGATCTCGGCGCCGAGGACCTCGAGGTCGTGGGACCACGCCTGCCAGGTCTGGAGCTGGTCGGCACGCGCCCGCAGCGCCTGGTCGACCATGTGCTCGAAGCGGTGGCGGATGGTGCGACCGAGCGTGCTGCCGACGACCACGACGATGGTCAGCACCACCACCTCCCACGGGTCGTGGGTGCCCCACGACAGGGTGGGGGCGGCGCGGTTGAGCGCGAGCGGGGGGAGCCAGCCGGACAGCTCGCCGGCGGTGGCGAACGCGAGCAGGGCGATCTGGATGCCCACCACGCGGGCGGTCGCGGTCCACCGCTCCAGCACGAGGCCCGACATGACCGCCATCGGCGCCAGGATCGGCAGCAGCGGGCTGCGCATGCCGCCGGTCCCGATCACCATCACGCCCTGGAACAGCGCCATGGCCGCAGCGTTGCGCTCGACCGCCTGCTCGGGCAGGCCGTGGCGGCGCACCCACGCCGCCGACGACGAGGCGAGCAGCAGGCCGCTGGCGCCGGTGACCCCCATGAGCGTCAGCCGCCACGGCGTGGGATCGAGCAGGCAGACGATGCCCGCGAAGGCGACCAGCAGGGGGGTGAGCCAGACGCGGACGCCCACGCCGCGACGCAGCAGCTCGGCCAGCTCGTCGTGGACGTACTGGCGGGTCACGTCAGGGCCGACCTGCAGGTCGACGGGCGCGGGCGTCGAGGGCATCGCCTCCAGCGTATCGCTGTCGTGGGGCGCGGCGAGGTTCACGGCGTCGGGTCCGTCCGTCCGGTGGCAAGCCCCAGGTCGACCCACGCGATGCCCGCGCCGGCGCGCGCGCGGGCGAGGGCGACCTCGGTGTCGCGCAGGCGCTGGTTGGCGTCGACCACGTCGAGGGAGGTGGCGACGCCCGCGGCGTAGAGGCGCTGGGCGGTGCCGGCCCCGTCGGTCGCGGTGGCGACGGCGGCCTCGGCCAGCCGGACCCGCTCGGCCGCCACCTCGATGCCCTGGGCGGCGTCCGCGGCCTCCCGCGCGGCGTCACGGCGGGCCTGCTCGAGCCCGGCCTCCGCGGACAGGCGCTGGGCCCTGGCCTGCTCCAGCAGACCGTAGCGTGCGCCACCGTCGTACAGGACCCACGTGGCCTGCACGCCCACGCGCCACGCGTAGTCCAGGCCGGTGGGGAACGGGGTCGTCTGGGCCGAGACCTGTCCGAAGGCCTGGAACGTGGGCGCGTGGCGCCACCACGCGGATCGCACCTGCGCCTGGCTGGCGGCCAGGGCGAAGCGCTTGGCCGCGACGTCGGCGCGGTCGTCGGGGCTGGGATCGCCCTGGGACGACGACGCCCCACCGAGGGGCAGCTCCGGCGGCACGATGCGGACCGGTCCGTCGACACCGAGCAGGGCCGCGACGAAGCGGTGGGCGCGATCGACGTCGGCCGCGGCCTGCACGACCTCGCTCTGGCGACGCGACAGCTCGGTCTGGGCCTGCAGCACCTCCAGCCGCGTGCCCAGCCCCGCGTCGACGCGCGCCTGCGCGTCGTCGAGGTGGGCGCTGGCCGCCTGCACGGCGCGGGTCGCCGCGTCCAGGACCTCCTCGGCCGCCTGGGCCTGCCACGCCGCCTTGGCGAGCCCGGACTCGGCCTGCTCACGCGCGCGCGTCACCCCGGAGGCCGTGGCACGGGCGCCCTGCTTCGCGGCGCCCAGGTTGGACCAGGCCACGCCGTCGAACAACGGCACGGTCAGCGACGCGCCCCCGCTCCACAGGTCGAGCGGCTGGATGATCAGGTCGGCCGGCAGCTGGGAGGTGTCGATGTCGATCTGGACGGGCAGGGCGCTGCCGAGGGTGTCGAAGATCGTGGCGAAGGACACCTTCGCCTCGGCGTTGTTGCGGGTGTAGCCGCCCTGCGCTGCGAGCAGCGGTTGGAGGGGCTGGGTGGCGAGGTGCACCGTCGCCTTCGCCTGCGCGACGCGCGCAGCCAGCTCGGTGGCCGTCGGGCTGTCGTCGCGGAAGCGCTGGGTGGCTTCGGCGAGCGACAGGGTCAGGACGGGCGGCTCGGCCCGTCCCAGGGTCGCGTCGGAGGCCAGGGCGGCCCGGGCGCCGGTGAGCGCGAGCAACAGGGGCAGCACGCGGAGCGATCGCATCATCACACCTTCCAAGGTCCGGCGGAGCCCCAGGGCAGGGACCGTGCCATCGTCCACGGCGCGCTGGAGGGGGCTGGACCGGGCGTGGCTGTGAGGCGGAGACGACACGGTGTACGGAGATCCGTACACGTGGGCGGCCTGCGTGCCCGCTGCGGGCCGTTCGGCGCTGGCACGGTCCCTGCCATGCCCTGCGGTCCGACCCGCGCCGGTTCGCGGGTCAGGAGGGACCATGAAGCGCATCGTCGCCATCGTGGCCGTGGTGGTCGTCGTCCTCGTGACGCTCCTCGGTCTCAAGGTCTACGCCCAGCGTGCGGCGCTGGACGGGCCCGCCGGGGGATCCGGCGTCGTCGAGGGCACCTCGGTGCGCGTCGCGTCGCGGGTCGGCGGCCGCATCGTCGCCCAGCCCGTGCGCGAGGGGCAGCAGGTCCACGCCGGTGACGTGCTCGCCGAGCTCGACTGCATCGAGCCGAAGGCGGGCCTGGACGAGGCACGCGCTCGGGTGCAGGCCGCGCAGGAGCAGGCATCTGCCGCCCACCGTGCGGCAGACGCCGCGGGGCAGGCCGTGGTGGCCGCGGAGGCGGGCGCGCGGGCCGCGGCGGCGCAGGCACGCGCTGCCACCGCTCAGCGCGATGCTGCGGAGCGTCAGGCCGGCCGCCTCGCTGCGGCGTCCAGTGACGTGAGCGCGGCGATGCAGGACCAGGCCCGCGCCCAGGCCGACGGGCTCCACGCCCAGACCGACGCCGTGCAGGCGCAGGCCCAGGCCGGAAGCGCCCAGGCGCGCGCTGCCGGCCAGCAGGCTGCGGCGGCAGGCTCGCAGGCCGATGCGGCGGATCAGGCGGCGGCGGCGGCCCAGGCAGCGCTCGCCCGCGCCGAAGTGGCCGTGGCCGAGTGCACGGTCACCGCGCCGGTCGACGCCACCGTGCGGCTGCTGCCCTTCGAGGTCGGCGAGCTCGTCGGTCCGGGCACGCCGCTGGTGACGCTGGTGGACCTGTCTGTCGTCCAGGCCGCGTTCTACCTGCCCAACGCCGATCTGGCGGCCGCGCGCGCCGGCGGTCGCGCGACGGTGAGCGCCGACGCGTGGCCCGATCGTGTCTTCGAGGGCACCGTGTCCACGGTGGCCACCGAGCCCGAGTTCACGCCGCGCAACATCCAGACCCGGACCGACCGCGATCGGCTGGTGTACCGGGTCGAGGTCGACGTGCCGAACCCCGACGGCGCGCTGCGTCCCGGCATGCCCGTCGAGGTCGAGCTCGCCGCGGGAGACGCCCCGTGAGCACCGACGGGGTGGCCATCCGAGCCGTCGGCCTGCGCCGCGCGTTCGCCGACGTGCAGGCCCTGGCCGGCATCGACGTCCAGGTGCGTCGTGGCGAGATCTACGGCCTCGTCGGTCCGGACGGTGCAGGCAAGACCACCACCATCCGCATCCTCGCCGGCCTCGTCGACGCCGACGCGGGAGACGTGTCCGTCCTCGGCCACCGCCCCGACGACGGCGCCGTGCGCGAGCAGGTCGGCCTGATGCCGCAGCGCTACGCGCTGTACGGCGACCTGTCCGTGGGCGAGAACCTCGACTTCTTCCGGCAGCTGTACTGCCTGCCCTGGCGCGAGGCGTCGCCGCGCATCGAGCGCCTGCTCGAGCTGACGCGGCTCAAGCGCTTCGTCGATCGCCGCGCCGACGACCTGTCGGGGGGCATGTACAAGAAGCTGGCGCTGGCGTGCGCGTTGCTGCACCAGCCGGCGGTGCTCCTGCTCGACGAGCCGACCAACGGCGTCGATCCGGTGAGCCGACGGGAGCTGTGGGAGCTGCTCGGCACGTTCGTCGGCCAGGGCATGGCCGTGCTCGTGAGCACCCCGTACATGGACGAGGCGGAGCGCTGCCACCGCGTCGGGCTGCTGTTCGAGGGGCGGATGCTCGCCGAGGGCGCCCCCGGACGGCTCGTGCGCGAGCTGGACCACCCCGTCTACGTCGTCGAAGGGAGCGACCGCGCCCGCGTGACCCGTGCGCTCACCGGGGTGGCGGGCGTGCGCGCGATGTCGCCCGCGGGCGCGCGGGTGCGGCTGGTCGTGACGCCGGACGGCACGCCCGAGGTGGCGCGGGCCCTCGCGACGGTCGACGCCACGCTGCGCCCGGTCCGCGCCGACTTCGAGGACGTGTTCCTCGCACGCGTCGGCGCTGACGACGCCGCGGGACGGGCCGCGTGACGCCCGACCACGCGATCGAGGTCGACGCGCTCTCGCGTCGGTTCGGGGCGTTCACCGCCGTGGACGCGGTGAGCTTCGACGTCGGGCGGGGCGAGATCTTCGGCTACCTCGGCGCCAACGGGGCCGGGAAGTCCACCACGATCCGGATGCTGTGCGGTCTGCTCGCGCCGACGTCGGGCGACGCCGTCGTGGCCGGGGCGCGGGTGAGCACCTCGCCCGAGGCCGTCAAGCGCAACATCGGGTACATGAGCCAGCGCTTCAGCCTGTACCCCGAGCTGAAGGTGCGGGAGAACCTGGAGTTCTTCGGGGGTGCCTACGGTCTGTTCGGCCGTCACCTGAACACCCGCATCGCCGAGACGCTCGACCGCGTGGGGCTGCACGGGCACGCCGAGGACCGGACGTCCTCGCTCCCTGGCGGCATGCGCCAGCGCGTCGCCCTCGCCGGCGCCATCCTCCACGAGCCCGGCATCGTCTTCCTCGACGAGCCCACCGCGGGCGTGGACCCCGTCGCCCGTCGACGCTTCTGGTCGCTGATCCGCGAGCTCGCCTCGGCGGGGACGACGATCTTCGTGACCACCCACTACATGGACGAGGCGGAGTACTGCGCCCGGGTGGGCCTGATGGTGGCGGGCCGCCTGCCCGCGCTGGACACGCCGGAGGGGCTCAAGGCCACCTACGTGCCGGGCGACCTGTTCGTGCTGCGCGGACCGGGCGCACACGCCGACGACGCGCGCGCCCGGCTGCTCGCGGTGCCCGGGGTGGTCGACGTGGCCACGATGGGTGCTGGACTCCGGGCCCGCTGCGCGGCGGACGCCCACGTGCGCGGCGACGCCCTGGCGGCCGCGCTCCCGGCGGAGGTGGAGGTCGAGCCCGACACCGCCTCGCTCGAGGACGTGTTCCTCGCGGTCGTGGACGCCGAGGCCCAGGCCCGCGGCGCGGCGCGGGCGTTCGGGGAGGGGGACTGATGCGACGCTTCCTCATCCGGGTGCGGGCGATGGCCTACAAGGAGGCGCTCCACATCCGCCGCGATCCGCTCACGCTCTACATCGGCCTCGTGCTGCCGTTGATCATGCTGCTGCTGTTCGGGTTCGGCGTGAGCTTCGACATCGACCACATCCCGCTGGCGGTGGTGGACGACGACCGCAGCCCCGAGAGCCGCGCGCTGGTCGACGCGTTCACGGCGGCCCACGAGTTCGAGCGCAAGGGCAGCCTCGACGACGCCGACGCCGCGGGCGACGTGTTCGCGTCCGGTCGCGCGGCGGCGGTGCTCGAGATCCCCGAGGGCTACGCGCGCGCGCTGGCTCGCGGCGAGACGGCCGAGGTGGGGCTGCTCCTCGACGCGGCCGACGCCTCGTCGACGACGGCGGCGCTCGTGCGGGCCGATGCGATGTCGCGGCTCGCGACGGCGCGGGTCGTGGCCTCTGCGGTGCCCGGGATGTCGGCGTCCGGCGGCCTGCCGGTGAGTGCGGCCACCTGGACCCGCTTCAACCCGGCGGGCCGGTCGGCGCTGTTCCTGGTGCCGGGCGTCACGGCGTACGTGCTGGCGCTCGTCGCGGTGCTGCTCACGGCGCTGGCCGTGGCCCGGGAGTGGGAGCGGGGCTCGATGGAGCAGCTCTTCGCCACGCCGGTCGGACGCCTCGACATCGTCGTGGGCAAGCTGCTGCCGTACCTGGCGATGGGCGCCGTGCAGGTGCTCCTCGTGCTCACGGCGGGCGCGTGGGTGTTCGGTCTGCCGCTGCGAGGCAACCTGCTGGTGCTCGCGATCGCGGCCATCCTGTTCATGCTGGGCATGCTCGGCCAGGGGCTGCTGATCTCGGTGGTCACCCGCAACCAGATGGTGGCCACCCAGGCGTCGACGCTGTCCTCGATGCTGCCGTCGATGCTGCTGTCGGGCTTCATGTTCCCGATCGCGAACATGCCGTGGCCGCTGCGGGCGCTGTCGCACATCGTGCCGGCCCGCTACTTCATCGCCGTGCTGCGCGGGGTGCTGCTCAAGGGCAACGGATGGACCGAGCTGTGGCCCGATCTGGTCGCCCTGCTCGCGTTCGCCGCGTTCATGGTGGCCGTGTCGACGGCGCGCTTCCAGCGGAAGCTGGCATGAGCGAGACGCTGCAACGCCTGGTCGGCCAGCTGCGCGCGGTCGTGGTCAAGGAGATCCGGCAGACCACGCAGGACCGCCGGATGATCTTCCTGCTGACGGTGGCGCCGTTCCTGCAGCTGCTGCTGTTCGGCTTCGCCATCGATCTCGACGTCGACCAGGTGCCGACGGCCGTGGTGGATCTCGACCACACCCCCGAGAGCCGCGAGACCATCGCCGGCATGCTCGCGGACGGCACGCTCGCCCACGTCGCCACGCCGCCGTCGGTGCCCGACGCCGAGCGCCTGCTGGAGGACGGGACCGTCGCCGTCGTGCTCGTGCTGCCGGAGGGCTACGGTCGAGATCTGGCGCGCGGCGTGCCGACCCAGGCCCAGGTGCTCGTCGACGGCACCGACCCGACACGCGCGAACGTCGCGGGGGGGGCTGCCTCCGGCTACCTCGGCCTCGAAGGGCTCAGGCTCGCGCAGGCGCAGATCGCGGCGCGGCTGCCGGAGGGACGGACCCTGCCCTCGGTCGTGGTGCGCCCGCGGCTGTTCTACAACCCCACCCAGTCCACGCCGATCTACATGGTGCCCGGCATCGCCGGGATGCTGCTCCTGATCATCACCACCATCGTGGTGTCGATGGGCCTTGCCCGGGAACGGGAGATGGGCACGCTGGAGGCGGTGCGGGTGACCCCGCTGCCCACCCCGGTGCTCATGGTCGGCAAGATCGCGCCGTTCGTGGTGGTCGGCCTGTTCGACGTGACCCTGGCGATCACCGCCGGGGCGTGGATCTTCGACGTGCCGATCCGCGGCAGCCTGCTCCTGTTCTACGGCATCACCGCGCTGTACCTGCTGACCACCGTCGGCGTGGGCCTGTTCGTCTCCACGGTCAGCCAGACCCAGCAGCAGGCGTTCCTCGGTGGCTTCATCTTCGTGCTGCCCGCGATGCTGCTGTCGGGGACGATGACGCCCATCCACGCGATGCCGGCGTGGATGCAGCCGCTCACGGCGCTCAACCCGCTGCGGTTCTACATGGAGGCCGTGCGCGCCATCCTGCTCAAGGGCGCCACGTTCACCGAGGTGCGCGTGCAGGCGGCGGCGCTGCTGGTCTACGGCCTGGCGATCATGGCGCTGGCGACGAGCCGGTTCCGCAAGCGGGTGTCGTGACCGGGCCGGCTTCGGTGATCCGCGCCGCCCGCACCAGCTGCCGTCCGACGTCGACCTCGACGCACGCCGCGTCGGGCGGCGGCGCGAAGCTGCGCCCGGTGGCCCGCACGAGCGGCTGCCCCGCCGCGTCCCACGCCGTCCACACCCGCAGCGGCTCGCCCTCGTCCCACCCCACGGCCGGTGCGGTCCACCGCGTGCCGGGCACGAGCCGGGCGTCCCAGGGCGGTGGCACGTCGCGGTGGGCCACGGACACCGGCCCCTGGAAGAACGCGTCGTCGAGCGGGTCGGAGCGCCAGTCGCAGTGGACGTGGGCCTCGTAGTAGCCGACGTAGTCGGCGCCCACGGTCTCGCAGACGGCACCCAGCGCCTCGACGCCCAGCACGTCGGTGCGCAGGTCGGCCGCGTCCCCCCACATGTGCCGCGACCGCGTCGCGCCGCCGACCCCGGCGTTGTAGCCGACGTTTCGGTAGCCGGAGTTGACGAACACCGGCGCACCCACGAGGTCGCGGATCTCCTGCAGGTGCTCGACCAGGCCCACCTGGACCACGCCGTAGGTGCCCTTCCATGCCTGGGCGAGCTCCTGGAGGCGGAAGTTCGGGGAGACGCGGGTGGTGGGATCGGACGCCACCAGGTCCAGGTAGTGCGTGGGTGCGGCGTACCGGGCGTCGGTGGGCGGGGGGTAGTCGTAGTCGGCACCCCACGGACCGTGCGCCACCACGTCGAGGCAGGTGGCGTAGCGGCCGTCGGGGCCGGGGTAGCAGGCCAGGGTGCCGGACGGATCGGGGCGATCGGTGTCGACGGGCGGCAGCGTGTCGGGTGCTGCATCGGTGTCGGCCTCGTCGCCGGAGTCGTCGCCGAGGACGGTGTCGGTGTCGGTGCGGCTGGCGGTGTCGTCGGGCGTGCCCGGAGGGGAGGGCACCCCACAGCCGCTCGTGGCGATCCCCAGGAGACCACCCCACAGCGTGCGCGACCTCATGGCGTCCCTCCGTCCGGGCAGGCGGTGAGCCCGGCGTCGAGCCACGTGTCGGTGGCGTCCTGGCCGTCGGCGATCGCCTGGACGAGGGCAGCGCGGGTGGCGTCCTCGTCCTGGCCGGCGAGGTGCAGGTCGGCCCACGTCACGTCGAGCCGCCACGTGTGGCGCAGGTCGTCGGGATCGGCGACCCACATCCGCAGCCCGTAGGCCCGGTCGAGGCCGTCGCCCGCGCCCGTGGCCTGCGCAGGGGCGGTGGCCCACCAGCGGCGGATCCACACGTCGGTGTCGGTCTCGGGGTCGAGCGCGGCCTCGATGCGGGCGAGCTCCTCGTGCATCGACCACGACAAGGTGCCGGCGTCGGTGACGTCGACGATGTCGCTGTCGGCGACGGCGTCGCGGCAGCTGCCCAGCGTCCAGCACGTGGTGGCGTCGGAGGTGCGGGTCCAGCTGCGGGTCCACGGGGGCTCGACGCAGGTGGCGTCGGGCAGCAGGCTGGCGCGGCGGTGGTCGTCGACGTCGTGGGGAGACGACGCGAGCACGCCGACGGCGAACCGCGTGGCAGCCACGTCGGTGCCGTCTGCAAGGCGCACCCGCTCCGGGTCGAGCGCGGCCGGCGCGAAGGTGCGGGAGGCCAACGGCGCGTCGGGATCCTGGGCGAGCGCCCACGCGAGCACGGCGGAGGCCCAGGTCTCGGCGTCGCGGGAGGCGAAGTCCGCGAACAGGCCGACCAGCGGGTCGACGAGGTCGTCCGGCACGGGTTCCTGCGCGCCGCAGCCCAGCGCGGCGAGCGGCACCAGCCAGCGCCACGACGGCCAACCGTTCACGGGACCTCCCTGTGCAGCGTGCTCCACCGGCGGACGGGGACGTGTGCGTAGCGCGTCGTGATCCCGTCGGGCCACCGCACGTCGACGGCGTCGATCGTCTCGACCGCGCCGAGCCCGACGTGCACGTCGGGCGGGCCCGCGGCGAGCACGCTCGAGCTGCCGACCTCCACCGTGCGCCGCCACGTGCGCGCGCCGGCGCGGACCGTCACCACGGCGCCGATCGCGGCGTGGTTGGCGGCGGTGGCGTCGTCGAGGCGCAGCCCCACCCACGGGGCGGCACCGCACCGGGCCCACTGGAGCGTGGCGGGGCCGGTCAGGTCCTTGCGCAGCAGGTCGAGCCAGCCGTCGCCGTCGAGGTCGACGGCGAGCACGGCGCGGGTCTGGCCCGGGTGGTCGAACCCCCACGTCGCACCCACGGGGCGCAGCGTCGGACCGTCGTTCAGGAACAGCTCGTCGGGCTCGTCCGGTGGGGTGTCCTGGTTGAAGATGTGGCCGAAGCCCATGACCACGTCCAGGTCGCCGTCGTCGTCGAGATCGGCGAGCTGCGAGCCCCAGCCGACGACCTGGCCGCGGCTCCGGTCCCCGTCGAGCCCCCACGACTGGGCGGCGTCGAACCACGTGCCCTCGCGTCCCACCAGCAGCACGTGCCGACCCCACCCCGCCGTCACGAGGTCGACGTCCCCGTCGTCGTCCAGATCGCCCACCCCCAGCCCCATGCCCTGGAGCGAGACGTCGAGGCCGTGCGCCCCGGCGTCGGGCACGAGCGCGCCCTGCCGGTTCCACAGCAGCTGGGACGGGGCGAGGTGGCCGTAGTCCGAGACGCCGTACAGGTCGGGCCAGCCGTCGTCGTCCAGATCGTACCAGCCCGCGACGAAGGTGTACGCCTCGTGGAAGCGCGCGGGCAGGTCGGCGGAGACGTCGTGGAAGCCGTCGTCGTCCTGGCGCAGCAGCACGCTGGGGTCGCCGGGCTCCCGGAAGGCGCCGCGCAGTCCGCCGTGGCCGGGCACGAGGACGTCGAGGTCCCCGTCGCGATCCCGGTCGACGACCGAGGCGCCGGCGTAGCGTGCGGCGGGCAGCGGGCCGTCGGGGAGCCAGCCCTTGGCGACCGAGAACCGGCCCTGGCCGTCGTTGGACAGCAGCACCGGCGCGGCGTCGAAGCGCGCAACGATCAGGTCGACGTCCCCGTCGCCGTCGAGATCGGCGGGCGTCCACGCGGTGACGGCGTCGAGCGCGGGCAGCGCCCCGGTCGCCAGCGTGAGCACCCGCGGCGGGCCCTGGAGGTAGACGGCGGGGGCGTCGGCGTCTGCCAGGAGCACGTCGAGGTCGCCGTCGCCGTCGACGTCGGCCACGGCGAGGCCTCCGCCGGTGTACAGCGTGCGGTGATCGGGGTCGAAGGCCTGGACGCCCCAGTCGCCCGCGTCGAACGAGGCGGTGAGGGGACCGAGCGCCTCCCGGTCCTCGGGGCGAGCGCAGCGGACCTGCGGACCGGACGTGACCCCGTCGACCACCGGCGGCGCCGTGTCGTCCGGTGCACCGTCGGTGGTGGGGGGCGTGCACGCCAGCGCGATCCCGACGACCACGCTGCCCAGCCCTGCCCGACGGGAGCTCGGGCTCACGGGCGCTCCACGCGGATCCGCGTGCGGGTGGGGACGTCGTGCCGGCTGCTGGTCGACCCGTCGGGCCACGTGACGGTGACGCGGTCGACGACCTCGACGTCACCGAGGCCGACGTGCAGCTCCGGCGGGCCGCCGCCGCCGTAGCCGGTGCCGCCCGCGCGCAGCTCTCGGGTCCAGCGGTGGTCGCCGGCGACCACCTCCAGCCGCGCTCCGACGCCGAACCGGTTGGCGCCGCCCTGGCGCAGGTCGACCTCCAGCCACGCGCCGTCGTTGCAGCGGGCCAGATCGATGCGGGCCGGTCCCCGCAGGTCGTGGCGGACGAGGTCGAGGAAGCCGTTGCGGTCGAGGTCGGCGAGCACGACGCCGCGCCCCCGTCCGTCGTCGTCCAGGCCCCAGGCCGGCGCCACATCGACGAACTGGCCGTCGGCGCCCTGCAGGAACACCGCGTCGGGCTGCGCGTCGGGGTTGAGGTGGGGGGAGGTGACCGGGATGTGGCCGAGCACGACCACGGCGTCGAGGTCACCGTCGTTGTCGAGGTCGCCGAGCTCGTTGCCCCAGGCCACGTGCTGGTCGCGGTCGGCGTCGAGGACGAGGCCGCGCGCCGCGCTGGCTTCGAACCACGTGCCGTCCCGCGACAGGTACAGGCCCGTGGCGTCCCACGCGGTGACGAGGAAGTCGGGGACGCCGTCGCCGTTGACGTCGCCCACGCCGAGCCCCATGTTCTCGCGACCGAGCTCGACCCCGATCGGACCGGGCCACACGTAGGCGCCGCCCAGGTGGGGCACGAGCAGGCTCGGCCAGACCCACCCGAAGTCGTTGACCAGGTAGAGGTCGGGGTGGCCGTCGAGGTCGGCGTCGACGAACGCCCCCATGAAGGTGTGCGCGGTGAGCAGCGGATCGGGCGGCTCGTGCAGGGGCACCTGGTCGGTGAACGTGCCGTCGACCTCCTGCACGTACAGCGACGACGGGTCGCCGTCGGGCAGGCCCCCACCGCTGGCGAGCCGACCGTAGCCGGCCACGAAGCCGTCGAGGTCCCCGTCCCCGTCGATGTCGGCCCAGCTCGACGACAGGCTCCTGCGGGTGTCGCCGCCGCGCAGTCCGAGCGTGCCGGCCACGTCGACGAACTGATCGCCGTCGTTGCGCAGCAGCAGGTCCGGCGCGCGGAACACGCTCACGAACACGTCGAGATCGCCGTCACCGTCGAAGTCGACCGGCGTGGCCCCGCCGGTGCGCTCGGGCATCGGCGGCAGGCGATCGCTGACGTCGACGTAGGCGACCCCACCGGGCGCGGCCGGATCGGTGCGTCCCTCCCACAGGGTGACGCGCGTGGAGCGGCTCGTGAACAACAGATCGAGGTGGTCGTCCCCGACGAGATCGGCGACGGCGATGCCGCCCCCCACGAACACGCTGTCGGACCCGGGCTCGACGGGCTGGTCGTCCCAGTCTCCGCCCTGCACCCGGTCGTAGGGCGCGGTCGCGCGGGCGTCCGGATCCGCGCACACGACGGGCTTGGACACGATCCAGCGCTCTTCGGTGATCCGGGTGTCGACCGTGTCGGGGGGATCGGTGTCCGTGTCGCTGTCGGCGTCGGTCGCGGGGGTGCACGCCGCGGCGAGCACCACCGGGAGCACCGTTCCGAGCCGCATCGCGCACACCTCCACGCGTCCCGGTTCCTAGCATGACCGGTAGAAGCCGGCTTCGCCCCTTGGCGGTCGGTGTGGCCGTGCCTACGCAGGCTGCGGAGGAGGCGGCGTGCAGGACAGCGAGCGGGTGGCGGCGCTGTTGTCGCCGGTGGATGACGTGGTGCGCGCCGGCCTGGATCGGCTCGGGGTGGCCGCGCTGCCGGTGGACATCGCCGAGGTCGACGGTTTCTACCACCTCGACGAGGCGCTCCACCTGTCCGCGGCGCTGGAGGGCCCGGGGCTGCACCACCCCGCCGAGCCGGTCGGTCCTGCCCCGATGGACCGCTGGCGACGTGCCGCTGCGTCGGTGCTGGAAGCGGCCGTGCTCGCGTCGTTGCCCGAGGGGCCGGCGTGGTTGCGGCTGGGCCTGGCCCTGCACCGGGTGGACCGGGCCGTGCCCGCGCTGCGGCTCGCCGAGGCCGATCTGCAGGCGGCGGGCGCGGGCGACCTCACGGCCCGTCCGCGGGGCGGGCTCGCGGTGCTGCGCGCGTGGGAGGTCCTCGGCCGCGACGCCGACGCGATCGCCCACGAGGCCCTGTCCCGCGGCCACCTCGGCACGCGCGACTTCCTCGACGCGGCGCGCGTCATCCTCACCGGCGGCCTCGCAGCGGCAGCACCCGGTCTGGTGCGCCCCTGCGCGGTCGACGTCCCCACCGCGCTGGGCCCCTGGTCGTGGGCGCGGCTCGAGGTGCCGGCCCACCCACGGGGCGGGCGGGTGCGCGTGGTGGGCCGCGGAGGGTGCAGCCCGGCCTGGGCGGCCGCCGACACCGTGCTCGAGGCGGTCGCCGTGGCGTGCGAGGCCGGCGCGGAGCTGGTGCCCGACGTCGGCGGCCCGACCGGGCGCTGGGAGGTCCGCAGCGCCACGGGCTTCGGCAACGTGTTCGGCGCCCGCGGCGTCACGTTCGTGTTCCAGCCGAGCGGACGCTTCGAGGTCGTGCTCGCCGATGCCTTCGTCGGCTCGGTCCTCGACCGGGAGGCTGCCGAGCGGGTGGGGACGTCCGGCACGGCGTCGGGCCGCTGGACGGTGCAGGGCGCCCACGCGCTGCGTCTGCACGACGTCGTGCCGGTGGGGGTCACCGTGCACGGACGCGACGCGTCGCCGTTCGTGATCCCGGCGGAGGGCGTGGGCATGGCGGGCCAGCTCCGTGCGCTCGCCGACGCGCCGTGGAGCTGGGCGGTCGACGACGACCGGCTGACGCTCGAGGGACGGATGATGGGTGGGTCGGTCACCCTGGGGCTGGCGCGCGTCTGACCCGTCGGGGGAATGCGCGGTGCCGGTGCGCGGACGCCCTGCGGCGCGGTAAGGTCGCGCCGTGAGCCCACCTGCGCCCGACTCGGCCTCCGACACCGAAGCGCGCCCGATCCTGCCCGTGCGGGTGGTCGAGGCGGCGGGGCGGTTCGTGCTGGGCTGGGTCGGCGGCCTGCGTGGGGCGGTCGAAGAGGTCGGGCGCGCCGGGGTCGTGGCGTTCTGGGGCGTCGCGAACGTGTTCCTGCCGCCGCTGCGCGTGCGGCTGACGATCCAGCAGATGGAGTTCATCGGCGTGCAGTCGCTGCCGATCATCCTGCTGACGTCGGCGTTCACCGGGGCGGTGTTCACCCTGCAGAGCCACCGCGCGTTCGCGATGTTCGGCGCCCAGGCGATGGTCGGCGGCACGGTGGGCGTGGCGCTCACGCGCGAGCTCGGTCCCACGCTCACGGGCCTGCTGGTCGCCGGGCGTGCGGGCTCGGCGATCGCCGCGGAGCTCGGCACGATGCGGGTCACCGAGCAGATCGACGCCCTCGACGCGATGGCGGTCGACCCGCTCAACTACCTGGTCAAGCCCCGCGTGCTGGCGGCCGTGCTGGTGATGCCGATGCTCACGGCGATCTTCGACTTCGTCGGCATCGTCGGCAGCTACGTCATCGGCATCTACCTGATGCACCTGTCGCGGCCCGAGTTCCTGGTGCGCCTGGGCGACTGGGTGGACTGGGACGACATCTACAGCGGGCTGCTCAAGGCCGTGGTGTTCGGGTTCATCGTGGGCGTGGTGTCCTGCTACAAGGGCTTCTACACGACCGGCGGCGCGCGCGGCGTGGGGCAGGCGACCACGTCGGCGGTGGTGGTCAGCTCGGTGGCGATCCTGGTGAGCAACTTCTTCATCGCCTGGGCCATCCCGTGAGCACCGGGGAGCGGCCCGACGTCGACCCGGTCACCGGCCACCCCGCGGCCATCGTCTACCAGGACGTGTGGAAGGCGTTCGGGCCGCACCAGATCCTGCGCGGGCTGGATCTGGTCGTCCCCCGCGGCCGGGTGACGGTGATCATCGGGCGGTCGGGCACCGGCAAGTCCGTCACCATCAAGCACGTGATGGGGCTGCTGCGCCCCGACAAGGGTCGCATCTGGGTGGGGGACGACGAGCTCACGGCGATGAGTGACCGGGAGCTGCGCCGCGTGCGCCTGCGCTTCGGCATCGTGTTCCAGCAGGCGGCGCTGTTCGACTCGATGGACGTGTTCGACAACATCGCGTTCCCGCTGCGCGAGCACGAGCGGCTCAAGGAGGCCCAGGTCCGCGAACGCGTGATGGCGCTCATCGCCCAGGTGGGCCTGAGGGGCTCGGAGCGCAAGGTGCCGAGCGAGCTGTCGGGCGGCATGCGCAAGCGCGCGGGGCTGGCGCGGGCGCTCGTCCGCAGCCCCGAGTTCCTGCTCTACGACGAACCGACGACGGGCCTGGATCCGATCCTGACGGCCGCGATGGACAAGCTCATCGCCGACACCGACGCCGCCCACCCGGACCTGACGAGCCTCGTGATCTCCCACGACATGCACGCCGTGCTGTCGATCGCCCACAAGATCGTGATGCTCAACGAGGGTGTCGTCGTGCACGAGGGCACCCCCGACTACTTCACCAGCAGCGACGACCCGCTGATCCGCCAGTTCCTCGCAGGCTCGCTCGACGGCCCGATGAAGGTCTGATCCGCCACGCCGCAGGTGGGCCCGGAACGCACCGTGCGTGGGCGCCCACCGCAGGGGGCGCGTGGGTTAGCATCCGCCCGGCCGCGCGCCGCTCGCCCGTCCCAGGACCCCATGCAGCGACTGTCCCACGAGTTCAAGGTCGGGCTCTTCGTCCTGGTGGCGCTGGTGCTGGTGGTGGGATCGTACCTGTGGTCGTTCGACGGCGTGCGCCCCAACGAGGACAGCTACACGCTGCGCATGACGGTGGGCTCGGCCGACGGCCTGTTCCCCGGCACTCCGGTGCGCATCGCGGGCGTCGAGGTGGGCTCCATCGAGCAGATCGCCATCGAGGGCGACCACGCCGCGCTGCTCCTGCGCGTGCGCGAGGCCTACAAGCTCCCGGTCGACTCCACGGGCCAGCTCAAGGCCACGGGCCTGCTCGGCGACTACTTCGTGCGCCTGTACCCGGGCACCGAAGACGACCTGCTCGAGGACGGCGACACGATCCGGACGCGGGACGCGCCGGGCGACATCGACACCATCACGCGCAACCTCGAGGCCATCTCCGACGACATCGCCGCGATGACGAAGGTGCTGCGTGAGGTGGTGGAGGACCGCAACAACCGCGAGCACGCCGAGGCCACCCTGGCCAACATCGACGCGCTCACCCTCGAGGTGCGGCTGCTGGCCGAGCGCAACCGCGGCGAGATCGACGCGATCGTCGACAGCGTCCGCCGCCTGTCGGAGGCCCTGGAGGGCTACACCCGCGACATCGCCGACGACGTCGACGAGGAGCTGGACAAGGTCAAGGACCTCACCGACGACCTCGACCGCGCCGCGGAGGACCTCGCGTCGATCACGGGCAAGGTCGACCGGGGCGAGGGCACGATCGGCGCGCTGATCAACGATCGCGAGACGGTCGACAACCTGAACCGCACGGTGAAGGACGCCGGCGACGGCATCCGCAGCATCTTCGGCCTGCGACCGGAGTTCTACTACACCGGCCGCTTCTACATGGGCACCCAGCCGACCGACCTGGAGAAGTTCCCCACCGGCAACGAGCTCGCCTGGTCCGGCGCCAACACGATCGGGCTGCGGCTGCGGGGCAAGGAGGACTTCTGGTACCTCTTCGAGCTCGTGGACCACCCGCAGGGCAAGATCAGCCAGCGCACCGTCTACAGCGAGCAGACCGGTCAGCTCGAGACCCGCTGGATCCGCACCCGCGGCTACCGCATCACGTTCATGGTGGAGAAGCGGTGGGGACCCGCCAGCCTGCGGCTGGGGCTCAAGGAAGACGGCGGCGGCGTCGGCGCGACGTTCTACGCCGTGCGGGATCGCCTCCAGATCGGTGCCGACGTGTTCGCGTTCGCCTTCGGCAGCTTCCCGGCCGTCGAGGAGGCCGGCATCCCGAACACGCGGGTGTTCGTGCGCTACGAACCCTGGCGCAACGTGTTCTTCGAGGCGGGCGCCGAGCAGATCCTCCTCGGCGCCAAGAACGGCTTCTTCACCGGGTTCCTCGGCGTCGGGTTCTACTTCCGCGACAACAACCTCCGCGGCGCGCTGACCGCCGTGCCGCTCGGCTCGCTCTAGGTCGCGGTGCCGCCCGTGCAACCAAGCTCCTCCGCGGGTTGTGGTGGCGGGGGGCGGATGGTAGGGAACACACCGCAGTGGTGGGCCTGAAGGGAGGGTGTGGTGCCGGGCACGAAGGACAAGAGCCAGGAGCGCGAGGCCGCAGCCGATTTCTTCGGGGACGACGACCTCGACTGGTTCGACGACGACTCCGAGGTCATCGACCGGGAGGAGGCCCGCCGCGCCCGCAAGGCCGCCAGGACCCCCGCGGGCGACGCCGAACCGGCGTCGACGCCCTCGGCGGCGTCTCCCGCCGCCACATCACCCTCGCCGGACGAGACCCCCACCCTCGACGCCACCGTCGACGACCCCGACCCCACCGTGGAGGTCGACGTCGAGGCGGAGGGCGCCGCGGCGCCCGAGGCCGCCGCGACCGAACCCGCGCGAGCGGCGCCGAAGCCGCCCGTCGCGCCGCCGCCGCCGCCGCCCTACATCGCGCCGAAGGCGCCCGCGGGTCCGTCCGCCGGGTTCCTCGACAGCATCCTGCCCCGCACGCTCGAGCCGCCGCGGCTGGCCACCACGCCGCCCCCCGTCGGCCGCACGCCCGAGATGGTCGAGGCGCTCGGCGTCGACGCCCGTCCTCGCGACGGCTTCGTGCTCCCCACCGGCGAAGAGGCGTGGCGCGAGAACGTGGCGGTGCTCGAGGCCGAGGCCGAGGTCACCGAAGACGCCGTCGCCAAGGCGTCGCTGCTGGTGCAGGCCGCCCACGTGCGGCTGCGCCGCCTCCGCGACGCGGCCGGCGCGCGCACCCGGCTCGACGAGGCCGATGCGCTCGAGCCGCTGGCCGATCCGGCGGCGCTCGCGCTGCGCACGGCTGCGCGGGGCGATCAGTCCGACGCCGCTGCGGCCTGGGAGGCGCGGGCCCGCGCCGCCGAGGGGGCCGCGGCCAGCGATGCCTGGCGTCGCTGTGCGCGCCTCGTCGGCGACGCGACCGCCGAGCGCAGCGCCCTCGAAGCGGCGCTGCAGGCCGAGCCGGGCGACGTGCTGGCGGCGGAGCGCCTCTTCGACCTCCTCGCTGGCGACACCGGCGCCCGGCTCGCCTTGGTCGACGGTTGGCTGGCCGGCACGCCCGAGCCGTCCACCGTCGTGGAGCTGCAGATCGCCCGCGGCCGCGCGCTGGCCGACCTCGGCCGGGCAGACGACGCGGTCGGGGCCTGGCGCGAGGCGCTCGCGCTCGATCCGCTGGACGGCGGGGCATGGGCGGCCGCGTGGTCGGCAGCGCACGACGCGGGCGACCACGCCACCCTCGCCGACCTCTACGCCCACGCTGCCGAGCACCTCGCCGACGACGCGCCCACGTGGGCTTGGCTCGCCGCGGTCGCCCGGTCCGGGGCGGGCGACGCCGACGCCGCGGCCGAGGCCTGGCGCATCGCCGCCGATGCCGGGTCGCCGGTCGCGGTGGCCCAGGCCCAGGCGTGGTTCCTCGCGCAGGGGCGCTACGACGCCGCCCTCGACGTCACGCGTGGCGCGATCGGCGACGACGACGACGCCGGTGCCGTCTGGTTCGCGACCGGTGTGGCGCTGGAGCAGGCCGGCGCTCCCGCCGACGTCGTCCTCACCGCGTGGCGCGCGTCGGCCGAGGCGGGCTTCGACCCGGCAGGCCCCGCCGTCGAGCGGGCCCTGCGCGCTGCGGGCGGACACGACGAGCTGATCACGGCGCTCACCGAGCGGGTGGCGGCGTGGGACGTGCCCCGGGCCGCGGACCTGAGGGCGCTCGCCGAGGCCCTCGAGGCGCGCAGCGCCGACGATGCCGAGGCGCTGGAGCGCTATCGACAGGCCGCCGACAAGGGCGACGTCGACGCCCTGCGTGGTCTGGTGCGTGTGGCCCGCCGTCGCGGCGACGGCGACGCGCTCGGCTGGGGCCTGCAGGAGCTCGCCTCCCGCGAGGTCGATCCGGATCTGGCCGGCGCGCACGCGTTCGAGGCCGGAGAGCTGCTCGCCCGCTCCGGTGCGCACGCCGAGGCGGTCGCGTGGTTCGATCGTGCGTCCACGACGCCGTCGATGGGGGCGGCGCTCGCCACCCGCGCGGCGGCGCGGGCCCTCGACGCCGACGGGCGACCGGCCGAGGCCGCGTCGCGCCTGGAGGCCCACGCCGCGACGCTGACGCCGGAGGCGTGCGTGCCGTGGCTGCTGCTCGCGGCCCGGCTCCGGATGACCGACGACGTCGAGGCGGCCACGGCCACCCTCGACGGGCTCCTCGAGCGGGTGCCCGGCCACGCCGACGCGTTGCGCTTGCTGGGGCGCCTCGCCGGCTCGCGTCGGCCTGCGCTGGAGCGCGCGCGCCTCGAAGAAGCGGGAGGCGCTGCCAATGCCCTGGCGTGCGCGATCCTCGACACCTTCGCCACCGGCCACGTCCCCGACACGGTGCAGGGCCCGTTCGCCGGCCGTCTGCGGGATCTCGCGGCAGCGCGCGAGGGCACGCCCGACCGCTGGATGCTGACCCTGTCCGCCGACCTCGACGAGCCCGTGCGGCTTCAGGCGGCCGCCTGGCTCGCCGCGACCAGCGGACGTGGCGACGTCGACGCCATCCTGGCGCGCGCCGACAGCCCGTCCACGAGCCTGGCGCGTCTCGCCGAGGTCACGGGACGCGGCGATCGGGCCGCGGCCCTCGGCGGCGAGGCGCTGCCCGGCAACGAGCGGGTCCGGCTGGCCGTGACGTTCGCGGCCACCCCTGCGGCCGCCCTGGCGGCGGTCCGCCCCCGGCTCGGCGATCCCGACGCCACCCCGGCCCAGCTCGCGCAGGTCGCGCGTCTCGCGGCGGCCGCGGAGGACGGTGCGGTGCGGCTCGAGGCCGAGCAGCTCGCGCTGGCGCGGGCTGCCACCCCGGGCACGCGCGCGGCGCACGCGTGGCGTGTCGCGGCGCTGGCCACGGCCGGCGGCGACGCCACCACGGCGGCGGCGGCGTGGGAGCACGTGCTCACCGAGCGACCCGGCTCGGCGGTCGCCCTCCAGGGTCTGCTCGACGCGCGCATCGCGCTGCGCGACGCCGACGGCATCGTGGCCTGCATGGAAGCCCACGCACCCGACGACGCCCGCACGCTCGCCGAAGCCCTCGACACCGTGGGCGACCCACGCGCTGCCGAGGCGTGGGCCCGGGCGGCCACGTCCGGCGCGCTCCTCGACCGGCTCGGCCACGAGCAGGCCCTCGTGCAGTCCGGGGCGTGGTCCGATCTGTTCGACGCGTGGACCGCGCGCGCCGACGTCACGCGCGCGGAGGGCGAGAAGGAACGCCTCGGTGCGAAGCGCCGGTGGGTGCTCGCCGAGAAGCTCGCGGCCACCGATCGTGCCTGGGATCTGTACCGGCAGCTCCACGACGAGGCGCCCGACGATCGCGACGTCCTCGAGTCGCTCGCGCGCATCGCCGGCGTCCGCGGCGAGGTCGAGCTGGCCACGGGCTACCTCGCCAGCCTCGTGCAGACGGCGTCCGAGCCGCGCGAGGCCGCCCGCTACCAGCGCCGCATCGCCGAGGTCCACCTCGAGGCCGACGACGCCGCGGCGGCGCGTCAGGCCTTCCACGACGCCCTCGACCACGATCCGGAGGACATCGAGGCCCTGGAGGGGCTCGCCGAGCTCGCGCGCCGCGATGGCGACGCCGAGGCGCTGCACGCCGTGCTCAAGCGGCAGGCGGGCGTGGTCGGGGAGCCGCGACGGTCGCTCGTCCAGCGTGAGCTGGCGCGCGTGGCACAGGACGACCTGCACGACACCGAGCGGGCGCTCGACGCCTGGCGCACGGTGCTCGCGGCCCACCCGGGCGACGACGAGGCGCTCCGGCGGCTCGTCGCCCTCGCCGACGAACGCGACGACGTCGAGCTGTTCCTGGAGATGGGCGACGCCCTCGCGGCGGTCGTCGGAGGTGCCGAGCGGTCCGCGCTGCTGCGCCGCATGGGCGAGCGCTGCCAGTCGGTCGGGCGCCACGAGGACGCCGTCTACCTGTTCGAGCAGGCGATCAGCGCCGAGGTGCCCGACCTGCTCGCGGCCGAGCGTGTCGAGGCCGCCTACCGGGCCATCAACGACCACGTCGGCGTGGTGCGGGCGCTCCTGGTGCAGTCGGAGCTCAAGACCGACCCCGCCGAGCGCATCGCCTGCCTGCTCGCGGCGGCTCGGGTCGAGCTCGACGAGCGCCACGAGCGCGACGCGGCCCACCGCGTCTACGAACGCGTGCTCCAGCTCGAGCCCGAGCAGGTCGACGCGCTGCGCTTCGAGGCCGCCTACCTGTACGAGATGGCGCGGTACGCCGAGGCCCTGCCGGTCCACGAGCGGCTGGAGCCGATCGTCGAAGCCGTCGACGACGAGGACGACTACGACGTCCGCATGGAGATGACGGCGTTCTTCTACCGGTTCGCGGAGATGCTGCGGGCGGACGGTCGCGCCGCCGACGCCCGGCGTCGCTACGAGCGCGCGCTCGCGCTCAACCCGTCCCACCTGCCCACCCTCGAGGCGATCGGGCCGATGTACGTGGCCGACGGGATGTGGAAGCAGGCCGGCGAGGTCTACCAGAAGCTGCTGCAGCTCACGGGCGGGCAGGGCGAGCCCGAGCACGTCGCGCACACGTTCACGATGCTCGGCCTCGTCGAGTTGGAGACGGGCCGCCAGGACAAGGCGTTCAAGCGCTTCAACCGCGCCCTCGAGGCCTTCTCCAACTACGTGCCGGCGCTCAAGGGGCTCGCGCGGGTCTACCAGGCCCGCGGCGAGTGGCAGGCGGTGCTCACGGCCTACAACGGCGTGATCTACAACGCGACCGTGCCCCAGGACGTCATCGACGCCTACATGACCAAGGGTCGGATCCTCGACGAGCAGATGGGCCGCCCCGACAAGGCCGCCCAGCACTACGAGCGCAGCCTCGCGTTCGACGCCGAGCAGCCCGAGGCCTACCTGCGGCTGTCCGAGATGTCGTTGCGGGAGGCCCAGTGGGACGACGCGGTCGAACACGCCACCAAGGGGCTCGGGTTCGCCCGCACGCCCTGGGTCGTGGCCGGGCTGCACACGGCGCTGGCGGTGGCCAAGAGCCAGCGCGTCGAGCCCGAGGCCGCTGCGGAGCACCTCGCCCAGGTGGCGCAGGTCGACGAGGACTTCGCGGCGGCGCTCGGCGACGACCCGCTGGCCGATCCGGCCGGCACGCGGCGCGTGCTCTTCGAGCGGCTCGCCCGATGACAGGAGGGCGCCTCGTCCCCGTCGTGGGTGTCGCGGTGTGGCTCGCGGCTGCGCTGGGCTGTGGCGGATCTGCGCCCCCCGAGGCGACGCCGGCGCCGTCCGAGCCGTCTGCCGAGCCTGCCGACCCGGGCGAGGGGACCTCGGTCGATCCCGCCGCAGCGGTGTCCGACCCGGTCGCCTCGTCGGCCACGGCAGGCGACGCCGCGGCGGTCGACGCCGTCCCGGTCACGCCGGCCTCCGGGCTGATGTTCGTCGAGCTCGATCCCGACGCGGGGCCGCTGCGCACCCAGCTGGTCGCGCAGTTCAAGCGCGCACGCGAGGCCGGTCGGGCCCCGTTCGTCGAGCTGTACGGCAACTGGTGTGAGCCGTGCCGGATGCTGCGGGCGTCGCTGACCGACCCGCTCATGCAGGACGCCTTCCACGGCACCTACGTCGTGCTGGTCGACACCTCGAAGTTCGAGGTGCCGCTGCAGGACCGCAGCTGGGGCGGCGGCCAGGACGCCTACTCGGTGCCCGCTTTCTATGTCCTCGAGGAGGACGGCACGGCGGGCGCGTTCATCGATGGCCACGCGTGGGGACCGAACGTCCCCGACGAGATGGCACCGCCGCTGCGCGCGTTCTTCGTCGCCCACGGCGCGTCGCCGGCGGGGAAGTAGCCGAGCCTCGGCGGCGTCAGGCGCGGCCGAGCCGGGTGGCGAGCGAGGCGCCGATGCCCATGGTGCTCGCGACGACCACCACGAGCACGCCCACGGCCGGGAGCGCGCCGATGAGCGACACGAGCAGGGCGCCCACGAGGAACGCTGCCCACCGCCCCAGCGCGACGTCGGCAAACGGCAGGCGGTCGCCGATCGCCTGGCACAGGCCCACGAAGCCCAGCAGCCACGCGAGCCCGAGCGTGCCCAGCAGGAGCAGCGTGATCGGGATGCCGATGACCGTGAGCGTGAACACGACCGCGCCGAGCAGGATCGCGAGCACGCCCACCAGCCCGAGCACCAGCGAGACGACCGGTCGGTCCTCGACCATGTCGGCCACGCGTCCCACCCGCTCGGGCACCATGCCGACGGTGAGGACGCCCGCTCCCGAGAACGCCAGGAACGGCACCAGCCATCCGAACAGCACCGCGAGCAGACCGGGCGCGGCCATCGCGTGGGCCCCCACCTCGTCGGCCAGGCTGTCGCCGAGCGCGTCGGTGTCGTCGTGCCGGGCGACGATGCCGTCGGGCGTGGGATCGGCGGCCTGTCCGTCGACGACGACGGTGCCGCCGAACGCCTCGAGCTCACCACCGACCGAGCCTGTCCGGGTGACGTGCACGTCGCCGCCGAACGCCGAGGCGTGGCGCTGCACCGTGCCGCGCACCACGACGTCCCCGCCGAACGCGACCGCGTCGCGCACCACCTGACCCTCGTCGACGACGAGGTCGTCCCCGAAGGCGACGGCGTCACGGACCTTGCCATGCGGTGGACGCGGCGGGACCGGCGGAGCGGGGGGCACGGGCGGTGTCGGAGGCGTCGGCGCACGTGCTGCCGCGGGCTCGGATCCGCCGAGCAGATCGAGCTGGGCCGTGAGCGTCGACTCCTCCATCCGGAGCAGGTCGAGCTGGCGCAGGAGCCGGCTGCGGGCGTCGGGCGCCACGTCGGTGGCGGTGGTGCGTGCGGCGAACACGTCGATCCAGTGCCGCACGGCGACGCGTCGGGTGTCGGCTTGTCGTGCGGCGCGGCGACGGGCGGACGGCGACATCGCGGGCAGGGCGTCGGACAGCACCTGCAGGTCGTGGTCGCGCCGGGCGTAGGCGTCGCCGACGTCGGCGTAGCGCGGCACGAACTCGATCCCGAACGGGCCGTCGAGCGCGGACTGCGACGCGGGCGTGACCCAGGTGGCGTCGGCGTCGGCGTCGGTCGGCGTCGTTAGCGTGGGTTCCTGGGCCAACGCCAGCCCGAGGATCGCAGGGACCAGCGCGGCGGGGCTCACACGGCCTCCTGCGCAGACGTGCCGGTGGCACGCACCAGCATCAGCGTGGCGGCACCGAGGACGACGGCGGACGTCGCCAGCGACACGCTGACCGAGGGCTGGGCGAGGACGTCGGCCGTCACCGAGGTCAGCACCTCGATCAGCGTGCGCGCGCGGGACCACCAGCCCACGAGGCCTCCGGCGGCCATCGTGCTGGCGGCGGCCGCGGCGAGCAGCACGGTGCCCACCACCAGCTCGATCCACGGCACGGGGGCGAGGGGCGTCGCCGCTGCGGCGAGGACGTCGCCGACGAGGGCAGCCGGTACGACCGGGTCGTCGACGGACGCGAAGGCCTGCGACAGCGGATCGAGCTGCAGGACCTGGTTCGCACACAGGGGGCAGTCGTCGAGGTGCAGGGCGACGTGCACGGCGGTGTGCTCGCCGAGGGTGCCGTCGACGAAGGCCTGGAGCAGCGCGGTGTCGGGATGCGGGGTCATGGCTGGACCTCGTTCACGCGGGCAGGTCGTTGGTGCCGTACAGGTCGCGCAGCTTCTGGCGGGCCCGGAAGATGCGGTTCATCACCGTGCCCATGGGCAGCTCCAGGGCCTCGGCGATCTCGGCGTACTTGAGGTGCTCGAAGTGGTACATGATCAGGACTTCCCGGTACATCGGGGGCAGCTCGGCCAGCGCCTCGTGCACCCGCTCGGCGCGCAGGTGGCGGGCGACCTCCTGCAGGGGGGTGGGGCCCGTGTCGACCACCTCGGTGGACGGCATGTCGCCGCGGCGCCGCCGCTTGCGGTGCTCGTCGATGCAGGTGTTGCGGGCGATGCCGAAGACCCACGTGGAGAAGGCACGGTTCCGATCGTAGCGGTGCAGGTTGTTGAGCACCTTGACCATCGTGTCCTGGGCCGCGTCGTACGCGTCCTGTTCGTTGGACAGCATGCGCAACGAGAAGCGGTAGACCGGTGGTGTCCACCGGCGCACGAGCCACTCGCGTGCGGTGCCGTCCCCATCGGCCGCCAGGGCGATGTGGGTCGACTCGTCCTGGGGTTGGGCCTCGTGTAGCCTCAACGCGTGCAGCTCTGCCTCCCGCGGTCAGTATCCGGCGAGGGTACGGGTCAAGACCACGCGTTATTTCGCCGACTCACGATCTGGCGTAGGATCGTGGGCGCGCCCCTCCGGAGACCCCCGCGGCATGGACAAGGACCGCAAGCTCAAGCGCTACCGCCGGAAGGACTACTCCGAGGTCGTCGAGTTCCCCGTGGAGATCGTCGGCCGTGACGGCGTGGTGCGGCACTACGACTTCGAGGAGTCGGTGCGGCTGTACCTGCGCCGCCTGTCGTTCGCGCCGATGCGCTTCACCGACGACGACCTGGTCGCCGCCGAGCAAGGGCACTGCAAGGCGCGCATCGAGCAGCTCCGGCGCTCGTTCTTCCACCTGCACGGCTGGTCCACCGACGACGGCGGGCGGGGGCCGGAGGCGGCGCGCCCCGATCATGCCGGTGAGCTCACCGCGTTCCTGCTCCGCATCTTCCGCGACCCCGGACGCGTCGACGTCCGGTTCTCGCCGCTCGACCGTGTGGCACCGGGCGACCTCTGGTACCTGCAGCGCGACGGCGTCGCGGGCGGCCTGCTCCTGTACGCGTTCGCCTTCGAGGCGCACGACGATGGCACCACGGTGGCCTACCACGCCCTGCTGCGCGACCTGCGCACGTCCGAGGGCACGCAGGGGGACGCCGAGCGCCTGATCGGCTTCCACCAGAGCGGTGACTGCGCGTTCGTGCTCACGGGCCGCGGCGAGGACGTCGCCGCCCTGGCGAGTGCGGTCCACGGGGCGCCCGAAGGCGCCGACGAGCCGTCGCCGTGGGACGAGGTGGTGGAGTTCGTGCGTCGCGGCGACGCGATGGCGGCGCTGCTGCGGTGCCGCTCGCTGCTCGAGCTCCAGCCGTGGCACCGCGACGCCTACGCCCTGGGCGCAGCCCTGGCGATGGGACTGCAGCGGCCCAGCGACGCCGAGGACCTCGCGTTCGTCGGCACGCGCTACCTGCCCGACGACGCGCTCCTGCACCACTACCTGGGCCTGTCCCGCTACGGTCAGGGGCGCCTCGTCGAAGCCGACGCCGCCCTGTCGCGCGCGCTCACCTTGGCGCCCGAGCTCACCGTCGCGCGCTCACTGGCCGTCATCCTCGCCACCGACCGCGGGCGCCTGCTGCGGGCCCTGCGCACCGGCAGGCTTCCCGAGGGTGTGGGTCCCGACGGACTCGACGAGGTGGCGCACCAGGCGCTGCTGGGGTCGCTGGGCCGGGCCGTGCGGTTCTTCGCGGTCATCGCCGCGTGCGCGCTCGTGTGCTCCGGCGCGGCCGTGGTGCTGGGCTGGAAGGTGCTGGTGCCGCTCGGTGCTGTGCTGATGGTGGGGGGTGTCGGCATCACCGCGCTCGCCCGGCGCTACCGCGACAACCGGGCGCGTCACCTGCACGAGGACGTCCAGGTCGCCTTGCAGCGCGTGCGCCGCACGCGGTCCGCCCAGCGCGGTCGCTGAGGCCGGCCGCCGCGGTGTCCTGCGTGCGACGTCGCGGTGTCGACGCCGTCGGGATCGGTCGGTGGGGGCTTGCCTCCTCCGCCGTCGCGATTAGGTCCGGCGCCGTCGAGGCGCGCCCGCGACGCGCGCCGCCCCCGCTACCCTCGGAGCACCGATGACCCCGAACGGAACCGACGACACCGACCTCGACGACGTCATCGTCGAGGACGACGGTGCAGCCGCTGCGCCGCCGGCCGACCCGCTCGCCGAGGTGGTCGCCGATCTCGAGCAGCGGCTGGCCCAGGCCCAGGAGAAGCTGGCCGACACCGAGGGCCGGCTGCGCAAGGTGAGCAAGGCGTTCATGGACCAGAAGGCCGAGATGTCCGCCTTCCGCGAGCGCACCGCGTCGCTCGAGTCGAGCAAGCTCGCGCGCCGCGAGTTCGAGGTCGTGCAGGTCTTCTTCGACCCGGTCCAGAACCTCCAGCGCAGCATCGAGACCGGCCTGACCGATCCCGACGCGTTCCTCGCAGGCATCTCGATGATCCACCAGCAGTTCGCCGAGGGCCTGCGCAAGCTCGGTCTCGACGCCGTGCCCGGCGTCGGCGCCACGTTCGACCCGAACCTGCACGAGGCCCTCGCCGTCGCGCCGGTCGGGGACGCCGCGTCCGACGGCAAGGTCCTGGTGGTGCACGAGGACGGCTTCATGGTCAACGGTCGCGCGGTGCAGCCCGCCAAGGTGGTGGTCGGGCGCTACACGCCGGGGGCCGAGGAGCCCAGTGCCTGAGACCGTGTCGGGCCAGCAGCGACGGGTGGCGGTGGTCGGGTTCGGCGCCGTGGCCGTCATCGCCGGCCTGTTGTGGTGGCAGCGCAGCGGTGACGAACGACCGACGCGCGACGGTCCCACGGTGGTGTGGGACCTGCACCGCCGCGACGTGCGGCTGATCGACGTCGCCTCGCCGGCGGGCGCGTGGGAGGTCGCGGTCGACGCCGGTGGCGCGGCGCAGGTCCGATGCGGAAGCGCCGCGGGCACGGGAGACGCCGAGGCCGTCAACGACCTGCTCGACGCGATCGAGGAGGCGCGGCGCGGCGAGGACGTCTCGGGGATCGACCCCGACGACGCCGGGCTGGTCGGCGACGTGGTCGTGCTCGAGATCAGCACGGCGCGCGGTCGCGTGTCGGTGCGGGTGGGCGGCGATGCGCCGGTCGGTGCCCGCACGTACGTGCAGGTGGACGACCGGGTCGTCGCCGTGCGCGGTGGCCTCGGCGCGTCCGTGCGGCAGCCCTGCACCACGCTCCTCGCCGACAGCCCGCCGTAGCGGACGATCCAGCGCGAACAATCGGGCGGCATTAGGGGTTGGGTGCGTGCTGGAGTCCCGCCCCATGCTGCCTCGCCTGGTCCTTCCCTCCCTGCTGTCGACGTGCCTGCTCCTCGCCGCACCCCACACCGCATCGTCCGCCCCACCGCCCCCGGGCGCGGACGACCTGATGGTGGACGTGCCCGAGACCCTGCGCGGCTTGCGGCTCGACCTGTCCGACGACGTCCTCGACGCGCTGCGCACCCGCGACTGGGGGCGGGCGCTGGCCGGGCTCCGCGCGATGGACGCGCGGGCGCTCCCGGGACCCCTGCGCGCCGACCACGCGTTCGTGCTCGCGTGGACGGCGATCCGCGCCGACGCCGCGGCGAGCGCCGTGCCGCTGCTGGGGCTGCTGGGGGGCGACGGGGGCAGCGCCCCGCCGAACCACCTGGCGCTCGTCCGGGGCGAGCTGCTGCGCGCTGCGGGCCGCCCGCTGGACGCGCTGTCCGCGTTGGAGGCGGTGGCGGAGGCCAGCCCGCTCGCGCCGCGCGCGCTCGCCCAGCGCGCGGAGATCCTGCACGATCTGGGCCGGACGGCCGAGGCCTCGGCGCTGTACGAGACGCTCGTCGCCCGCCCCGACCCCGCCGATGGCAGCGCGTTCGCGTTGCTGGCGCTGGCCAGGCGCCGCGGACCCGGCTCCCCCGCGGCGGACGTGCTCCTGGCGCGGTTGTGGACGTGGTACCCGGGCACGGCCGAGGAGCGGGAGGGGACGGCGCTGTGGACGGCCGCGAACGGCCCGCCGTCGCCTGGATGGGAGGCGGCGTCGATCCGCGCCGAGCGGCTGATGGATCGGGGCGACCTGGACGGCGCCATCGCGCTGGCCCAGACGCTGTCGGATCACCTGGGCGACACCTCGGTGCGCGGGTGCCAGCTCGCCTACACGCTCGGTCGCAGCCTCTACAAGCGCAACCGCCTCACCGACGCGGTGGCCGCGTTCGGGGACGCCGGCACCCGGTGCGCGGGGGTGGACGGCGCCGACGGTGAGAAGATCCTCTACCTCCAGGGCACGGCGGAGTTCCGCCGCAGCCGCATGGACGCGTCCGTCGCGGCGTTCGCGGCGATCGCGGACCTCTACGCCGACACGACGTTCGCCGACGACGGCCTGACCCGGGCCGGCATCAGCGCGCTGGAAGGCGGCGACACGGAGCGCGCATTGACCCTGTGGCGCGCGGCGCTCGACCGCTTCCCCACGGGCGACACCGTCCCCGAGGCCACCTTCCGGCTCGCGTTCACGCTCTACGACGAGGGGCGCACCGACGAGGCCGTCGCCGTGGCCGACCGCCTCGCGCAGCTGCCGCTGTCTGCCGACGAGGTGCACGTGCACGCCGGACAGTACTGGGCGGCGCGATGGCGGGCCTACCCGTCGGTCCACGCCCCGCACGCGCTCACCAAGGACGCAGCTGCCCGCGCCGAGGCCGTCCGCCTGTGGGCCGAGGTCGCCCGGTCCGCACCGACCCACTGGTACGGCGCGCTCGCGTGGGCCCAGCTCGACCGCCTCGACCCCGCCGTCGCGGCGCGCGTCGCCACCCACCCGCCGCCGCTCGCGCCCGACGCCACGTGGTCGGTGCGGGCTGCGTTCCTCGCCGATCCCGACGTGGCCGACGGCGTCGCCCTGCTGCGCCTGGGGCTGGTGGACGCGGCGGCCGTCGCCCTGGCCGACGTCGACCCCGACGCGCTGCTGCCGGGTGAGGTGGGCTGGTGGATGGAGCTGCGCATCGACGCCGGGGACTGGGTGGCCACCCACGACGCGCTGCACAGGTGGCTGCGGGTCCATCCCCTCGGCACGCTCGGCGACGCCGAGCCGCTGGTCGTCCGGCTCGCGTTCCCGGATCGCTACTGGGACCTCACCCGCGTCCGCGAGGCCGAGGTCGGGCTGCAGCCGCGGTTCCTGCACGCGTTGGTGCGGGAGGAGTCCAGCTTCGACCGGAAGATCGTGTCGTACGCCGGCGCGCGTGGCCTGTCGCAGCTGATGCCGGCCACCGCCAAGGAGGTGGCGCGCAAGGTGGGGGTGAGCGTGGCGGGGGACGCCCTGTTCGACCCCGACACGAACCTGCGTGTCGGCGCGCGCTACCTGTCCGACATGGTGACCCGGGAGCAGGGCGACACCAGCCTGGCCCTGGCCTGCTACAACGCGGGGCCGGGCAACGTGGACAAGTGGGTGCGCGAGCGCGGCAACCTGCCGCTGGACGAGTTCGTCGAGCGCATCCCGTTCCGCGACACCCGGGGCTACGTCAAGCGCGTCACGAGCACGTGGCAGACGATGCGGTACGCGTTCCACCCGGAGCTGCCCGCGTTCGTCGACGTCAGGCCCTTCCTCGACAAGGTGCTGCCAGATCGGGACTGACGCGCCCGGTCAGGTAGCGTCGGCGACCAGCGCGCGGACGATCGCCGGCAGGCTCACGTCGTAGCGCCAGGCGGTGCCGCGGTGGCCCCCGGTGAACTCCTGGTGCTCGACGTCGACGCCGCCCGCGCGCAGGGCGTCGACCAGTCGGCGTGCTCCGAGCTGCAGCCCGTACTCGTCCTGGGCACCGGCGTCGACGAACACCAGCGCCATCGCGCGCAGGGCGGCCTGGACCTCGGGATCCGCGGCGCGGACCACCGGGTCGTGGACCCGCCAGGACTGGTAGACCTCGAAGTCGATGGCGCCCGTCTCGGGGTCGAACGGCAGGCGTGCCGGGAACGGGCTGCGCTTCGGGTCGGGGGCGTAGGCGCAGCTCATCGCGATCACGTTCAGGGCGGCGAACAGGTCGCCCGACGGCCGCTCCTGCGCCCAGAAGTGGTCCAGGAAGCCGTCGAGCCCGCCGGCCTTGCGGACGCCGCGGATCGCGGCCGGCAGGTCGCCCAGGTAGCAGAGGTCGAAGCCCGCGTCGCCGGCGTGGATGCCGACGGCGCCGATGCGATCGGGGGCAGCCGCCGCGAGCCCGAACGCGCCGAAGCCGCCGGAGGATCGGCCGGCCACGCCCCAGCGACCGGCGACCGGGTGGCGCTCGGCAATCCACGGCATCACGTCGTGCAGCAGCCAGGAGCGGTAGGCACCGATGCCGGGGGAGTCGACGAACTGGCTGCCTCCGAGCGAGGTCATCACGTCGGGGAGGACGACGCGGAACGGGGGGCAGCCGCCGTCGACGAGGCGGTCGATCCGCGTCTGGATCGGCACGTCGCCCAGGCCGCGCGCGAGCATGCCCTCGCCGGTGCCGGCGAAGCCCGCCAGCAGCAGCACCGTGGGCAGGGTGTCGTCGGCTGCGTGGCCGACGGGTGTGTAGACGATCACCTCGCGCGTGCTCGGGTCGCCCCAGGGGTTGCCGGCGAGGTGGGGCCCGGGGACCTGGTGGTGGTGCAGGGTGCCGCGGCGGTCGGGGGGCAGGGCAGGGAACGGCTGCGGCACGGGCACTCCTGGGGCGGGCGCGGTGGGGACGCTATGGCAGGACGGAGGCGAGGCGACGATGAGCGACTGGGACGAGCTCGGCGGGGAGACCGGGGTACGGGCCCTGGTGCAGGCCTTCGTCGATCGCGTGTTCGACGACATGATCATCGGGTTCCTGTTCGTCGGCAAGGACCGCGACCGGATCGTGCAGCACGAGCTGGAGCTCGCCTCGGTCCACCTCGGCGGTCCGCTGGGCTACCGCGGCCGCCCCATCGGCCCGCTCCACCGGGCGCTGCGCATCAACGCCGGGCAGTTCCGTCGGCGGCTGGCGGTGCTTCGCACCGTGCTCCGCGAGCGGGGCGTGGCTGAGGAGGTCGTGTCGCGGTGGGTCGCGCACGATCAGCGTCTCCAGCCCGTCGTGACCGACGGCACGGACTGCGCGGGCCCGTGACCGGCGTCGCCGGACGATTCCTGACCGCGCCAGGCGGTACCTCCATGGTCCGCTGATCCTCTCCCTCCACCCGACGGGCGGCAGATGGCCTTCGTCCACCTGCACGTGCACTCCCAGTACTCGCTGCTCGACGGCACGATGGACCCCAAGGCCCTCGTCGCCCAGGCCGCGGCGCAGGGCATGTCGGCCATCGCGCTCACCGACACGTGCAACCTGTACGGCGCGGTCCCGTTCTACAAGGCCGCGAAGGACAAAGGTCTCAAGCCGATCATCGGGGCTGAGCTTCATGTTCAGCCCGAGGGGATCGCCCATGACGATCCTCGGCACGAGGAGGGCGGCTACCAGGTGCGGGTGCTCGTCGAGGACGAGGCCGGCTACCAGGCGCTGTGCTGGCTGATCACCCAGGCGATCTTCGAGGGCACGTCCTACAAGCCGCGGATCGATCTCGCGATGCTCGCGGCGCGCCACGAGGGCCTGATCGTGCTCACGGGCGGGCTGAAGGGCGCGTTCGGGCGCGGAGCGCCCGAGGCACGTCGCGGCCGCATGGAGGCGCTCGCGGCGCTGCTCGGCCCCGATCGGCTGTTCGTCGAGCTCATCCAGCTCGGCCTCGACGGCGAAGACGCCGTCAACGACGCCGGCCGTTCCCTCGCCGCGGAGCTGGGGCTCGAGACCGTGGTCACCAACGCGGTGCACTACGGCACGCCCCACGAGGCCCCGGTCCACGAGGTCCTCAACGCGATCGCGATGGGCACGTCGCTCGGCGACGCCCACCGCCTGATCGCCCCCACCGATCAGGCGTGGCTCAAGACCGAGGAGGAGATCCGCGCGCTGTTCCCCGACGACCTCGACGCCGTCGAGCGCACGGCCGAGATCGCCGCCCGGTGCGACTTCCACTTCACGTTCGGCGTCAACCACTTCCCGGCGGCCGTGCCCCCCGACCCCACCGTCGACGACCAGCGCCCCGACACCGACGCCAACTGGGCCTACTTCTACCGGGCGTTCCCGCCGCCGGCGTCCTACGGCCTGCCCGATCCCGACGCTGCCATCCCGCCGCGGCCGGAGGGGGCGGGCAACCTCGAGGGCTACTTCTCCTGGTACGCGCGCACCGGCCTCGACGTGCGCCTGCGCGACGTCGACCCCGCGCTCCACGACGCCTACCGCGAGCGCCTGGTCTTCGAGTTCGAGGTGATCAACGACAAGGGGTTCCCGGCCTACTTCCTGATCGTGGCCGAGTTCATCAACTGGTCGAAGGATCACGGGATCCCCGTGGGTCCAGGCCGAGGATCGGCGGCCGGATCCCTCGTCGCCTTCGCGATGGGCATCACCGACATCGATCCGATCCGGTTCGACCTGCTGTTCGAGCGGTTCCTGAATCCGGAGCGCGCGAGCATGCCCGACATCGACGTCGACTTCTGCCAGGACCGGCGGGAGGAGGCGATCGAGCACGTGCGGGTCAAGTACGGCGGCGATCTGGTCAGCCAGATCATCACCTACGGCAAGCTCAAGGCGAAGGCGGCGGTGCGCGACGTCGCCCGGGTCATGGACCTCACATTCAACGAGGCCGACCGCATCGCCAAGCTGATCCCCGACGCGCTCGGCACCACGCTCGACGGCGCGCTCGACGAGTCCGAGCAGCTCCGGCGCCTCTGGGAGGGCGACCCCAAGGTCCGTCGCGTCTACGACGTCGCCCGGGCGGTCGAGGGGCTCTGCCGGCAGACCGGCGTCCACGCGGCCGGCGTCGTCATCGCCGACAAGCCGCTCGTCACCTACGCGCCGCTCTACCGCGACGGTGAGGACGGCGGCCCGGTCGTCCAGTTCGACATGAAGTCCGCCGAGGGCATCGGACTCATCAAGTTCGACTTCCTCGGACTGAAGACCCTCGACCAGATCCGCGACGCCGTCGAGATGATCGCCGACAACCACGGCGTGCGGCTCGACATGGCCCGCATCCCGGTCGACGACGACGCCACGTTCGAGTTGCTGCAGCGGGGCGACGCGCTCGGGGTGTTCCAGCTCGAGTCCAGCGGCATGCGCGATCTGCTCACGCGGCTGCGCCCCACCGTGCTCGACGACGTCGTCGCGCTCGTCGCGCTCTACCGCCCGGGACCGCTCCAGTCGGGCATGGTCGACGACTTCGTCGACCGCAAGCACGGCCGCCAGGAGGTCAGCTACCCGCTCCCGATCCTCGAGCCGATCCTCAAGAGCACCTACGGCACGATCGTCTACCAGGAGCAGGTCATGCAGATCGCCCAGGTGATGAGCGGGTACTCGCTCGGCGAGGCCGACCTGCTGCGCCGGGCGATGGGCAAGAAGATCGCCGAGGAGATGGAGAAGCAGCGGGGGCGGTTCGTGTCCGGCGCCATCGCCAACGGCCACGACCCCGACCGATCGGGCGAGATCTTCGACCTGCTGGCCAAGTTCGCGGCCTACGGCTTCAACAAGTCCCACTCGGCGGCCTACGGCTACGTCTGCTACCAGACGGCCTTCCTCAAGGCGCACTACCGGCCCGAGTACATGGCCGCGCTGATGACGATCGAGGCGGCCAACACCGACAAGGTCCTGATGTACATCCAGGACAGCCGCCGCGCGGGCATCCAGGTGCTGCCGGTCTGCGTCAACGCCTCGGAGCGGCAGTTCAACGTCCCCCGCGAGACGGTGGGCGGCGACGGCGGGGGCATCATCCGGTTCGGGCTGGCGGCGGTGAAGAACGTCGGGGACGGGTCGATCCAGGCGATCCTCGAAGCCCGGGCGAAGACGGGGCCGTTCCGCGATCCGCTCGACTTCTTCGAGCGCGTCGACCAGCGGGCGGTCAACCGACGGGTCGTGGAGAACCTCGTGCGCGCGGGTGCGTTCGACTTCTCCGGTGTCACGCGCTCGGCGCTGGAGGCCAGCGTCGAGGCGATGATGGCCGAGGGCGCGCGCCGCCGCGCCGACGCCGAGGCCGGCCAGGGGCTGCTGTTCGGCGGCTTCGCGGGGGCGAGCCAGGAGCGGGCGCCGTTCCGCTACCCCAACCTGCCGGCCTGGCCGCTCGTCCACCAGCTGGAGCTCGAGCGCGAGGTGCTGGGGCTGTACCTCACCGGCCACCCGATGGAGGCCTACCGCGCCGAGGTCGACCGGCACGCCAGCGCCGACCTGTCCCACCTGGCCGACGTCGACGAGTTCGGCGACGTGCGCGTGCTGGGCGTGCCGTCCGAGGTCAAGATCGTCAAGACGCGCCGCGGCGACCGCATGGCGTTCGTCACCCTCGAAGACGAACACGCCACGCTGGAGTGCGTCTTCTTCTCCGAGCCGTGGATGCGCTCCCAGAAGGCGCTACGCTCGGGGGAGCCGGTGCTCGTCACCGGTCGGCTCGAGCGCGACGACGAGGCGTTCAAGATGCGCGCGAACAGCGCCGAGCCCATCTCCGAGGTCCGCGAACGCACGGTGCGCAAGGTGGTGTTGACGGTCGACAGCGACGAGCTCACCGAAGAGCGCGTCCGCAAGCTGCAGACCCTGCTCCAGCAGGAGAAGGGCGATCGGCCGGTGCGGCTCGTGGTGCGCCACGCGGGGCGCTTCGAGGCCCAGGTCACCCTGCCCGACCTGCCGGTGCGGCCGTCCCAGGATCTCGTCGAGGGCGCCCGCGCGCTGTTCGGCCATCCCGTCGTGGAGCTGGCGTGACCGCGCGCCACGTCGGTGTCGTCGCGGGTGCGGCTGCGCTCGCCCTGCTCGGCGGCGGACGGGCGCGTGCCGGTGCTGCGGCCGCGGTGGGCGATCCGCTCGCCGACGTGCGGCGCCCCCTGGCCGACGACGTCGTCGTCAACTGGACCCTGGAGCGCGTCGAGGTCACCGCGTCAGCCTACGATCCCAACCTCGCCACCGACAACAAGCCGCTGGAACAGCGGGCGATCGGCGCCATCGACCAGCGGCTGCCGTCCGCGCTGGCCAGCGTGCCCATCCGGCCCGGCCAGACGTTGGGCGCCCTCGACGTCGCGGTGCCGGCTCCCACGCTGCAGGGTTGGTCCATCGTCGAGGGCCGCTACTTCACGTCGGGGCGGGTCGACGTGGTCGGCGCACTGGAGCTGCGCGAGGTGCTCGCCACCTGGAGCCAGGAGCGCGCCGTCACGCGCCCCGAGGGGCTCGACACCGCCGTCACCGGCGCGTTGATCGACGTGCGGGGCCTGGGGGTGGAGCCGTCGTGGTCGCCCGTGCTGGCGGCCGCCGACGGGCGGGTGGTGTTCGACGGCACGCTGTGGAAGGACGCCGCGTGGGAGCACGCGCCCGTGGTGTGGGTCGGCGACCCCGCACACCCGCGTGCCGGCGCCGCCGGGCGCACACCGGCCTACTTCGTCGCCGCGGGGGTCGTCGACGGCGCCATCGTGCTGTCGAACGACGACGCCAGCCGTTTCGCCGACGGCATCGGCCACAGCCTCGCCGTGGGCGAGGGGGCGGTCGTGCTGGTGGTCGAGCCATGACGCACCGCGCCCTCACGCACCGCACCCGGGGCGGCACGCGGGTGCGCGGCGGTTCCGCGCTTGGTCGCAGCGCTTTCGTCGGCGGCAGGCGGGCCGAACGGTGCAGGCGTTGACAGGCCTCACGACGCATCATAGATGCGGCCGGACTCCAGGCGCGTAGCTCAGTGGGAGAGCACCGCCCTGACACGGCGGGGGTCCGCGGTTCAAGTCCGCGCGCGCCTATTCGAACCACGCGGCAGACCACACCGGTCTGCCGCGTCTTCGTTTGCGGGTACCGTTTGACGGGGTCGCCGGTTGCGCTATCCTCTCGGGGCCCGCCGGCTGACCGCAGCCCACGTCGGATCACCACCACCCAGGAGAGCATTTGCGCAGGAGATCGCGTCGACCGAGGACAATGGAGCGCCAGGAGACCAATGAGCCGCGGGTCAACGACCGCATTCGCGTGCCACGGGTGCTGCTGATCGACGAGAAGGGCAGTCGTCTCGGTGAGTTCATGACCGAAGACGCCATGCAGCTGGCGAAGGACCGGGGGCTCGATCTCGTCGAGGTCGCTCCCGATGCACGTCCTCCGGTGTGCCGCATCGTGGACTACGGCAAGCTCAAGTACGAGAAGAAGAAGAAGGAGGCCGTGGCGCGGCGCAACCAGGTCCAGGTCCAGCTCAAGGAGATCAAGCTGCGGCCCAAGACCGACGACCACGACATGGCGTTCAAGGTCGACCACGCGCGCCGCTTCCTCGCCGCCGGCAACAAGGTCAAGGTCACCGTCCGCTTCCGCGGCCGCGAGATGGCCCACCGCGAGATCGGCGAGCAGCAGAGCCTCGCCGTCGCCGAGGAGGTCAAGGACTTCGGTGTCATCGAGTCGCCCCCCCGCATGGAAGGGCGGCAGATGTTCATGATCCTGGCCCCCACCAAGAAGAAGATGCCCAAGCTCCCGCCGCCGCCCCCGGGCGCCCCGCCCGAGGACGATGAGGAGGACGTCGATCTCGACGACGCGGACGACTTCGACGACGACGATCTGGACGACGACGAGGAGTAGCACCTCGTCCCGCCGCCCCTGGCCCGATGGAGGCCACGCAGGGGCCTCTGCCGCAAGGTGGGGGTCCCGGCAGCGGTCCGAGACCCCGCGATTCCCACCCCGCGCGCCCCTGTGGTCGCGCGCGGGTGGATCCATCACGACCCAGGCGTTATGCGCCGCCGGTTCGTAGGAGCCTTTCATGCCGAAGATGAAGACCCGCCGCGCCGCTGCCAAGCGGTTCAGCATCAACAAGAACGGAAAGGTCCGGTTCAAGCACGCGTTCATGCGCCACTGCCTCGAGCACAAGTCGAAGGGCGTCAAGCGCAAGCTGCGGCAGACCGGCACCATGACCGAGGCGGACGCCAAGCACGTCCGCGCGATGCTGCCGTACGGCTGATCGAGCGTGTCCCGTGCGCGGCGCCGTCCGCGCCGTGCCCGTGCTTCCGTGTCATCCCTCGCCGTCACCGTCCGGGGTCGTCCTGACTCCGCGACCGGGAAGCGGCCTCACCAAGGAGAGTTCTCATGGCTCGCATCAAGGGCGCCGTCGGTCGGCGCACCCGCATCCGCAAGCTCCGCGCCCGCGTGAAGGGCTTCTTCATGGGCCGTCGTCGGCTTCGTCAGGCGATCGAAGCCTCGATGAAGGCCGACATGAACATGTTCATCGGCCGCAAGCAGCGCAAGCGCGACTTCCGCCGTCTGTGGACGCAGCGCATCAACGCCGCGGCCCGTCAGCACGGCCTGTCCTACTCGCGGCTGATCCACGGCCTGAAGAAGGCTGGCGTCGAGGTCAACCGCAAGATGCTGGCCGACCTCGCCGTGTCCGAGCCGCAGGTGTTCGGCGCGATCGTCGAGCAGGCCAAGGCGTCGCTGGCCAGCTGATCGCCGTCGCAGGCCCGGCGCCGCGCAGGCGCGCCGGGCTGCGTGCGCGCTGGGCCGCGAGGTGCCGCCCGAACGGTTAGTGCATCGGTGGCCGGCCGCTGCTGCGGACCGGTCCGATGGAGGACGGTACATGCCGCGCGCGCTGTGGCTGCTGGTCGCGGGAGGCCTGCTCGCAGGCTGTCCCAACAACTCGGACGGCACGACCACCAAGCAGGTGTGGGTCCGCTTCAACGGCGACGATGCCATCCCGGTGGTGGTCACGGCGGGCGCGTGCGACCCCACGCCGCTCGTCACCGACCTGATGTCCACCACCGGCGAGACGCGCATCGGCACGGTCACGCTCGACCCGCCGTGCGGCCCGGTCGGCACCGAGCATCGCATCACCGTCGACCTGCTCACCCGCGACTTCGGGGCCCGTGTCCAGCGCGCCGAGATCGACGCGGCGTCCGGCGACCGGGGCACCTGGCGCATCGAGCTCGAGCAGGACTCGGCCGACGAGCGCGTGTGGGTGCGCGACGTCACCTCCTACGGCACCGCCGGGGAGGAGCGCGAGGACACCTTCTACATCCTGCTCTACGAGGTGCAGGAGGAGACGCTGCCGGTCGAGTGATCGCAGCGCGCCGCGCGGGATGCGGTAGCATGCCCGCCGCGAGGTCCCGATGAGCGACGAGTCCGACGTCAAGATCCCCGACAAGCTCTTCTTCCGCATCGGGGAGCTGTCGGAGCTGGTGGGCGTGGAGCCCCACGTGCTGCGCTACTGGGAGCAGGAGTTCCGCATCCGCCCCCAGCGGTCCCCGTCGGGGCAGCGCATGTACCGCCGCCGCGACATCGCGCGGTTCCTCCAGATCCGCAGCCTGCTCTACAAGCAGGGCTTCACCATCAGCGGCGCGCGCAAGGCGCTGCTCGATGCGCGGCAGGGCGCGGGCACCGAGAAGGTCGCCGACCTCGACCAGCTGCGCAAGGCGCGCGACCGCATCGAAGACGTCCGCGACCTCGTCGCCGTGCTGCGCGAGGAGGTGGTGACCACCTGGGACGCCCACCTGCCGCGTGGGGCGCCCAGGGAGTGACGACCCCGCGCTGGCGGGGTTGACGCCGGTCGCGGCTGGGCATAGACGGGCCAGGACTCGGGGCGTAGCGCAGCCTGGTAGCGCACCAGCTTGGGGTGCTGGGGGTCGCTGGTTCAAATCCAGTCGCCCCGACTCAACATGACGGCCCGCACGCCATCCGGTGTGCGGGTCTTCATCCTTCTCGGGTCGGCGCCGTCAGGCCCGGCCGCGCCTCGGGTGGCGCTGCGGTCGCGTCTCCCCGTCGCGGCTCACTGCCGCGCGGCGAGGAACCGGTCGATGGCGTCGGCGGGCTCGGGGGTCAGCCCGAAGTGGCCGTCGGCCATCATGGCCGCCTCCACGCCCACCAGACGCCGCACCGACGGCACCTGGCGCTCGGGCGCGTCGGCGATCCACGCGAACAGCACGGTCACGCCGTCGCGGGCCGCGACGAGCGCGTCGCCCGTGAACAGCAGGTCGCCCACCTGCCACGCCATGCTCCCGAGGGTGTGACCGGGCACGGCCGTGCCCTTCACCGTCAGGCCTGCCACGGTGTGGGTGTCGCCGTCCGCGAACTCCTCGAGCGGGTTGTCGGGCACGGGGGCGTCGAACAGCGGCGCCATCATCCGCGGGATCCACCCGATCGGCGTCCGCTCCTTGCGGAGCAGCGCCACGTCGTCGGCGCCGATCCAGATCTCGGCCTGCGGGAACTGGCGGAGGCCCCCGGTGTGGTCGCCGTGGGCGTGCGTGAGCAGGACGGCGCGCACGTCGCCCGCGTCGCGTCCCTGGCGCCCGAGCTCGGCCAGCAGCGCCTCGGCGTCCGGGTCGGCGCCCGCGTCCACCAGGACCACACCGTCGCCAGCGGGCACGATCCACGCGAACGACCCGCTGGTCTCCACGCCGACGACGCCGTCGATGGCCTCGATGCGCTCGCCCTGAGGCAGCGTCATGTCCTGGAACAGCCACGCGAACGTGCCGGCGACGCCCACGAGGACGACGCCGGCCACGCCCAGCGCGCGCCGCCGGCCTGGCGTCACGGGCAGACGGTCGTGTCGGTGATCCAGTCCTCGATCGCCATCAGCGCGTCGTCGTCGGGCACGCTGGTGCCGAGCGGCGGCATGCGGAACGCCGGGTCGGTCGACGCGGGCCGCAGGTAGACGATGGAGTGCGCGGCGTCACCGGGCGTGAACCGCGTCGTGCCGGTGAAGCCGCCCGTGGAGCCGGTGACCGTCTCGTTGCACAGGTTCATGTCGGCGAAGGCGGTGAAGTACCGGAAGTCCATGCCGCCCAGGCCCGTGCCGCCGGGGCGGTGGCACATCGAGCAGTTGCTGTGCAGGTAGGACCGGGCGCGGTCCTCGGCGCTGTCGCCGCCGTCGAGGCGGGAGAGCACGTCGAGGCCGGTGACGGGGCCGGGAGACGTCGTGAACATGCCGATGTGGTCGAGCGTGCGCACCTGGTTCGCCCAGAGGTTGCCGTAGGCGCCGGGCACGTTGAGCTGCGCCAGCTCGAGGCCGAGGCTGCGGTTGGCAGCTGCGGTGTGGCAGGTCATGCACTCGGCCTGGCTGGGCAGGTGCCAGGACTGGCCGCCCGGCAGCGTGATGTCCTGGCCGCTCGTGATGAGGGCGGCGTCGGAGCCGTCGGGAAGCCACTTGTAGTCGTACGCGCCCCAGTCCCCGTCGGTGTGGCGCACGAACAGGCGGGTCTCGACGCGGTCGCCGTTGTGGAGGAACTCCTTGGCGAGCACGGTGCCGATGGGGAACAGGAAGTCACCGTCGGCGTCGATGTCGATCGTGGTGCCGTCGGGGATCGCGAGCCAGCGGTGCTTCTCCAGCCCGTCCGACCACAGCTTCGACGTGGGCTCGTAGGGGATGACGCCCGTCGCGGGCACGCCGGGCGCCGTGAAGCAGTCCCAGCCGGAGAGCATCCCGGGCACGGGCGTGCCGGTGGAGCCGCCACCGGGGACGACCTCGTAGATCGAGCCGGCGTAGTCCATCACGTAGACCTCGCCGGCCTCGTCCTCGGCGAACGTGCTGATCTGGATGCCGGACTGGGTGAGCAGCACCGACGACGTGTACGCGCCCGTCAGGCTGTTCTGCGACAGCGCCGAGATCTGGCCCGTGTAGAAGTCGGCGTAGAGGTACTTGCCGACCAGCGCGGGGATGGCGCTGCCCCGGTAGACGTAGCCACCGATGACGGAGCGGCTGGAGAAGCCCGAGTGGGCGTACTCCCACACCGGCGGCGTGAACAGCGGGCTGTTGCACGGCAGACCCGACACCGTGTTGGCGCAGTTCGTGCCCTCCATCACCTTCCAGCCGTAGTTGCGGCCGAGCTCGATGATGTCGATCTCCTCGCGTGCGTCCTGGCCCACGTCGCCCGCCCAGAGCTGGCCCGTGGCCCGGTCGAAGCTCCACCGGTACGGGTTGCGGACGCCGAGCGCGTAGATCTCCGGCGAGCCGCCACCGCTGGCGAACGGGTTGTCGGCCGGGATGGTGTAGGGCGAGCCGGACGCGGCGCTGCTCACGTCGATGCGGATGAACTTGCCGAGCAGGTTGTTGACGTTCTGCGCGCGGTTGCCGGGGTCGTTGGCCGAGCCGCCGTCGCCGAAGCCGAAGTACAGGTAGCCGTCCTGGCCGAAGCCGAGGTTGCCGCCGTTGTGGTTGGAGAAGGGCTGGGCCACCTCGAGCAGGGTCAGCTCGCTGTTCCAGCTGGCGCCGTTGTTGAACGTCGTCCACCGGCTGATGCGGCTGCGCAGCGTGCCGCCGGAGTTGGTGGTGTAGTACACGTACAGGTAGGGACGCGCAGGCCACTGCGGGTCGAACGCCATGGCGAGCAGGCCGAGCTCGCCGCCCGACGACACGCCGGGGATGGTCAGCACGGAGCTGGCCGTGGGCGTCGCGGTGTTGGCGAAGCGCTTGATGGTGCCGCCCTGTTCGGCCACGTACCAGAAGGCGTGGCTGGACGGGTCGAGCAGCAGCGCGGTGGGCACGTTCAGGCCGCTGACGGTGTTGAACTTCCGCTGCAGCTGCGTGCTCGCCGTGCTCGGCGGACGATCGCCCGCGACGCAGTCCGGGTTGGACGGGCGGTTGGTGATCCCGGGCCCGATGTTGACGACGACCGACAGCACCGGGTTGGAGCTGGTGGAGTTCGCGCCGCGCACGGCGACCGCCTGGAACGCGACCTCGGTGCCGGTGGCGATGCTGCTGGGCACCGTGCGGGTGACGGTGGCGACGCCGGCGCCGTCGGCCACGGCGGTGCCGAGCAGCAGACGGGGGCCGCCGATGTCGAGGCACAGGCCGCCGGCGAAGCCCAGGCAAGCGCCCGGCTGGATGCCGTCGAGGGAGTAGGCGACGTAGACCGTCTCGGACGCCGCGAGGTTCGACACCGTCCAGGTGGTGGACTGGCCACGGCGCAGCTCGGACACCTCGAGGTCGAGGGTCTGCGTGGGCGGGGCGAGCTGCCCGTCGGCCAGCGGCAGGGCGCTGTCGAATGCGGGGTCGTCGGGGCTCCAGGCGCCTGCGACGCCCAGCGCGCCGTCACCGTCGGGCGTGGCGCAGCCGACCGCGAGGGCAGCGACGAGGAGGGGAGTGAACAAGCGCATGGGAGGACCTCCGGGGACGTGGCGAGGCGGAGAGTGTACCGGTTGCGAGCGTCGGGCGGTGTGCACGTTCCGTCGAGGAACGCGTCGCGACGGGGTGACGCTCACCCGCCGGCGCGCACGAACACGTCGGACGCGAGCCCGTCGAGGCGGCCTTCGCCGTCGCGGAGGGTGGCGTCGAAGAACGTCGTCGACGCCGCGCGGATCAGGGGATCGCTGACGGACGGGTCCACGAACGTCTCGCAGCCCGCGATGACCGGCGTCGCTCCTGGACAGCCGTCGGTGGCGAGCCGTCGGAGCCCCGCGATCACGAGGCCGTTGGCGTCGTCACGCAGCGCGATCTGATCGGCGAGGCCGCCGAGGTCGACGGCACAGAGGTCCGAGAACGCCAGGTGGCCCGCGCCCTGCAGCAGCCACGTGCCGTCCGTCGTGGTGGCGTCGAGATCGGTGAGGCCGGTGGCGGGGACGATCCCGTCGCAGCTCCCGGCGAGCACGGCGCTGTCGACCTGCCGCGTCAGCGCCGTGCCGCCGGCCATCGCCAGGGCCGCCTGGAAGCGCGTGTCGGCGTTGGCGACGTCGGTGGTGGTCACCCCGCCGGCCGAGTGTCCCCAGATGCCCAGGTGCGTCAGGTCCAGCAGATCGGCGAAGTCGGTGTCGGGTCCGTCCTCCAGCCAGGCGAGCACGTCGGCGATGTCGGCCACGGCAGGATCCTCGGCGTCGGGATTGAAGCCGAAGGTGCACGGGCCGGGCGGCGGGTTCAGCAGGCACGGCGCCACGTCGGCCAGGGTGCGGCCCGGGTGGTCCGTCGCGACCACGATGTACCCGCGGGACGCCAGGTGGGCGGTCAGGGTCGCCGACTGGGTACGGAAGCCGCCGAAGCCATGGGAGAACACGATCACCGGCAGGGCGGAGGCCAGGGGACGGGGCACCGCGTCGCGCACGGCGGGTTGGGTGAACGTCGGGTAGGCGACCGTGTCGCCGAGGGCGTCCTTGAACGCGGGCGTCACCACGTCGGCGAGCGAGACGACATCGTCGGAGGCACCGGTGGTGTCGGTGGCGTCGTCGGCCGGGTACCACACCTCGACGGTGTGTTCGCCGACCACGATCGTCTGCACGCCCACCGGGACGCCGCGGCTGGCGGGGTCGCCCGGCAGGTCCAGCGTGGCCTGCGCCGAACAGGCGGCGAGCAGGCACACGGTCGACGTCACGGCACAGCGCATGGAACCTCCCTGGGCGTCGACTGTAGCGGAGGCGGCGCGTCGCGGGAGGCCACCGAGTGTCGCGACGCTGCGTCGCGGGTGCGGCATGGGCTACGCTTCCGTCCGGTCTGGACCCGTCGTTGGAGGAGCGCAGGTGGATCTGGGCGTTCCTGGAACGATCACGGCAGTCCTCGGCCCCACGAACACCGGCAAGACGCACGTGGCCGTGCAGCGGATGCTCGGGCACCGCACCGGCATGATCGGGCTGCCCCTGCGCCTGCTCGCGCGCGAAGTGTACGACCGCGTGGTGCAGCTCAAGGGCTCAGACCAGGTGGCGCTCGTCACCGGCGAGGAGAAGATCGTCCCCGTCGGGACGAAGTACTGGGTGTGCACGGTCGAGTCGATGCCCGTCGACCGCCCGGTGGCCTTCGTGGCCGTCGACGAGATCCAGCTCGCGGCCGACCCGTCCCGTGGGCACGTCTTCACCGACCGGCTGCTGCGCTGTCGCGGGGTGGTCGAGACCTGGTTCCTCGGATCCGACACCATCGCGCCGCTGCTGCAGCAGCTGGTGCCCACCGCCCAGATCCGCGCCCAGCCGCGGCTGTCCCGGCTGTCGTGGGCCGGCACGCGCAAGCTGGTGTCGCTGCCGCCCCGGTCGGCGGTGGTCGCGTTCAGCGTGCAGCGGGTCTACGAGCTCGCCGAGCGCCTGAGGGCGCGCCACGGCGGGGCCGCCGTCGTCACCGGGGCGCTGTCGCCCCGCGCCCGCAACGCCCAGGTCGACCTGTTCCAGTCGGGGGACGTGGCCCACATCGTCGCCACCGATGCCATCGGCATGGGCCTGAACATGGACGTCCACCACGTGGCGCTGGCGGGCACCGACAAGTTCGACGGGCGCACCGTGCGTGCGCTGCGCGCCGACGAGCTGGCCCAGATCGCGGGCCGCGCGGGTCGGTGGAAGCGCGACGGCACCTTCGGGGTCACGGCCGGGATCGACGCCCTCGATCCGGAGGTGATCGACGCGATCGAGCAGCACACGTTCCCGCGCCTGCGTCGCCTGTGGTGGCGCAACGCCGAGCTGTCGTTCGACGACGTTCACGCGCTGCAGGACAGCCTCGCCGCGCCGCCGCCGCGCCGCTGCCTGGTGCCCACGCGCGACGCCGACGACGCGCGCGTGCTCGAGGTCGCGCTCCGTGACGCCGAGGTCAGCCAGCGCGCCACGGACCCGGCCCGCGTGCGACTGCTCTGGGACGCCTGCGGCGTGCCGGACTTCGGCAACGTCCTGCCCGAGCACCACGCCACCCTCGTGGCGCAGCTGTACGCCCAGCTGGTGGACCACGACGGCTGCGTGCCGGACGCGTGGCTCGAGCGCCAGGTGGTCCGGGTGGAACGCACCGACGGCGACCTCGGCACGCTGACCGCCCGACTCGCGGCGGTGCGCACGTGGACCTACGTCGCGAACCGCCCGGGGTGGGTGGCCGATCCGGCGGCGTGGCAGGCGCGGACGCGCGCGCTGGAGGACCAGCTGTCCGACGCGCTGCACGAGCGCCTGACCGCGCGGTTCGTCGACCGTCACGCGCGGGCCTTCGCGCGCCTCGACGCGGACGGGGAGGCCCTCCCGGTGTTGCGACCGTCGGGCGAGGTCACGCTCGCGGATCGCCGCCTCGGCGTCCTGCGGGGGCTGACCTTCGAGCTCGACCCCGCGGCACAGGCGTCCTCGGCGGTGCTCGCCGCCGTGCGGCAGCGGGTGGCGCCGCTGCTCCAGGCCCGTCTGGACGCCCTGGTCGACGCCCCGGACGGCGCGTTCGGTGTCGACCCCACGGGCGGCGTGCGCTGGGACGGCGCCCCGGTCGCCCAGCTGCTGCGCGGGGATGACTGGCGGCGTCCACGGCTGCGGCTGCGGCGCCTGGACTGGCTCGAGGGCGCCGCGCGCGGGCAGGTCGCGGCCCGGGTGGAGCGCTGGCTGCGGTCGTGGCTGGCCGACGGCGTGCGCGAGCTGGTCGCCCCCGACCACGCGGGGCCGGGCGCGCGCGCCGTGCTGTACGCGCTGACCGCGGGGTGGGGTGCCGTGCCGCGGGCGCTCCTGCGCGACACCATCGCCACCCTGACGCCGGACGACCGCGCCGTCCTGCGGGCCGCGGGCGTGGTGCCCGGTCGCCTGTGGGTGCTGCACCCGGCGGTGGTCCGTCGCACCGAGGCACGGATGACGCTGTGGGCGGTCCACCACGGCCAGGACGTGCGGCTCGACGAGGACACGGACCGCCCCGTCCGAGCGCCCTGGTCTGCGGAGACGGCCGAGGCGCTCGGGCACGCCCGGCTCGCGGGTCACGTCGTGCGGGTGGACGCGCTGGAGGCGATGATCGCGCAGGGCATCGGCGCCGCACGCCGCGAGGGCTGGCCCGCCGAGGTGCTCGCGCGCATCGACGCGCTGCTCGCGTCCACCCCGTCGGGGCACGCCTCGGCGTCCGGGCGCGCCCACCGTCGACGCCGACGGCGCTGATCGGCCCGGTCAGCGGGGGACGGCGGCCCCGAGGTCGGCGAGGAACTGCTGGTGGACGTCGGGCGTGGACCGTCCGAGCACGTCGCGGACGCGTCGGAACGTGCCGTCGGGGAGCATCTCCCGCGTGCGGCCGACGTCGTCGAGGTAGCGCTGCAGGTAGACCTCCCGCAGCCAGCGCTTGAGCGCCGGGTCCTCGATCGGGAACATCACCTCGACGCGGCGGTGGAGGTTGCGGCCCATCAGGTCGGCGGAGCCGAAGTAGCAGAGCGACGTGCCGCCGTGGTGGAACCAGAACACCCGGCTGTGCTCCAGGAAGCGACCGACCACCGAGCGGACGACGATGTTCTCGGACACGCCGGGGATGCCCGGCACCAGCCCGCAGATGCCCCGTACCAACAGCTCGATGCGCACGCCGGCCTGGGACGCCTCGTACATCGCCTCGACCATGTCGCGCTCGATGATGGCGTTGCACTTGGCGATGATGCGGGCCGGCCGACCCGCCCGCGCCTCGTTCGTCTCGAAGCGGATGCGATCGAGCAGGCCGCGCGCCATGAACCGCGGCGCCACGAGCGCCCGACGGTAGCCGGTGGGGCGCGCGAAGCCCGTGATGCGGTTGAACAGGTCGGCGACGTCGGCCGTCATGTCCGGGTCGCAGGTGAACAGGCCGAGGTCGGTGTAGATGCGGGCCGTGACCGGGTTGTAGTTGCCCGTGGCGATGTGGGCGTAGCGGCGCAGGCCGTCGTCCTCCCGACGCACCACGAGGCTGAGCTTGGCGTGCGTCTTGAGCCCGGGGACGCCGTAGATGACGTGCACGCCGGCCTGTTCGAGGCGACGCGCCCAGTGGATGTTGTTCTCCTCGTCAAAGCGCGCCTTGAGCTCGACGACGGCGGCCACCTGCTTGCCGTTCTCCACCGCCTCCAGCAGCGCGCCGATGACGGGGCTCTTGCTGGAGGTGCGGTACAGCGTCTGCTTGATCGCGAGCACCGACGGGTCGTGCGCGGCCTGGTGGATGAACTCGGCCACCGGCGCGAAGCTGTCGAACGGGTGGTGCAGGAGCAGGTCGCCCTGGCGGATGCGGTCGAACAGGTTCTCGGTGTCGTGCGGGTCGAGCAGGCGCGGCGCGAACGGCGGGAACTTCAGGGACGGGAACTCCAGATCGCACAGCCGCGCCAGGGCGGCGGGGGCCACGATGCCGCGGATCCGGAAGGTGTCCTCGTCGCCCAGGTGAAGGCCGGCCTTGAGCTCGGCGACCATCTCGTCCGGCGCGCTGGCGTCGACCTCGAGGCGGACCGCCTGGCCGAACCGGCGCTTGCGGACCTCCTCCTCGACGAACTTCAGCAGGTCGTCGGCCTCGTCCTCCCGGATCTCGACGTCGGCATCGCGCGTGACGCGAAACGTGTAGGGCGTGTCGACCGCCATGCCGGGGAACAGCGACTGCAGGTTCGCCTTGATCAGCGACTCGATGGGCATCATCCGCACCGGCGCCCCGCCGTCCTGACCGCTCACGGCGACGAAGCGCGGCAGGTGGTCGGGGATCTTGATGCGGACCAGGCGCCGCTCGCCGTCGGGTGACGTGACGTAGAGCGCGAGGTTGAGCGACAGGTTCGAGATGAACGGGAAGGGGAACGCGGGGCTGACGGCCAGGGGCGTGAGCACCGGGTGCACGCGCTCCTCGTACTGGGCGTCCCAGTGCACGCGCTCGTCGTCGGTCAGCTGCGGGTGGCGGACGATCGAGATCCCGTGGCCCTCGAGCTGATCGGTGAGCGCATCGAGGCAGGTGTCGGCCTCGGCGAGGCAGCGGCGCACCTCGACCGCCAGGGCAGCCAGGCGCTGACGGGGCGTGCGGCCCTGGTGGGACAGCACCTCGACGCCTGCGGCGATCTGCTGCTTGATGCCGCTGACCCGGATCATGAAGAACTCGTCCAGGTTGGCGTGGAAGATCGTCAGGAACCGGACGCGCTCGAGCAGCGGGTTCGCCCCGTCGCGCGCCTCTTCGAGCACGCGCTCGTTGAACTGCAACCAGCTCGACTCCCGGTCGATCATCGGCGGATCGCCCAGGTGGGTGGGCACCACGACGGGCGCGGCCTGGTTGTCGGTCACGAGGGCTCCGGGGACGAAGGCCGTTTCGTCGCCAGCCTAACGGACCGCGACGCCGGTGGTTACAGGTCGCGGCCGGAGGCGTGGTGCGGATCCTGGTCTCGAACGACGACGGCTTCGACGCGCCGGGCATCCGCGCGCTCGCCGATGCCGTGATGGACCTCGGCGACGTGTGGGTCGTGGCCCCCGACAGCGAGCAGAGCGCCAAGAGCCACAGCCTCACGCTGGCCGCGCCGCTGCGGGCGCGCCGTCGTGGCGAGCGCCGGTTCGCGGTGGACGGCACCCCGGCCGACTGCATCTACCTGGGCGCCCACGGCCTGCTCGACGGACCGCCCGACCTGGTGCTGTCCGGCGTCAACCGCGGCAGCAACCTCGGCACCGACGTGCACTACTCGGGCACCGTGGCCGCGGCGCGTGAGGCGGTGATGGCGGGGTTCCCCGCGGTCGCCATCTCGCTGCACGTGCTGCCCGAAGACGAGGCGCTGCACTGGGACACGGCGTGTCACGTCGCGCGGCACGTGGCGCGCGACGTCGTCAGCCACGGCCTGCCGCCCCACACGCTGCTCAACGTCAACGTCCCCAACATCCCCCGGGTGGCGCTCAAGGGCGTGCGCACCGCCACGCTGGGCGTGCGCCGCTATGCCAACCGCGTGCTCCGGCGCGAGGATCCGTGGGGGCGCCACTACTACTGGATCGGCGGGCCCCACCTGTCGTTCGCCGACATCGCCGACTCGGACGGCCCGCTCGTGGAGCAGGGCTACGCCAGCGTCACCCCGCTGCACTCCGACCCCACCCTGTCGACCTTCCTGGAGCCGCTGCGTGACCGTCTCGACACCTGACGCCGAAGCGCCGAAGTACCAGGGCGTGATGGGCTGGGTCCGCTGGATGTACGACTGGGTGCTCGGCTGGGCCGCGTCGCCGTTCGGGCCCCTGGCCCTGTTCGTCCTCGCCTTCGTCGAGTCGTCCTTCTTCCCGATCCCGCCCGACCCGCTGCTCATCGCGTTGTGCCTGGGGCTGGCCACCCGCAGCCTGCAGTTCGCGCTGCTGTGCACGGTGGGGTCGGTGATGGGCGGCCTGTTCGGCTACTGGATCGGCCACAGCGCGTTCGAGCTCGTCGGGCTGCCGATCCTCGAGTTCTACGGCAAGGTCGACGTCTTCGAGACCTACCGCGACTGGTTCCGCGAGCAGGGCAACCTCGCCGTGCTGCTCGCGGCGATCACGCCCATCCCGTACAAGGTGATCACCATCACCGCCGGCGCTGCGGGCATGGACGTGGCAGCCTTCACCGCCGCCAGCGTGGTCGGCCGCGGCTTCCGCTTCTTCCTCATCGCCGGGCTCATCCACTGGAAGGGTGAGGCGATCGCCCACTTCATCGAGGCCCACTTCGACAAGCTCACCATCGCGTTCGGGGTGCTGCTCGTCGGGGGCTTCCTCGTCCTGCGCCTGCTGCTGCACTGACCTCCCGGGAGACCCCATGTCCGACGTGCTCGTCCGCGCCCTGAAGGACACCATCCGCGACGTGCCCGACTTCCCGCAGAAGGGCATCGTCTTCAAGGACATCACCCCGGTGCTGGCGAGCCCGCGCCTGCTGCACGACATCGTCACGTGGTCCGCCGGGCAGTTTGCGGGCGAACCGGTCGACGAGGTCGTGGGCGTCGAGTCGCGTGGCTTCATCTTCGGCGCCGCCGTGGCCACCCAGCTGCACGCCGGGTTCGTGCCGGCGCGCAAGCCCGGCAAGCTGCCGTGGGACACGGTGTCGGTCAGCTACGACCTCGAGTACGGCTCGGCCACGCTCGAGCTGCACAAGGACGCCATCCGCCCGCGCGACCGCGTGGTGATCGTCGACGACGTGCTCGCCACCGGCGGCACGGCCGCCGCCGCCGTCGACCTGGTGCGACGCCTCGGCGGCGAGGTCGTCGCCTGCTGCTTCGTGGTCGAGCTCGGCTTCCTCGGCGGACGCGACAAGCTCGACGTGCCGGTGCGCAGCCTGCTCGTGTACTGACCCCGCCCGGGGCCTATTCCTCGTCGTCGAAGTCGTCGGCGGCGAGGCGGACGATGAGCGCGTCGACCTGGGCCTCGAGGGCGGCGAGGTCGCCGTCGTTGTGGACGACGACGTCGGCGACGGCCTCCTTGTCGGCCAGGGGCAGCTGCGCCGCGAGCACCGTGCGGGCCTCGTCGGCCGACACCCCGTCGCGCGCCACCACGCGGGCCACCTGCGTGTCGGGGGCACACGAGACCACCACGAGCCGATCGTAGAGCCGGTAGGACCCCGTCTCGACCATCAGCGCGGCCTCCACGCCCGCGATCCGCTCGCCGTCCTCCTCGAGCGCGTTGAGCGCGTCCATCACGCCGTGGAAGATGCGCGGGTGGGTGATGGCCTCCAGCCGGGCGCGGGCATCGGCGTCGGTCATGATCCGGCGCCGCATCGCCGCCCGGTCGAGGGCGCCGCTGGCGTCGAGGACGTCGGGGCCGAACGCGGCCACGATCTCGGCCAGGCCCTCCGAGCCCGGGGCGACGACGTCGCGCGCGACGAGGTCGGCGTCGAGCACCGGGATGCCGCGCGCACGCAGCTGGGCGGCGACGGTGGACTTGCCGGTGCCGATGCCGCCGGTCAGGCCGAAGGTGAGCATGCGCGCCCCTGCGCCGTTCGCCGAGGCGGGCGCGTCACTGGTCGGCCTCGATCTTCTCGATGTAGCGGAAGATCGTGCGCGCATCGACGCCGAGGTCGCGCGCGGTCTGGGCCTTGTTCCAGTTGTTCAGATCGAGGACCTTGCGGATGTAGTCGGCCTTGAACTGCTCCTGCGCGTCGGTCAGCGGCAGGATGTGGCGCTTGGACGTGTCGGGCAGGCCGAGATCGTCGGCGTTGAGCAGCGCCCGGTCGGACATGATCACGGCCTTCTTGATCGTGTTCTCGAGCTGCCGCACGTTGCCGGGCCAGTAGTAGGCCCGCAGCGAGACGAGGGCCTGGTTGGTGAAGCCCTTGGCCTTGCCGCTGTACTGCTCGACGTACTTGCGGAGGAAGTACTGGGCGAGGAGCACGATGTCCTCGCCGCGGTCGCGCAGCGGCGGCAGGGTGACCGCCACCTCGTTGAGGCGGTAGTACAGGTCCTCGCGGAACGCGCCGGCGGTGATCATCTCGGCCGGGTCGCGGTTGGTGGCGGCGACGACCCGGATGTCGACCGGGCGCGGCTTGACGTCGCCGACGCGCTCGATGTGGCGCTCCTGGAGCACGCGCAGCAGCTTGACCTGCAGGTTCATCGGCATCTCGCCGATCTCGTCGAGGAACAACGTGCCGCCGCTGGCCGCCTCGATGCGGCCGATCTTGTCGGCGTCGGCGCCGGTGAACGCGCCCTTCTTGTGGCCGAAGAGCTCGCTCTCCAGCAGGTTCTCGGGAATGGCGCCGCAGTTGATCGCGACGAACGGTCCGTCGGCCCGGCCCGACAGCTGGTGGCACTGACGGGCGATGAGCTCCTTGCCCGTGCCCGTCTCGCCGAGCACCAGCAGCGACAGGTCGGTGGGGGCGACCTTGCGCACCACCTTGTAGACGGCCTTCATCGACGGGCTGCTGCCGATGAGCTCGCCGTGCTCGCCCTTGTCGAGCTGGGCGCGCAGGGCCTCGTTGTCGATCTTGAGCTGGTTGAGGAGCAGCGCGTGGAACACCACGATGCTGGCCTGGCTCGCGTAGATCTTCAGGACGGTGAGGTCGCGCTCGGTGAACAGGTCGGTGACGGCGTCGTTGCCCAGGTAGATCACGCCGAGCAGGTCGGACTGGTGGATGAGCGGCACGCACATCACGCTCGACAGCTCGAGGTCGACCACCGATCGGGCCCGCCCGAACCGCGTGTCGTGCAGGGCGTCGCTGACGATGAGCGGCTGCAGCGTGTCGACGACCTTGTCGATGATCGAGTCGGACACGCGCGACAGGTCGAGGTCGCCGCGGCCGGTGTTGTGGGACGCGGCGAGGTGACGCTCTCCGTCCTTGAACAGGATGATGAAGCCCTTCTCGGCCCGCGTGAGCGTGACGAGCCCCTGCAGCAGCGTGCTGAACAGCCGCGCGGGCGTGGTGTCGCGCATCATGTCGGCCGACAGCTGCACCAGCTGCTCGAGCAGCGTGAGGCGGACCTCTTCTTCGGCGTCGTCGAGGGTGGGCTCGCCCTCCTGGAACGACACCCGCCACCCGCCGAGCAAGATCTGATCACCGGGCGTGAGGACGGCGCGACGCGTGCGCTGGCCGTTGACGTACAGCACGCCGTTGCGATCGTTGGTGCCGATCGACCACTGCTGGCCCTGCCGCATCACGCTCGCGTGGCTCGCGGTGATCGTGGGGTCCTCGAGCACCAGATCGTTGCCGGGCGCGCTGCCGATGGTGGTGAGCACCTTGCGCAGCGAGCACACGGACCGTGTCTTGCGAATGGTGTGGTGGCACTCGAGCCAGGCCATCCCGCCTCCGGACCCCTCGTGCATAACACCGGCGCCCACGGCGTCGTGCGGGGACTCAGAAGCGTCCGGAGACGCTCACCATCACCCCGTCGCGGGACGGCGCGACGCCCACGCCGGTGAGCACCACCTGATCCTTGCGCCACGACAGGCCGCCGTCGGCGATCGAGGCGGCCCAGGTGACGTAGAACGCGGTGGCGAAGCTGTACGACAGGCCGTTGCGCAGGTCGGTGGCGCGGCGACGGGCGAGCTGGCTGTTGGCGACGCCCACCGGATCGCCCGCCGACTGGTCGGTGTCGATGCGCTTGACCGCGGCGTCGACGATGAACCAGGACGCGACGGACGTGGCCGCGAAGCCGACCTGGAAGAAGGCGTACAGCGTGCCCCGCACCGGTCGGCGCTGCTTGAACTGGGGGACGCCCAGCGGCGTGTAGCCCCACCACGGGTAGGGCTTGATGCCTTCACGCGCGGCCTCGCGCTCGGTGGTCACCGCCGTGCGCACGACGTCGAAGAAGCCGATGACCTCGAGCGGGTGGGCGACCGGGGACACGGTGTACGTGGGATCCCGCTGCAGCACCATGCGGAAGCGCGCCTCGGCGCCGGCCTGGTTGCCGTCGAGGTACTGCATCTCGCCCAGGTAGATCCAGGCCTCGGACTCCACCTCGGCGGGCACGTCCCCGACGTTGCGCGCCCGCTGCACCAGGGCGAGGAAGCCGTCGTGCGCGGCGTCGAAGTCGCCCAGCGCGTAGGCCTCGCGCGCCCGTGCCAGCGCCGCCGCCGGCGCGTCGTTCGCCGGTGCCACCGGTGCGTCCTGCGGCTCCTCGGCGTGGGCCGGCACCGCGAGTCCGAGGAGCAGGGTGAGGAGCAGGGGCATGCACGACCGCGTTCGGTGGCGCACCGTAGCACGCGCGTCCGCCCCGTCGACGGACGGGACGGATCCGGGTCGCCGTCGCGATCTTGGCGTCCTGCGTCGCGGGGTTATGCACGCGAGGGTGGGGTTTCGCGCATGCAAGTGTCGCAGCGCTGCCTTCCTCTGCGCACGTTGGTCCTTCGAGGAAGCTGACATGTCCGACCTGGAGTCCCGCGACGTCTGGCCGCAGATCGCGCGGCTGGCCGACACGCTGCCGCTCGCCGACCTCGCGCGACGCTTCGGCGTGTCCCCTGGCGAGATCTCGGGCGCGCTGGAGCGCACGCGCGGCCACACCGACGCGCTGCCGCTGGGCGCGTCGCCCGCTCCGCGGCACGAGGCGTCGGTCGACGACGCTGGCGCCGACCTGCCGCCCGCCCGCGCCGGCAGCAAGGACGCCCGCCTCCTGGCGCACGCCGATCTGCTCGGCAAGGTGCCCGACGGCGAGGTGGCGCGCCTGGCGGGTGTCAGCATCCGCACGGTGGCGAGCTACCGCGCCCGCCACCACATCCCCGGCTACGCCGGTCCGCGACGGGCGCGCGGCGCTCGTGGGCCGCGGCGGTCGCGCCTCGACACCTTCTCCGACCTCCTCGGCGCCGTGCCCGACCGGGTGGTCGCCGAGCGCGCGGGCGTCAGCCTCAACGCCGTCCGCAACTACCGGGTCAAGCGGGGCATCCCTGCCCTGGGGCGGCCGATGTCCCCGGCGACGTCCGGTGCCGCCGGCCTCGGTGCGGGCACGTCGGCGTGGCAGATCACCTGGCGGCTCGGCGGGGCGGTGCGCACGGGCGTGGTGCTCAGCGGCGACCTGCACGAGGCGGTCGCCCGGGCCGAGGCTGCCGAGCGCGGCGACGTGGTCGGCGTGGTGCTCGCCGGCGTCGTGCTCGACGAGGGCTGACCCGGTCAGCGCTCCGGCGCCGCCGGTGCCTGGATGTCGAAGCGACCCTGGTCGTCGGTCAGGCCGGAGGCCACGACCTCGAAGTCGTCGTCGAGGACGAGCACCGTGGCGAAGCGCCCCGGGGATGCGCCGACGGCGAGCGCGTAGGTCACCGTGCCGGAGATCGGCGTGCCCGGCTCGAGGGTGAGCTCCTCGATGGCGAGCGGATCGGGGAACACCCCGGACAGGGGCGACAGGTCGAGGCGGTCGCCGGGGGGCGTCGCTGTGCAGCGCATCTCGGAGCGGGGCACCGACAGCTCGACCACCCCGAGGTCGTCGGTGCGTGCGAGCCAGGTGCGCCCCAGGCCCTCGGTCTCGGTGCACAGCAGCTGGGCGCCCACGAGGGGGGTGTCGACGCCGTCCACGATGCGGGCCACGAGGTCGACGAAGCCGACGACCATGACGTTGCCGAGGTCGGTCTCGCCGCGCAGGGCGGTGTCGGCGAGGCGACGCGCGCCGAACCGCTCCTCGGACCGGGGCTCGACCGTGACGTCGTAGGTGCCGTCCGGGACGCGGGCGTCGACGTAGCCGCGGGAGTCCGTGGTGGTGGTGATGCCATACGCCGCCGTGCCCAGGGCGTAGCCGTCGAGCGTGCGCGACGTGAGCCGCACCGACATCCCCTCGAGGCCGCGGTCCCCGCTGTCGACCACCCGCAGCGTCAGATCGGCGCGCTGGGGCGCGCGGTAGGCGAGATCGACGCGGAGCCCGTCGTCGCCGACCTCCATGGGAAGGGTCGTCAACGTGGGCTCGCGGCCGCCCTGGGGACCGGTGGTCGACACCCGCCAGCCGCCCGGCTGCACGCGCAGCTCGTACCAGCCGGCGTCGTCGGTGGTGGCCACGGACGTCTGCACCCCGGTCAGCGTGGACGCCGTCACCCCTGCGTTGGGGATCGGCACGCCGCTGCCGTCGCGCACGCGGCCCCAGATCGGCACGCCGCGTCCGATGTCGAGGGTCAGGTCCACCACCGGCTCGTAGGCCGAGATCGGACGGACATCGACCGGATAGGACGGGTCGTCGGGCACGATGGTGAGCGACAGCAGGCCCGGGTGCAGCGGCACCTCGAAGCGACCCGCGTCGTCGGACCGGGTGACGACCTCGGCCTGGGTGGCCCCCTCGCGGAAGGTGAGCGTGGCGGCCACCGGCCCGGCCTCGGTGGGCAGGCCGCCCGAGCCGTCGCTCACCGCCTGCACCGCCCACGGGGTGATGGCCTCGCCCAGGATGCTGCCGCGCACGGTGACCGCCGGCTCGATGGTCACCGGGAACGCCCCTTCGCCCAGGTACGGACCGAAGCGACGCGGGAGGATGGTCTGACCGGAGACGACCTCCGACGCCGGCTCGACCGCCAGGTAGAAGCCGCCGAGCACGTCCGCGGCGGTGTCGACGAGATCGCTGTCGTCGTTGTCGAGGTCGCCGTCGTCCCAGACGCCGTCGCCCGAGGCGGCCGAGCACGCCGTCAGCCACACCAGCCCCGTGGTGGGCAGCGCGAGCAGGGCGACGCGGATCCCGGGGGTCATGGCAGCTCCAGGTAGAACACGACCTCGACCGTGTTGACCGGGCGATCGTCGTGGACGAGGGCGGTGATCGTGTCGGACTGAAGGGCGTCGAGGTCGGTGATGACCACGCGGGACCGCGCGAACTCGCCCTCGGTGCGATCCTCCCGCTCGTGCAGGACGTCGTCGAGGTCGGGCCACTCGAAGCCGACCGGGTCCCCGTCGGGGTCGGAGGCGACGATCGAGAGGGTGACGCGGTCGGAGGTCACGCGGCGGTACTCGGGGTTGCTGAGCGGTACAGCGATCTCCGGGAGCTGGTTGATCTCGATCTGCGGGATCGGCTTGACGTAGAAGCACCCGGCCATCGGCACCCAACACAGGGCGTGCCAGAGGGCGACGAGGCTGCTGCGACCAGGGAGATCGCCCGATCGCCCCCGACGGTGCCGCGCGGATCGCGACATCTCGATCACGGTGCCTCCGTGCCGTCGAAGGTGGTGTCGAGCACGTCGAGCCGGGCGAAGCGCTGGATCCAGGTGCCGTCGGGGCACGTCAGGCGCACCTCGTGGGGCGCCTCGGGGCGCTGCAGGTCGATGGCGAAGTTCAAGGCGTCGAGCGTGCCGAGCAGGCCGTCGTCGTCGACCTGGACCGTGCAGGCCGGCGACAGCTCCCGCCGGAAGCGCACGCGGGCGGGGTTGCGCTCGAGATCGACGATGTCCTTGCGCTGCTCGCCGGGTGCGAGCGTGACCCGGACCTCCTTGTCGCGGATGGCCGGGCCCCGCAGCGTGAACACGTGCTCGCCGGGCGGCACCTCGATGCACCCCTTCTCGACCGTCGTGCGCAGGCGCTTGCCCTCCAGGTAGATGTCGGCCACGGCATCCAGGGATCGGAACGCGATGCACGCGGGCTCGGGCTCGGGCTCCGGGGGGGCCTCGACGGGGGGCGCGACGGGCTCGGCAGGGCGTGGCGCCCGCGTCGGTCGTGGCGCGGGCGCGTCGGGGGCGTCGGTGCCACCCGTCCGCGGCGTGGGGCGTGCAGGTGCGGGGACCTCGACCGCCGCGACGGCGTCGTCGTCGACCGGAGGACGCTCGGTGGCAGCGACCGGCTCCGGGGTGTCGGCCTGGACCAGCGCCTGCGCTGCGGGCTCGACGGGCGCCGCCACGCGGGCCGGGGTGGTCGGCTCCGGCGTGGGCAGCCGCGCGACGACGCCGTCGTCGGGGGCGTCGGTGGTCCAGCGCCACACGAGGCCACCGAACACGAGCACGAGCACCGCCGCCGACACCCACAGCCACCGGCGGTTGCGGGCGGCCTCGTCGGCGACGCCGTGGAAGGTCTGCACGAGGGCGAGCGCGTCGGGGTGCGCGTCGTCCATCGACAGCAGCCGGTTGATCAGGCGCAGGCCCTGGAGGTGCTCGCCCGCGTCGAGGTGCTGGCGCCCGTGGGTCAGCAGCTCCGCGGCGAGCCAGGTGTCGAGGTCGGCCTCGTAGGCGTCGGGCTCGCGCAGGTAGCGGGACAGGGCCCACCGCGGCTCGTCGGGGTCGAAGCCCACCTCGTGCAGGCACCCGCGCAGCGCCTCGATCACGGCGGTGGCGTCGGGGAACCGCTCGTCGCGGGCGTTGGCCATCAGCCGCTCGATCACGTCGGCGAGCGAGGACGACATCGACGGCGCGAGCTCGGCCACGGCGGGGCGGTTGCCCTCGATGATGTGCTTGAGGATCAGGCTCGGGTTCGATCCCGAGAACGGCAGGTGACCGGTGACCAGGAAGTAGAGCAGCGTGCCCAGGCTGAACAGGTCGGAGCGCGGATCGAGGTCGTCCTCGCGGGCCTGCTCCGGGCTCATGAACGCGGGCGACCCGACCAGGGCGCCGGTGAGCGTGACCTGGGACTCGTCGAGGAACCGCGCGATGCCGAAGTCCATGAGCTTCACCCGACCGTCACGGCGCAGCATGACGTTGTCGGGCTTGAGGTCACGGTGCAGCACGCCCTGCTGGTGGGCGTAGGCCAGCGCTTCGGCGAGCGCGATGCCGATGGTGCAGGCCACCTCGGACGGCAGCCGACGGCACCGGTCCATCAGCTCGGTGAGCGTCTGGCCGTCGACGAACTCGGTGATGATGTAGCAGTCACCGGTGTCGACGCCCGAGTAGTCGTAGATCTCGAGCACGTTCGGGTGGCGGAGGTGCTCGATGGCCCGCGCCTCGCGCTCGAACCGCTTGCGGTTGCGGGTGGACGACGACAGGTGCGGGTGGAGGATCTTGATCGCGACGTCGCGGTCGAGCGTGGCGTGCCGCCCACGGTAGACCGTGGCCATGCCGCCTTCGCCGACCTTCTGGATGACCTCGTACTTGTCCAGGGTGGACCCGATCAACGATGCCCCCCGTGCCGTGGGCCGCACACGCCGGTGCGCAGTGTACCCGGCAGGGCGGGCTCCGTGCAGGCGACCACGTCCCGATCCCGTGTCGGATCGCACGCCGGCGCCCACGACGGTGATGCTCGACGGCGCACGCGGGATCAGCCGACCGGCGCGTCGGGGTGGACCTCGATCAGGCCGTGCTCCTCGAGGCGTCGCAGGATGAGCCCGGCGGTCTCCTCGATCGCCCGGCTGGTCACGTCGATGACCGGCCAGCGGTTGCCCTTGTAGAGCTTGTGGGCGTACTCGAGCTCGGCCAGGATGTAGTCCATGTCGCAGTAGTTGGTGCCGTGCGGCATGTTGATCGCGTGCATCCGGGACGTGCGGATGCGCTGCAGCGCGTGGGGGTCGATGTCGAGGGCGAAGATGCGCCGCTGGTCGACCTCGTGCAGCCGCGGCGGCAGGGGATGGTCGAGGACGATCGGCTGGTTGCCCACCTTGAAGCCCTTGTGGGCCAGGTAGGTCGACAGCGGCGTCTTGCCCGTGCGCGACACGCCGACCAGGATGATGTCGGCGGCGGAGAGGTTCTGGGGGTTGCGGCCGTCGTCGGCAGCGAGCGTGAACTCCAGCGCCGCGATGCGCGCGAAGTAGTGCTCGTCGGCGCGGTGCAGCAGGCCGGGGATGCCGTGGGGGGCGACCTCCAGGAACTCCTCCAGCCGATCGAGCAGCGGCCCGAGGACGTCGACGTGGCGCACGCCGTGGGCCGTGGCGAGGGCAGCGGCGCGCTCCCGGGCGGACGGGCCGACGAGCGTCCAGACGACGAGCGCGTCGACCCGCGCGGCTTCGCGGAACACCTCGTCGAGCTGGTGATCCTCGAGGTGGTGGAACGTGCGGGTGTAGGCGCCTGCGCCCGCGAACTGGCGCAGCGCGGCCTGGAGCACCGATCGCGCGGTGCTGCCGGTGCCACCCGACACCAGGAACACCGGCCGACGGTCTCCCTGACCCACGCTCACCCGGACCTCCCCTGATCCCTGCTGACCGGCTTATCGTCCACCGGGCGGCAGGGCTCGCCAGGGAGTTGGGCATGGGGATGCTGGACGGCGTGCGCGTGCTGGACCTGTCGCGGCTGCTCCCGGGACCGGCCTGCACGGCGTGGCTGGCGGGGCAGGGGGCGGTGGTCGATCGCGTCGAGGCGCTCGGCCGCGGCGACTTCACCCGCCACATCCCGCCGTTCGTCGACGGCGACGGCGCCTACTACCTCGCCACGGGACGGGGGAAGCGCAGCGTCGCGATGGACCTGCGCCACGCCGACGCAGGTCCGCTCCTCGCCACCCTGCTCGCCGGCTACGACGTGCTGGTGGAGGGCTTTCGTCCCGGGGTCCTCGAAGCGCTGGGGCTGGGGGCCGACGCGCTGGCGGCCCACCACCCGCGGCTCGTGGTGGCGCGGCTGTCCGGCTTCGGCCAGACCGGTCCGTGGGCCGACCGTCCCGGGCACGACGTCAACTACCTCGGCCTCGCCGGGGCGCTCGACGCCGTGGGCCGCAACGGGGACGGCGTGGTGCTGCCGACGGTGCAGGTGGCCGATCTCGCGGGCTCCCTCGTGGCCGCGGCCGGCATCGCGGCCGCCCTGTTCGAGCGCGAGCGCACGGGGCGCGGTCGCGTGCTGGACGTGAGCCTGTCCGAGGCGGCGCTGTGGGTCAACGGTCCGCCGCTGCTCGCCGCGTGTGCCGAGCCCGCCCCACCCGAACCTGGCGCCATGCTGCTCGCCGGGGGCCTGCCGGTCTATGGGACCTACCGCTGCGCCGATGGCCGGTGGATCACCGTCGGGGCGCTCGAGGGGCAGTTCCAGGTGGCGCTGGCGCGTGCCACGGACGGCGAGCTCGGGCGCGCAGAGCTCGCCGCCGTGTTCGCGCGGGAGTCGCGGGACCACTGGGTCGACCGGCTCGCCGACGCCTGCGTGGGGCCGATCCTGAGGCCCGACGAGGTGGCGGACCATCCACAGCACGCCGCGCGGGGTGCGCTGGCACGCCTCGGGGGCGCCACGTTCGTCCGGCCCCCGCTGGGCGAGGTGCCGACGGCACCTGCACCCGCCCTCGGCGCCCACACCGACGTCGTGCTCCGTGAGGCCGGCCTCGCCCCGGACGCGATCGCGCAGCTGCGGGCTGCCGGCGTGGTGGGGTAGGCGATGCCGCTGCGCTGGTGGGACGAGACGCTTCACCTCGGGCCGCTCGAGCTCGCCGCCGTCGGTCTCTCGGCCGCGATCATCGGGATCATCGCCTGGGTGCGGTACGTCGCGCTGCGCGACCGGGCGGCGTCCGACGCGCCGTCCGCGGGCCCCCGGGTCAGCGACGGGGACGACGACGGCGGCGCTGCCGGCGGGCCCCTTGCCCGCTGAGGCGTGGTGGATACGGTGAGGCCAGACCAGGTCTGCCCGCTCCGGGTCGACCTCAACCCCGGTGGATGCCTCGTATGGCCTTCGACACCCCGACCGATCCCGAGACCATCGACCTGCCCGACGTGCTCGACGTCCCTGTGCTCGCGATCCGCAACACCGTGATCTTCCCGGTGCTGGCGTTCCCGATCAACGTGGGGCGTCCGCAGTCGGTCAAGGCGGTGGAGCGGGCGCTCGAGAGCCCCGACAAGCTCCTCGGCATCGTCGCGCAGCGCGACCCGAAGACCGAGAATCCGCTCCCGGACGACCTCCACCAGGTCGGCACGGTCGTCAAGATCCTCAAGATGGTCAAGGTCCCGGGCAACAAGCTCAACGTGATCATCCAGGGCATCAGCCGCGCCACCATCGACGCCTGGACGAGCACCGACGACTGCCTGTCGGCGCGGGTGCTGCCGCGTCGCGCCACGCAGGAGACGGCCGACACGCCCGAGCTCAAGTCGCTCATGGGCAACCTGCGCGAGCTCGCCCAGAAGATCATCGACCTGTCGCCGCAGATCCCGGCCGAGGCCACGTTCCTCGTCCGCTCGATCGACAAGCCGGGTCAGCTGGCCGACGTCGTCGCCAGCAACCTCAACATCCCGCCCGAGGAGAAGCAGGACCTCCTGGAGACGTTCGACGTCAAGGTCCGCATGGAGAAGGTGGTCGCCCTCCTGAACAAGGAGATCCAGGTCCTGGAGCTGTCCAACAAGATCCAGACCGAGGTCAAGGGCGAGATGGACAAGGCGCAGCGGGAGTACTTCCTGCGCGAGCAGCTCAAGGCGATCCAGAAGGAGCTCGGCGAGGTCGACGAACGCCAGGAGGAGTTCGAGGAGCTCAAGAAGTCGATCAAGCGGGCCCGCATGCCCAAGGAGGTCGAGGAGGTCGCGGTCAAGGAGCTCAAGCGCATGGCGCGGATGAGCCCGGGGGCCGCCGAGTACACCGTGAGCCGCACCTACCTCGACTGGCTCACCGACCTGCCGTGGAACAGCGAGAGCGAAGACCGCCTCGACGTCAACGAGGCCGCCCGCATCCTCGACGAGGATCACTACGGCCTGGAGAAGGTCAAGGAGCGCATCCTCGAGTACCTGTCGGTGCTCAAGCTCAAGAACGACCTGAAGGGGCCCATCCTCTGCCTCGTCGGCCCGCCCGGTGTCGGCAAGACCTCGCTCGCCAAGTCGGTCGCGCGCGCGCTCAACCGCAAGATGGTGCGCATGAGCCTGGGCGGCGTGCGCGACGAGGCCGAGATCCGTGGCCACCGCCGCACCTACATCGGCTCGATGCCCGGCAAGGTCATCAAGGGCCTGAAGAAGGCGGGCACGCGCAACCCGGTGTTCGTCCTCGACGAGATCGACAAGCTCGGCAGCGACTACCGCGGCGACCCCAGCTCGGCGCTGCTCGAGGTGCTCGACCCCGAGCAGAACGACAGCTTCCAGGACCACTACCTCGACGTGTCCTTCGACCTGTCGAAGGTGCTGTTCGTGGCCACCGCCAACGTGCCCGACACCATCCCCGGCCCCCTGCGCGACCGCATGGAGGTCATCCGGATCAGCGGCTACACCCACGAGGAGAAGCGCCAGATCGCCAAGCGCTACCTCTGGCCCGAGAACCTCGAGGCCCACGGCCTCACCGAGGACATGGTCGAGATCACCGACGACGGCCTGCACAAGGTGATCGAGAACTACACGCGCGAGGCGGGCGTGCGGTCGCTCAAGCGCGAGCTCGCCGCGGTGTGCCGCTGGGCCGCCAAGGAGATCGCCTCGGGCAACGCGGACGGCAAGCTCGTCATCGACGCCGACCTCGTGGAGGACATCCGCGGCCCCATCCACTTCTGGAAGGACATCGCCGAGCGCACGAGCGTGCCCGGCGTGGCCACCGGACTGGCGTGGACGGCGGTCGGCGGCGAGATCCTGTTCATCGAGGCCACGCGGATGAAGGGCAAGGGTGCGCTCACGCTCACCGGCTCGCTGGGCGACGTGATGAAGGAGTCCGTCAGCGTCGCGCGCAGCTACCTGCGCTCGATGGCCGACGACATCGGCATCGACGACACCCTGTTCGAGACGGCCGACCTGCACGTGCACGTGCCGTCGGGCGCCATCCCCAAGGACGGACCCTCCGCCGGCGTCACGATGATCACCGCGCTCACCTCGCTGCTCACGGGCCTCAAGGTCGATCCCACCGTCGCGATGACGGGCGAGATCACGCTGCGCGGCGCCGTGCTGCCGGTGGGCGGGATCAAGGAGAAGGTGCTGGCGGCCCACCGCGCTGGCATCCGCACCGTGATCCTGCCGGAGAAGTGCCGCAAGGATCTGGTCGAGGTGCCCGACGAGATCAAGGCCGACCTCACGTTCCAGTTCGTGAGCCGGATGGAGGAGGTGCTCGACCTGACGCTGGGCAAGGAGCTGCTCGCCCAGCACAAGGCCGAGGTGCGGGCCCGCAAGGCCGCCACGCCGCCGCCCGTCGCCGAGGCCTAGGCCCGTGTCGGCCTTGCTCTGGGGCCTCGGCGCGCTGGCAGCGGTGCTGCTGGTGGTCGCGATCGCCCAGCGCCTGCTCAAGATGGCGCTGGTGCTGATGCTCGCCGGCTTCGCCGCGTTCGTGGTCTACCTCCTGGTGGTCCAGAACGCGCCGGAGCCTGTCGCCGACGCGGTCCAGGAGGCGGCCACCCAGGTGGGCGAGGCCAGCGGCAAGGCCGCCAAGGCCGTCGGTGCGACCGTGGGGGCCAAGGTCGGCGAAGTGGCCGACAAGGCCGCGCAGCACGTCGCCGACAAGGCCGGTGAGGTGGGGGCCGCGGCGGCGAAGGAGGCCGCCAAGGCCGCCGGGCAGGCGGGTGCGGTGGTCAAGGAACGCGCCACCGACGCCGCCAACCAGCTCTCCGACGCGATGACCCACCCCACGCCTGCGCCCGCACCACCGCCCGCGTCGACGCCCGCGCCGTGAGCGTCGGTGTCGTGACGGTGCGCAGTCGGGTGCACGGCACCGGTGCCTGCGCGGGAGCGTTCGGTTAGCCCGCCGCCATGACGAACCGCCCGCTCACCCGTGTCCTGGTCGCCAACCGAGGCGAGATCGCCGTCCGCGTCATCCGAGGCTGTCACGAGGAGGGCCTGCAGGCCGTCGCCGTGTACTCCGAGGCCGACGCCGACGCGCTGCACGTGCGCATGGCCGACGACGCCGTCTGCGTCGGTCCTGCCGCGTCGGCGTCGAGCTACCTCGTGGTCGACCGCATCCTCCAGGCCGCGCTCGACACCGGGTGCGACGCCGTCCACCCCGGCTACGGCTTCCTGTCCGAGAACGCGGGGTTCGCGCGCCGCGTCGCCGAGGCCGGGCTGGTCTGGATCGGCCCGCCGCCGGCCGCGATCGACGCGATGGGCAGCAAGACCGAGGCGCGACGCACGCTGCGCGCGGCCCACGTGCCGGTGGTGCCCGGCACGGTCGACCCCCTGCACGACATGGACGAGGCCCGTCGCATCGCCGCCGACATCGGCTTCCCGGTGATGCTCAAGGCGGCCGCCGGCGGCGGTGGCAAGGGCATGCGCCGCGTCGACGACCCCGCCGATCTCGAGGCCGCGCTCACCGCCGCGCGCTCCGAGGCCCGCAAGTCGTTCGCCGACGACGCGGTCTACGTCGAGAAGCTCGTGGAGCACGCGCGCCACGTCGAGATCCAGGTGCTGGCCGACGCCCACGGCACGGTGGTGCACCTGTTCGAGCGCGACTGCTCCATCCAGCGGCGCAACCAGAAGGTCTTCGAGGAGACGCCGTCGCCGGTGCTCGCGCCAGAGGTGCGCGAGGCGATGGGGCAGGTGGCCTGCCGTGCGGCGGCCGCGGTCGGCTACGTCGGCGCGGGAACGTGCGAGTTCCTGCTCGCGTCCAACCACACCGACTTCTACTTCCTCGAGATGAACACCCGCCTGCAGGTGGAACACCCGATCACCGAGATGGTGACGGGCATCGACCTCGTGCGGGCCCAGCTGCGCGTGGCCGCCGGCGAGCCGCTGTGGTTCGCGCAGGGCGATCTGACGCAGACGGGCCACGCGGTGGAGTGCCGCGTCTACGCCGAGGACCCGTACGCGGGCTTCCGGCCGTCGCCGGGGCCGCTCGACGGCTACCGCGAGCCGCAGGGGCCGTTCGTCCGCGTCGACGGCGGTGTCTACGAGGGCGGCGAGGTGCCGATCCACTACGACCCGATGGTCGCCAAGCTGGTGGTGTGGGGCACCGACCGTGAGGAGGCCCTGTCCCGCGCGGCCCGAGCGCTGCGCGACTACAAGGTGGTGGGCATCCCCACGTCGATCCCGTTCTTCCTCGCATTGTTCGACGACCCGGACTTCCGCGCGGGCCGCTACCACACCGGCTTCCTCACGCCGGCGTGGCTGGCAGCGCACCTGGCGACGCCCGAACCGGGCGACGACCTGCCGCTCATCGCCGCAGCGATCGCCCGTTTCGAACGGGATCGTGCGCTCGCCGGCGCCGCGCCGGCCACCACCGACGCCTCGGCCTGGAAGCGCGCCTTCCGCTGGGCGCAGCACCACCGGAGGCCGGCGTGAACTACGAGGTCAAGCTGGGCGACCGGGTCGCGTCGATCGACGTGCGGGCCGACGGCGAGGGCTGGCTGGTCTCAGTCGACGGTGGACCGGTCCGGCGGGTCACGGGGCGCCGTCAGGGCGCCACGGGGTGGTGGCTCGACGCCGGCGACGGCTTGCGCCGCGCGGTCGACGTCGCCCTCCGCGGCGAGCAGGCCTTCGTCCTCGACGGGGTGGATCCGCTGCGGGGCGAGGTCGTCGACCCGCGTGAGCACGCCCTCGAGCTCGCGGGCGGGGGCGGCGCCGGCCGGGTCACCACGCAGATGCCGGGCGCGGTGGTCCGGGTGCAGGTGTCCGCTGGCGACAGCGTCCACGCCGGTCAGGTCCTCGTCGTCGTCGAGGCGATGAAGATGGAGAACGAGTTCAAGGCGCCGTTCGCCGGCGTCGTGGCCAGCGTGGAGGTCGCGGCGGGGCAGGCGGTGGAGTCCGGCGCCGTGCTCGTCGTGCTCGATCCCGCGGACGCGTAGGCCGCGACGGGTCCGGCCGGCTTTGCGACGGGGCCGGGCGCGAGGTACCCACGCAACGTGCGTCGCACGCTCGCGGCGCCGCGCGCTCCCCGTCGCGCAGGTCCACGGAGCTCCATGCCCAGCCTCGGCATCGGCGAGCTGCTCGTCGTCGGTATCATCCTGCTGGTCGCCGTCGGTCCCGAGCGTCTCCCCCACGTCACCCGGACCCTCGGGCGGCTGTACGGTCGTCTGCGGCGTGCCGCTGACGAGCTGCGGCGGGCGCTGGTGCTCGAAGCCGATCGCATGGACGAGGAGGACCGGCTGCGCGACCTGCGCCGTCGGCGCCAGGAGGCCGACGCCGAGCGTCAGGCCCGAGCCGAGCAGACCGGTGGGCGGGCCCAGCCCGAGTCGGGCGACGGTGCCGCTGCGGTGGGTGCCTCCAACCCGGCCGACGCGCCGATCACGCCGCTCGAAGGGCGGGTCCCCGAGGTCATCGACGAGGCCGACGACACCGCCGCCGACGCGCTCGTCGCCATCCCGCCCGGGTTCACCCCCGAGGAGTGGGCCGAGCAGCCCGAGCACATCCGCGAGCTGATCGCCCGCGGCAGGAAGGACGCATGAGCGCGCCCGAGTCCGGTCCCCCCCGCCGCGCGGTCGAGCCGCCTGGCGCCGACGTGCGCAAGGCCGAGCTGCAGCGCCGCCTCGCCGAGACCGAGGACCAGCGCCTCGCGCGCGAGCTGGAGGAGGTGGAGTCCTTCCGGATGCCGCTGATGGAGCACCTCAAGGAGCTCTCGCGGCGCCTCATCCGCAGCCTCGTCGCGTTCGCCATCGGCATGGGCGTGGGCCTGTACTTCGCCAAGGACATCTACGCGTTCATCAGCGCGCCGTTCGTCGCCGCCCTCGAGGAATCGGGCATCGACGGCGGCCTGTCGCTGGTGTCGTCGCCCTTCGAGGGCGTGTTCACCTACTTCAAGGTCTCGGCCATCGCGGCTGTGCTGGTCGCGTCGCCGGTGATCTCGTACGAGAGCTGGGCGTTCATCGCGCCGGGGCTGCTGCGGTCGGAGCGCCGCCTCGTGGTGCCGCTGGCCGTCTCGTCGCTCGCGCTCTTCCTCACGGGCGCGGCCTTCTGCTTCTACGGCATCTTCCCCTACGCCTTCCCGTTCTTCATCACGACGCTGGGCGTCGACGTGAACATCTCGGTCGACGGCTACCTGTCGTCGACCACGTTCATGATGCTGGCGTTCGGGGCCTGCTTCCAGCTGCCGGTGGTCGCGTTCTTCCTCGCGCGTGCCGGCCTCGTCGACCACCGCGACCTGTGGTCGTTCTTCCGCTACGCGGTGGTCGGCATCTTCATCCTGGCCGCGATCATCACGCCGCCGGATCCGCTCACGCAGGTGCTGCTCGCGGTGCCGATGGTGGTGCTGTACCTGGTGGGCATCGTCGTCGCCTACCTGTTCAGCACCAAGGAGCCGACGCCGGCCGCCAGCACGTGAGCGCGCCCGCGGGGGCGCGCCGTCGGCCTCAGTTCGCTTCGACGAACTCGCTGCCCTCGTTGGTGCAGGTGGTCTGCACGTCGGCGACGGTGTTCGGCGGGTAGTACCAGTCGATCACCTCGCCCGCGAGCTGGCCCTGGCGGCAGCCCGCGACGATCTGATCCTGGTCGGGGCAGCCGCCAGAGACCGAGTCCCCCTCGAGCAGGTCGCAGAACCCGCCGAACGCGGGGTTGCCCTGCAGGCCGGTGCGCTCCTGGCAGCGGGCCTCGGGGCCGTTGGCGCTGCCCTCACGGAAGTCACAGCCGACGGCGATGCCACCGCAGGCGGTCAGCAGCAGGGGAAGCGCGATCAGGAACGGGCGCATGGCAGTCTCCTCGGGAAAGGACGCGGGGTCACACGGACGTGACGCAAGGGGATTCGGTCGCTTGCGAGCCGGCTTGAACGCGACCGGCGCGGGCGGTCACCGCGGGCTCTTGAGCATCCCGGGGAACTGCACGCCCGCGCGGGGGTCGACGCCCTCGTAGTGCATGCGCGCCTGGCCCTGCGTGACGGTGAAGCTCATGCCGGGCAGGTAGACGCGGCCGTCCTTCTCGATGAGCCCCTCGGGCGGGTTGGGGAACGGCCCGGCCAGCCGGAAGGCCGACACCACGCAGTGGTCGAGCTCGCCACTCCCGGACTCCCGCGTGACCTCGACGATCTCGAGGCCGCCGGTGCCGTCGAGCACGACCTCCACCGCGGTGGTGTAGGCCGACTTGACCAGGCGCGTGCTGCCCGGGAGGTTGTCGACGTTCTGCTTCCAGTAGAAGTTCACGAGGCGCCGGATGCGGTTGAGGTAGCCGGCGTACAGGTACTCCTTGGCGTTGACGGCCACCTGGTCGCCCAGGTCCTCGTCGAGCAGGTCGTTCTGCGGCGCACCCGATCGCGCTGCCGCGGTGTGCGACGCCGGCACCGGGTCCTGCGGGCCCTCCTTGTTGGTGAGGGTCCACGGCGACGGCAGGGCCGCCATGTTGCCGTCACGGTCGGGATCGAAGCGCTTGTTGCCCACCTGGGCGCCGGTGGACGGCTTGTCGACGTCGAGGTCGACGAGGTCCTCCTGCTCGAGCTTCTGCTCCTCGCTCCACACCGGCGACAGCACCTCGGGGTTGACCTCGAACTGGTCGGTGCGGGTCTCCTTGTCGACCGTGACATCGTGCTCGGCGAGGTAGTCCGCATCTTCGGGGCGCTGCTCCTCCGGGGGCGGCGGGAGCTCGACGATCTGGCCCTCGGGCTGCGGCTCGGGCTCGTCCTCGGGGGCGTCGGGCTCTTCCTCGGGCGGCGGCTCGAGCACGACGAGGCGCGCCGGGCTGCTGTCGGGCCGGTCGGGCTGGAAGTAGGGCAGGAGGCGCAGGCCGAGGTTGCCGCCGAGGACGTGGAGGAGCAGCGCCAACGCCACGAACGGCAGCGTGCGACGCCACCAGGACCCAGCCCGCTGCCGAGTGGATGCGTGGCGATCGAGCACGCGGCCCACAGGACCTCCGACATCGCAGGATACGCGGCCCGGCCGTCCCCCTCAACCGCTCCGACGCATTGTGAACGTGCACCGTGGCGGTCGTCACCGGGCAGCGTCACCGCGGACGGCGTTGCGGTAGTGCAGCGTCACCCGCTGGACGAGCCACGGCTGGGTGACGTCGGCGGGGAACCGCGGCAGGTGACTGGGGACTGCCGCCAGCGCGAGCGCGTCGAGGACCGGGTGGCCGCTGCGCTGGACGAGGCGCACGTCGTGGACCTCGCCCGACGCCGTCACCCGGAAGCGCACCGTGGCGTCGCCGGCGGCACCCAGGATGCGGTCGGCGAGGGGCAGGTCGCCCTGGTGCCACCGCGCGCCGATCAGCCGCTCGACGAGCGCGAGGTAGGCGCCCAGCGGCGTGCCGACCGCATCGACGGCGACGAGCCCGCTGGTGTCCCAGTCCTGGGGAAGGACCGTCTGGTCGCTGCCGGCGTCGCGGCGCTCGCCGCCCAGCTCCCCCGGGGTGTAGACGGGGGTGACCACGTGGTCGTCGTCGTGACGGCCCCAGCCGAGCGACGCGCGGGTCTCGGCGACGAGGTCGACCGCCGTGCGCGCGTCGCCCTCGGACGGGCCGTCCGCGTCGCCTGCGCGCGCCTCCGAGGGCTGGACGTCGACGGCGCCGTCGGCGGTGGCGCCGTCGCGGCCGGACCGAGCAGCGGCACCCTCGGTGGCGGGCGGCGCGTCGTGCGGCGCGGCGTCCGCGGCGTCGCCGGGCCGGTCCGGCGCCCCGAGACGTGCCACCACCGTGGGAATGGCGTGTGCGGCGCCGGCCCGCTCCGTGCCGTCCAGGGCCTCGGGTGCGCCCTCGGCCACGCCGGTGACCGCCACCACCTCGGGTGCGGCACGGGAAGGCGCCGCCGACCGCGCCTCGGTGGCCGGCGCCGCGACAGGCGAGGGCTCGGGGCTGGGCGCGTCCCGCTCGGGTGCCAGCGTGCCGACGCGCGCCGCGCGCCCGCCGGCGGCCTCCACGGTCGTGGCCGAGGCGGGGCGGTCCGGATCGTCGCCCCGCATCGAGGTGGGCACCGCCGTCATCTGCTCGACGCCGTCGGTGCGAGCGACCGAGCGCGTCGGGTCGAGCTGTCGCCGGGTCGGCCCCTCGTCGGGGTCGACCACGAGCTTGCGGTGCAGCTGCTCGGCGACGGCGTCGTGGGCGCTGATCGCGTCGGCGTCGGCTGGGACCGTGGGCGGGGCGGCGGCCGGCGCGTGCACGTACTGCACCCACCGCTCGGGCTCCTCGGGCTGGGGCGGCGCGGGCGCGTCCACCTCGGTGGGGTCGGGGCGTGGGAGGGTCTCGGGGCGTGGGGGGGGACGCTCGACGGGTGGCGGGCGTTCGAGCGGCGGCTCGGGCGCGTCTCGGGGCTCGGGGCGCGCCGGTCGGTCCGGTGGCGCGAGCACGGCGGCGGTCACCGCCGCTTCGGGGAGCGGGCGCTCCGCCGCCTCGGGCGGGACGGCGGACCGCGACGGGGCCTCGTCGGGGGGCGGTGCGATCAGCTGGACGTGTCGCTGGGGTGGGGCCGCGTCCTCGGTGGCCACCGACACGGCGACGCACGGCAGCGTGGCGAGCACGGACGCGTGCACCAGCCAGCTGATCGCGTGGGCCAGCGGCACCCGGACCCGGCTGCGTTCGTCGTGCACGCGGAGCGCGTGGGCGCGACCGGCGAGGCCGCGTTCGGCGGGGTGTCCGGACACCGGACCTCCAGGCACGGACCCGTCCAGGATATCGGAAGCGGGGGCCGACCGCGTCGTCCCCGGAGGTCGCCCGTGCCCCGCCCCGTCTCCCGCCTCGACCTGTTCGTCGTCCCCGACCAGCCCGATCGCACCGTCGACGATGCCGCGGTCCGCGCGCTCGGCCAGGTGAGCGGCTGGTGGGGCGCCGACGGCGCACCCGGTCCCCAGGCCGCTGCCCTCGGCACCGACGGCTTTCGCCTGGCGCGCATCGAGCGCCACGATCGCGCCGTGCTCTACGCCAACCAGCAGGGCGGGTTCCGGGTGCGGTGCCCTGCGTGCGCGACGGGCATCGTCCCCGGCTTCACGCGCTTGATCGCCTCGTGGCGCGCGGGAGGCGATCGCGTGGTCACCTGCGCGGCCTGCGGCTGGTCCGGCGGCGCGGAGGACTGCGTCACCGAGCCCCCCGCGCGGCTGGCCACGGCGGCCGTCCACCTGTCGCATGTCGGTGCAGCCCACGTCGCCCACGACGCGCTGGTGGCGATCGCTGCGCACTGGGGGCCGGTGGTCGTGGTAGGACGGCGCACGAGCCCGTGACCTGCGCGTGAGGGACGCCCCGCGACGCGTTACCGCGCGGGCCGCGATCGAGGAGTGCCGATGGCCGCCGTGCGCCAGCAGATCACCGTCGATGCGCCCGCGCGCACCGTGTGGAACGCCCTGACCACGGAGGCCGGCCTCGTGTCGTGGTGGGCCGAGGAGGCGCGGGTCGACCCCCGCGAGGGCGGTCGCATCGTCGTCGTGCGCACCGTGGACGAGGCGCGCGTCGAGGATCGCGGCCTGTTCGTCAGCCTGCGGCCCACGCGCCACATCGAGATCAGCTGGGACAGCCCCGGCGGCTCGGGGTGGCGCGGCTCGCGCGTGGAGATCCAGGTCGGGCGCGCGGGCGACGAGACCAAGGTCCACGTCGTGCAGTCCGGCGGCGACGTGGTCGGCGACGCAGCGGCCCGGGAGGCGCTCGAGGCGATGTGGAAGGCAGCGCTGCTGCGACTGCGCGCCGTGATCGAGGGCGACTGACGTCGACGCCTGCCGTCAGCGTGCCGCGCGTGCTCCGAAGCGCGCCGTGCCGGTGGCGACGAGCGTGTCGCCCTCGCTGTGCAGCGCCGTCACCCGCCAGGTGGCGCGGCCGTCTCCGGTGCCCTGCGTCTGCCGCACCGGCAGCGACAGCAGCGTGGCCTGCGCGAGGCTGGCGAGCACCCGCGTCTCGGCCATCGCCACGATCGGGTCGGCGAAGCGCGCCCCCGGCGAGGTCTGCACCACCGCGACGTCCTCGGCGACGAGGTCGAGCGTGGCGCGCTGCAGGCGCACGCTGCCGGTGACCGTCAGGTCCCGCCACCACGCCCCGCCCTTCGGGCGCCAGAGCCGCAGGCCCAGCGTGAACCGGTCGCCCTCCACCTGCAGCGAGGTCGGATCCACCCACACGCCGTGCTGCACGGGGCCCTGCCGGAACAGATCGGCGCGCACCAGCGCGAGCACGGACCCCGTGGCCACGCGGGCGCTCCACCCCTGGTCCACGACGGGCGCCGGGACGGCCGTGGCGTCGCCCGGGGCGCGGGTGCGCACGTCGACCCGCAGGCCGCTGGGGGCCGCCTGGACCCGGACGTCGCGCAGGGGCAGCGCGTCGCCGCCGACGTGCAGCGCGGGGAGGGGAGGCAGCCGGTCGAGCAGCGCCTCGGTCATCCCCGTGCGCACCCGTCCGGTGCCGAGGCTGCCCATGCCGGCGTCGTCGAGGCGCAGGTCGAGGTCGGTGAGGCGCTCGGGGGCCAGCAGCACGGTCCACCCGTCGTCGGCAGCGGCGGTGCGGACGCCGACGTCGAGCCCGAGCGAGGCTGAGAGCCCCGTGCGGGTGGCGAGCCCGAACGCTGCGATCTCCAGGGTGCCGCGCAGCTGGCCGTCGACGCCCAGGCACACGCCGCACGGTGCGCTCGGTGCGCGCAGGACCACCCGCTCCACGTGCAGGCGCGGCGTCGCCGACACGCCCGGGAGCGAGAGCGCCGCGCCGACGTCGAGCCCGTCGAGTGCGGTCGACACGCCGTCCTGGAGCAGGGCGGGCGACAGGTACAGCGTGGCGTCGGGCGCCCAGCGGTCGGTCAGCGGAGGGGGCGCCGACAGCGTGGCGTCCAGGCGGGCCTGGAACGCCTGACGCACCGTGGCGCCGCACCCGGTCGCCAGGCCCACCGCCGTCAGCATCAGGAACGAACGGGCGCGCACGTTGCCCTCCTCGGGGTCGGTCGGACCCTACAACGCGCCAGGGGGCCCCGTCGGATCCAGGCGACGTCGGAACGGTGCGCAGCGGGCCAGCGGCAGCGGCAGGGCCGATGTACGTTGTGCGTGCAGGAGGATGCATGGAGACGGAGGATCCGCGCGCGGCGCTCGAGGACAAGTCGATCGCCCGGCGCGCCGCGGGTGCGCGCGACCTGATGCGCTGGGGGTCGTGGGCGGACATGGAGCTGCTGGTCGACAAGGGCTGGAAGGACCCGAGCATGCCGGTGCGGCTGTACGCGGCCGCTGCGGCCGCCGACATCGCCTGCCGCCGTCGCGGCGCGTGGGGCCAGGAGTCCCTCGACGAACTCCAGCAGGCGCAGCTGCTCAAGTGGGCCTTCGCCGGCGATCCGGGCGTCAACCCGTCGATGCTGATGCTCGTCGGCGCCGTGCAGACCGAGGGCGCGCTGGCCCGGCTCGCGCGCATCGTGCGCGACCCGCGCAGCGACGTGCGGCTCGGGGTCGTCACCGCCCTGCGGCGGATGGTGCTCTCCGCCGTGGCCGATCGCGCGCTGGTCACCGGCCACGTCGCGAGCTGGCTGGCCGACGACCGCCTCCAGGACGACACCCGCGCCGAGCTGATCAAGATCATCGGCGAGGCCGGTCTGCCAGCGCTCCGTCAGGCCGTGCTCTCGGCCCGCCAGCGCGGCGACGCGATGGCCGAGGTGGCCGACCAGGCGCTCGACCGCCTCGACGCGCGCGGCCGGCCCGAGACGTGGTCCGGGGCGTGGGTCACCGACGGGCTCGACGTGTTCGAGCTCGCGCTCGCGCCGCGGGCCGACGGCATCGCCGTCTCCACCCCCACGGTGTGGGCGGTGCCCGGGGCCCACGTGCCGCTCGCCCTGCACGACGGCGGCGCCACGCTGGGCGGCGAGCCCGCCGCGATCGTGTGGGCCACGCCGCTCGGCACGGCGGTGCCCCGCAAGGCGCTGCACGAGGGCGGACGCACGTGGTGGAGCGTGCCCGCCGACGAGGTGGCCGAGTTCGTCGAGGCGCGGTGGAGCCAGCTCGCCGCGATGGACCCCGAGGCCGTCGCCGCGCTGCGCGCGTGGATCGACACCCAGGAGGGGCCGTCCGCGCAGCGCGCAGGCGCGATCGCCTGCTGGCTCGCCGGCGAGCACGCCGAGGCGCGCACCCGCCTCGACGCGATGCTCGACCGCAAGCGCCCGCGCATCGACCTGTTCTGGTGGCGGGGCCGTGTCCTCGCCGACCTGGGACAGGCCGCGGATGCGCGCGACGACCTCGCCACCTTCCTCGACAAGACCAAGGGCGACGCGCCGTTCCGCGCCGAGGCGGAGGCCCTGCTGGCCGAGCTCGGCTGACGACGGCGACGTCGGGTCCGACCACGGGCCCGGCGCCAGGGCAGGGGTTAGGGCGCCCGTCCTGCATGGAGGCGAGGCATGTCCTCGGGCGAGCTCCCCGGAGCATACGATGCGGCCGCAGCGGCCGAGAAGTGGTCCACGGCCTGGGACGAGGCCGGGATTTTCACCGCAGATCCCGAGGCCCCCGGCGAGCCCTTCTCCATCGTCATCCCGCCGCCCAACGTCACCGGGCGGCTGCACATGGGGCACGCCCTCAACAACACCATCCAGGACGTGCTGATCCGCTACAAGCGGATGGACGGCTTCAACGTGCTGTGGGTGCCCGGCACCGACCACGCCGGCATCGCCACGCAGTGGGTGGTGCGTCGCCAGCTGCAGGCCGAGGGCATCGACATGTTCGACCTCGGCCGCGAGGCGTTCCTCGAGCGGGTCTGGGCGTGGAAGGAGCAGACGAGCGGTGCCATCCAAGGGCAGCTCAAGCGCCTGGGCGTGTCGTGCGACTGGTCACGCGAGCGGTTCACGCTCGATCCCGGCCTCGCCGACGCCGTCACCGAGCACTTCGTCCAGCTCTACGAGCAGGGCCTGATCTACCGCGGGGAGCGCCTCGTCAACTGGGACCCGGTCGACCAGACGGCCGTGTCCGACCTCGAGGTCGAGTACAAGAAGGACGCCAAGGGCCAGACGGAGAAGGAGAAGGGCGAGCTGTTCCACTTCGCCTACCCCCTGTCCGACGGCACCGGCGAGATCGTGGTGGCCACCACGCGCCCTGAGACGATGCTGGGCGACACCGCGGTCGCCGTCCACCCCGACGACCCGCGCTACCAGCACCTGCTCGGCAAGACGGTGCGTCACCCGTTCCTCGATCGCGAGATCCCGATCGTGGGCGACGCCATCCTCGTCGACCCCGAGTTCGGCACCGGTGCCGTCAAGATCACGCCGGCCCACGACTTCAACGACTTCGAGGTCGGCAAGCGCCACGGCCTGCCGATGATCAACATCCTGGAGCGCGACGGCCGGATCAACGCCGTCGGGGGCCCGTCCTTCGCAGGGCTCGACCGCTTCGAGGCGCGCGCCAAGGTCAAGGACGAGCTCGAGGCGCTCGGCCTGCACCGCGGCGTCGACGAGCACTGGCTGCCCATCGGCCGCAGCCAGCGGTCCGGCGCCGTGATCGAGCCGATGCTGTCCACCCAGTGGTTCGTGAGCATGAAGCCGCTCGCCGGCCCCTCGCTCGCCGCCGTGGAGCAGGGCTTCACGCGGTTCGTCCCCAAGATGTGGGAGAACACCTACTTTTCGTGGCTGCGCGACATCCGCGACTGGTGCATCAGCCGCCAGCTGTGGTGGGGCCACCGGATCCCGGCCTGGTACTGCGAGGCGTGCGGCGAGGTCCACGTCGCCCGCGCCGCCCCCGAGGCGTGCAGCGCCTGCGGGCACGCCGCCCTGCGCCAGGACGACGACGTGCTCGACACGTGGTTCAGCTCGGCGCTGTGGCCCTTCTCCACGATGGGCTGGCCCGAGCGCACGGCCGATCTGGCGAAGTACTACCCCACGTCGGTGCTGGTCACGGCCTTCGACATCATCTTCTTCTGGGTCGCCCGGATGATGTTCGCCGGTCAGCACCTCACCGGCTCCGTGCCGTTCAAGGACGTCTACATCCACGCGCTCATCCGCGACGAACACCGTCAGAAGATGAGCAAGACCAAGGGCAACGTCGTCGACCCCCTGTCGGTCATCGACGAGGCGGGCGCCGACGCGTTCCGGTTCACCCTGATGGCGCTGGCCGCCCAGGGCCGCGACATCGTGTGGGACCCGAGCCGGGTGGGCGACTCCGGTCGCTTCCTCACCAAGATGTGGCAGGCCATGCGCTTCGGCTACCTGCACATCGAGGGCTACGACCCGAGCGGCCCGATGGAGCCCGGCGTCTACGAGGCGTGGATCCAGGCCCGCACGGGTCAGGCCGTGGCCCGGGTGCGCTCCGCGCTCGACGCCTACAAGTTCAACGAGGCCGCCAGCGAGATCCACGCCTTCGTGTGGGGCGAGTTCTGCGACTGGTACCTGGAGCTGTCGAAGACCACGCTCTACGACGAGGCCGCCAGCCCGGCGCGCAAGAACGCCACCAAGCACGCGCTGTTCACCACGCTCGGCGTGATCGCGCGGCTGCTGCACCCGTTCATCCCCCACTTCTCCGAGGAGATGTGGTCGCGGCTGCCGGGCACGCAGGGCTTCGTGGCTGTCGCGGCCTACCCGCGTGAGGTCGACTTCCCCTCCGACCCGGCTGTCCTCGACGAGGTCGCCAAGCTGCAGGAGGCGATCAGCGCCGTCCGCAACATCCGCGGCGAGATGGAGCTGTCGCCCAAGGTGCAGCTCACGCTGCTGGTCGACAGCGAGGCCGTGCGCACGGTGCTCGACCGCCACCGCCGCACGATGCAGGGCCCCATGGCCCACGCCACGGTGCAGCCGCTGGTCGAGCGTCCCGCGCTCGCCGCCACCGCGGTGATCGTCGGGTCCGAGGCGCTCATCCCCCTGGAGGGCATCGTCGACGTGGCCGCCGAGGTCGACCGTCTGGCCAAGGAGCTCGTCAAGGTGCGCAAGGACGTGGCGCAGCTGACGTCCCGCCTGGGCAACCCGGCGTTCGTCGACCGCGCGCCTGCCGAGCTCGTCGCCGAGTTCCAGGGCAAGCTCGACGCCGCCCGCACGCGGCTCGACCTGCTCGAGCGCAACCACCAGCGCCTGTCGGGCGCCAGCTAGGGCCACCATGGACCTCCACGCACGCATCCGCGCCGCCCTGGCCGAAGACCTCGGCCCGGGCGACCTCACCACCGAGGCGTGCCTCGACGCGGGCGCCATCACGTCCGCCACGATCGTCGCCAAGCAGGACGTCGTCGTCAGCGGCCACGCCGCCGCGCGCGCGGCGTTCGAGGCGGCTGCAGCGCACTACGCCGGCTTCCTGTCCTACCAGGTCGAGGTCGCCGACGGCGGCACCGCCCCCCGCGGCACCGTGATCGCCCGCATCCACGGGCACGCCCGCGCGTTGCTCGTCGGCGAGCGCCTCGCCCTGAACCTGCTCATGCGGATGTGCGGCATCGCCACCCACGTCCGCGACACGCTCGCGGTTGTGGGGCCGGCCACGTTCCGGGCCGTCGACACCCGCAAGACCACGCCACTGTGGCGCGACCTCGAGAAGGCCGCCGTGCGCGACGGCGGCGGTCACAACCACCGCTTCGGGCTGTTCGACGGCGTGCTGATCAAGGACAACCACATCGCCGCCGTCGGCAGCATCGGCGAGACCGTCGCCCGCGTGCGCGACGCAGTCCACCACCTCGTGCGCATCGAGGTCGAGGTCAGCGACGAGGCCGGCCTGGTGGAGGCGCTCGAAGCGGGTGCTGACGGCGTGCTGCTCGACAACATGACCGACGCCGCCATGGCAGCCGCGGTGCGCGTGGTCCAGGAACGGTTCCCGCGCGCCTTCGTCGAGGCGTCGGGCAACATGGACGCCGCGCGGATGAAGGCGATCGCCGCCCTCGGCCTCGACGTGGTCAGCGTCGGCGGCTTCGTCCACCAGGCGCGTTGGGCCGACCTGTCGCTGCGGGTGTCGTCCTGATCGACCCGGTCCGGCTCGCCGCCCGGGCTCGGGCGCTGGGCGTGCCGGCGCCGGTGTGGGTGGAGGAGACCACGTCCACGCAGGACGCCGTGCGCTCCTGGGCGGCGGCCCAGCGTCCGGCGGGGGTGTCGCTGGTCGCCGAGCGCCAGACCGAGGGGAGGGGACGGCTGGGCCGCGTGTGGTCGAGCCCCGAGGGCGCGGTGCAGATCTCCATCCTGCTCCGGCCGCAGATCCCCGTGGCGAGGCTGCCGCTGGTGTCGCTGGCCGCCGCCGTCGGCGCCTGGCAGGCCACGCGGTCACGCCTGCGCATCAAGTGGCCCAACGACCTGCTCACGCCCGACGGTCGCAAGGTGGCGGGCATCCTCGCCGAGGCCGACGTCTCCGACCAGCGCGTGCGCTCCGTCGTGGTCGGCATCGGGGTCAACGTGGCGGCGGTGCCGCAGGGGCTGCCCGATGTGGCGTGCCTGGAGGACGTCGGGCCCCCGGTGAGCCGGGAAGAGCTCGCCGTCGATCTCGTCGCGATGGTGCGGGGCTGGGTCGACCAGCTCCGCGCCGACCCCGACCGGGTGCTCGACGCCTGGCGCCGCAACAGCTGCACCCTCGGGCAGCGCGTCCGTGTCGGGGAACGTGAGGGTCTGGCCGAGGACGTGGCCGACGACGGTGCGCTCCTGCTACGTCTGGACTCCGGTGCCCGCGCACGCATCGTCGCCGGAGACGTGCTCCCGCTCACCCCGGGGAGGTCCGAGCCGTGATCGCTGCGATCCCGTTCTTCGAGATGCGGATGGTCGACGAGGGGATCCGCGTCACGTTCGACACGCTGCGGTTCGTGATCCCCACGTTCGGCGTGCCGATCGACCCGTGGGCCACGCTGGTGTGTCTGGGCGTGCTGCTCGGGCTGGAGGTCAGCCGTCACCGCGCGATGAAGATGGGCTTCGAGCCGCGCGAGATCGTCGACGGCGTCGTGTTCACCGTGCTCGTCGGCTTCTTCTTCGCCCACGTCATCACCGTGGTCGGCTACTACCCCGAGCGCCTGCGCACCGAGGGGATCTGGGCGATCCTCAAGGTGTGGGAGGGGTTCTCGTCCACCGGCGGCTTCCTCGGCGGCATCGGGGCGATCTGGATCTTCTACACCTGGATCCGGCCCCACGACGTGATGCGCTTCGCCGATCTGATCGCCTACGGCTACCCCGTGGGCTGGCTGTTCGGCCGTGCCGGCTGCGCCGTGGTCCACGACCACGTCGGTGTGGAGACCACGTTCCCGCTCGCCATGCGCTTCCCGGCCAACCACTTCGCCGCCGGCGTACGCCACGAGCTCGGCTTCTACGAGTTCGTCCTCATGATCCCGATGATCGCGTTCTTCTGGTGGCTCGGTCGCAAGGACCGTCCGCCGGGCACGTTCATGGGACTGTTCTTCGTGCTGTACAGCCCGATCCGCTTCGGACTCGACTTCCTCCGTCAGACCGACCTCGAACACCACGACGTGCGCTGGGCCGGCCTGACGGCGGCGCAGTACGGGATGGTGGCGCTGTTCGCGTTCGGTGCGTGGCTGATGTGGCGAGCGCACGCGCGCCGCGACTTCCAGCCCTGGCCGCTCGACGGCAGCGCCGACCAGGAGGCGCGGTCCCAGGCGGGCACGCTCGGCACGCCCGCGCCCACGGAGACGGCGGATGCCTGAGACGCCGCCGTCGGTGGAGCCTGCCGGGCCCGGAGAGCGCGTCGTCGAGCTGATCCGCATCGGCCTGTTCGTGGTCGCCGTGGGCGTGTTCCCCGCGTGGTTCCTGCTGGCCGCCGCGATCGACACGCTGTCGTCCCATCCCGACGAAGCGGCTCAATGTCAGGGCCTGCCGCCCGATGCCTGTGCCGAGGAACTGCTCGGCGGCACCACCACCCAGCGCTTCTTCGCCGCGGGCAAGGCGTCCGCGGTGGGGATCGGCCTGCTGGGGCTGGCGGCCCTGCCGCTGGTGGGAGGCTGGATGGTGTGGCAGCGCTGGCGCAGGCCCAAGGAGGCCCACGCCGCCGATCTGCTCGGCGACGACCTGGTCCACGGGGCCCGGTTCGAGGTGTCCCTGCGGCCGGACGGGGTGCAGGCCCTGCGCACCGGCATCGTGCCCGGACCGGTCGACGAGGCCGAGGACACCTGGGAGGGCGACGCCGTGACCGACGCCGACCTCGCGCCGCCACCGCCACCCGCACCGCCGCCGCGCGCTCCCGACACGTTCGTGGACGGGGACGACGACGACGACGTGGACGACCTGTTCCGGCGGCAGTGACGACCTGGACAGGGGTCGACGGACGCCGTCGCGGTGGGGGCCTTGACGAGGGACGGCGGGACGAGGCCCGCCCCAGGATCAGAGGCGCTCGCGCTCGGACTCGGCCGCCATCGTGCGCCGGGCCCACGGGATGCGGCGCAGGCGGGGCTCGCCGATGGGCTCCCCGGTGTCTTCGCAGACGCCGTACGTGCCCTGCCGCATGCGGGCCAGCGCCGCGTCGATCTGCTGGATCTCCATCCAGGCGCGCTCGGCGTCGCGCCGCGCCGCGTCGGTGTCGGCGTCGTGGGAGGCGGCGTCGACCTCGTCGAGCATCGCGCTGGCGTTCTGCACGCTCGCTTCGGCCTCGGCCTGCTTCCAGCGGTGGTGGCGGTCGTCACGTGCGTCGATGAGGATCTGGTACAGCTCGCGCAGCACCTCGAGCGGCAGCTCGGCATCCTCGTTCCGCAGCAGGACGTCGTCGTCGATCATCGAGCCTCCAGACCGGTCGGGCGAATCGGGCCGACGCGGTTACCACGTCCGGCGCGCACGCGCAGCCGACCAGGGAAAATCGTTGGTCGAGCGCCACAGCTGGCGCGTGCTCACTCGCAGGTGCCGGCCTGGGGGTAGCTGATGATCGTGGTCTGGCCGGGGCTCGGGATGGCCGTGCCGTGCATCTCCACCGCGTTCGTGGCGGTGTCGAACGTCCAGCCGTTGACGGGGTCGTAGGGGATGAGCGTGCCGTCCACCTCGACCCGGATGCCGTCGATCTCGGGCGTGGACGCGCGGTCGGCGGCGAAGGTCAGCGGCGTGTTCTGGAGCTGGAACCGGAACTCCAGACCCGCCGCGACGAACGACAGGTGGGTGAGGAACGGGTGGATGTCGAACTGGCAGAAGTTCGCCCACACGCCGTTCGTGGCGTTGATCACCTGATGGTAGCGGGGGGCGGCGCTCGCGGACGTGGGGCTGGTGATGCCGCCGCACGCGGACAGGCCGCCCGACGCAGGCCCGACCATCCCGGAGAAGGACACGTCGTCGGGATCGCTCTTCATCCCGCGCAGCCAGTTGCTGTAGTTCTGGGTGGTGACCGACGAGTAGTCGTCTTCGTCGGAGATCACGACGACCGACAGCGTGGCGTCGGCGCGGATGAGGTCGCTGTTGGGCGACTGGTTGATCCGCGGGGCCGTCAGCGCCGTCTTCGACGCGTCCAGGCCCATCTCGTCGGCCGAGCCCGCCGCGCCCTGGTTGGTCTGGGTGCGGAAGGCCTGCACAGGGTTGGCCGTGGCGTTGGTGATGATCGGGCCGAGCATGCGCCCCTGGGCGCCGGTGGCCGACATGTCTGTGGTGGTGACGCCGATCTGGAAGTCGAGGCCGAGGTTGACGAAGCTCTGGATGAACGTGTTCATCGCGTTCGCGAGGTCGTTGAGCTCGGTGGACATGGACTCGGAGTTGTCGATGATCCACAGCACGTCGACGGAGCCGGCCTGCTCCTGGACGAACGCCTCCTCGGCCACGGTGTAGGTGGAGCCCTCGCCCAGCGCGGGCACGTCGATCTGCTCCTCGCCCGGCGCGTTGCTCGTCACCCGCACCTTGACCCGGTCGTAGGCGACGTAGTCGCTGGGCGTGAAGCCCACGGTGACCGTGACCTCGTCGTCGGGCTCGAGGGTGTAGGGGCCGGCGTCGGACAGGGTGAACACCTCGTTGCCCAGCCCCTTGAGCGCCACCTCGGTGACCTCGAGCGTGGCCTCGCCGACGTTCTTGATGGTGACGAGCTGGTCCTGCGCCGCGCAGTCGGGCGGCAGGCTGCCGAAGCGCAGCTCGGCCGGCGTGACCTCGATGTCGGGCTGGCTGACCGGGATCGCCGGGTCGGTGTCGATCGTGTCGAGGGGCGGCGAGTCGTCCGGCTTGTCGATCGTGAACTCCTGGCAGGCAGCGAGTGCGAGCAGCAGGGGCAGGGGCCAGCGCGACATCCGGGACTCCATCGGGCGAGAATATGGCTTGCTCCGTGCACTCCGGAGCAAGGCGGCATCATAGCACCGGGTGTCACGCGTTGCGCGGCGGACACGCGGATCACGCAGGGGTGGCGTGCTCGGCGTCCCGGGCCATCGCCACGGCGTCTGGCTCCGTGTCGTGGAACAGGTCGTAGTCGATCATCAGCCGGCCGTCGGGCAGCTGGCTCATCACGTCGACGAAGCGGTGCCCGACGGCGACGTCCTCCGGGTAGTACAGGTAGCGTGCGTGGGTGGTGGAGGCGTAGGTGGCGTCGTGGCCCAGCAGGCTCACGATGAGCGCGCCGAAGCCGGCCTCGGGGTTCGACCAGTCGATGTCCTTGAGCGGGCTGGTCTCGTCGATGACGTGCTGCACCGTCCACGACAGGCGGAACATCGGCTGGCGGGACCGCACCAGCTGCAGGTCCACCAGGCGCCGCAGGTGGTGGCCCTCGGCGGACACGTCGTCGCACAGCGCCGCGATGGTCATCGTGGCGTCGACGATCTCGTTGCCGCGCGCGTTGCCCACGCGGAACGTGAGCGTGGGCTTGCCGTTCCACGTGGTGAGCACCACCTTGCGCGAGAACAGCACCTTTGCCTGCGGGCGGGACAGCTTTGCGAAGATCAGGCCGGTGGCCACCGCCACGCCCAACAGGCCCACGGCGGCCTCCAGCGTGACGATGAGGTCGCCGTAGGCGTCGCCGGGCGCCATCGCGCCGTAGCCGATGGTCGCCATCGTCTGGACGCTGAACGCGAACGCCGACGCGAAGCTGCCGTCGAACGCGCCGCCGATCGCGTGGTCGTCGAGGAGGAACAGGGCGGCGAACACCACGTTGAGCACGAGCCCGGCGGCCCCCAGCACCGCCATCATGCGCGACCACGACCCCTCCATGAGGAAGAAGTACAGGTCGCTGCGCAGCTCGCTGGGCGTGCCCTTGCGCACGGTCTGGGACATGTCGATCCGCCGCGGCCCGTCCGTGGTCTCGCCACGCTGACGACGGCGTGCGAGCTCGGCGGTGCTCGCCGCGCCGTCCGGCTGCTCGCCGGTGTCCTCCATCGGCGCCATCAGCATGTCGATGGCCACCTGGGCGCCGGCGATGAGCGCCACCAGCGCCAGGTACATCCAGCCCGACATCTGCCCACCGACCGCCGCCACGAGCAGGAGGACGCCGGCGGACCCCGCGCGCACGCGCACGCGCCACGCGTCCGACAGCTCGGCCTGGCGCCGCTCGGTGACGCTGTCGATGAGGGCCACCGACAGCAGCGTGCCGGCCACCGTGCCGGCGAGCAGCAGGCGGTAGGCGGGCGTGGGGTGGGACCACAGGTCGATCTGCGTGGCGTACTTCACGGCCACGCCGACCCCGGTGACGAACAGCGTCAGCGGCAGGTGACCGTAGAGCCACGCCACCCAGCGGAACGGGCCGGCCTTGATCCGCGAGCCGGCGATGTCGTCGAAGTACACCCACCACACCGCGCACGTGATCATCAGGTTGAACGCGCCCTTGAGCATCGACTCGGGGTCGGAGCCGTGCACGTCCTCCGACAGGTAGGTGAGCACCTTCACGAACGACTCGCCGAGCACGATGATCGTGAGCAGGCCGTAGCGCTCGGACAGGTGCTCCTGATCGAGGGGGTAGGCATCCGACAGGGCGCGGGACGTCCGCGACAGCGGCGCGCCGATGACCACGGCCAGTCCGACGAGCCACACCGCGTAGCTGGCGGGCGCCGGCACCAGGGCCGACAGCGCCCAGATGAGCGCCCCGGCGCCGAACACCACAGCCCAGTAGCGGCTGTAGTCGCGCGCCTGCTCCGTGTGCTTGATCGACCGCAGGTACATCAGGCTCACGAGCCCGAGGGTCAACGCGAACGAGGCCGAGAAGCCCCGGGGATCGGGGTGCTTCAGGTCCATCGCGGCGTGGGCCGTCACGGCCATGCCGCCCACCGCAAACATCTGCGCGAACACCAGCAGGCGGTGCACGAAGTCGTCGACGTCGAAGCGGTTGGCGTAGAACGTGAACCCCGTCCAGCCCACCCACAGCGGCACGAAGTGCAGGGCGAACAGGGCGAAGGCCTCCAGGCCATGACCGTGGGCCACGCCATGCGACAGGGCGTTGCCCAGCTGCAGCGTGGCGGCCACCACGATCAGGTCGAAGAACAGCTCCAACCAGCTCGCGCGCTTGCTGCGATCGAGCTCGGTGTGGAGCACCGGCCGGTGGAACCAGCGGTTGCGCATGCTCGCTCCGGGCCGCGGGGCGCGGCCGTTCCTGTGTACCACCCCGCGTCGGGACGACGGGCGGAAGCGTCGTGGGTAGGCACCACCTCGGCCCGCGACAAGTCCGGGCCTGTCGCGGTCGGGCGGTCGGGCTAGAGGCGGGGACCACCACCGGCCGGGACGTGCATGTTTCGACGACTGTTGATCGCCAACCGAGGGGAGGTCGCGGCGCGCGTGGCCCGCACCGCCCGACGCCTGGGCGTGCAGGTCGTCGCCGTCGCCTCCGAGGCCGACCGCGACGCCGCGTGGCTCGCCGACGTCGACGAGGTCGTCGTCATCGGACCGGCGCGTGCCGCCGCCAGCTACCTCGACCAGGACGCGCTGATCGAGGTCGGCCGCCACACCCGCTGCGCCGCCGTCCACCCCGGCTGGGGCTTCCTCGCCGAGAACGACGTGTTCGCCACCCGCTGCGCCGCCGCCGGGCTCACGTTCGTCGGCCCGTCCCCCGACCACATCCGCCGCATGGGGGACAAGTCGCTGGCGCGCGCCACCATGAAGGCGCTCGGTCTCGACCCGATCCCCGGCTCCCGCACGCCCGCCCGCGACGCCGCCCACGCCGCCGTCATCGCCGAGGAGGTCGGCTACCCGGTGCTGCTCAAGGCCGTCGCCGGCGGCGGTGGGCGCGGCATGCGCGCCGTCGACCACCCCGAGGCGTTCGCCGAGGCCTTCGAGTCCGCCAGCGCAGAGGCCCAGGCCGCGTTCGGCGACGGCCGGATGTACCTCGAGCGCCGCATCACCGGCGGCCGTCACGTCGAGGTGCAGATCATCGCCGACCACCAGGGCACGTGCCTGCACCTGGGCGAGCGCGAGTGCAGCATGCAGCGCCGTCACCAGAAGGTCATGGAGGAGGCGCCCAGCCCCGGTCTGTCTGCCGAGGAGCGGGCCCGCATCCTGCCGCTCGTCGCCGACGTGGTCGCACGGTCCGGCTACGTCAACGCCGGCACCGTCGAGATGCTCGTCGATCAGGACGGCCGGGCGTGGTTCATGGAGATGAACACCCGCCTGCAGGTCGAGCACCCGGTCACCGAGGCGATCACCGGCCTCGACCTGGTCGAGCTCCAGCTGCGTGTCGCCGCCCACGAGCCGCTGCCGCTGCGCCAGGAGGACGTCACGTTCACCGGCCACGCCATCGAGGCCCGCGTCAACGCCGAGGACCCCGACGACGGCTTCCGCCCGTGCCCGGGCACGGTCTCCACGCTGTCGTGGCCCGAGGGGGACGGCCTGCGCGTGGAGACCCACCTGCGCGCCGGTGACCGCATCCCGCCCTACTACGACTCGATGGTCGCCAAGGTCATCGCCCACGCCCCCACCCGCGACGCCGCCATCGCCCGGCTCGACGCCGCGCTCGCCCAGGCGCGCATCGAGGGGGTCACCACCAACGTGGCGCTGCAGCGCCGCATCCTCGGCTGGGACGCCTTCCGCTCCGGTCGCTACGACACCACCTCGCTCGAGCGCTGGCTCGCCTCGGAGGGATGAGGGATGGCCCGCCTGCACCTGCACCCCATCGGCGCGTCGCTGCCCACGCTGCTCGGCCCCGACGAGCTCGCGCGCCACGCCGCCCACAACGACGGCCTCGACGCCGCGCTGGCCGACAAGGTCGCCACCACCCACGACGGCTGGGGCGACAAGGCCCGCCAGCGCGTCGCCGACAAGGGCAAGCTCCCCACGTGGGACCGCATCGAGGCGCTCAAGGACCCCGGCAGCGACGTCTTCGAGGTGGGCACGCTGGTCAACTGGGGCCGGTCGTTCGCCGGCAGCTCCCGGCTCGCCCCCGGCGCCGGCGTCGTCACCGCCTTCGTGCGCATCCACGACCGCTGGTGCATCGTCATCGCCAACGACAACACCGTCGCCAGCGGTGCCTGGTGGCCGCAGACGCCCGAGAAGATCGAGCGCGCGCAGGAGATGGCGCTGCGGCTGCGGCTGCCGGTGGTCTACCTCGTCGACTGTTCCGGCCTGTTCCTGCCCGAGCAGGCGCGGTCGTTCGCCGGAGCGCGCGGCGCAGGCCACATCTTCAAGCAGAACAGCCGCCTGGCCGAGGCCGGGGTGCCGCAGGTGGCTGGCGTGTTCGGCGACTGCATCGCGGGTGGCGGCTACATGCCGATCATCAGCGACCACGTGGTGATGACCGAGAGCGCCTACATGGTCATCGCCGGCGCGGCGTTGATCCGCGGCGCCAAGAGCCTGTCGCTGACCAGCCTCGACATCGGCGGGCCCGAGGTCCACGTCCACCAGTCCGGCTGCGCCGACGTGCGCGTGCCCGACGACGCCACCGCCCTGCGCCACCTGCGCGACGCCGTCGGCCGCCTGCCGAGCTCGGCGGTCGACTTCTACCGCCACGGCGCCGTGCCCGCGCCGCCGCGCCACGCGCCCGAGGAGCTGGGCAGCCTGTTCCCGCCCGACTTCCGCCAGGGCTACGACATCGAGCAGGTGCTCGCCCGGCTGGTCGACGCCTCCCTGTTCCACGAGGTGATGCCCGACGTCGGCCGTGAGATCGTCACCGGCGTCGCGCGCATCGACGGCCTGTGGGTGGGGATCGTGGCCAACCGGCAGGGGCTGGTGGACGAGCCCGGCATCGGCAAGCGCCCCGGCGGCGCGCTCTACCGCGAGGGCATCGCCAAGATCAGCACGTTCACGCGCTCGTGCAACGACGACGGCCTGCCGATCGTGTGGCTGCAGGACATCTCGGGCTTCGACATCGGCGTCGAGGCCGAGCGGCTGGGGCTGCTCGGCTACGGCTCCAACCTCATCTACGGCAACAGCACCCACACCACGCCGATGTTCACGGTGCTGCTCCGCAAGGCGTCCGGCGCCGGGTTCTACGCGATGGCGGGCATGCCCTACGACCCGGTCGTGCAGCTGTCGACGCCGCACACGCGGCTGGCGGTGATGGAGGGGCGCACGCTCGCCATCGCCACCTACAACAGCAAGCTCGACGACGACTTCCAGATCGCCTCCGACGATCCCGACGAGCGCGCCCGCATCGAGGCCGGCATGGCCGAGGTGGCCAGCCGCATCGAGGGCGACATGGACCCGGTCGACGCCGCCAGCCGCATGGACACCGACGAGGTGGTGCCGCTGGGCCAGCTGCGCGCCTGGCTGGCGTGCCTGGTCGCCTGCGCCTGGCAGGGCACGGGCCACCGCCGCACGAAGAACCCGCGCATCTGGTCCCTGCACGACGTGGAGGTCCTGTGTCCCAGGCGATGACCCCGCGCGCCGCGGTGCGCAGCGACGCCACCCTCGGCGCCCCCGGCGTCGGCACCTGGCGTCCGCACGTGGCCGAGGGCGTGCCCCTGGTCCCCGGCGCGCGCCTCGGCAGCCTCGTCTGCGACGGCCAGGTCGTGCCGGTGATCGCGCCGCCCGACGTGGGCGGGGTGGCCACGGACGTGCTGCCCGCGGGCACCTGGGTCGCCTACGGCGCGCCCTTGATGGTGCAGGGCGAGGGGGGGCCGACGGTCGCCGCTGCCAAGGTCGCCACCCAGCCCGGCGGCGGTCCCGAGGGCTGCGTGGCCGTGCGTGCCGAGACCGACGGCACCGTCTACCTGCGGCCCGAGCCCGGGGCGCCCGCGTTCGCCGCGGTGGGCAGCGCGGTGGCGGCCAACGCCACCCTCGCGCTCGTCGAGGTGATGAAGACGTTCACGCCGGTGCGCAGCCCGATGGCCGGCACGGTCGAGCGCGTCGACGTCGGCGAGGCGGCCGGGGTGGGCGAGGGGACGCCGTTGTTCTGGATCCGGCCGGGGGCCTGACGTGTCGGCCGTGCCTCCCTCCGCGCCCGACCCTGCCGCGGCGGACCCGCGCGCGCAGCCGCCCCAGGCGGCGACGGCCGTGCCCGCTCCGGCCGTGGACCCCGGCGCGCGGGTGGTGCTCGCGGGCCTGCTGGCGCTCGCGGCGTGGCTGCGGATGCCGCTGCTGACGGCGCCGGTGTCCCCTGGAGAGCTGCACGTGCGCACGGGCGAGGCGCTGTACCCGGGCGCCGCGGCGCTGCACGCCGCGGTCGCCATGGCGGGGGGCGGACTCGGTGCGGCGCGCAGCCTGTCGATGCTCGCCAGCCTGCTTGGGGTGGTGGTGGTGTTCCGCGCCGGTCAGCGCGTCGGCCGTGGCCTGATGGGCGCGACGATCGCGGGGCTCGTCGTGGCGGCGGCACCGGCGGCGGTGGCCGCGGGCGCGCGCGCCACGCCGGACGCGCTCGCGATGCTGGCGGCGCTGGTGCACCTGGGCGTGCTGGCCCGCACCGGACCGCACCGCGCATGGGGTGCGGGCCTGTCGGCGACGGTGCTCGCGCTGGTGCACCCGCTCGGTGCGGCGTGGGTGGCCGGACAGGGGGTGGTCTCGGTGCTGCCGCGTGCGGCCGGGCGTCCGCTCGCCATCGCAGCGCTCGTGTTCGCCTCGGCGCTGGTGCTCGCCGACGCCGACGTCGCCGCGGTGGTCGGCCTCGGGCTGGCGCTCGGCGGACCGGGCGTCGCGGCCCTGGCGGTCGTCGCCGGCGTGGGGGCGGGCGCGATGATGGAGGGCCTGCCGCGGCGCGTCGGGCCCGCGGCGCTCGGCCTGGGGGCGGGTCTCGCCGCGGCGTCGTGGTGGGGACCGGCCGCGCCGACGGCGGGTGCGCTGGTGGCGCCGCTGGTGGCGCTCGCGCTCGCCCGCGCCGTCGCGGTGTGCGCCTCGGTGGGCGCGCGTGGCGCCGTGCTGGTGCTTGCGAGCGCGGCGGTGCTCGCGGGTGCGTGGTCGCCGATCGCCCGGTGGCGGACGTCCCCGCCGTACGCCGGCGTGAGCACGCTCGTGGGGCGCTGGGCGACCGTGCCGGCGGGTGCGCCCGTGTGGGTGGGGCCCGGGGCGAGCGTCGACCTGCTGGTCGCTGCGCTCGCGGAGCGGGGCGAGGCTGCGGCCGGTGCCTGCGGAGACGGCTGCGTTGCGATCGGAGGCCACGACGTGCGCCGGTGGGACCCCACGAGCCGCCGCCTTGTCGACGCGGCGGGTGGCGTCGTGCTGTGGGCAGACGGCGCGGCGCCCGATGACGTCGCGGCGGCCTGCACGGCGTGGTTCGACGAAGGCGGCGCCCAGGGCTGGATCTGCGGGCCGCGCTGAACCACGTCGGGTGCACCCTCACGTCGCAGCCGGCGCAAGCTGTTCGAAACAGCACTCACGCGGCAAGGGGTCACCTGTGTCAGCATGGGCCGAGCCCTCGGAGTGCCCCATGCGTCCCCTCGTGATCGCTGCCTTGTTCTCGCTGGTGTCGCTGTCGGGGTGCGACCTGCCCGGCACGGGCACGACGCCCGTGGTGCCCGCCGGTCAGGCCGGTCCGTACCCGGTGGTGCTCGCGCACGGCTTCTTCGGCTTCGAGACCTTCGCCGGGCTCGACTTCGTCACCTACTTCTACGGGGTGCAGGACGCGTTGGCGGCGGCGGGCGAGACCAACGTGTTCACGCCGGCGGTGGACCCGTTCGCGTCGAGCACCGTGCGCGCCGACCAGCTCGAGGCCGCGGTCCGCGACGTCCTGGCCCGCACGGGTGCCGCCAAGGTCAACCTCGTCGGCCACTCGCAAGGCGGGCTGGACGCGCGGATCGTGGCGTCGCGTCACCCCGAGCTCGTGGCCTCGGTCACCACGATCTCCACGCCCCACGGCGGCACGCCGCTCGCCGACCTGGTGGTGGGTCTGGTGCCGTTCTCGGGCGTGCAGGACGTCATCGACGGCCTCGTGAGCCTCGTCGGCATGCCCCTGTGGGACGCCGCGGGGAACGAGACGAGCCTGTTCGACAGCTTCGAGCAGCTCCAGACGTCCACGATGGCCGGCTTCGACGCGGCGTGGCCCGATCAGCCCGGCGTGCGGTACGCCAGCATCGCCGGGGTCACGGACTGGACGAGCGGCGGCAGCGCGTGCGCGGTGTCGGGTCAGCCGGCGTTCCTCGCCCGCTACCAGGGCGTGGTCGACCCGCCCGACCCGTTCTTCCTGCTCACCGAGCCGATCCTCGATGGCGGCCTGCTGTCGCCGTACCCCAACGACGGCCTCGTGCGCGTGGTCGACGCCCGCCACGGCACGTTCCTGGGCTGCATCCCCGCCGACCACCTCGACGAGATCGGCCAGATCCTGGGCGACCACCCCGGCCTGTTCAACACGTTCCGCCACCGGGAGTTCTACGTGGACCTGGTGGCGTGGCTGCGGTCCGAGGGCCTGTGAGGGCGATCAGCCGGGCTTGGACCAGAAGTACTCGGTCTCGCCCAGCGCCTTGGCGGCCCAGCGCGACAGCACGAACAGCAGGTCGGACAGCCGGTTGAGGTAGACCATGCAGCCGTCCCCGACGTCGTCGGCGGTGTGCTGCAGCGTGACCACCCGGCGCTCGGCGCGGCGGCACACGGTGCGGGCCTGGTGCAGGAAGGCGCCCACGGGGCCGCCGCCGGGGAGGATGAACTCCTTGAGCGGCGGCAGGTCGGCGTTGTAGGTGTCGATCCAGCCCTCGAGGCGCGTGGCGTCGTCGGCGTCCACGCGGATCATCCCGGGCCAGCGGTCCGCGGCGGGCGTGGCCAGATCGGCGCCGACGTTGAACAGGTCGTTCTGCAGGTGGGCGAGCGTGGCGTCGAGCGTGGCGACGACGTCGGCGTCGACCTCGCTGCGGGCGTTGAACGTGCGGGCGAGGCCCAGGATCGTGTTGAGCTCGTCCACCGTGCCGTACGCCTCGATGCGGGCGTGGTCCTTGGCGATCTCGGCGCCGCCGACCAGCCGCGTGGTGCCCTTGTCGCCGACGCGGGTGTAGACCTTCGTGATGCGCATGGATCCTCCGGACGCGCCCCCTATGATGCGGCGCCCCCCCGCGAGCGTTAGGCGCGGTCACGTCACGTCGCCTGCGCGAACGGGGGTGTTGTTTGTTCCGGAGCGTGCCCGAGCGGCAGCTGCGAGGGAAGGACCCAATCACGGTCGAGATCGAGGTCAACGCCCTGTCGGCGAAGCCCCTCGGCCAGCTCGCCCCCCCCAACATCGCCGACCTGTACGCGCTCACCGAGGTCCCCGACCTCGCCACGGGCCTGCGCGTGCGGCTCAAGGGGTTCCACGAGCGCATCGCCCGTGCGGTGAGCGACCTGCCGAGCGGCGAGCCGTTCGCGGCGTTCTGTGGCGCTGTGGGCGACGTCGACCCCTCGCGGGTGCCGGTGTCGCTGCGCGACGTGTTCGAGGCCGAGAGCGCCAACCCCAAGCGCACCGACGGCGATCGCGCCCACATCCGTGACCTGCAGGCGGTGTGGGAGGGTGCTGAGCCCGAGCCCTTCGAGATCGGCGCCCCCAAGCGCGTGGTCCAGCTCCCCACCGCCGGCGAGCCCCGCGAGCGTCGCTACGCCACCCCCCGCGGCGAGCGCGCCCCCCGCGCCGAGCGTGCCCCCAAGCCGCCCCGCGTCCCCCCGGCCCGCTTCGTGGCCGACCCCGAGCGCGCCGCCTGGATCCGCCAGGTGCTCCTCGAGCGCCTTGGCCGCCCCACCGACGCCGGCCTGTTGGAGACGGTCCTCGTGGCCGGCGTGAAGCACCGCGGCCGCGACCGCTACGCCGACATGACCCCCAAGGAGGTCACCGACGAGCTCAAGGCGCTGGAGCGCGAGGGCAAGGTCAAGCACTCCGCCGGCCGCTGGAAGGGAGTCGTCGCCGGGTTCTCGTCGCGGTAGGGCGGGGGCGTTAGGGCAGATGGGCTTTGGGGGCGTGGCGGAACGGTAGACGCGGCGGATTCAAAATCCGCTTCCGAGAGGAGTGCGAGTTCGAGTCTCGCCGCCCCTATGCCTTACGCGCGAATGCGGACGCCGGTGTTCGACAACACTGTGAAGGCATCGGCGAGTCGAGAGGCTTGCTCCTCGAACAGCGCGACCACGCGTGTGGCCCTCTCCTGGTCCGTCCTGCGCCGGAGTCGGACGAGGACGTCACCAGCGTGGGATCGGGCATCGCGGAACCCGAGGTCGCCGACGTCCTTGTCGCATGTGAGCAGGACGGCTTCGCGATCGACGGCGATGCGGAGCACGTCCGTGTCGGGTGTGGACGGTGCGAGCCTGCTGACCCGAACCACCTCGAGCGCGGCGGCTTCCAGCGCGTCCGCGACGACGTTCACAGTCGGGGACGCACTCATCGACGACGATCACTTCGCAGCGGGCTGGTGGTGAGCGACCGCGTCGCGAGCGTAGGCGATGGCTGCTTCGACATCCTCGCGGGTGAGACGCTCGTGCGCTGCAGCGATGACGTCGATGGGATCCCCGTCTTCGAGCCGTTCCAAGATGTACTCCACCGTGATGCGAGTCCCTGCGATGCAGGGTTTCCCGAGCATGACGGCTGGGTCTCGGCGGATGCGGTCGTGGGGCATGGGAACCTCGACCGGACCCTAGCCCGTGCAACGGACGGGCGGCGAGTGAACGCGACGGGCTTCCGCGGGCTCTCCGCGCGGTCCTCGATCCCCGAATCCATCCGATCGCCCCCGGTCCTCCCGATGGGGATCGGTCGGAGGGCCACGAAGATCCTGCGGAACGCTGCTCCGACAGGGACCGTAGGCAGCGTCACCCCGAATCTCGCCGCCCCCATGCGTTCGGCACGAGAGCCGACCATCGTGGTGGGTTCCGTCGTTGTGGAGGGAGGGCGCGTGCTCTCCGTGTAGCGGATGTTCCATTCGTGCTGGGAGGCAGTTCGCGTCGCGTTGTGCGCACCGTAGAGAGCGACCGGAGACCCGGGTCGCGTTCGCATGTCCAGACTGGACGGTCCGCACCTATGAGGTCCTGGCCGGCAGTGGTGTGTACGTGGTTCGCTTCGCCGTACTCGGACGCGATCGGAGGTGTGCACGCCGTGGATCGCCTTCTCTGCTGGCATGGCAAGCCTCCGGACGTGGGCCGATGTGTCTTGCCCTGGCAGCTTCACCAGCCCTGCTTTCGAGGCGTGTTCACGCGGATGCGGTTGTTTCGAGTCGTTGCGATTGCTTCGATGGGTAGCTACGTTGAGGGAACAAGGAGGCGCCATGCACGCCCTCGATCTCCCGACCGAGGAGACCACCCGTGAGGCCAGCGAAGCGCTCCGGGCCTTCTCCGGTTTCCGCAAGAAGCGCCCCGACCACGTCGAAGTCGTCGCCGAGGGGGACGGGGCCGCGTCCGTCACCGTCCCGGTCGAGGCCTTCGAGCTCCTCGTCCAGGTGCTCGCGCACCTCGCCAACGGCCATGCTGTCACGGTGATGCCGGTGAAGGCCGAGCTCACCACGCAGCAGGCTGCCGACCTCCTCCACGTGTCGCGGCCCTACCTGATCAAGCTCCTCGACCAGGGCGAGATCCCGTTCCGTCGGGTCGGCACGCACCGCCGCGTCATGCTCAAGGACGTGGTCGTGTACAAGCGCATCGACGACGCCAGGCGACGGGAGGCCGCTGACGCCCTCGCCGCCGAGGCCCAAGCGCTCGATCTTGGCTACTGATGGAGTGCTCCCGTGGCCTTCACGGTCGTCTACGACGCCAACGTGCTGTACCCGGCGCCGCTTCGCGACCTGCTCGTCCGCGTCGGGATGACCGGCGTGGTGCGCGTGAAGTGGACGGACGAGATTCTGGACGAGGTGTTCCGCAACATCCTGGCGAACCGGCCCGATCTGACGATGGAGCAGCTCGCACGTACCCGGTCTCTGATGAACGGCGCGATTCGCGACGTCCAGGTTGACGGCTACCAGGCTCTGGTCGGGGCACTCGACCTACCGGACCCGGGCGATCGCCACGTGCTCGCTGCCGCCATCCAGTGTGGCGCCCAGAGCATCATCACCCACAACCTCAAGGACTTCCCTGCCGAGAGGCTCGCGCCCCACGGCGTCGAGGCGATGTCGCCCGACGAGTTCGTGCTCGACCTGCTGGACCTCGCCCCGGGGGGCGTCGTCCGGGTGCTGAACGAGCAGCAGGCGTCGCTGAAGCGCCCGCCTCGGACCCTCGAGGAGCTGATGGAGACGCTGGAGAGCAACGGCCTGAACCGCTCGATGGCCGAAGCTCGCGGGCTGCTGGGATTGTAGAGGGCCGAGCTGAGCACGGACGAAGTCTCGCCGTGCGCCGGCCTCACCGGCCCCCCGACCACGCCCTCGCCGCCCTCCTCCAAACAAACCTGGAGCCCACCCCCCCCGCCCCCACCCCCGGCTACGCCCCCCTGCGGACCTCCGCCCGGAGCCCCCGCCATGCGCGTGCCGTTCACCCGCTTCCCCCACGCCACCGCGCTCGGCGCCGCCCTGCTCTCCGCGGCCTGCGCCACCCCCGGCGGCCCGGACACCTCCCCCGACCGCGACACCTCCGAGCCATCGGACACCGACG
>JACKEP010000008.1 GCA_020632915.1 Alphaproteobacteria bacterium | reverse complement strand
GCGGCGAACAGCTGCGCGGCACGGTCGGCGTCCGGCTCGGCGGCGAGGCGCCGGCTCGTGGCGGCCCAGGCGACCTCGGCGGCCTCCTGGCGGGCCCGCTCGACGCGCGCCGCGCGCACCTCGGGCCACACCAGCGAGGCCGTCGTCGTCAGCGTGGCCGCGGTGAACGCGAGGAGGAGCGCACGGTGGCGGCGCACGTGGCGGCGCAGCCGACCGAGCGCACCGTCCGGTCGCGCCACCGGCACGCGGCCGTCGAGGAAGCGCTGCAGGTCGTCGCCGAGGGCGCCCGCCGACGCGTAGCGGCCCGAGGGTTCGGGACAGAGGGCCACGTCGAGGATGCCCTCCAGCTCCCAGGGCAGGTCCGCGCGAAGGCTGCGGACGGCGGGCCGATGGCCGCTGCGCGCCCGCGCCATGCTGCCGGAGCGTGTCGCACCCGCCGAGGGTCCCTTGCCGGTGAGCGCGCCGTGCAGCAAGGCGCCCAGGCCGTAGACGTCGACCCCGAACCAGTCGATGTCCCGCGCCGCCGCGGCGACCTCGGGGGCCATGTAGGCGGGGGTGCCGAGCACCGCCTCGGTGGCGGTCAGCCCCTGGTCGGCGTGGACGACCTTCGCGAGCCCGAAGTCGGTGACCAGCGGGACGCCGTCGCAGGTGAGCAGCACGTTGCCCGGCTTCAGGTCGCGGTGGGCCACACCGCCGAGGTGGGCGCGCTGGACGGCGCGGCAGACCTCCAGGGTGATCCGCGCCGCCTCGCGGATCGGCAGCGGGCCGTGGGCGCGCAGCACCTGCTCGAGCGACGGTCCGACGACGCGCCGCATCGTGAAGTACGGCACGCCGTCGACCGTGCCCACGTCGAGCACGCCCACGATGCCGGGGTGTTCGAGCGCGGCGGCGGCCCGCGCCTCGGCCTGGAAGCGGCGCACGGCCGCGGGCGAGGCGAACGCGCCACCCGCGAGCACCTTGAGGGCGACGTGACGCCCGAGGTCGGGATCGTAGGCGTCGTAGACCACGCCCACCCCGCCGCGGCCGAGCTCGCCGTGCAGGACGTAGCGGTCGATCGTGCGCGGGGCGGGCGCCGGGACGTCCGCGAGGTCGTCGAGGGAGACCGTCGCCCCCGTGGCGTCCTGGGAGCCCTCCAGGTCGAGCCGCGAAGCGTCGGGGAGGGGGTAGACCCACCGCTCGTCGTCCCGGCTGCCGCGGCGCACGAGCAGCCGGCACCCCACGCAACGCCGCGGCACGTCGGCGGTGTCGTCGGCGTCGAGCCAGAACGCACCCCCGCACCCGGCGCAGCGCACGGCCAGCACCTGGCGCCGTGTCGACGCCTCCTCCGCCCCCGTCGGCTCGGTCATCCTGCGATCCCCAGGCGGCGCATCGTACGCCAACGGGGACGCACACTCCAGGGGGAGTCCTGCGAACAGGATGCTGTGGCGCCCGGTCCGATCCGCGTCGACTGGCGGCGGTGCCCGTTGCCGCCCGCGGCGCGACCGGACAAGGATGGTAGGCCGGGGGGTCCCGATGTCTGCAGACAACCCGTTCGAGGCGCCTGTCGCCGCGCCTGTCGAGGCGTTCACGGCCTCGCCGTTCGACGCGCTGTCCGTGCTGCGGACGAGCGCCCCTGCGGCCGCGCGCGCCACGCTCCCCGTGCTGGCGCTCTCGGTCGTCGCGTACGTCGCCGTCGTGATCGGCGTGTGCGCGTGCCTCGTACCGGGTCTGTTCCTCGCGCCGCTTGCGGCGGCGGCCGTGGTCGACGCGTTCCTCGCGGCGGTCGACGGTCGCCCCATCCTGTCGGGGGCGCGCCTCGACCCCCTCCGGCAGGGGAGCCGCACCTGGCCCACGGCCGCGGCGCTGGTGTGTGCGTACCTGGCGTTCGGTCTCGCGATCTCCACGCTGTCGATGGGTGCGCAGGTCCTCTGGGGACGCGCGGCGTTCGTGCTGCCGTCCGCCGTGACCCTGGCGCTGGCGCCCCTGTCCACGGCGCTCGGAATCGCCGTGTTCGCCTGGCGCGACCAGGACCTCACGGCGCTGACGGCGTTGCAACGCGCCGCCGCGGTGGTCCGCGTCAACGTCGGTGCGGTCTACGCGCTCGGCGCCGTCGTGGTGGTCTCCGGCTCGCTGCTGGGGCTGCCGTTCGTCGTGTACGGCCCGGACTACGACGCGTTCGTGGCCGACCCGTTCGGCTATCAGCCGCCGCGGATACCCTGGCCCGTCTACCTGCTGTTGTACCCGGCGATGGCGGCGTGGATGGTCTGGACGTGGACGGTGTACGCCACGGTGTGGCGCACGCAGGCGCCGGCCCGCCCGGCCTGACGGGGCGCCCGAGGGCGCCGAACGCGTGGCGCGCGGGGCCCACCCGCGCGTGGGCCGTTCCGCCGGACGTTCAGGTGCCGCCGAGCGCGGTGTAGAGCGCCTGGGCCTGGGGCACAGTGAGGGCGACGTCCCACACGGCCAGCTCGTCGACGGCGAACGGACGACCGAGGCCCGGGCTGAAGGCGTCCGTGCCGCGGAGCCCGATGGACGGCTTGACGTTGTTGAGCACGCTGCCCGGGTTCGAGTCCAGGATCGTCGACGAGCCGACCGACTGGCCGTCGATCACGAACGTGATGCCCGCCGCGCGGTTGCTGCCGTCGTAGATCCCCACGATGTGGTGCCAGACATCGTCGGCGTAGTGACCCGTGGAGGACTGGACCCGACGCCCGAGGTTCCCCGGGTCGTTCAGCACGTCGAGGATCGCCGAGTGACCGTTCGCGGCGTCGCGGATGCCCAGGTAGTACCCGGGGGCCCCACCCGCCGCGACGTCGTTGTCGGCCTTGCCGAAGATGAACGGTCCGAAGTCGGTGTGGACCTTGACCCACGCGGCGATCGTGAACGCGTCGTCGGTGTCGAAGTCGAACAGCGACTCGTTGTCGATGCGGACGTAGTCGTCGACCCCGTCGAGATCGAGCGCGTCGCCACACACGCCGGCCACCGTGGCGGGGCCGCCCACCATCGTGCCGTCGGCGGCGCCGCGGGCATCGGCGAGCGTGGTGCCCGACTGGGTGGATGCCTCCATCGTCCAGTAGGCCACCGGCTGCGGCACCGTGCCCCCGAACACCGCGCGGCTGCAGGATGCGCCCGCGTCGGTGTCGACGGTGTCCGTGTCCACCGTGTCCGTGTCCACCGTGTCGACCGTGTCGCTGTCGTCCGTGTCGACGACCGTGTCGGTGTCGACGACCGTGTCCGTGTCCGTGTCGTCCGGCGTCTTGTCCGACGACGACGACGTGCACCCCGCGAGCACCCACAGCACACCCACGACGCGTCGACCCCACATGGACCCTCCCCGCCCGCGGACGCCGTGGACGGCGCATCCGGGATCCGAGAGGCGTAACGTGACGCCGGCCGGCGGCCATGCCCCCGCTACGCCGGCTGGCTCGGCGACCCCGCGGCCCTGGCGGGACAGGCGAAGCACACCCCGACCCCACCGGTGAACGACATCCCGGGCAGCGCGATGTCCCGCGACACCTCCGCGAAGCCCAGCCCGGCGTGCAGCGCGATGGAGGCCTGGTTCGCGACCCACAGCTGTCGCCCTGAGGCCCCGGTCGCGGCGATGTCGGCGAGCTCGCGGGTGACGAAGCCGGTGGTCTCGTCGAGGTCGAGGCCCTCACGGGCCGCGAGCAGCCCGGCGATGGCGGCGGCGGCGGGCGTTGCCAAGCGGACCACCACCCGGTCGAGGGGCGAGCGGGCGGCGGAGGGGTCGTAGACGGCGAACTTCGACACGGGACCCTCGCGACGGTCGGCACGCGCCGGGAACGCGCCGGTCCGTGCACGCGACGATGGACCCGACCGTCCTACCGCCCCGCGTCCAGCGTCGGCACCCACCGCGCGCCGCCCTCGCGCGCGTCCGCGACCCCCCCCGCGTAGGCCGTGCGCATCGCCGGCTCCCACGTGGCCACACCGACCGCGGTGAAGCCGCCGCCCCAGCGGGCGCCGTCGAGCTGCCCCTGGGCGCGCGCCCAGCCCACCCCGAAGTCCGGGTCCGGGTTCGGGCACTCCGGGGCGCGCACGTCGAGGCGCACGCCGTGGCGGATGCCCCACGCCCACCCCAGCTGACGACGCCGCGCGGCGGTCAGGCCGTCCCCGGCGCCGACGGCGGCCACGGCCGTCTCCAGACCCCGCCGCGTGGACAGCGCCATCGCCCACATGGCGTCGTCCACGCCAGGGAGCGGGCGCAGCGCCTGCCAGGTGTCGTCTACCGTGGCCGTGCCGGCCAGCGGTGGCAGCCACGCCCCCACACCGGCGGCGACCCCCATCCGCCACGCCCGTGTGTCCACGACGTCGTCGGGCGCGTCGACGAGGTCGGCGGGGCCCACGCGCGCCCCCGCCGACACGTCGCGCACCGACGCACAGCGGGGATCGTCGCCACAGCGCCACGGCACCGTCGGCAGCCCGTGCTTGACCTCGACCACCGCCAGCCACGGCCACACCACGGGCTCCTGCAGCGCGATGACCGGGACCTTCGGGCCCGCGAGCCGCACCGCCACCGTCCCCACCCCCACGGCGAGCACCGCGGCGGCCAGGCCCGCGCCCAGGCCGCGCCGGCCCTGTCGCCACGCGACGCGCCCACCCTCCGCGACGACCACCGGCGTCAGCAGCGACAGCACCACCAGGTAGCGGTCGTGGGCCACGTAGGGCGGGCGACTCGCGTGCAGCTCGGCCGGGCCGGCCACGAGCACCGCAAGCCACCCGACCCAGGCGACGAGCGCGGTGCGGCCGAGGCGATCGCCGCCCCGTGCGACGAGCACGGCCGCCACCGCGAACGCGACCAGCAGCGGCACGCCGGACCCCGGGAGCACCCACGGCCCCAGGCCGAAGACGTGGTCGAGCCGCACGCCCTCGACGAGCTCCGCCAGCCGTGTCCCGACGTCCCGGTCGGTCCACGCCCACGCCAGCCGGGTCTGCAGGTCGAACGGGTCCACGCCGCCCCACCACGCCGCGATCCAGGTGAGCGCGCACCACGACGCGCCCGCCGCGAACGCCGCCGCCTGGCGCCACGCCCGCTCCACGACCAGCACGAGGAGGAGGGCCGCCACCGTCACGACGCCCGTCAGCCCCACCGCGATCGCCAGCCCGGCCAGGAGGCCCGCCGCCAGCGTCCTGTGCACCCCGGTCGCCGTCGTCGCCAGCGCCACCGCCGCCAGGGCGAGGCAGGTGGACTCGGCGTGGTTGAGCCAGCCTCGCAGGAGCATCGCGTCGCCGAGCGCGGGCGGCAGCACCACGGCGGCGGTGAGCAGGACGGCGCCGCCGAGGCCGTCGCGGCGCCACCCGACCGTCCACGCCGCGCAGGCGAGCGTCACCGGGAACGCCAGCAGCAGCGCCTTCCACGCGAGCACCGTCGGCCCCACCGCCGCGAACACCGGCGCGGCGGCGAGGGTGCCCAGCGTGCAGCCGCCGCACACGCCCGTGTAGCGGTAGTGCCAGAGCGTGCCGAAGCCCCGCCAGAGCAGCATCAGCGCCGCCGCCGGCGTCGCACCCTCCTCCACGTCGATGGCGCCGTGGATCGGGTGGAGCACCACCGACAGCCGCACCACGGCGGCGACGAGCGCGACCCCGAGCAGGTGGGCACGGCGGGGAGGTTCCATCGGGCTCCGCGGGCTGCCCGCCGGTAACACCGGTCGACGCGGCGGATCGGACGCGCGCGGTGGCGCGCGCGGCCACGATGTTCACGCGTCCGTCATCTCCGGTAACGCCGGACACCTGTCCCGCGGGTGCGATCCGCGCGCAGGATCCGTCGACATCGTCGGTCGATCGCTGTCTTTGCATGTCGACCACGCACCGCCTGCGCGCAGGGGACGCACAAAACGCGCTCGCACACGGGGACGTTCCGCGTCATCCTGAGGGTCAGATGGACGAGGCGCCCCTCGGCGCAGATCACCTGACCCCCCCTTCGCTCTCCCGTCACCAGGCCGTTTGTCGGACCCCACGCCAGGGGCTCGTCCACACGGAGGAGAGAGCGCAATGACCGAGGCATCCACCCTCAAGGACCTGATCGCCACCCACCAGGACTCGGCTCGCTACCAGGAGCTGTTCTGGGAGGGGACGTTCTGGGACTACCTCGGCATGGTCGAGGAGGATCCGGGGATCGCCCGCAACGCCTACCAGCGGCTCTTCGACCTGATCGAGGGCCACGGGTCCCACACGTACAACGAGTACAAGAAGGAGATCCGCCGCTGGCACTTCTTCGACGACCCGTTCGAGGGCGGCAAGGACGCGGTCTTCGGCATCGACACGCAGCTGGAGAAGCTGGTGCGGGTGCTCCACGCGGCCGCGCTGGGCTACGGCCCCGAGCACCGCGTGCTGCTGCTGCACGGCCCCGTCGGCTCAGCGAAGTCCACGATCGCCCGCCTCGTGAAGAAGGGCCTCGAGCACTACTCCAAGACCACGCCCGGCCGCATGTACACCTACGCGTGGGTCCACCCCGACGGCACCGAGACGCTGTCGCCGATGCACGAGGACCCGCTCCGGCTGCTCCCCGACACCGTGCGCGCCAACGTGCTCGGTCGCATCAACGGGGCGGCCCGGGGTGCGTACAAGGTCGAGATCGAGGGCGACCTCAACCCGGTCTGCCGCTGGTGGTTCCGCCACTACATGCGCGAGTACGACGGCGACTTCACGCGCGTGGCCGAGCACATCAAGGTGCGCCGGCTCGTGCTGTCCGAGAAGGACCGCATCGGCATCGGCACCTTCCAGCCCAAGGACGAGAAGAACCAGGACAGCACCGAGCTCACCGGAGACATCAACTACCGGCTCATCGCCGAGTACGGCACCGACTCCGACCCGCGCGCGTTCAACTTCGACGGCGAGTTCAACGTCGCCAACCGCGGCGTCATCGAGTTCATCGAGATGCTCAAGCTCGACGTCGCGTTCCTGTACGACCTGCTCGGCGCCAGCCAGGAACACCGGGTCAAGCCCAAGAAGTTCGCGCAGACCTACATCGACGAGGTGATCATCGGGCACACCAACGAGCCCGAGTTCCGGCGGCTGCAGAGCAACGAGTACATGGAGGCCCTGCGGGATCGCACCATTCGCATCGACGTGCCCTACATCACGCGCGTCAGCGAGGAGGTGAAGATCTACGAGAAGGACTTCAACCGCCGCACCGTGGGCGTGCACATCGCGCCCCACACCCTGCAGATGGCCGCCTTGTGGGCCGTGCTCACCCGGCTGGAGGAGCCCCAGAACCACCAGCTCACGCTGATGCAGAAGGCCCGCCTCTACGACGGCCGGCACGTGCAGGGCTTCACCGAAGACCACGTCAAGGAGCTGCGCAAGGCCGCGCGCCGCGAAGGCCTGCAGGGCATCAGCCCCCGCTACATCCAGGACAAGATCAGCAACGCGCTGGTCCGCGACCCGGACGCCCGCTCGATCAACGCCTTCATGGTGTTCAACGAGCTGGACAACGGCCTGCGCCACCACTCCCTCATCACCGACGACGAGACCCGCGAGCGCTACCGGGAGCTGCTCGGCGTGGTCAAGCGCGAGTACGAGGACCTCGTGAAGAACGAAGTCCAGAAGGCGATCGCCGCCGACGAGGGCGCGCTCGAGCGCCTCTGCGCCAACTACATCGACAACCTGCGCGCCTACGCGATGAAGGAGCGGGTGCGCAACCCGTTCACCGGCGAGCTGGAGGAGCCCAACGAGCGGCTCATGCGCAGCATCGAGGAGAAGATCGACATCCCCGAGTCCCGCAAGGACGACTTCCGCCGCGAGCTGATGAACTACATCGCGGCCAGCAGCCTCGAAGGGAAGAAGTTCGACTACCGGATGAACGAGCGCCTGCACCGGGCGCTCGAGCTCAAGCTGTTCGAGGACAGCAAGGACAGCATCAAGCTGTCGAGCCTGGTCTCGGCCACGATGGACGAGGACACCCAGCGCAAGATCGAGGTCGTCAAGCAGCGCCTCATCGACAACTACGGCTACGACGACCAGTCCGCGTCCGACGTGCTCCAGTACGTCGCGTCCATCTTCGCGCGCGGCGACGCCAAGAAGCAGGACGCCTAGGAGGGCACGCCCACGATGCTGCGCATCGACAACGACCTCGGCCGGTTCCGCGACATCGTCAAGGGTCGCGTCCGTCGCGAGCTCCGCAAGTACATGTCGTCGGGCGAGCTGCTCGGCAAGCAGGGCGGCCGCATCGTGTCCGTCCCGCTGCCCCGCATCGGCATCCCCCACCTGGTCTACGGCGACAACAAGAAGGGCGTGGGCCAGGGCAACGGGCCGGGCCAGGGACAGCAGGCCGGGGAGGACGCGGGCGAGCACCTCCTGGAGGTGGAGATCAGCGTCGAGGAGCTCGCCGAGCTGCTGGGCGAGGAGCTGGAGCTGCCGCGGATCGAGCCCAAGGGCAGCAAGGACGCGCGCACCGTGCGCCACAAGTTCAAGGGCATCTCCCAGAAGGGACCCGAGAGCCTGCGGCACTTCCGGCGCACCTACCGCCAAGCGCTGCGCCGCACGATCGCCGCGGGCCAGTACGACCCGAAGCGGCCGGTGATCGTCCCCCACAAGGACGACGTCCGCTACCGCAGCTTCGTGCCCGAGACCGAGCCCCGCAGCGCCGCCGTGGTGCTCTACATGATGGACGTGTCGGGCTCGATGGGCGAGCAGCAGAAGGAGATCGTGCGGTCCGAGGCGTTCTGGATCGACATGTGGATCCGGCACCACTACCGCGATGTCGACACCCGCTTCCTCATCCACGACGCCGCCGCGCGCGAGGTCGACCGCGACACGTTCTTCCGCACCCGCGAGTCGGGCGGCACGCTGATCTCGTCGGCGTTCAAGCTGGCGATCCAGATCATCGAGAACGAGTACCCGCTCGACGACTGGAACATCTACCCGTTCCACTTCAGCGACGGTGACAACTGGAGCCAGGCCGACACGCGCAGCTGCATCGAGATGCTCAAGACCAAGCTCGTGCCGTGGTCCAACCAGTTCAGCTACGGCCAGGTCGACAGCCAGTACGGCTCCGGTCAGTTCTACAAGGACCTGCGGGCCGCCTTCCCCGACGACGACAAGGTGGTGCTGTCCCGCATCCCCGACCGCGACCACATCATGGAGTCCATCAAGGAGCTCCTCGGGCGAGGCAACTGATGGCAGTGATCTCCCAGCGCTTCCTGCGGGACGGTCGCGACCTGCCCCCCGAGCTCGAGACCGCCCGCCGCGAGATCGAACAGCTCGCCCGCGGCTACGGCCTCGACTTCTTCGACACCGTCTACGTGATGTGCACCTACGAGGAGATCAACATGGTGGCGGCGTACGGCGGGTTCCCCGTGCGCTACCCCCACTGGCGCTTCGGCATGGACTACCTGCAGATGCAGAAGTCCTACGAGTTCGGCCTGTCGAAGATCTACGAGATGGTGATCAACACCGACCCCTCGTACGCCTACCTGATGGACTGCAACCTCGTGGTCGACCAGAAGCTCGTGATGGCCCACGTGTACGGCCACGTCGACTTCTTCAAGAACAACGCGTGGTTCGCGCCCACCAACCGCAAGATGCTCGACCAGATGGCCAACCACGCGGTGAAGGTGCAGCAGCACATGGACCGCCACGGGGTCAGCCAGGTCGAGCAGTTCCTGGAGATGTGCGTCAGCCTCGACAACCTCATCGACCCCTACGCGCCCTACCTGGTGCGCCAGCGCACGGTCACCGAGGACGACATCGAGCGCGCCAGCCTCGACCGGACGGTCGGCAAGCTGCCGGCCAAGGACTACATGGACCCCCACATCAACCCGCCGGAGTTCCTGCAGGCCCAGCGCGCCCGCCGCGAGGCCGACCTGGCGAAGATGAAGGGCTTCCCCGAGTCGCCCGAGCGCGACGTGCTCGGCTTCCTGCTCCGCCACGCGCCGCTGGAGCGGTGGCAGCAGGACCTGATGCGCATCGTCTACGACGAGGCCCGCTACTTCGCGCCCCAGGCGATGACGAAGATCATGAACGAGGGGTGGGCCAGCTACTGGCACACCAAGATGATGACCGAGCACATCCTCACGGACGCCGAGATCGTCGACTACGCCGACCACAACGCGGGCACGATGGCCACGCGGCCCGGGCAGCTCAACCCCTACGCGCTCGGCGTCAAGCTGTGGCGCCACATCGAGGAGCGCTGGGACAAGGGCCGGTTCGGCAAGGCCTGGATGGACTGCACCGACCCCCTCGAGCAGGACCGGTGGAACACGGGTGCGGGCCAGGGGCGGGCCAAGATCTTCGAGGTGCGGCGCACCCACAACGACATCAGCTTCCTCGACACCTTCCTCACCGAGGACTTCGTCCGTCACCACGGCATGTTCACCACCCGCTACGACAAGCGCACCAAGCAGTGGGTGCCCGACAGCACCGGGTTCAAGGAGGTCAAGGGCCAGGTGCTCGACATGCTCGCCAGCCGCGGCGCGCCCCGCATCTACGTGGTGGACGCCAACGTCAACGGCCGCCACGAGCTGCTCCTCGACCACCCCCACGAGGGCCTCGACATCCAGCTCGACTACGCCGAGCGCGTGCTGGGCAACATGGCCCGCATCTGGACGCGGCCGGTCCACCTGCAGACCTTCCTGGAGGACCGCCCGATCACGCTGACCCACGACGGCTCGACGATGGAGCGCACGAACGCGCACGTGCGGGGCGAGCCCGCCTTCCAGGAGGAGGACGAATGAGCTGGCGCACGTCCCTCGACCACGCGCTCGACGACGCCCCGCAGGGCAAGGTCCGCGTCCACAAGGGCAAGGCCTGGGCCGACGTCGACGTCGAGAAGGCCGACGCCATCGGCGTGCGCATCGGGGGCGTGCGGGTGCACCGTGCCCGCGATCGCGACATCGCCGCCGAGGCCGAGCGCCTCGCCCACGACCTGCGATCGGTGCCCGACCCGGTCGTGCCCGTCGAGGTCGACCCTGCGCTCGGGGGTGCGGTGCTCCGCTCCCGGCCCGACCGGATGCGCGACCGCGAGTTCTACGAGGTCCATGTCGACGGCACACGCGAGACGGCGGTCCGCAAGGTGCGGGTGGGGGCCGACGGCGACCGCCAGGACGCACCCTGGGACGTCACGCGCGAGCAGCTGGGCCACCTGCTCGACGAGCTGGAGGGGTAGGACGCGCGACGACGCCGTCCGGGCTGGTACCCTGCGAGGACCCCGTGGCCCGGAGGCCCCATGTCCCGCTGGATCCTGCCCCTGTTGTCCGCCTGCGTGTGGGCCGCTCCGGCGTCGGCCGCGCCCGTCCTGTTCGACTTCGACGACCTGGCGTGCACCGGCACCGGCCACACGGCCAACGGCGCGCAGGTCCACGACGAGTGGTCGCTGATCGCGTTCGAGCTCGCGAGCGGCTTCTCGCTCAACTTCTGGACGGTGTGCGACGCTCACCCCGACTACGCCGGGTCGCCCGACGCCGGGGGCCTGGGGGTGGTGATGCACCCTGTGTCGGGTGGACCGCTCGACATCGGCACGCTGACGGTTCACGCCGGCCCCACCAACTGCCAGCCCGGCGTGATCACGATGGGCGGCTTCGACGCGTGCCTCATCGGCAACATCCACGCCACGCAGGTCTCGGTCAGCTACGTCGACGCGGCCGGCAACCCCATCGCCTCGTCCACCCAGCCACTCCCGGCGTCCGGCGCCACGCTGACCTTCCCGGGGGCGTCGGGGGTGTGGTTGATCTACATCGTCGGCGTGGAGGCAGGCGGCAGCCCCGCCTACGTCGCCCTCGACGACATCGCGTTCGACGACAGCCGCGTCGTGCCCACGCTGCTGGCCACCCAGCCCGCGTGCGGCACCCAGGGCGTCGGCGTCTTCGGCTGGCGCGACGCCACGCCGTCCGGTCCGGTCCGCGTGGTCGCGAGCCCGAGCCTGGGGAGCGGAGGCGTCGTCCCCGCCGGACCGTGCGCGGGCACCCCGCTGCCGCTGTCCCCCACCGGCATGGTCGCGCCGCCGTGGGGCATGGGCACGAGCGGCGCGGCGGGCAAGGGCTACGTCTACCAGGTGCTGCCGCCGGTCGCGTGCGGGGGCTGGGCGGTCGTCGTGGACGAGACGACCTGCCGCGTGTCGGCACCCGACCGCATCGAGTAGGGGACCGAGACTGCGCGCCGTCCCGTGACGTGCGCGCGGCCTGCCGAGGTCGGTCGACCGACCGACGACCTACTCGACGCACACCACCGTGGTCGTCCCGACGCCGACCGTGGACGACACCTCGCCCGCGCCTGCGCCAAGGGAGGCGTTCCACAGGGTGCCGGACCAGCTCGCCCCGACGCCGAGCACGCGGTTGCCACCGGCTCCATCGCACGCGCTGGCGTCACCGGCCGTCTTCTTGACGTACACCGTGGCGTCGACGTTGGCGCAGATGACACGCATCTCCAGGGACTGGGTCAGGCCGGTCTGGTTCAGGGTCGACACGCCGATGCGCTCGGGGTTGACCGTGGGGAACTCGTCCACGTTCAACATCGTGCCCTGCGCATCGAACGGGAACCGGGCACCGCCGCCGAGCAGGGTCTTGCCCGAGGGGCACGCCAGGTAGTTGGTGAAGGGATGGGTGTTGGGCGTGACGCTCGCCGACTGCGTGTACACCTCGTAGTTGCTGAGAAGGGAGGCGCTGACACACGCCGCGTACACCGTGACCGAACCTCCCACGTCGGTGAACACGCCCCAGGACCGGCCGTCGCCCGACGGGAACATGCCGTAGAAGCGCGGACCGGAGGCCGAGGTCCGGAACCCGCCTCCCACGACGAGCTTGCCGGCCGGACACGTCGCCCCCACGATGTCCCCAGTCCCGACCCACGTCGCCGAGACGTACTCGATGCCCAGCGGGCACGCGCCGACGGCCGCGTCGTCGTCGTCACAGTCGCGGTCGACGTCGACGCCATCGCAGTCGGCGTCGTCGGCGCTGGGCGCCGTGCTGTCGCGGTCGTCGCAGTCCTCGGCCGTGGGCACGCCGTCGCAGTCCATGTCGTCCTGCTTGCTGCCGACGTTCGGGTCCGCGTCGTCGCAGTCGTAGGCCGCAATCACGCCGTCGCAGTCGACGTCGAGGACCCGGAACCCCACGTCGGGGTTCTCGTCGTCGCAGTCCTCCAGCGCTGAGACGCCGTCCTCGTCCACATCCACGTCGCTGTCGGAGACCTCGCAGTAGGACTGGTAGCTGGCCTGCACGGCCTCCACACACGCGGACTGCGTCGCCACCGGGTCGGACGAACAGCTCTCCGCGTCGATGATGCAGGCCGCCAGGGCGTCTCCCCCCAGCGATGGACAGAGCTCGGTGCACACCGACGACGTGGTGCGGGCACAGCCCGCGACGCCGACGAGCACGGCCAGGGGAATCGGGAACCTCATGGGATCTCCAGGGTGTCTGTCGCGGTGCGACGGGTGCGGTGTGGCGACCGGTGCGGGACCGAAGCCACCCGCCGTGCGCACGGCTGGCTTCACCCGAACCACCGCGCCACGCGCTGACAGCCGCTGACACTGGCGGGGCCGTCCGGACGACCCCCGACCGCGTCGCGTCGGCGACCCGGGAGCCGCCCCGCGCTTCCGCGACGTCCCGCGCCGCGCGTCGTAGGCAAGGGGTCCGGAGGATCGCCCGATGTCGATCGAACCAGGGTACGATGCCCCCATGGCGAACGCCCGTGCCACCTACCAGGACGTGCTCGATGCCCCCGAGGGCATGAAGGCCGAGCTGATCGGCGGCACGCTCTACCTGTCGCCGAGCCCGGCCGCGCCCCATCAGTACACGGCCAGCGTCGCGGGCGGCGAGCTCGGCTTCCGCTACCACTTCGGCGACGGTCCGCTCGGGTGGATCGTCGTCTACGAGCCGGAGCTGTGGCTCGGTCCCCCCCACGACCCCACCGACGAGGTGCTGATCCCCGACCTCGCCGCCTGGCGCCGCGAACGCTACGCGCCCCACCCCGACGGCCGCGTGGGCTACCTCGCCCGACCGGACTGGGTCGCCGAGGTGCTGTCGCCGTCCACCGCGCGCCGCGACCGGCTCCTCAAGCTGTCGGTCTACGCCCGCGAGGGCATCGGTCACGCCTGGATCGTCGACCCGATCGAGGAGTCCGTGGAGGTCTACGGCCTCACCCGTCACGGCACCTACGAGCTCCTCGGCGGCACCACCGGCCAGCCGGTCGCACGCCTCGCGCCGTTCGACGCCGTCGACCTCCAGATCGCGCGCTGGTGGCAGTCGAGTGTGGTGCCCGCCGCCCGGTAGGCGCTATCCTCCCGTCCCCGAGTCCCCGCCCTGGGAGGCGACGTGCGCCTCGTCCCGCTCGTGCTGCTGCTGGCCGCGTGCACGGCCGCCCCCACCGACGCCGTCGACGACAGCGACACCGACGCCGACACGCCCACGGCCTACGACGGTCCGCCGGCGCTCGACGTGCTGCTGGTCGACAACTTCCTCAACAAGCTCGTGCGGCACGACGAGCTCCGCGACCACGGCTGGACGGTGACGATCCCGCCGTTCGCGCGGGACCTGTCGATCGTCGGCGACGAGGTGCTGGTCAGCGACGGCGCGGGCGCCACGCGCCACAGCCTCGTCGACGGCGCCCAGACCTGGCAGGTCACCGGCTACGCCGGCGTGCAGTCCGCCCGACCCCTCGACGGCGGCGGCGTGCTGCTCGCCGCCCAGGACGGCACCGACGCGCTGCTCATCACCGTCGACGCCGACGGCGTCGAGACGGGCCGGGTCACCGTCACCGACAACCCCGACCTGCGACTGGTCCGGGTGCTCGACGACGGCCACGTCCTGCTCACCGCCACCGAGCCGCAGCGCGTGCGCGAGCTCGACGCCAGCGGTGCGGAGGTGTGGTCGGTGCCGCTCGCCGGCAAGGGCTACGTCGCCACGCGCGACGCCGAGGGTCACACCTGGGCCACCACCGGCGGCGACGCCCGCCTCGTCGTCCTCGACACCGACGGCACCGAGCTGCAGGCGTGGGGTGGCCTCGTCGACCACCCCGACCTCGGCCTGGACTGGTTCAGCGGCTTCGACCACGTCAACGACGACGTCGTCGTCGTGGCCAACTGGCTCGGTCACGGCACGTGGGGCACGGGCCCCCACGTCGTCGCCTTCGACGCCACCAACGCCGTCGCGTGGAGCTGGGCCGACCACGACGCGCTCAAGCAGGTCACCAACGTGCTCGTGCTCGACGCCGGCGGGTTCTGAGCGTCAGAGGGCGCCGCCGTTGGCCGACGTCACCAGCGACCAGCGACCGTCGTGGGTGGCCAGCAGGGGGCCGAGCACCGCGCCGGCCGTGGTCATCTCGGCCACGGCCGTGGACGGCGCGTTCACCAGCAGCACCCCCGAGCCGCCCAGGCTACTGCGCTCCACCTCCATCGGCGTGACGACCAGGTCGAGCGCCACCCAGGGCACGCCCGCCGCGCTCAGGCGCGCCTGGAGCGCCCGGGGCCGCGACCAGCGCTTGACCGGGTACCAGAGGAACACGCGCGCGTGCGGGTGGGCGCGCACGCAGCGGACGACGGCGTCGGCGACGGTGTCCCACTCGGCCTTGGCGACGAACGGCGGGTCGATGACGACGACCACCTCGTCGGCCGTGGGCAGGGCGTCGAGCGCGGCGAGGCCGTCGCCCCCCACCACCTGCGCCCGACCGTCGCCGGCGAGCGCCGCCCGCAGCGCCGACAGCGCCTGGGGCTCGATCTCGTGCACCCGCAGCCGGCTGGTGCGTGACAGCGCGTCGAGCGTCAGCCGCGGCGAGCCCGGGTAGGACCGGGGCAGGTCCGGCGCGAGGCGACGCACCCGGCCGAGGTAGCGGTCGACGGCCCCCGAGGCGGTCGACGCGCCGGGTGGCACGGCGTCGAGCAGCCGTCCGAGGCCCGCGTTCCACTCGCCCTGGGCGGGCAGCCGGTAGCCGCCGTGGCCACCGTGCGTGTCGACCACGGCCACCTGGGCGCGGCGCACGCTGGCGAGCAGGGCGAGCAGGCAGGTGTGCTTCCACACGTCGGCGTGGTTGGCCGCGTGGAACCGGTGGTCGTAGTCGGAGGCGGCGGGCTCGGCGGCGTCGGTCATCGGGGCTCCGGGCGGCGGGCATCCCCGGCCACGCCGGGGGTCAGGTCGAAGGAGGCGAGCGAGAGCACGCCACGGCCGCGCGGCAGGCGCACGCAGGCCTGCACGGCGGCTGCACCGGGTCGGGTGCCCGACACGGTGAGCGTCTGCCAGGCGTCCGGCACCACGGTGCCGTCGAGCCCCAGGTCGAGGCCGCCGTCGGCGGTGCGCACCGGCTGGCCGTCCCCGTCGAACCAGCGGGCTTCGAGGCGCACGGCGGCAGCGTCCGCTGGGACGTCGTCGACGCGCACGCGCGCGGTGGCCGTGATCGAGGAGGCCGTGGCGACGCGGGGCAGGCACACGGCGTGGGCCACGGCGGCGCGCGGCGTGATGACCAGCGCCGACGGATCGTCGGCGACCACGGCCACCTCGGGCGCCACGTCGCCCTGGTGGGCCTCGACCACGTCGCCCAGGGCGCCGGTGGCCAGCACCGCGTCGAGGCTGGCGAGGCGAGCGTCCTCGGGCTCGAGGGCGTCCACCGCGGCGTCGCCCGGCCGCAGCGCCGCGTCCCGCACCAGCACGTACGGTGCGTCGTCGTCGGTGCCCAGCTCCAGGGCCACCCGGCGCGGCCAGGGCGGGACGGCCCGATCGGCGTCGAGCACCACCTCGTCCTGGCCGGGAACCAGCGTCACCGTGGTGTCGAGGACGGCGTCGGCGCCCACGAGCAGGCGCACCCGCAGGTCGGCCGGCGCGTCCCCGAGCACGCTGGCGTGCACCAGCACCCCGTCGGCCGGCGCGTGCAGGGCGTCGGGCAGCGGTGGCTGGAAGCGGAGCGTGTCGCCCGGGTAGACCCAGGCGTTGGTGCGGCACGACCGCGACGCCACCCGCTGCAGCTGCCAGGGCCCCGCGGATGGCACGGCCACCGACGGCTGCTGCGGCGTCCACGCCTTGTCGAGCGCCACCTGCGACCCGTCCGCCGCCGCGAGCACCAGCGGCGTGCACGCGGCGAAGCGCGGATCCCGCAGCGCCCGACCGAGCGCCCGACCGGTGAGCACCGCCAGCGCGGGAGGCAGGTCGAACGCCACGGCACCGTCGACCGCCGTGCGGGTCGGACCGACGTCGAGCGGCGCCTCCGTCGGTGCGACCAGCTCGACGCGGCCTTGCTTGTGCCCGGCGAGGGCGAGGTGGTCCGGCACATCACCCGGACGCCCGACCCACGTGACCCGCTCGCCCTGTCGTTCGGCGGCGAGCCAGCGCACGGCGAGCCACGGGCCGTCCGGCGGCGACGCGAGGGTGACCGCGCGCGGCCCCGCCGCGCCGTCCACGTCGGTGTCGGCGCGCCACAGGTGGCCCTCCTGACGCAGCGCCACCTGCTGTCCGTCCACGGCGAACGACGGCGCCGACGCCCCCGGCACCACCGCGCTCGCCGCCAGCGTCAGCTGGGTGGACGGCGCCAGCGTGGTGCCGTCGTCCACCTCCCACACCAGCGCCGTCCCTGGCGCCACCCACACCACCGAGGCGTCGCGCGGCTCCCGGGGCATCGCGCGCGCCGGCCAGGTGACCGCGTCGGTGAGCCCCACCGTGAGCGACGCTGCGGTGACCCCGGCACGCGGCGCCTGCACCACCACCGACCCGCCGAGCACCGCGAAGCTGCCGGCGCAGGGGGTGGCCACCGCCGGCAGGGTCTGGGGTTCGAGGGCCACGCCGTCCACCGCCAGCGTGAGCGGGCTCGCGAAGCCGAGGCCCAGCTCCCGCAGCCGCGTGTCGGACAGCGCCTCAGGCAGATCGACGGGCACCGTGAGCGCGCACCCGTCGCCCGCCACCACCGGGCCGGTCACCGCCACGGACGGCATCGTGCCGGTGCGACGCACGCGATCGTACCGCGCCGCGGACGGCAGCGGGCGCAGCGGCCCCGCGCCCAGCGCGTCCATCGCCGTCAGCGCCTCGACCAGTGCCGCCGACAGGCGCCCCGCAGCCGTCGGGCCGAGGTGGGCGTCGTCGAGCCACTCGTCGTCGCCCACCTCCAGCGTGGACAGGTCGACGAAGGCGCCGCCGCGTGCGTCGAGGAAGCGCGACAGGGCCCGCACCTCGGTGGCGGACGCCTGCAGCGCGGCGCGGCGCTGGGGCAGGCCGATCACCACCACGTGGGCGCCGTGGTCGGCGGCGAGGTCGAGCAGGGCGGGCAGCACGGTCTGGTCGAGCCCCACGGCCCCCGGCGCCTCGGGCGCGGCCCGATCCTCGACCACGGGGATCATGCGGGCCACCCGCGCCTGGTTGCCGAGCCCCGCGTCGCCGATCACCGCGAGCCGGGCCTCGGCGAGGCGGGCCGCCGGGTCGTCGGTGCCGGACAGGGTGGCCGAGGCGCGCGTGACCGCGTCGAGGGCGGCGTCCTTGCGCTGCAGCCACGTCGTGCGCGCGGCGACGAACCACCGCGGCCCCGCGCCCACCGCATCGAGCCCGGGCACCGCCACCTGGAGCACCGACGCGAACACCGCGGCCTGGGCGTCGTTGGGCCCCCGCGTGCTCACGAGCTGGTCGTAGGCCATCGGCACCAGCACCACGCGCGGCTGGTGCCCGCGGTCGAAGACGAGCACCGACAGCATCCGGGTGAGCAGGTCCGGCAGCGCGGCGCCGAACGTGAGACGGGCCACGCCCCCATCGAGCTCCAGACCCCGGGTCAGGACCTCGGGCGCGATGGCGCCGTAGGCCTGGCTGTTGCCGAGCACCACGACCTCGGGCTCGCGCGCCACCTCCGCGTCGATGCGCTGGAGCGTGGGGTTGTCGGCCACGACCTCGGCCGCACCCTCGTCGAGCGCGCCGCCGCCGATCGCCCAGCCCGCACCCACCACGATCGGGGCGAGCACGGCGGCGATGCGGGCCGTCACGGGGGTCGCGCGCAGGCTCAACGGGCACACCTCGGGCTGGACGAGCTACCACGGCTACCACGTCCGACGACGCATCGTGACGCCGCCGGACGAAGCGCCGGACCCCTTCGAGCGTCTACAGGGGGGACGACGACGCCCCGGAGACGCCTGCGTGCGCCTGATCCTGCTGCCCCTCTGCTCGCTGCTCGGCGTGGTCCTCGCCTGGATCAGCCTGCCCGCGATGCCCGAGCCGCTCGACGACGTCGCCCCAACCGTCGCCGAGCGTGCCCCCGCGCCGGCACCGCCCGAGGTCACGCCGCCCGCCACCGCGCCGGCGCCGACACCTGCGGTGCTCCCCGGCCGGCTCGACGTGGTGGTCGACGGCGTGCACGTCCTGGTCCAGCAGCCGTCGGCCCCATCGCGCGGCACCATCGTGGTGCTCCACGGCGCGGGCGGCGACGGCGCGGCGTGGTTCGACCGCCCGGAGACGAGCCGCTTCACCGCCGAGCTGCTCGACGCCGGCTACACGGTCGTGGCGCCGGACAGCCCCGACCGCACCGCCCGCAAGTGGGCGCCGGGCTGGCCCGACAACGCCGACGTCGCCTGGCTCGGCACCGCCCTGTCCCGCCTGCGGGCCGAGGGCACCCTGACGGCAGGACCCACCTACGGCGTGGGCATGTCCAACGGCGGCGGCTTCGTGGTGCTCGCAGGCACCGCGCTGCACTGGCAGGGGATCGTGGTGTCCCACAGCCCGGGCATGCCGCACGTCTACAAGCTGGGCAGCGCCGTGCCCCCGCTGCTGCACGTCTACAGCCCCCGCGACGCCACGGTCGACGTCGACCGCGTGGAGGTCGCCGCGATGGAGGCCCGCCACTACGGCGTCGAGCAGCAGGTGGTGTCGTTGGAGCCGCAGCCGGTCACCGTGGGACGCCTGGAGCGCGTCCACGGCGTGAGCGCGGCCGCGGGTCGGCGGCTGCTCACGGCGTGGCAGCAGGCCGGCGTCGTCGACGCGCAGGGCTTCCTGACCGAGGACCCACGCGCCCGCGAGGAGGGCGAAGACGACGCCCGCGAGCGCGATGCCGGCAAGGAGCGCGACGCCTGGGAGCGCGTGCTGGTGCGCGCCACCCCCGAGCTGCGACCCGTCGCCCGCGACGTCCGCGACGAGCTCGCCGCCACGTGGGGCGGGCACGCCTTCCGCAGCGACATCGCCCCCGAGGTGCTCCGCTGGTTCGAGCGTCACCGCTAGGCCGAAGATCGATCCCCGGATCGGCCTCGACGTCCGATACACTAGGCGTGTGGGTGAAGCGTCCCGGGGGTCTTCCATGCGTCTGTCCGTCCCGCTCGTCGTGGTGCTCGCTGCCTGCGGCACCTCCACGCCCGGATCCGTCTCCACCGGCCACGGTGACGGCGATCCCACCAGCCCCGTCACCGACCCCGGCGTCGATCCCGGCGACCGTGGCGAGGTGCCCGTCGGCATCTGGCCCACGCCCGGCCTGCGCGCCGCGATCCCGATCAGCGGCCTGCGCGCCCCCTCCGGCGCCATCGTCACGTCGGCCAACACGTTCTACGTCTACGCGCCCGACGTCGACAACGCGTCGCTCGTCCGCATCGACCGCCGCACGAACGCCGTCACCAGCCTGGCGCTCGGCGGCGAGCCCGCCCGCATGGTCACCGTCGGCGACGACGTGTGGGTCACGCTGCGCGACGCCGGCCAGCTCGTCCGCGTCGGCCTCGACGCCCAGGGCGCGATGGTCGAGAAGGACCGCGTCGACCTCGGCGCCGAGCCCTACGACGTCGTCGTCTCGTTCGAGGCCAAGCGCCTGTACGTCGCCCTGTCCCAGGAGGACGCCGTCATCGCCCTCGACGCCGAGACCCTCGAGGTCGTCGGCCGCTGGGCCGTGCCCGGCGAGCCCAAGTGGCTCGCGGCCGCCCCCGCGCGCTCGGATCGACCCGAGCGCCTGTTCGTGGCGCCCGCGCGCGACACGAAGGTCACCGAGATCCAGGTGGTGCTGGGCGACGTCCGCACGGCGGACTTGCCGGTCAAGTCGCGGTTCACCCACGCCGACTGCCCCGACCGCACCCTGGCGATGCGCATCAGCGGCAGCCCCGCCTTCTCGCCCGACGGCGACCTGTGGGTGCCCACGCTCTACGCCGACACGATGCTGTTCGACAGCCCCGACGAGCCGCTCATCCGCGATCGCGAGGCGCAGGACACGGGCATGCCCGCCGACGCCGCGGACGATCCGACGCAGGACGTCGACGGCACCCTCACCACCGGACCCAACGGCACCGTCACCCCCGGTGGCGGCGCCGACGGCGACGAGGTGCTGTGCCCGCAGATGTCCGACACCCGCCAGCAGGGCGGGCGCTCCACGCCCTACGGCGAGTCGCTCGATCCGAGCGAGGTGGCCCGGTCGCCCGGCGTGCCCGGTCGCTTCACGCCCGCGATCGTGCGCATTGCCGACCTCGGCGAGGAGGACAACGGCCTGTTCGGCTTCGCGGTCACCCTCGGCGCCATCACGCAGGCCGAGTTCCCGCCCGGCGTCATCGATCCGGCGATCGACCCCAACACCGACCCGGCCACCAACCCCGACGGCTCGATGACGGTGTTCGTCAGCACGAAGCTCGTGCGCAGCTACCCGTCCGACATCGCGTTCAGCACCGACCCCGCCGATCCCGGCCTGGCGTGGGTGAGCTTCCCCGGCCAGGGCGCGATGATGGCCGTGCGCACGTCGGGCGGCGACACGCCCGAGCTCGCGCGCACGTTCCAGACGCGCGACCGCGTGGCCTTCTCGATGCCGGTCGGCACGTCGGCCCTGCTGCCGGTCGGCAACAACAGCCTGCTCGTCTACAACTTCCTGGAGCGCGGCGTCGCCGAGCTGCAGCCGCAGGTGCTGCAGGAGACGTTCGAGCTCGGGTTCCTGCCGCTGCCGATCGACGAGGTCGTCACGGCGCGCTGGAGCGAGCCGGCGTCGAGCCTGTCGGCCACGCTGCAGGAGGGCCGTCGCCTGTTCTTCACGTCCGACGATGCCACCATGGCGGCCCCCGATTCGGGCGTGAGCTGCGAGACGTGCCACGTCGACGGCCGCAACGACGGCTTCACGTGGCAGTTCGAGCAGTTCCCCAAGCAGACGATGAACCTCGCGGGCCGCGTGTCCGACACGCTGCCGATCACCTGGACGGGCCAGGTGGCCACGGTGCTCGACGAGGTGCACGCCACCAACACCGACCGGATGGGCGGCACGGGCGTCAGCGCCTCGCAGGCCGCCGCCGTGGCGTTGTGGGTCGACCACACCCCCGAGGTCGTGCGCCCGCAGCCCCACACCGACGCGGCGATGGACGCCGTGGAGCGCGGCGCGGCCCTGTTCCACAGCCCGGCCGTCGGCTGCGCCACGTGCCACGCCGGCGCCGCCTACACCGACGGTCGCAACTGGACCGTCGCCGCCTTCGACTTCGCCACGAACACGCCCACGCTGCGCGGCATCGGTGGCTCGGCGCCCTACTTCCACGACGGCAGCGCCAAGACGCTGCGCGACGTGCTCGAGCAGTCCCGCGACGGGTCGATGGGCAACACCGCCGACCTGTCGGACCACGACCTGGCCGACCTCGAGGCCTACCTCCGCACGCTCTGATCGCCGCAGCGATCGACGTCCCGTAGCGCGGGGCGGCCGGCCCGACGGGGCAGGTCGTCCCGCGTTCGTCGTTCTCCGGACCGCCGCCGGGCGTCGGCGCCGCGCCTGCCGTCCGCGCCCGAGAAAGAGGCAACGGCCCTGGCGCGCCTAGGGGGGCAAGGCTGCGCGAGGGCCGTCGCTGGGGAACTGGACGTCCGCTGGGGACGGAACGTCCTAGTCGAGGTGGTGACGAACCTTGAAGCGGAGGCGCTCGACGCCCTGGCGCCGGAGCTGGCAGGCGCGCGACTCGGACACGCCGAGCTGCAGCCCGATGTCCTTGAGCGAGCGCTCCTCGAGGTAGTACATCTGGACGGCGACGCGCTCGCGCTCGGGCAGGCGGTCGATCGAGTCGACGACCTCGTCCGTGAGCTCCATGCGCTCCCAGTCCCCGAGCATGTCGTCGTCGTTGGCGATCACCGAGCCGAGCGTGGCGTCGCCCTCGCCCGACAGCGGGGCGTCCAGGGAGGCGATCGAGCGGATGCGGGCGCCGCGCTCCATGCGGTCGAGCTTGTCGACCGGGATGCCGACGGCGTGGGCGAGCTCCTCGCGGCTCGGCAGGCGGCCGAGGTTCTCCTTGAGGTCCTCGTTGGCGGCGTCGAGCAGCTCGGCCTTGCGGCGGACGCTGCGGGGGACCCAGTCGATGGCGCGCAGCGCGTCGAGGATGGCGCCCTGGATGCGGGGGCGGGCGAAGGCCTCGAAGGGCACCGAGCGGCTGGCGTCGTAGCGGTCGATCGCCTCGATGAGCCCGACGACGCCGTAGCCGATGAGGTCGTCGACATCGACGCCGCGGGGGAGGCGGCTGCGGATCTTGCGGGCGATCTGCTTGACCAGGTCGTAGCTGTTGATGATCAGCGCCTCGCGCTCGGCAGGGCTGAACGGGCGGGCTTCGGGGGCACGGTTGGGCGCCTCGACGGGGACGTCGGGGAGCCGCGTCGGCGTCCGGAGCTGGACGGCCTCCTCGGCGCGGTTGCTCGAGGTGGCCTGCGCGGCCTGGGCCAGCGGGCGAGCGGACAGGGGCGTGGTCGCGGTGCGGGTGGTCATCAGCAGCCTCCGAGAGATGCGGCTCACCCCACAAAGCACCGGGCGTGCCAAAGTCTCTCAGTGACGCTTCAACGCTCTTTATCGCAGATTTCTCGCAGCCGGCCCGTCAGGTTCGTATCGAATCTGATTGAATCACTATCGATATGAATCGAAAGTGATTTGGTCCGGTCTGGAGCGCGCTTCGGATCTTCCACATGCCCCTGGGTCTGATCCGCAGCGCCGCGGTGCACGGGGAATCGGAACGCGGATCTCCGACTTGCGCGATTTCGTTGATTTTTTCGGTCCTACCTACCAGATCGCGATTTCCACATTTCCATCGGTATCGCGAATCGCACGGTACATCCCCGCAGAGTCAAAAGGCGCGACGATTCGACCCCCGCCATCGACGGCGATCAGACCGCCGACGCCACCGAGCGCGGGGAGCTCGTCGAAGACCACGCGTCGCGTGGCCTGATCGAGGTCCAACCCCGCCAGCTCCATCAGCGCCGACACGCGTGCTGCGGCCGAGCTGCGCAGCACCGCCTCGCCGACACCCGTGGCCGACACCGCGCAGGTCGCGTCCCACGCGAAGGTGCCCGCGCCGGGCACGGGGGAGTCTCCGACCCGACCCGACAGCTTGTTCGCCAGCCCACCGGTGGAGGTGGCCGCCGCGACGTGGCCGTGGACGTCCCGCGCCACGCAGCCGACCGTGCCCTTCGGCTCCTCGTCGTCGTCGAGGTCGTGATCGAGCACGGCGCGCCCGGCCGCGCGCGCCTTGAGGAAGTGGTCCCACCGCTCCTGCACGTGGAAGTAGTCGGGGGGCTCGGTGCGGATCCCGTGGGCCGTGAGGAAGCGCTCGGCCTCCACGCCCGCCAGCAGCACCGCGGGCGACTGGCTCCGCACCACCTCGGCCCCCAGGATCGGGTTGCGAATGCCACGCACCGCGCACACCCCGCCCGCCGAGCGATCCTTGCCGTGCATCACGGCGGCGTCGAGCTGGACCGTGCCGTCCGCCGCGAACACACCGCCGCGACCGGCGTTGAACAGTGGCGAGTCCTCCAGCAGCACGACGGCCGCGATCGCCGCCTCCAGGGCATCACCACCGCGCGCCAGCACCTCGGTGCCGGCGTCGATCGCGCCGCGCAGCACCTGCCGGCACGCCGCTTCGCGCTCCGCACCCAGGCTGTGCCGCCGGATGAGACCAGCCCCGCCGTGAACGGCGATCGAGAACGTCATCGAGGACTCCAGGCCATCAATCTTCGTCTGTGGTGCCCCGATCGTGCCCCATCTGAGTGAAGGTAGGAACGGGCACGGGAGGGCGGGGTTGCATGCGTACGTTCTGGATGCTGACCCTGCTCGTCGGCGGCGAAGCGCACGCGGGCTCGGGCCCCTGGGTGCTGGGCAAGGGTGACCAGCAGATCTACGTCGGGCTCGATGCGCAGCGCTTCTCGAAGCTCGCCGTGGACTCCGGCGCGTATACCGAGGACGTCATCGACGTCGACCAGGGCGTGTCGACGTTCGGTGCCAAGCTGATCGGTGGCTTCGGCCTGGGCCGCGCCTTCGAGGTGGAGTTCGAGCTCCCCTACGTCTACACCTTCGCCCACCGGCAAGGGGCCGTGTGCGACCTGCTCGGCCAGGACGCCTGCGCCACCACCCAGGGCCTCGGCATCGTCGCGGCGCGGATGAAGTACCTGGCGGTCGACGAGGTGCTGGGCAAGCCCCTGTCGGTCGCGCTGGGCCTCGACCTGCGCTTCGGTCAGGCCACGGGCGCCCACCGCGAGCGGATCACGTCGCTGGGCGAGGGCACCTTCGACGTCGAGCCGCGGCTGTCGCTCGGGCGCATCGGCTCACTGCCGTCGGGCTACTGGTCGCTCTACGCCGACGGCAGCTTCCGGTTCCGGTTCCCGATGACCACCGACGTCGCCGGCACCGGCCGCTGGGCGCCCGGGTTCGAGATCACGGCCACGCTGGAGAACCTGTACACGCCGGGCGACAAGGTCTCGTTCGGCCCCGCCTTCAGCCTGCTGTCGCGACCCCTCGGCGTCGACTTCTCGGGCACCGATCTGGCCGACGTCGACCGCCTCACCGCCCTGCGCATCTTCGCGTTGGAGGGTGGCCTCAAGCTCATCGTGCGCAACGGTCGCAACGTCTCCGTCAGTCTGGCGGCCTTCCACACGATCTACGCGGTGAACAACCCGCAGAACGTGTTCAAGGTGGCCGCGGGCGTCGCGTTCCGTGACGTCTTCCGCCGACGGGAGCCCTAGGTCGTGCTGAGCACTGGCGACCTCATCGCAGATCGGTGGGTGCTGGAGCGCCTCGTCGGCGAAGGCGGCATGTCGCAGGTGTGGCAGGTGCGCCACCGCGAGCTCGGCAGCGTCCAGGCGCTGAAGATGCTCGTCGTGCGCCGACCGAAGCTCGCCGAGCGCCTGGTGCTCGAGGGGCGCATCCAGGCCCAGCTGCGTCACCCCCACATCGTGCCGGTCACCGACATCGTGCGCCACGAGGGCTACGTCGGCCTGCTCATGGAGTACGTCGACGGCCAGGCGCTCGACGGCTGGCTCCACACCCACGGCCCGATGGCGCTCGAGGGTGCGCTCGACCTCATCGCCAGCGTGTGCGCCGCCGTCGCCACCGCCCACGACGCCGGCGTGCTCCACCGCGACCTCAAGCCCGCCAACGTGCTGCTCGCCCGCACCTCCAGCGGGCTCCTGCCCAAGGTCACCGACTTCGGCATCGCCAAGGTGCTGGAGGGCGCCACCGACGTCGCCGTCACCCGCAGCGGGTCGGTGATGGGCACCCCCGGCTACCTCGCCCCCGAGCAGGCCTCCGACGCCGCCGACGTCGACGCCCGCGCCGACGTGTTCGCCATCGCCGCGATCTTCTACGAGCTCGTCGGGGGACGGTCCGCGTTCTCCACCGCGATGGACGACCTGTTCCGCTTCGACACGCCGCCGCCGCTGTCCACGCTGGCGCCGGGTGTGCCGACCTACGTCGACGTGGCCGTGGCCCGCGCCCTGTCGATCGACCGCGCCACCCGCACGCCCACGGTGCGCGCCTTCGCCCACGACCTGCTCTCGGAGCACCCGGCGCTGCTCGCCGTGGTGGAAGGCGCCACGCTGGGCGGCCCCCTCCACCTCACCACGATCGACACGGGCACCTACCCCACGCCCCCGCCTACGCAGTCCGACGCCGTCAGCGGTCGGACCCTGTCGTGGGGCGCGCTGGTGGCCCTGGTGCTCGCGCTGGTGACGGTCGCGGGCCTCACCGCGCTGCAGGCACGCTCGACGGGCAGCCCGCCGCCCGTGCAGGTGGCCGACGACGCGGACCTCCCCGCCCCCACCCCGACGCCCCCAGCCCTCCTCACCCCCTCCCCCGTTCCCGATCCCGTTCCCGATCCCGTTCCCGATCCCGTTCCCGATCCCGTTCCCGTTCCCGCTCCCCCTTCCGATCCCGTTCCCGCCCCCGCCCCCTCCGCGCCCACCCCGCCCCGCCCGACCCCCGCACCCGCCTCCGTCGCCGCCCCGACCCCCGTCGCCGCCGCCCGGACCCCCGACGACGACCCACCCGCCGTCCCCGACGCACCCGTCGCACCCGTGGTCGACGCCACCCCCGACGGCTCCGCTGAGCCCGTCGACGACGCACCCCCCGTGGTGACCCCGCCACCCCCCACGTCGCCCGACATCCGCGGCCTGTGGCGCGGCGACGCCGACGGCAAGCCCGTCCGCGTGCGCTTCACCCGGCAGGACGGCGCGCGCGTCGACGCCGACGTCACCTTCATCCTCGGGCCCACCGAGCGCACCTTCCAGACCCGCGGCACCATCGACGCCGACGGACGCGTGGCGCTGAGCACCGCCGACGGCGAGCTGTCGATCGCGGGCCAGGTCACGGGCACCGACCTGTCGGCCACCTACCAGGGCGACGGCATCCGCAAGGCGCTGCCCCTGCACGTGTCGTGGTCCTCCCGATGACGGGCGCGCCGTGACCGCCGATCCCCTCACCGACGCCGAGCGCGACGACCTCGCCGACACGCTGCGGGCCCTGGAGCAGACCCTGCAGGCCCATGTGCAGGACGACGGTCGCGCCAGCGTCGTGGACCTCGACCAGGCGGCCGTGGGCCGGGTGAGCCGCGTCGACGCCCTCCAGGCCCAGCAGATGGCCCAGGCCGAGCAACGCCGCGCCGAGACCCGCCTGCTGCAGGTGCGGCGCGCCCTGGCGAGCCTCGCGGACGACACCTACGGCGACTGCCGACGCTGCGAGGAGCCGATCGGATACAAGCGGCTCGCCGCGCGCCCCGAGACACCCTTCTGCGTCGCCTGCGCGCGGGCCCTCGGAGCCTGACGCCGTGCATCCCCTGCTGCTCCTGTCCGCCACCGAGCTCGCGCGCCGCATCGCCGCCGGGGAGGTCACCTCACGCGAGGTGGTGCGCGTCCACATCGACCGCATCCGCTACGTCAACCCGCGCATCCACGCCGTGGTCGCCGACCGCTTCGACGCCGCCCTGGCCGAAGCCGATGCCGCCGACGCCGCCGTGCGCGACGGTCGACCGCTGGGGCCGTTCCACGGTGTGCCCTGCACCATCAAGGAGTCGTTCGCGGTCACCGGCATGCCGAACACCGCTGGGCTGCGCGCGCGCGTCGGCACCATCTCCGACGCCGACGCCGTCACCGTGCGACGCCTCCGCGACGCCGGCGCCCTCGTGATGGGCGTCACGAACCTGTCCGAGCTCTGCATGTGGATGGAGTCCGACAACCCCGTCTACGGCCGCACGTCCAACCCCTACGACACCCGCCGCATCGCCGGGGGGAGCTCGGGCGGGGAGGGCGCGGTGATCGGCGCTGGCGCCTCGCCGTTCGGCCTCGGGGCCGACGTCGGCGGCTCGATCCGGATGCCGGCGTTCTTCAACGGCGTGTTCGGCCACAAGCCGGGGTCGGGCGTCGTGCCCAACTCGGGCCAGTTCCCGATCAACCACACCGAGGCCGGCCTGCGGCTGCTGGCGACCGGACCCCTGGCGCGACGCGCCGAGGACCTCTGGCCCCTGCTCACCGTGCTCGCCGGACCCGACGGCGAGGACACCGTGTGCAGCGCCGCGCCGCTCGGCGACCCCGCCGACGTCGACCTCGCCGGCCTGACCGTGCTCGACGTGCCCGACAACGGCAACGGCCCCGTCCACGCCCAGCTCCGCGGCGCCCAGGTGCGCGTGGCGGCGGCCCTCGGCGCCCGCGGCGCGGTGGTGCAGCCGCAGCGCTTCGCCCGTCTCGCCCACTCCTTCGACCTGTGGTCGACCGCCCTGGGCGACGCCGAGGGCAAGGGCGCGTTCCGCACGCTCATGCGCCGTCCGCGCCGTCGCCACCTCGTCCGCCACCTCGTCCACCCGGCGGAGCTCGGCGGTCACCACACCCTGCCCGCCACGATCCTCGGCCTCGTGGAGGACGTCGGCTCCGCCTTCCCCGCCCGTGCCGAGGCCTTCCGCGACGAGGCCCGCGCGCTGCGCGCCGAGATCGTCGACGCGCTCGACGGCGGCGTGATGCTCTACCCGTCCTACCCGCGCACCGCGCCGCGCCACCGCTGGCCGTGGCTGACGCCGCTGCGCTTCGTCTACACCGCCGTGTTCAACGCCCTCGGCCTGCCCGTCACCCAGGTGCCCCTCGGCCTCGACAGCCGCGGCGTGCCGCTGGGCGTGCAGATCGTGGGGGCGCCCGGCCACGACCACGTCACGATCGCCGTGGCCCAGGCGCTGCAGGACGACGGCGTCGCGGGGTGGGTGCCTCCCCCGCGCCTGTAGCCGTCAGTTGTTCATCCGCACCTCGACGCGGTCCGAGGTGTTCCAGTCGTCGACCTGCACGTGGACGCGGTCGGACGTGTCCCAGTCCTTGACCGCGATCGGCACCGGCGTGCGGACCTCCTCGACCTTGACGCGCACGGCGTCGAAGCCCTTCCCCGTGAGCGCGTCGGGCCAGTTGGTGATCGTGCAGGCCATCCCCTCCTGCGCGTGGGCCACCGGCACGAAGCGCTCGGCGACGAGCAGCAGCAGGATCGCGGACTGGACGACGAGCAGCGTGACCAGCAGGCGCTGGGACATGACGGACCTCCCGGGGTCGGTGGACCGTCAGCGTAGCGCACGGAACGCGCGGGCCACGACGCCCCGTCAGCCCTCTTCGATCTGCACCTGCGACAGCACGCGCGACATGAACACGCGCTCGTCGGTGCGCACGGTGCCGTCGGTGCGGCGCATGCTCACCTGCATCGACACGCCCATGTCGGTGAAGCCGAGCGACCGGTACAGGTCGAACGTCTTCGCGCGGCCGGCGGGCACGCGGAGCACCACGTGGGAGTAGCGCTCCTTGTCGATGAGCTTGATGCGCGTGCGGATCAGCACCTTGGCGAGCTGGCGCCCGCGCCACGGCGGATCCACGCCGAGCTCCACCAGGTAGATCGTGTGGCGCACCGGCACGAGGCCGTGGAGCTCGCGCGCGACCACGCCGTCGGCGGTGAGCGGCACCGCACAGCCGAAGCCGATCACGCTGCCGTCGAGCACCGCGATGAGGTTGATCGCCTGGGACGTGGACGTGAGCCGGTCGTAGACCGCCGTCGCCTCGGCCTCGGTGAACGACTCCTCGTACGGCGGATCCGCGAAGATCCGGCGGTAGGCGGCGACGAACGGGGTGCGGAACGCCGCCGCGTCGTCGTCGGTGACGATGCGATGGATCCCGATGCCGTCGTCGAGCGTCTGCAGCAGCACGGTACCCCCGCGTCAACCCTCGTCCCGGCGCCGTTCTAGTCCGTTCCGGCGTCGGAAGGAAGGCGAAGATCGCGGCAGCGTCGCCCCGCTACTCCGCCGTCACCTCGACGCCGTCCGCCGGCGCGTCGAGCTGGGCCGCGATCACGCCGCCGATCAGCAGCCACGCCACCGCGAACAGCAGGAAGCCGGTGAACAGCGGGCTGGTGGACACGTTCTCTTCGTGTTGGACGGTGAGCGAGCGGGCCACGGGAGGCTTCGGGGAAGAGAGGGAGGGGGAGCCTGGAGACGCCGCGAGGGACGCGACGTCGACGGGATGCGGACAGCGAGGCTGCACGCACCGCGATGTTACTCCATTCCGATCACCGATGCAGCCTCGTGCAAGGGCACCGTCACTTGCTTCCCCGCGGCGAAGTCCTTCAGCGTGACCTGGCCGGCAGCGGCCTCCTCCGGCCCCACGAACGCGACCCAGCGGTAGCCCCGGGCGTTCGCATACTTGAGCTGGGCCTTGAGCTTCTTGTCGTCGAGGAAGACCTCGGCGCGCACGCCGGCTGCACGGAGCGCGGCGACCGCGGCCAGGGCGGCGTCGCGGTGGTCGTCGTCGTGCACCGTGACCAGCACGTCGGCGGCCGTGCTCGCGACCTCCAGGCGCCCCTCCTCCTCGAGCAGCACGAGGAGGCGCTCGATGCCGATCGACACGCCCACGCACGGGATCTGTCGGCCGCAGAACATGCCGACGAGCCCGTCGTAGCGGCCCCCGCCGCTCACCGAGCCCATGTTGCGCCCGGGGAGCACCGTCTCGAACACGGGGCCGGTGTAGTAGTCGAGGCCGCGCGCCAGGGTGGGGTCGACCTGGAGCCGCTCGGGCGCCACGCCCAGGGCGAACGCGATCCGCAGCACCTCGCGCAGCGTGTCGACGCCGGCCCGGCCCTCGTCGTCGAGGTGGACGGCGAGCGCGTCGAGCGTGTCGGCGTGACCGCGCGGCACGTCGAGGATCTGCCACAGGCGGGCGATGGCGTCGTCGTCGAGCCCGAGCCGGCGCACCTCGGCGGACACGCCGTCGCGGCCGATCTTGTCGAGCTTGTCGACCGCGATGAGCAGCGGCAGCTCGTGGTCGTGGGCGCCGACGGCCCGCGCCATCGCGCGCAGGATCCGGCGATCGTTGAGCCGCACCACGTGGTCGGGGAAGCCGAGCTCGGTGATCGCGGTGGAGGCGACCGCGAGGCACTCCGCGTCGGCCATCGGCGACGTGGTGCCCACGATGTCGGCGTCGCACTGGTAGAACTCGCGGAAGCGACCCCGCTGCGCGCGCTCGGCACGCCACACGGGCGCCATCTGCCAGCGCTTGAACGGCAGCCGCAGCTCGGGGTGCATGGCCACGAAGCGCGCCAGCGGCACGGTGAGGTCGTAGCGCAGGGCCTGGTCCGCCAGCCCCGCCTCGCCGCCCTCACCGCGCTGCAGGATGCGGAACATGAGCTTGTCGCCCTCGTCGCCGTACTTGCCCGTGAGCGTGTCGAGGCGCTCGAACGCCGGCGTGTCGAGGGGCTCGAAGCCGAACCGATCGAACACCGCGCGCACCGTGGCCATCACCGCGTGCCGCCCGCGCATCTGCTCGGGGAGGTAGTCGCGGACGCCCTTGGCGAGGTGGACGGACATCGGTCGCTCCTGGTGGGGGAGGGCGGCCCGACGTAACCTGTTGCGCACCCCGCGCAGGAGGCCCCGCCGATGCCCCCGGAGCCGCCCCGACCGGTGATCGGCCTGGAGGTCCACGTCCGCCTGGCCACCGGTCGCAAGCTGTTCTGCCGGTGCGCGGTGGACGACGAGGCGGCGCCGAACGCCACCACCTGCCCGGTGTGTCGCGGCGCGCCCGGCGCGCTGCCGGTGCCCGATCCGGCGGCGCTCCGCCTGGCCCTGCGCGCCGCTCTCGCCCTGGAGGCGACGCCGTCCGACACGTTGGCGTGGCACCGCAAGCACTACCGCTGGCCGGATCTGCCCAAGGGCTTCCAGATCACCCAGCAGGGCACACCGCTGGCGACCGGCGGTCGGATCCACGACCTGCACGCCGATGGGTGCTGGCCCGTCGCCACGCTGCACGTCGAGGAGGACGCCGGGCGGTTCGACGTGCGCGACGGCGCGCTCCACCTCGACGACAACCGCGCCGGCGTGCCGCTGCTCGAGGTGACCACGCCGCCGTGCCTGCACGACGGGGACGCCGTGGAGGCCTGCCTGCGGGCCCTGCACGCCACGCTCGTCGCGGCCGGGGTCACCGCCGGACACCTGCACCACGGCCACCTGCGCGCCGACGTCAACGTCAGCCTCGCCGCCGACGACGGCACGCCCGGCCCGAAGGTCGAGGTCAAGAACGTGGGCTCGTTCCGCCACGCCGCCGACGCCGTCCGTGCCGAGGTCGACCGCCAGCGGGCCGAACGGGCGGCGGGTCGCGCCGTGGATCCCCACACCCGCGCCTGGGACGGTCGCGCCAGCCATCGCCTGCGCGCCAAGGACGAGACCGCCTACCGGATCCTGCCCGAGCCGGACCTGCCCGACGTCGTCGTCGACGGCCTCGCGCTCACGCGGGCCGCACATGGCCTGCACCGCCCGCTCGGACCGTGGCTGCGCACCCTCGCCGCGCGACCCGAGGTCGCCGGACGCCGCCGGCTCGCCCGCGTGGTGGCCGCCGTCGCCGCGGGCGCCCTCACCCCCGCGACCGCCGACCCCGTGCTCGCGGGCCTCATGCCCGCCGACATGCCCGAGCCCGCGCGCCCCCCCGACGTCGCGCCGCAGGTCCTCGCCGACACCGTCGCCGCCGTGGTCGCCGCCCACCCCGTCGAGGTCGACCGCTACCGCGCGGGCGACACGCGCCTGCTCGGGTGGTTCCTGGGCCAGGTGATGGGCCGGCTCGACCGACGCGCCGATCCCCACGCCGTCCGCACCGCGCTGGTCCACGCGCTCGCCCCCTGACACGGCCCCGCGTCCGCGCTACCGCCCGTCCACGGAGGGTGCATGCGCGCGGTGATCCAACGGGTCCGGCAGGCGAGCGTCACGGTCGACGGCGTCGTCACCGGCGCCATCGACGGGGGCCTGCTCGTGCTCCTCGGCGTCGCCCCCGGTGACGGTCCCGACCAGATCGCCTGGCTCGCCCCCAAGGTGGCCCAGCTCCGCATCTTCCCCGACGACGCCGGCCGCATGGACCGATCCGTCGCCGACACCGGCGGTGGCGTGCTCGTCGTGTCCCAGTTCACGCTGTACGGCGACTGCCGCAAGGGCCGCCGTCCGAGCTTCGTGGGCGCGGCGCCGCCCGAGGTGGCCGAGCCCCTCTACGTGCGGTTCTGCGAGGCGCTGGAGGCGATGGGCGTCCCCGTCGGCCGTGGCGTGTTCGGCGCCCACATGGACGTCGCGCTGGTCAACGACGGCCCCGTCACCCTCGTCCTCGACACGCCCTGAGCGCGCCGTCCGGCGTCCCCGGAGGTCTCCATGCCCGATCCCACCGCGCTGTCCGACGTCGCCGACCTGTTCGCCAGCGTGCGCACCATCGCCGTGCTCGGCGCCCACGTGCAGGGCTTCCGACCCGCCTGCTACGTGCCCGACTACCTGCACGCGCAGGGCTACCGCATCCTGCCGGTCAACCCGACGCTCGTGGGCGAGACCGCGTGGGGCGAGCCGTTCCGCGCCACGCTCGCCGACGTTCCAGGGCCGATCGATCTCGTCGACGTCTTCCGCCGACCCGACCAGCTCCCCGGCCACGAGGCCGAGCTGCTGGCGCTCGATCCACCGCCGCAGGCCGTGTGGTTCCAGCTGGGCATCCGCCACGACGCCGTCGCCGAGCGGCTCAGGGCCGCGGGCCTGCGCGTGATCCAGGACCGGTGCACGCTCGCCGACCACCGGGCCCTCGCCGCCCGCCGGTGACCGTCCCCGGATCCGTGGTCACCGCGGGCACCTCCACAGGTGCTCCACACCCCGGGGTCAGGATGGACGCAGCTCCCTGGAGGCCTGCATGTCCGTCCGTCCCCTGCTGCCCCTGACCCTGCTGGCGCTCGTCGCCTGCGAGGGCGCGGCCCCGACCACCGTGACCTACCACCAGGACGCCAAGGCGGTCCTGGACAGCAAGTGCGCCACCTGCCACCAGTCCGGTGACATCGCGCCGTTCCCGCTGACCACCTACGAGGAGGTCAAGCAGTTCGCCGCCCCGGTGCGCGCCGCGATCGCCAACGGCACGATGCCGCCGTGGATGCCCACCCACGACTGCAACACCTACACCAACGACTACGACCTGTCCGACGACGACAAGGCGCTGCTGCTGTCGTGGCTCGACGACGGCCTCGCCGAGGGCACGCCCACCGACGACGGGCCCGCAGCCGTCGCCGTCGACGACCCGTTCGTCGCCGACCTGACGCTCAAGCTGCCCGAGGCCTACACGCCCACCATCGAGCCCGACGACTACCGCTGCCAGATCATCCCCTGGCCGATGGACCACACCGCCTACATCACCGGCGTGCGCGTGGAGCCCGACCAGCGCCAGATGGTGCACCACACGATCCTGTTCGCCGCCAGCGCCGCGCAGGCCGCGTCCTACGCCGCCGCCGACGCCGCCGACCCCGGTCCCGGCTACACCTGCTTCGGGGGGCCCCAGGGCACGTCGTCGGCCGGCACGATCGACATGGACCGCATCACCGACCTCCTGCAGAACGGGGGCCTGTCCAGCGACGGCGGCTCGCTCGCCGGCGGCATGCGCTGGGTGGGGTCGTGGGTGCCCGGCGCCGCAGCCGTCCCCTTCCCGGAGGGCACCGGCCTGAAGATGGAGCCCGGCGACATCCTGATCGCCCAGTTCCACTACAACACGCTGTCGGCGAGCCCCGTCGCCGACCAGTCCAGCATCGAGGTGATGGTCGCCGACACGGTCGAGAGCCCCGCGTGGGTGCTGCCGTTCACCAACCCGGGCTGGATCACCGGGCTGGAGCTCCTCGGCGGCGCGATGACCATCCCCGCAGGCGAGTCCTACGTGATGCACGAGACGAGCTCGGGCCCGGGCGACCTGATGATCAGCGCGGCGCGGCGCAGCCTCGGCCTGCCCGAGGACGCCACGTTCCTCGTGCACAACGTCGGCCACCACATGCACCAGCTCGGCACCAGCGGGTTCATCGACATCCAGCACGGCGACGGCTCGAACACCTGCCTGCTCGACATCCCCGACTGGGACTTCGGCTGGCAGGGCGGCTACCAGCTCACCGAGCCGGTCACCGTGGGTCCGGACGACACGATCCACATGCGCTGCACGTGGGACAACTCCGCCGAGAACCAGCCGATCGTCGACGGCCAGGCCCTGCCCACCAAGGACGTGGAATGGGGCGAAGGCACCACCGACGAGATGTGCCTGGGCGTCTTGTACGTGACGGCACCCTGATGACCCCGCGGTGGCTGGCGCTGGCGGTGGGGCTGACGGCCTGCGGGCCCGTCGAGCCCGACGTCGTCGACGTGATCGACCCGGCTGCGTGGGTCCCGGTCGATCGCGACGACGATCCCCTCGCCAGCCACCGTCCCCCCGTCGACTGGTGTCCGACGTCGACGTGGGGCGAGGAGGACGGCGCGCTGGAGGTGCAGACCGGCGCGTGCCCCTACCTGTACGTGGTGCAGGCCGACGTCGCCGACCTGCAGCCCGGCGATCGCCTCGTGGGGGCCGTGTGGCACGCCGACCTCGACGCCGCGTCGCCCGCGCAGGGGCACGTGGCCCTGCTGGTGGGCGACCGCGTCGTGTGGGAGCGCACCGTCGACATCCCCGGCGCCGCTGCGGCCTACGACGTCGACGTCGTGCTCCCGGACGACCTGCCGACCGGCGCACCGCTCGGCGTGCACCTGCACAACCACGGCTACAACGCGTGGAAGGTGGGCATGCTCTCGCGGGAGCGCTGATCGGCCTGCTGACAGCAGGTGGCAGCAACGGCCCGCGGCTTCCTGGGACGCCAGCCCGCCATCGCGTAGGCTGCCGTCACCCTGGAGGCCCGATGGCGCCCTTTCCCGGCTTCGGCGACGCGACGTTCGACTACCTCGACGATCTGGCCGACCACAACGATCGCGACTGGTTCAACGCCCACAAGGATCGCTACGAGGCCTGCTGGCTCCAGCCCGCCATCGCCTTCGTCGACGCGCTCGCGCCCCAGGTCGCCCGCCTCGATCCACCCGGTCAGGCCGAGGCCAAGGTGAACGGCTCGATCTGGCGCATCCAGCGCGACACGCGGTTCAGCGCCGACAAGACGCCCTACAAGACCCACCTCGCGTTCCTGTTCTGGACGGGTGCGGCCCGAAAGGCGGGCTCGGCCTACTACGTGGGCCTCGAAGCGGATCGGTCGCTGCGTGTGGGCGGCGGCCGCTGGATGTTCGACAAGCCCGAGCTCCAGGCCTGGCGCGACGCCGTCGCGAGCCCGGAGGGCGAACGCCTGGGCCACCTCGTGGGGGCGCTGGAGGCCGGCGGATGGACGGTCGGCGGCGAGCAGCTCGCCCGTCCCCCCAAGCCGTTCCCGGTCGACCACCCGCGGGCCGACCTGCTTCGCCGCAAGGGCTTCCACGTGGTGCTGCCGCTCTCGCTGGGCGCCGACCTGGGCAGCCCAGCGGTGGTCGATCACGTCGTGCGGGCCTTCCAGTCCGCGTCCCCCGTGCTGGCATGGATGGACGCGGCGCTGGGCCGCTGACGCCGCGCGTCCGCGCTACCAGGTCACGCCGACCGCCGCGCCGGGCGTCGGGCCCACCCACGGCGCGAAGGTGAAGTACGCCGGTGTGCCCCCCGTCGAGGCCCCGAGGTCCTCCGGGTCGACGCCGAGCTCGCCGCGCAGCCGCCGGTCGTAGTCGAGCATGAGCGCGCGCACCTCGTGCGCCCGGAGCTTGTGCAGCGGGACCGCGACGGCCACGACCGTGAGCACCGCGCCCACACCGAGCATGACGTACCCCTCGTACGGGGTACGAACCGCGCCCACCGAGCTGGACCCGTCGTCGGTCGCGAGGCAGGCGAGACGTGCGGTGATGTCACTGATCGTGTAGCACCCCGTCGGCGTGCCCACGGTCCCGCCGACCGCCGCGTCGAGCGCGCCGCCGGCCAGCAGGCCCACGCCCACACCGAAGGTCGCCCACAGACCGGTCCGACGAGCCCGGAACCTGGACGCGAGGTCCCTGCGGCCGGTCATCTCGTAGAACGCCGGCCACGGGATGCGCTCCCCCTGGAGCCCCTGAACCGGCACCACCCAGGTCTTCTGCGCGAACAGTCCGGCGTCGCGCCGGATCGTGGGCAGCTCGACGAGCTCCCGCGGCCGCAGGAACGACGCCAGGTAGGTCTCGGACGGCGTCTTCGCCGGCGCCGCCTCTCCGGCGAACGACACCCCACTGCACACCACTGCCAGCACCCACAGCCACAGCCGCATCAGACCCCCAAAGGAGTTCGCGCACAGTGAGTGAACCACCCGACCCCAGTCAATCCCCCGATCCGCCGCCCTTCGTCCCGGATCGCCTGTCGTCGTCGGGTTCGCGCGGCGCCACGTAGCGCCCGGGGAATGCGGCCTGGGCCGGCGCGGCCACCACGTCGAGGTCGCCCCACACCTGCGCGGCCATCTCGGTGGCACACCCCGCCATCAGCGCGCGCAGGCGCTCGGCGTCGATGTCCGCGACGAGCGGGTCGCCGGCGCGCCACGCCTCCACGTCGACGCCGTCGAGCAACGGACCGGCCAGATCCCCCCGAAGGCGCGCGGGCGCCGACCGCCGCAGCGGGGACGACAGCAGCCACACCCGGCGGGCATCCAGCACGTCCTCGGGCAGGAACCCCCGCTCGGCCACCTGCTGCAGCAGCGCGCGCTGGAACGTCAGCGCCGTCCCCACTTCATCGGCCGGCACGACCGCCTGGAGCGTGTACCGCGCCACGTCGCCGCGACGCTCCGACCACGCCCGGGGCGCGTACGCGAGCCCGGCCTCGGCGCGCAGGGCGCGGAACTGGGCCCGGTCCAGCAGGCCGTCGACCAGCTCCACCGCGACGGCCCCGTCCGCACCCGTGGCCGGCGACACACAGGTCGTCGTGACCGACGCCAGCGCGCCGGGGCCCGTGTCCACCCCGACGAGGATCGGCGCTGCCTGCGCCGTGACCGGCGCCTTCGGTGCCAGCGGACGCGCCTTGGGGTGCCAGGAGGCGAAGGCGTCAGCCACCCGCATCACCGTAGCCTCCGGGTTCAGCCGACCCGCCACCACCACCACGGTGTGGTGCGGGTCCCAGACGGTGTGAGCCACGTCGACGAGCTCGGCGGGCTTGAGCTGGGCCAGCTCGGCCAGGCGCGCATCGGGGAGCTCGCTCAGGCGTGCAGGCCAGGAGGGCAACGCGCTCGCAACCAGGCGGGTGGCCTGGGTGCCGATCGACGGCGTCCGTCGCCGTCGTGCACGCTGCTGCTGCACCCACGCGGCGACGTGGGGGGCCGCCTTGGGCACGTCCTGCAGCATCTGGCGCACCGTGGCGATCGCCACGTCGGCCGACCCGGCATCGCTGCGCACCCACCACGCCGCCCCGCCGTCCTGCAGGCCGACGCGGCTGTAAGGCAGCAGCGACCGCGGCGACCGCTGCACGGGCGCGGCCATCGACGCCGCGATCTCCACGACCCCCGCGTCCAGCGCGTCGGGTCCGAGGTCGCTGTACACGGCGACGTCCACCACCGGGTACGTCCCCGTGGACACGGCCACGACGCGCACGCCGTTCGGCAGGACCCGGCTCGCGACCTGCAGTCTCGTCCCGCCGTGCTGAGTGGCATCGAACCCCGCCGGCAGCTCCGACGCCAGCGCGACGTCCGCCCCCGACAGGCCCGGATCCTCGCCAGCGCTCCGCCCGGTCTCGGCGTCGACCGCGACGTCGACGGGCTCGAGGCGCACCACGTAGCTGCGCGTGTAGGTGGCCTGCTCGCGCAGGTAGGCCCGCGCGGCGGTCGGGTCGCGCTCCCGCAGACGCCGCTCGGTGGCCGCCGCGATCCCCAGCGTGACCCCGGCGTGGGTGTGGTCGAGCAGCGCCTCGAGGCGCCCACCCACGGGCTCGGCGACCCCCTCCAGCGACAGGAGCAGGAACTGCATGGCCCAGTGCGTCGACCAGTGTAGACCGCTTGTGCCGTGGTCGATCGCCGGCGCCCGACGGAGCGCCTCCAGCGCCGCGTCCCCCGGCACACCCCCCGCCGTCGCCATGCGACAGGTGAGCAGCGCCTCGCGACGCAAGGCCTCGACGTCACAGCTGACCCACGCGATCCTGTGGAGCTCCCCCGCCTTGCGGAGCAGGTCCTCGGCCTCGAACGCGAGCACCGCACCATCGAAGCGTGCCGCGTCCGGATCGAACGGCGGCAGCGTCCACACCAGGCGCACCGACGGGTGTTCCACGTCCGCATCCAGCACGATCGGCTCGTCCTGCGGCGGGCTCTCCTCGAACGGCAGCACCTGCCGCACCACCGGGGGGACGGCCTGCAGCATCGTGCCCGGTCGCGCGGGATCGTCGGGCCAGTACCAGGTGGTCCCACCGGGCACCCGGAGCGCCTCGGGCCCCTCGCGCTCGCGGGCAGCGCCGGCCTGCAGGTCCGGGTGGAACGTCGTCGGCGCGAACACGCGGAACAGCAGGCGCGACAGCGACGTGCCGTCGACGTCGCCGGTCACCACGAACGAGGCGTCCTGGGGACGGTAGTGCGCCGCCACGAACGCCTTGGCGTCGTCCAGCGTCAGCGCCTCCAGGTCGTGCAGCGTGCCCGCGGGGAGGTGACCGTAGGGGTGCCCCACCCCGTGGATGCCGGTGAGGATCCGGTCCTGCAGATCCGCAGCGCTGCCGTAGAGCGCGCGCTCGGCGATCACCACGCGCAGCTCGTGCGCGAAGTCCTCCTCCGAGACGCCCGCCAGCGGGTCGGACAGCCGGCGCCCCTCGAGCTGCATCACCCACGGCAGCACGTTCGCCGGACACGCCGTCTGGTACCGGGTCACGTCGCGCGACGTGAGCGCGTTGACCTCGCAGCCGAGCGCCTGGAGCAGGTCCCACGTCGGGGGGCGCCCCTCGGCATGGGAGCGGAACCAGAGGTGCTCCACCAGGTGCGCGAGGCCGAACCTCCCTTCGTCCTCTCCTGCGCTGCCTACGTCGACTGCCATCGCGAGGCCCACCACCGGGGCGTCGTGGTCGGGGGCCACCATCCACCGAAAGCCCGTCGGGAAGGCGATGTCGAAGCTCGGGAGCGTCCACGCCGTGCTCGGCGTGTCGTCCTGGGCCACGGCCACACCTGTCCACCACGCCACGACGAGCGCACCGATCGTGCCCACCACCACCACCTCCAGGGACGGGCGGAGTGTAGACGCAAGCGGGCGGGAACGGGAACCGCGCCGTCAGGGGGTCGCGACCGGATCCGGGCGAGGGGCCACCGGGGCCATGCGTCGCGCCTTCCAGCGGATCAGCGGCTCCAGCCGACGGGCCCGCGCAAGCTGCTGGAGCGCTGCGTGGGGGTCGACGAGGTGGGTGGTCGGCGGACGCTGGCCGAGCGCCACCAGCACCGACCCCAGCGTGGGCGCGATGCGGTCCTGCAGCCGCACCCAGCGCGCCAGCACCTCGGCCATCGGCGTGACCAGCGGACCGAGGCCGTAGCGGGGCTGGCTGGTGCCCAGCACGTACAGGTGACGGTGCTCGGGCAGCAGCATGCCGGCGATGACGCCGGCCACCTTGTCGTCGACCGGCACCGTGCCCGGGGGCAGGAACGGGAAGGCGAGGTCGAAGCCCGTCGCACACACCACCACGTCGTACGTGGCGTGGCTGCCGTCGACGAAGTGGACCTCCTGCCCGTCGACGTGGTCGACGTCGGGTCGGGGCGTGATCCGGCCGTGCTTGAGGTAGTGGAACACCTCGGTGGACACGGTGGGGTGGGCCTCGAAGATGCGGTGATCCGGCGCCGGCAGGCCGTAGTCCTCGTAGCGCCCCACCGTCACCCGGATCAGGCCCTCCAGGATGCGACGCTGCAGCGCGATCGGCATCCAGGGCTTGACCAGCTCCACGGTCGGCGTGCCGAACAGGGTCTTGGGGAGGAACCAGTAGCCGCGGCGCAGGCTCCAGTCGGCGCACGCCCCCACCCGGGCGGCCTCGCTGACGATGTCGCAGCCCGAGTTGCCCCCCCCGATCACGAGCACGCGCCGTCCGGCGAGCTCCGCGGGACGCTTGTAGTCCTTGGAGTGCAGCAGCGTGCCGGTGAAGCCCTCCGCCCACGCGGGGAAGCGCCGGGCCCAGTGGTGGCCGTTGCACACCATCACGCCCTTGAACACCTCGGTGGTGCCATCGCCGAACGTGACGTCGTAGCGCTGGTCGGCGCGCGGCGAGACCGCGACCACCGGCAGCTCGAAGCGCAGGTGGGCCCGCAGCCCGTGGGCGTCGGCGTAGGCCTCGTAGTAGGCGTGCATCTGCGCCGCGCTCGGGAAGTCGGGGTAGTCCGCGGGCATCGGCCAGTCGGCGTACTCGGTGGTGCGGCGGGAGCTGATGATGTGCGCGGTGTCGTAGACCCCGTGGGCCCAGTTGCCGCCGACGTGATCGGTGGCCTCGGCCTGCACGTAGGGGATGCCGGCCTCGCCGAGCGCCTTGGCCACCGCGAGCCCGACGGGCCCGGCGCCGATCACCAGGAAGCGGTCAGCGGCCATGTGCGGCCTCCACCCGCCCGAACCGGTGCGCGTGGGCGGCGAGCCAGGCGGCCGCCAGCGGGCGGTTGTCGACCTGGTCGGGGTGGAAGCCCGGCGTGAGGTAGGACAGCACAGCCTCCCGGAGGAACCGCCGCCGCTGCCCGCGCGCGTTGGCCTCGGCGCGCTCCCGGCGCAGCTGGTCCCGGTCGACCCCCGGCTCCTGGGCGAGCAGGTGACCCGTGGCCCGACGCCAGAAGAACACCAGCAGCACGCCGCCCACGACCAGCCCCACGATGCGGACGACGTAGCGATCGTCGACGGCCTGGAGCACGTCGAACGCCACCGACTTGTGCTCGATCTCCTCGCAGGCGTGCCAGCGCAGCAGGTCGCGCAGATCGGCGGGCGCGGCGTCGAGGAAACCGTCGGTGAGCGCGTCGGTGGCGAGCGTGGCGGTGAAGTGCTCCAGCGCCGCCGTCACGCTCAGCCGCAGCACCGCCGGCACCGCCGGCTCGAGCCACCGGAAGGCCACCGTGTCGTACCAGTCCAGGAAGCTGTCGAGCTCGAAGCCCTGGGCACGGAGCAACCCCTCGACGGCCTCGTGGGCACGACCGTGCTGCGCCTCCTGGCCGGCGAACGCACGGATGCGCGCGCGCAGCCCCGGATCGTCGACCCGATCGGCAAAGTGGCGCACGCTGCGGATGAAGAAGCGCTCGCCCTTGGGGAACAGCAGGTTGATGCCGTTGGCCAGGTGCGTGATCAGCGCGCTGTCGTAGAACCACCACCGCGGCAGCGCCGCGTCGGCGTCGAGGACGTAGCGGCGCACGGTGATGTCGGGCTCGGGGACGTCGACCGCAACAGCGGACATCGGGACCTCCGCGCTTGTTGAACCAAGTTCAATCCGATGCACGGAGCCGTACCGCGCGTGCGGGCGACGGGCAAGCGCGCCGTGGGTCGACGCGCCGGCGTGGGCCCTCAGTCCGCCGGGGACGGCGGCCACTGCGCGAGGTCGGCGAGCGGCGCGTCGGCGTCGAGCACGCTCACGATCTCGGCGTGGGACAGGAACTCGCGGCGGTGGGTGGGCTCCATGGCGGGCAACGCCGCGAGGTGCGCCGCGAAGCGGTATCGGATGTCGTCGGCGCGCCCTGGCCTTCCGTGGGCGACGAACGCCGCTGCCTGCGTCGCGATGCCGGGGAACGCGCTGCGGACGGCCGCGTCGAGCACGGCATCGACGTCGCGAGCGCCCGGGTCGAGCCACAGGTGTAGCGCCCCGAACACGGCCGCGATGTCGGGCCGCCCCAGCGCGCGCCAGCGATCCGCCAGCGCGCTCGCCTCGACGGCCGCGGCGCGACCCTTGCGCCATCGGGCGGCAAGGTCGACGCTGGCCACGAGGTTGCCGAGCAGGGGCCACCCCAGCTCGTCCGCGGCTTCGAGCAGCTCGCCCGGGACTTCGGGCGTACCGCCGAGCCGATAGTCCAGCTCCAGCAGTTCCTTGCGGGCCACGCCCTCCAGCAGCGGCAGGCGACGACGGATCGCGAGGTCGAGGGAGACCCACGCGACCTGTCGCGCCTCCTCCAGGCGGTTGGCGTGCACGAGCGCCATGCACAGGTTCACACGGCCGCTGACCGCGACGAGTCCTCCTTCCTCAGCCGCAGCGATGGCCGCGCGATGGACCTCGGCAGCCCCGTCGAAGTCTCCGCGGTGGCTCAGGAGCGTCGCCCGGCTCAGCAGCGACCGTGAGCGGTAGTCCGGCGAGGGCAAGGGTAGCGCCACCACCGCGTCCACGAGCGCCGCGTGCGCCTCAGGGGTCGCCCGCCGCCCCGCGTAGGCACGGGCGTACCAGCGCCACCACTCCAGCTCGGCGTCCGGGTGGGGGGGCAGCGCGGAGAGGTCCGCCGACACCTGGCCGCCCCCGTGGGTCAAGGCCACGCGCACTCGGTCGAGGTAGTCCGCGCGGCACCCGTCCCCGAGCGCCCGCGCACGCCACTCCAGCAGCTGGAGCCGGTCGGCGCGCATCTCCGCGAGCGCACAGCGGGTGCAGAGGTCCAGCAGGAGCGCCTCGGCGTCGCGGAGGCCGACGCGCACCGCCACGCCCAGGCCGATCCACGCCGCAAGCCACGCAGCGGCCACGTCGCGCCGCTGCCACGCCGCCTCCGCCCGGGCGACCGCCTCGTCGACCGCGTCGGTCATCCACCCCAGCGCGAGCAGGTGCTCCAGCCGGGCGCCCTCGCCCACCGGCAGCACGTCCACGACGGCCTGCCGGGCCCGGGTGCGCTCCTCTGCCGACCACCGGGGGCGGTTCGGCAGGCCGAGCGACCGCAGGCCTTCGCCGCTACGGGCGACCACCCCGTCCGCGACGAGCTCGTCGAGGAGCATCGCCGTCTCGCGGGGGTCCTGCCGGGCGAGGTCAATCAGCCGCGGGGCGGTGGCGTCGGCACCCAGCAGGCCGATCCACTCCAGCAGGTCGCGGCGCAGCTGGCCACGCGACACGTCGCCCCGCTGCATCACCGGCGCCGGATTCACGACGAGGCCGCCGTCCACCCGATCGAGCAGCTCGCGGTTTGCGCGGTAGCCGCCCGCCGTCGGCGTCACCACGCCAGCGCGCACCCACACGTCGAGCTCGGCGACCACGCGCAGGGGCACCCCGGCCGACACGGCGTGGAGCACGCGCGCCCCGTCCTCCCGCAAGTGGAGCACGAGGTCCGGCCCGGCGAACAGCGGCCGCAGGTCGTCGGCGCCGAGCGGCGCGAGCTGCACGTCGGCCGGACCGTCGTCCCCCGCCAGCACCACGGCGCCGTCGAGCGCGCCGAGGGCGGTGCGCGTGGGTCCGTCCGCGAACCGGAGATCGTCGACGAGCACGGCGGCGCCGTCGTCCAGCCGCCCCTGGAGCTGCGCGCGGGCGACGGCGAGCACGACGTCGGACTGGTGCCGCGCGTCCACCCCGGGCACGAAGGCGTCCGCCAGCATCGTCAGCGGGTCTGCCCCGAGCGCGACGCGGACCACGGGCCGACCGGCAGCGTCCAGCTGCGCGGCGACGTCGTCGAGCAGGCGCGTGTGGCCCATGCCCACGCCACCGCCCACCCGCACCGGACCGCGTGCCAGGCGCGTCACGACGTCGTCGACCACGTCGGACCGCCCGAGCCGCTGCACGTGGCGCTCGGGTCGCCACCACGCCCGCCACCAGCCGATGGCCTCCGACGCCGAGGCCGGCCGGTCCTCCGGATCCCGCTGCAGCAGGGCGTCGACGAAGGCCACGACGGGAAAGGGGAGGTCCTTGCGCGCGTAGTAGATCGACTTCGCGCGGCCGAGGGCCCGGTGCTCCGCCAGCTCGGCCAAGCTGCCGCAGGGGGTGGGGTAGGCGCCGGTGAGCGCACGGAAGATCATCACGCCGAGCGCGTAGAGGTCGGACCGGCCGTCGCAGCGCGCGCCGAGGATCTGCTCGGGCGAGAAGTACGCCGGGGTACCGGCCGTGCCCACCGCCGTCGCCGGCACGCCCAGCCGATCGGCGTGCGAGACCCCGAAGTCGAGGATCACCGGCCGGCGGTGGGCGTCGACGAGGATGTTGCTCGGCTTGATGTCGCGGTGGACCACGCCGAGCTCGTGCACCCGCGCGAGGATCTCGAGCACGCCGAGCACGATCTCGCCGAGCTCCGCGGGGTCGTCGATGCCGCCGTCGGGGAACGGCGTGCCTTCGACGACGTCCATGACCAGGAACGGTCGCCCCTCGTGCTCGCCGTCGTCGCGCCACACCGCCACGCCCGGCACCGTGAGCAGCCGCAGGATTGCGAGCTCGCCGTCCGCCGGGATCTGGCTGGTGTCGAGGAGCTTGACGGCCACCTCGCGATCCTCGATGCGGTCGTGGCAGCGCACCACCTGCCCGAACCCGCCCTTGCCGAGGGACCCCAACACGTCGTAGCGCCCACCGATGCAGACCGGGGTGTCCAGGATCGAGGACACCTGAAGCTGGTCGATCCACGGCAGGTCGAGCCAGCGGCCCGTCCTGGCTGCCTCCATCACCAGCGTCCGACGCTCGCTATCGTCGACGAGACGCGAGATGATCTGCTGGTGGGATTCTGCGGGAACGCGCATGTCTCATTGTACGACGTGCGCAGTGGTGTACACACGACGTGGTTCGTTTCCTTCCCCGAACCCCAGGAGTCCAGCATGCCCGGCAACAGCGAGGCCTACCGCAGCATGTTCGCACCCATTGTCGATGCGCTCATCCAGGCGAGCCGCGAGCCCGACACCGCGAGCCTCGACGACCTCAGCGCCGCGATCGAGGTGTTGTCCCTGGTCGCCGAGGGCCTTGCCAGCGGCAGCAGCACGCCCACCGTCGCCGCGGTCACCTCCACCTACAGCGGCCCCCAGTTCGGCGACGACGTGTGGATCATCAAGGACACGGCCGGCGATCCGCTCGCCGTCCTGCAGGGCCCGAACGGCACGCTGCCCGAGCTGATCGCGAGCTGCGTGCCGCTCCCCTTCGACGGCACCGAGAACTCCCTCACGTTCACGGTGAGCACCGAGACCGCCAAGACCACGCAGGGGGCGTTCATCACCTACGCCTGCTCCGTGCTCAAGCCGAGCGCGCGCTACACGGGCACGATGTACGGCTACTCGGTCGGCGGCACCACCGCGCTCGGCACCACCAGCTGCTAGGCTCGGGCGCCCCGCGAACCCGCTCTGGCCCTCGGGCCGAGGACGCCGCATGACCGATCCGGCCCCCCCGCAGCCCCCGCCGTCGCCGTACTACGGCTTCCACATCGTGGCGCGGCCCGACACGCCGCTCGCCCTGCCCTACCTGGGTGAGGCGCTCGGCCCACCCACGCCCACGTTCTCGGGGTTGTCGCCGCAGGTCCTGCAGCTGATGGTCCAGATGGCCCGCGCGCGCACGCCCGCCTACGAGCCGCCCGACTTCGCGAGCTGGTACACCGTGCCGTCGAACGACCTGCCGGCAGCACTCGGCGTGCTGCGCAGGCTCCGGGCCAAGGGCACGATCCGTGCCTTCCACGTCGCGCACGTGCCGAGCAACCCGACGTTCACCGCCGCCGAAGTGGGCGGCGGCGGCTTCACCCCCAACAGCGCACCCCAGACCCACCTCGACGACGCGCCGATCGGCGTCGGCGCACGGTCGGCGTGGGCGTGGAAGGGCGCCCGCGGCGCCACGGTGGGCTTCGCCGACGTCGAACAGGGGTGGGACCTCGACCAGGTCGACCTCCCCGTACGCGCCGTGGTCTACGGCACCTCCCAGACTGACAGCGAAATCCACGGCACGGCGTCGATCGGTCTCGTCGGCGCGCTCGGCACCGACGATCAGGTGTCCGGCCTCGCGCCCGACCTGCCGGGCATGCGGCTGGCGTCCTACCTCGACGGCCACGGCAACCTCCTCGGGGTGCAGAACGCGCTGCTCGCCGTCGGAGCGTGCATGGCCGCTGGCGACGTGATCCTCGCCGAGGTGCAGACCACCGTGCTCGACAGCGGCGGCGACCAGGTCAACGCACCGATCGAGCAGGACATGGCCATCTACGAGGCCATCAAGCTGCTGACCTGCAGCGGCATCATCGTGATCGAACCCAGCGGCAACAGCAAGATCGACGTGACCACGCTCGGTCCGCCGACGCCCGTCACCGGGGCCGCGGTCGCCGAGATCGCGCGCGTCGACCCTGGACGCGCCGACGCCTCGCGGGCACGCGCGCCGGTGCACACGGCGGCCGCCGATGACTCCGGCGCGGTGATGGTGGGCGGCGCGACCTACAAGGGCCGGTCGTGGCAGCGGGCGTACAACTACGGCACGCGCATCGACTGTCACGGCCAGGCGGCCTACGTCCGCACGCTCGGTGGCGGGCCGCCCTACAGCGCCGTGGACGCGTTCAACGGCACGTCGTCGGCGTCGGCGATCGTCGCGGGCGTCGCGGTGTGCATCCAGGGCGCGCTCGACGCGGCCGGCAAGCCCCGGCTCACCCCCGCGCAGATGCGCGTCACCCTCGCCACGGGCACCCCCGTCCTCGACGATGCGGGAGCCGTCGTCGGCCACATCCCCGACCTCGTCGCCATCCTGGAGGCGCTGGTCGGCCCCGGGGAGCCGAGCGTCGACAAGGTCGAGGACGTCGATCTCGAACCGCTCGACGTCGTCTCCGAGACCGAGCCCGAGACGAGCACCCCCGTGGTCCGCACACCCCCGCCCGATGCCGTCACCAGCCGGACCGTCGACGAGGAATCGACGCGCGAGGTCGTACGGCCGCCCAAGCGCACGTCCGCGGCACCGCCGGCCGACGACGGGATCCGCATCGAGGAGCTGTCCCTCGAGGAGGACGTGGTGCTCGACCTCGAGGACGACACCACCGACGACGTCTCCGCCGCCGCGGCCGCTGCGCGGAAGGAGCGCACTCCGTGAGCCCGCCTCCCCCGATCGGCTTCCACCTGCGCCTCGACGCCGACCCGGCGCCGCCGGCACCCCAGGGCCTCCTCGGCGGCGGGGGTGGGGGTGCTCCCCTCGGGCATCCCACCTTCACCGGCGTCGATCCCGACGCGCTGGCGCGCCTGGTGGCGCGCGCGCGCGCGCTGGATCCCACCTACGAGGACCCCGGCTTCGCGCGGTGGCGGACGATCGCGGGCGTGCCCCAGGAGATGATGCTCGGCGAGCCCGCCGGCAAGGCGCTGGGCGCGCGCTACCCGGCCTTCCAGCCCACCGGGTTCACGCTCCGCGACAAGAGCCTGCTGCCCCAGCCCTACCTCGACGACGCGCCCGGTGGGGTCGCCGCCACCCGCGCCTGGGACCGCGGCGGCACCGGTCGGCAGGTCCAGTTCGCCGACATCGAGCAGGCCTGGGACGTCCACCACCACGACCTCCCCCGCCACCACCTCCACCACGTCTTCGGCCACAACCGCCGCGACGATCGCACGGCGCTCGACCACGGCACCCACACCCTGGGCGTCGTCGCCGCGCTCCACAACGACATCGACGCCACCGGCATCGCGCACGAGGCCGGCCCGATCTACCTGTCGTCCTACCTCGACCACCGCGGACAGCTCCTCGGCGTGCACAACGCCATCCTCGCGGCCCTGCCCCACCTGCACCCCGGCGACGTCCTGCTCACCGAGGTGCAGCTCGCACCCCGCGGCGAGCAGGCGCCCGAGCGCCTGCCGGTCGAGGTGGAGATGCCGACGTTCCTGGTGCTGCGCCTCGCGACGGCGCTCGGCATCGTGGTGGTCGAGCCCGCGGGCAACGGCGACGTCGACCTCGACGCCCACGTCACCGACGACGGCCGCACGCTGTCGCGCGACCCCGCGTCCGACTCGGGCGCCATCCTCGTCGGCGGCGCGCTCCGCAAGGCGAACTGGCTGGCCACCCACAACCGGGGCTCCCGCATCGACGTCCGCGCCCACGCCGCCTACGTCGCCACCCTCCGGTCCTTCGACGCCACCATCGACAACTACAACGGCACGTCGTCCGCCGCGGCGATCATCGCCGGCGTCGCGCTGTGCGTGCAGTCCGCGCGCCTCGCCGCCGGTCGGGCCCCGCTGCGGCCTGCGGTCCTGCGCGCGATGCTGGCGGTGGGCGGCACCCCCGTCTACGACGCCACCGGGCTGTTCTCCGGCGTCGTCCCCGACCTCACTGCCGTGCTGCGCGCCGCGCTCGACGAGGACGGCGGCGTGGTCTGAGGCGTCCTCCACGCCTCAACGCCAGAGGCGCACGTCCCCGGCGTCGAACGACCAGTGCCCGAGCGCGACGCCGTCGTCCCAACGCCACCACCCGTCGATCGGCCCGAGCTCGACGTGGGCGTCCATCGCCGGCATGTACCCCTCGGCCAGCAGCACCACCGTGGAGTTCTCGCGGGTGGCGACGTCGACGATCTGGACGGCGTGACCGGGTGCGCCGGGGTCGACGAGCAACGCGCCCGGGACGACGGCATCGGTCGGTCGGGTGTCGGAGCGCGCCAGCGACGCCGTCCCCGCCCAGGTGAACACCTTCGCGAGGTAGCCCTCCCACCCGAGCGTGCCCGGCACCCACAGGATGTGGTGACCGGTGGGGTCGACGGTGGGCACCTCACCGGCCGTGACGCGCGCCCACGGCAGCACGTCCCCGCTGGTGGCGTGGAAGGCGACGGGCTGCCCCTGCGCCCTCAGCCACGTCGCCCGCCACCGGATGAGCGTGTCGGCGCACTGCTGCAGGTCGCCCGCCACGAGCGGCAGGCGGATCACCCGACCGCGGTGCCCCACCACCCGGCCGTCCCAGGTGCGCACCCGTCGGTCCGGAGCCTCGACGGGCTGGGCCTGCAGCCAGGTGGCATAGGCGTCGGCCGGCAGGCGCGTGAAGCCCGCGGGCGGCGGGAAGGCCGTCGCCACCGTGTCGGCAGCATGGGCGGTCGTGGCGAGTCCGAGCAGCAGCGGCAGGAGCAGCATGGCGCCTCCTGCGTCTGCAACGCGGGAGCACCGCGTCCCTTGCACCCCGTCGCGCGCCCGGAGGCGCGACCGGGGATCAGGCGGTCTTGAACGCCTGCTGGATCGTGCTGACGTCGAACACGTCGGAGCGGCCGGTCTTGGCGTAGCGGTAGACGGCCGCCGAGAAGATGCCCGACAGCGCCGACTGGATGACGCCGATGCCCATCCCCGCGACCACCGCACCACCGCCGACCAGCACGGCCACGGCGGTGTGACCGCTGACCCACGCGAAGCCGGCCGCCGCCGCCATCGGCACGATCACGATCATCGACACGATGCCGAAGAAGCTCGCGATGCCCGCGTTGGCGACGAGGTTCTCGCCCCACGTGCGCTTGAGCATCGACGCGCTCTCCTTCACCGCCGCGAGCGGGTTGAGATCCTGCGTGACCAGCACCGGCACCACCAGGAACGAGGCGATGTTGAGCGCCAGGCCACCGATCATCGTGATCGACCGACCGAGGGCGCCCAACCGCTCGCGCAGGATGCGGAACACCACGCCCACCGTGGCGGCGAACGCGGCGTAGCCGAGGATGGGCACGATGCGATCGAACGCCACGGCGAGGCCGTCCTGCACCGAGGCCTCGTCGCCGTTGAGCCGCAGCAGGGCCACGCTGACGAGCGCGGCGTTGAAGAACACCATCACGGTGTACTGCACGAAGTAGAAGACGAAGAGGAACAGGTACGACAGCACCACCGGGATGCCCTCGTCGCCCATCCACATCTCCACCGCGAAGTACGGCGTGAACATGGTGACGGAGACCAGCAGCAGCGCGAGGCTCGACAGCAGCGGCAGCAAAAGCAGCGTGGCGTCGTCCGCCAGGATCTTCCAGCTGGCCTTGACCAGCGACCAGCTCGTCATGAGGGAGCGCATCGAGCCTCCGGGAGGGTGACGCACCGGGGACGCGGTGCGGGACGGGGACTCTACTACGAACGACGCGCGCGGATCCTGCATTCGACATCGGCCGCGCGGCGGAATCGGCGCCCCGCCGGCCTCGCGCGCTCGCTCCGGCCCCGTCGCCCGGGGTAGACCTGCGCCATGCCCGTCGCGCCCCGAAGCCGCCTGACCAACGACGACCGTCGCGCCCAGCTCCTCGAGCTCGGCGAGCGCCTGTTCAGCCAGCGCGCCTACGACGAGATCTCGATCGACGACATCGCCACCGAGGCGGGCATCTCCAAGGGCCTGCTCTACCACTACTTCGGCGGCAAGCGCGCCTTCTACACCGCCGTCGTCGCCCAGGCCGCGGAGCGCCTGATCGCGGCCACCCATCCCGATCCGACGCTGCCCGGACGCGCCCGCGCACTCGCCGGCCTGTCGGCCTACCTCGACTTCGTGCAGGCCCGCGCGTCGGCGTTCATCGCCCTGATGCGCGGCGGCCTCGGCCACGACCCGGAGATCCGCGCCATCATCGAGTCCGTGCGCGCCGACTTCGAGGCCCGGTCCCTGGAGGGCCTGGGCCTGGACGGGCCGCGACCGGTCTACCGCACCGCCGTCCGGGCATGGATCGGCGCCGTCGAGATGGCGAGCCTCGACTGGCTGGAGCACCGCCACATCGAGCGCGACGTCCTCCTGGCGCTGCTGCTGGGCAGCCTCGCGGGCCACGTGCTCGCCGCCCACCGGCTCGACCCCGACGCCGCGGTCGACCTCGACGACGTCCGCGCGCTCCTGGACGCCCTCGGAGATCCTCCATGACCGACCGCCCCGTGCCGCTGTGGCGCCTGATCCTGTCGCGCCACATGCTGATGTGCGTGCTCACGGGGTTCTCGTCGGGCCTGCCGCTGTACGTGCTCATCACGCTCGTGCCCGCGTGGCTGCGCGTCCAGGGCGTCGACCTCGCCACCATCGGGCTCACCGCGCTCACCGGCCTTCCCTACACGTGGAAGTTCGCGTGGGCGCCGCTCCTCGACCGCTACGTGCCGCCGCTGCTGGGCCGTCGGCGCGGGTGGGCCCTGATCACCCAGCTCGCGCTCGTCGCCGCCATCGCCGCTTTCGGCTTCGTCGACCCCACCCACCAGACCCAGGCGGTGTTCGCCGTGGCCACGCTGGTGGCGGTCGCCAGCGCCACCCAGGACGTCGCCCTCGACGCGTGGCGACGGGAGCTGCTCACCGACGCCGAGCTCGGTCTGGGCAACGCCGTCTTCGTCAACGCCTACCGCCTCGCGGGACTGATCCCCGGCGGCCTGTCGCTGCTGATGGCCGACCACCTCCCGTGGCACGTCGTGTTCCCGACCACGGCTGCGTTCGTCGCCGTGGGCACCCTCGCGGTGGTGCTCGCGCCCGAGGGGGCCGAGAACGTGGTGCCGCCGCGCACACTCACCGAGGCCGTGGTGGCCCCGTTCCGCGAGTTCTTCTCGCGCCCCGACGGCCGGGCCTTCGCGCTGCTCGCCTTCATCGTGCTCTACAAGCTCGGCGACAGCCTCGCGACCTCGCTGATCTCGGTGTTCTACCTCGACATCGGCTTCTCGCTCACCCAGGTGGGCACCATCGCCAAGGTCGTGGGCCTGTGGTCGAGCATCGTCGGCGCGATGATCGGTGGCCTCGTGCTCGCGCGCATCGGCATCGCCCGCAGCCTCTGGGTCTTCGGCGTCGTGCAGCTCGTGTCGATCCTCGGCCTCGCCGGGTTGTCGGCCGCCGGACCCGACCCGTGGTTCCTCGCGGCGGCCGTCGGCTTCGAGTACCTGGGCATCGGACTCGGCACCGCCGCGTTCGTCGCGTTCCTGCAGGCCAGCGTCGACAAGCGGTTCACCGCCACCCAGTACGCGCTCCTGTCGAGCCTCGCGGCCGTGTCGCGCACCTTCGGCAACGCCACCACCGGCTGGCTGGTCGAGCAGCTCGGGTGGACGTCGTTCTTCCTGCTCTGCACGGTCCTGGCGGTGCCCGGGATGCTCCTGCTGCTCGTGGTCGCCCCGTGGACACCGCGCACCTCGGACGCCACGGGACAGACCTCGATCCTGTAGTGGTTCCCACGCCGATTTCGCCGCGCGGACCCTGGAGACGTCCTGTAGAGTGATCCGGCCGCGGCGTGGGGTCGCGACACCACCACACCGACCGGGGGTCTTCCATGTCCACGCGTCTGACTGCTGCGCTCGCCCTGATCTGCTCCACCGGCTGCATGCCCCAGGGCTTCGACGCCGTACCGACCTCCGACCGCGACGTGGCGCTGCAGACCGTCAGCGACCTGTACACCGACACCTCGGCCGGCATCGCGATGGCCGACCACGGCGACGTCGCCTTCGTGTCGATGCGGGGCATGACCTGCCGCTACTCCCTCGAGATGGCCAGCACCGACATCGACGAGTCCACCACCGACGGCGTCGACCCCGTCGACGACGGCAGCGACACCGAGGTCGTCGTCATCGACCGCGACGGCATCATCGTCCTCGAGAACGAGCGCGGCGAGGAGCCCCTGCCCACGCTGTCCACCGACCTGGGCGTCGGTCTCGGCAGCGGCGAGGAGGTCACCTGGGGCGGCCAGACCCCGTGGGCCGGCAGCACCCGCGTCGACATGCCCGGCGTCGTCCACGCCCGCACCTCCGACGCCGGCATCGTGGCCCTGTCGCTCACCGACACCTGCAAGGTCACCTGGGTGGCCACCGGTGTGAGCGTGCCGGTCGCCAAGGAGGCCTGCCTCGGCGGCGAGTTCCTCGTGCCCCGCAGCGGTGCCGAGGCGTGGCTGGCCTACGGCGAGGTCGCCCACGTCGACGCCAAGGGCGCCACCGTCCTCGGCAAGGGCGACCACGTCGCCTACGAGTCCAGCACCGACACGCTGCTCGTGATCGACAACACCGCCCCCACCGCGTTGGCGTTCGACAAGACCGTCGGCGACCAGCGCTGGGCGTTCGCGCCCGACCAGCGCGTCCGTCGCGCCATCGGCGTCCCGAGCCACAGCGCGTTCGCGCTGCTCGTCTCCGAAGCGGGCGTGCCCACGGTGGTGCTGATGGACGCCGCCACCGGCGACCTCATCGACCGCGTCAGCCTGCCCGCGTGGAGCGACCTGCACGACCTCGACGTGTCCGACGAGGGCACGCTGGTGGCCTTCAGCGCCTACTTCGCGCAGTTCCTGCGGGTGCACTGAGCCTGCGCGCCGTGTCCGACGGTCGCCGCGCCCCACGAACGGGTGAGCGCGGCGACCACCGGATCGGCCCGTCCCTGCGCGATCCTGGCGTCGCGCGCTTATCGGGCAGGACGTTCCTGACGTACAACGGGGTCCCTCTCCCCCCGGAGGCGTCATGTTCGCCCCGTTGTGGTTCGTCCTCCTCGCGTGTGGCGGGTCGCCACCCGACCCGATCCTGACCCCGGTCGCGGGGCCCGACAGCGACGCGCCCGCCGAAGCGCCCGCCGCCGCCCCGCCCGACCCGCTGGAGCGGTCGGTGCTGCAGCTCGAGCGCGCCGCCAACGCGGCGGAGGACGCCGGCCCGGCCTGTGGTGCCATGGCCGACGCCCTCGCGCCGATCATGGAGGAGACCGCCGACCTGCGTCGCCAGGGCATGCTCCCCGACCACGACCCGGAGGAGGCCGCGGCCGTGCAGGCCCGCTACGGCCCGCGCATCGCCGCGGCGTCGCAGCGTCTCGCCCGCAGCCTCGCGGACTGCCAGGCCGACCCCGACATCCTGCGGGTCATGCGGATCGCCACCGAGTAGCGCTCGGCGGGGCGCAGGCGGAAGTCCCGTGCCGCTGCTGCCCGCGGCGCGCAAGGCGCGACCGTCTCGCCGGTAGGTCCGGTCCACCCCAAGGACCGGAGCCCGTCATGCCCCGCTTCGAGATCGTCGAGCACCAGCAGCTCAAGCGCGTCCGCGTCGTCCTGGACGGCGACAGCGTCCACGTCGAGGCCGGCGCGCTGCAGCACTTCCGCGGCGACATCACCGTCACCGTGCCCCGGCCCACGGCCACCGGCGCCGTGGGCAGCGTGCTCGGCGGCCAGTCGATCGCGCGCCCCGTCTACACCGGCACGGGCGAGGTCTACCTGGGCCCGCCCACCTTCGGAGAGTACGTCGTGCTCGAGCTGCGCGGCGAGACGTGGGTGCTGGAGGACGGCGCCTACGTCTGCAGCGACGTCGGCGTCACGGTCGGCCTCACCCGCAACCGCGGCCTCACCGGCTGGGTCACCGCCGAGTCGATGTTCCAGACCACCGTCACGGGCCACGGCCACGTCGTCCTCCACACCCGCGGCCCCATCGAACGCGTCCGCCTGCGCGACGAGCAGCTCGCGGTCGACGACGGCCTCGCCGTGGCCCGATGCGGGGTGCGGATGACCGCCCGCGGCGCCGCCAAGGGCCTGCTGGGCACGCTGTCGTCCGGGGACGGCCTCATCGACGTCTACGACGGCGACGGCGTGGTGCTCCTCGTGCCGGTGCCCAACGCCCACACGGTGCTCGCACCCCACGGCGTCCCCGCAGCCCGCGGCCGATCCGTCGCGGCACGGTCCCCAGGGGCGTCCCTCCTGTTCCTGCCGTTCGCGATGGCCGCGGCCACGGCCATGGGGGCCATGACGGCCATGGTGGGTCTGCTGATCCGCTGACCGGCATGTCCGGGGTAGGATGGCGGTGCACCCTGCACCGGAGCCACCCGATGACGCTCGCCTCCAAGGACACCGCCCTGGCCAGCCTCCGCGAGGCCTTCGCCCAGCACACCTGGTTCCTCGGCGCCGTGGCCGGCCACCGCAACGACAAGGACGTCCTGGTGGTCACCACGTCCCGCCGCACGCGCGAGGTGCCCACCGAGTGGCGCGGCTACCCGGTGGTCATCGAGCTCGAGACCACGACCGACGACGACGCGTAGCGAGAGCGGCGGTCGTCGACGCGCTCGGCTTCCACGGCGTGGACGAGGTGTTCCAGTTCGACCCCTCCCCCTGAGTTCCTCATGCCCACCGTCACCGTCGACATCGCCCTGAAGGGTCTGGCAGACCAGCATCGCCACGAGTCGTGGTACGTCGGCGCGCGCACCTACATCACGGGAGGTCGTCGTGTGCTCGTGTTGATGGTGCTCGACCGCCCGCCGGGCATGCCCACCGAGTACCGCGGCTATCCGGTGCTGATCGAGTCCCACACCGCCCCGGCCCGCGCCGCGCTCTGACCCAAGCCCCCGCGCGCCTGCCCACCGTCGACCCGCCCGGCGCTGGCACGCTGCAACGCGCTATGCTCCGCCACCCGTCGGGGAGCCCCGTGCGCCGCGTCCTGCTCGTCCTCTGCCTCGCCATCGGCCTGCCGGCCGTCGCCCAGGACACCGATCCTCCGACGCCCGACGACAACCCGTTCCCCGGCGACGTCCCCGAGGAGGACGTCCACGTCCCCGTGCCCTCGGATGATCCGGCCGCTGCTGCGTCGACCGGACCCGAGGCGCTCACCCTCGACGACGTCGACCGCACCGCGCGCACCGGCCGGCTGCTCACGTGGACGGGCGTCGCCCTGCTCGGCGCCAGCGGGGTCGTCACCGGGTCGGCGTTCGCCACCGAGGACCGCACCCGCACGCAGATGCTCCTCGTCGGGGGCACCGGCCTGTTCCTCGGCGACGTGCTGGTGCTGTCGGGGATCACCACCGAGGCGCTGGCGCTCAAGCGCACGCTCGGCGCGCACCGTGTGTGGCCGGGCCAGGTGGGCATGGGCATCGCCGCCCTCGGCGCGGTGGGCGGGGCGGTCGTGCTCGCCGTGCAGCAGGACGACGACGGCGCCTTCCCCACCCTGGAGGTCGCGCTCGGCGTGGGCGGTGGTGCGTTCGCCGTCGGCACCGGCTTCGCCATCGCCCAGGGCGTCCTCAACGCGCGCCGCGTCCGCGCGCTCGACACCCACACCCGCCAGCTCCTGTACGCGCCCCGCCACCAGCTCGTCGTCACCGTCGTGCCCACCTTCGACGGCCAGCGCGGTGGTGTCGCGGTCGCCGGGATCTGGTGACGACGGTGGACGCTGCCGCCCTGCTGCTGCTCGCCGCGCTCGCCCTCGGCGTCGCCGTGGGTGTGCGTCACCTGGGTTGGATGCGCGGCCGTCTGGTCACGCTGCGCAGCCTGGCCGACACCCTGCACGACGAGGTCGGCAGCCTGAAGGTGCGGGTGCAGCTGGTCCGCGACCCCCGCCTCCCCCGCACGACTGTGTGGCGCGGCCTGCTGCCCGTGCTCGGCGTCGCCACCCTCGGGCCCGCGCTCGCGCAGGGGTCGTGGCTCGCGCTGACCGCCGTGGTCGTCGTCGTCGCCTTCGCCGCTGGCGCCGTGCTGGCCGTCGATCGGACGTCGGCGATGGCCCTGTCGGTCGCGCTGCCCATCCGCGAGCCCCCCACGGTGCGCGCTGCGGCCGCCGACGACCCCACCCGCACCACCACCGCCGACGCGGCCTTCGATGCCGCCGTCCACGTCGACGGCGACCCCCTCGTCGCCCTGTCGCGGCTCCGCCCGGCGGTGCGCAGCGCCCTCCTGCGCCTCGTCGCCGACGCCGGGGAGGTCCGAGACGGCGCGGTGGCGATCGTGCGCCCGGCCGACGCGCCGACGTCGGCGGAGGCCCTGGTGCACGCCGTGCGCACCGCGCGCCTGCTCGTGAAGGCCGACGCCATCGGCGCCGACCCCACGGCGCGGGTCCTGGCGCTGGCGCTCGACGACCCGGATCCGGTGGTGCGTCACCACGCGCTGTCCGTGCTCGTGCCCCGGCTCGGCGCCCCCCAGGACGCCGTCAGCACGGTGCTGGCCCGCAACCACGTCGACCCCGACGAGCCCGACGCCATCGCCAAGGCCCTGCAGGGCGGCCCGGAGGTCCGGCTCGCTGCGGCGGTGCGCCTGGCCGAGATCGGCGGACGCGACCAGCTGTCGGCGCTGATGGCCGTCCGCCGCACCGACCCGGTCGAGCCCTTCGCCAGCGACGCGATCGCCGCCATCCGCGCCCGCCAGGTCGGCCCCGACGGACGCGACGGCGGCTGACCCTCACCGCCCGCCGAACGCCTCGTGCCGTCCGCGGGTGGGCAGCCGCTCGGCCCCCATCAGGTCGGTGTCGACCGCCCGCGCACACTCGCGGCCGTCGCTGATGGCCCACACGATGAGGCTCGCGCCGCGCTGGGCGTCGCCCGCCGCGTACACGTTGGGCACGCTGGTCCGGAAGCCGTCGACGGCGACGTTGCCGCGCCGATCGAGCCGCAGCCCGAGCTGGGCGACGAGGGTGTCGGTGACCGGGCTGACGAAGCCCATCGCCAGGATGAGCAGATCGCACGCGAGGCTGGTCTCGGTGCCCGGCACCTGCTCCAGCCGACCGCCCTCGAACCGCACCTCCACGGCGTGCAGCCGCGTGAGCGCGCCCGTCGCGTCGGCCTCGAGGTGGGTGGTCATCAGCGCGTAGTCCCGCGCACCGCCCTCCTCCTGGCTCGACGACGTGCGGAACACCAGCGGCCACTGCGGCCACGGGTTGTCGGGCGTGCGCGTGCCCGGCGGCTGCGGGAACAGCTCGATCTGGCGCACCGATCGCGCGCCCTGCCGCAGCGCCGTCCCGAGACAGTCCGAGCCGGTGTCGCCACCCCCGAGGATGATGACGTCCTTGCCCGTGGCCTGGATCGGGTCGGCCACCAGGTCGCCCGCGACGAGGCGGTTCTGCTGCTCCAGGTAGTCCATCGCGTAGACCACACCGGGCAGATCCCGGCCGGGCACGTCCAGGTCGCGCGCGCGTGTGGCGCCGATCGCGAGCACCACCGCGTCATGGGTGCCGACCAGCTCGTCCCACCGCACGTCGGTGCCCAGCTCGACGCCGCAGGTGATCACGACCCCCTCCGCGACGAGCTGCGCGACGCGGCGGTCGATCACCCCCTTCTCCAGCTTGAAGTCGGGGATGCCGTAGCGAAGCAGGCCGCCGACGCGGTCGGCGCGCTCGTAGAGCGTGACCGTGTGGCCGGCGCGCGCGAGCTGCTGGGCCGCTGCCAGGCCCGCAGGCCCGGACCCGACGACCGCCACCGTGCGTCCGGTGCGCACGCGCGGCGGCTGGGGCACCACCCGACCCTCCTCCCACGCCAGCTCCACGATCTCCTTCTCGATCTGCTCGATGGTGACGGCGCCGTCGTTGATCGCGAGCACGCAGGCCGCCTCGCACGGCGCCGGGCACAGCCGACCGGTGAACTCAGGGAAGTTGTTCGTCGACGCCAGGGACCGGTACGCCTCGTCCCACCGGCCCCGGTAGACCGCGTCGTTGAAGTCGGGGATGAGGTTGCCCAGCGGGCAGCCCTGGTGGCAGAACGGCACGCCGCAGTCCATGCAGCGGCCCGCCTGCTCCATGCGCAGGTCGTCCTGGCGCGGCGCGTAGAACTCGCGGAAGTCGTCGAGGCGGTCGTCCACCGCCCGTCGCCCCGCACCCTGGCGCTTCCACGTGAGGAAGCCGTCCGCCCTACCCATGGGCCACCCCCTTGTCGCCCGCGACGAAGGGCACGACGCGACCGCCCGCACCTCCGCGGCGCTGGGCACGGCGCTGCTGCAGCACCCGCTTGTACTCGGTGGGCATCACCTTCACGAAGCTGGGGACGAACACCTCCCAGTTGTCGAGGATGCGCTCGGCCAGCGCGCTGCCCGTGTAGCGCAGGTGGGACTCGAGCAGGGCGGTGACGAGCCACAGGTCGGACTCCTCGACCAGCGCCTCCAGCTCGACCATCCCCGGGTTGCACCGCCGCCGGAAGGTCTGCTCCCGGTCGAACACGAACGCCATGCCGCCGCTCATGCCCGCCGCGAAGTTGCGCCCGACCTCGCCGAGCACCACGACGACGCCGCCGGTCATGTACTCGCAGCCGTGGTCGCCCACGCCCTCGACGACCGCCCGCGCGCCGCTGTTGCGCACCGCGAAGCGTTCGCCGGCGAGGCCGTTGATGAACACCTCGCCGCCGGTGGCCCCGTAGAGCACCACGTTGCCGACGATGATGTTGTCCTCGGCCTTGAACCGGGCGCCGTCGGGCGGCGTCACGATCACGCGTCCGCCCGACAGGCCCTTGCCCAGGTAGTCGTTGCAGTCGCCGTGGAGCCGGAAGGTCACGCCACGGGCGAGGAACGCGCCGAAGCTCTGGCCCGCCGACCCGTCGAACCGCACGTCGATCGCGTCGTCGACCAGCCCCTGCATCCCGTGCCGCAGGGCGATCTCGCCCGACAGCATGGCGCCGACGGCCCGGTCGCCGTTGGTGATCGGCAGCTCCAGCGCCACCGTGCCGTGGCCGTCGAGCACCCGACCCGCCCCCTCGATGAGCTGGTGGTCGAGGTGGCCCTCCAGCCCGTGCTGCTGCGACGTCGTGCACCGCACCGGCACGGTGTCGCGCACCTGCGCGCGGGCGAGGATCGCCGACAGGTCGAGCGTGCGCGCCTTCCAGTGGTCGATGTCGTCGCGCACCCGGAGCAGGTCGACACGGCCGACCACCTCGTCGATCGTGCGGGCGCCGAGCGAAGCCAGGAGCTCGCGGACGTCCTGGGCGATGTAGGTCATGAACCGCATCGCGTGGACCGGATCGCCGGCGAATCGCTCGGTGAGCTCCGGGTCCTGGGTGGCGATGCCCACCGAGCAGGTGTTCTTGTGGCACTTGCGCAGCATGATGCAGCCGAGGCTGACGAGCGCCGCCGTGGCGAAGCCGAACTCCTCGGCGCCGAGCAGGGCGGCCACCACCACGTCGCGCCCGGTGCGCAGGCCGCCGTCGACCTGCACGCGGATGCGGCCGCGCAGGTCGTTCTGCACCAGCACCTGCTGCGTCTCGGCGAGGCCGAGCTCCCACGGCAGGCCGGCGTGCTGGATGCTGGAGACCGGGGACGCGCCCGTGCCCCCCGACGCCCCGGCGATGATCACCGCGTCGGCGCGGGCCTTGGACACGCCGGCCGCGATCGTACCCACGCCCACCTCGCTCACCAGCTTGACGCTCACCCGCGCCCGCGGGTTGCTGACCTTGAGGTCGAAGATGAGCTGGGCGAGGTCCTCGATGCTGTAGATGTCGTGGTGGGGCGGCGGCGAGATGAGCGTGACGCCCGGCGTGGAGCACCGCACCTTGGCGATCCGCTCGCTGACCTTGTGGCCCGGGAGCTGGCCGCCCTCGCCGGGCTTGGCGCCCTGGGCGACCTTGATCTGCAGCTCGTCGGCGTTGGCGAGGTAGGCGGCGTGGACGCCGAACCGACCCGACGCCACCTGCTTGATCGCCGACCGCCGTGAGGACCCGTCGGCCTCCGGCTCGAAGCGCCGGACCTCCTCGCCGCCCTCGCCCGAGTTCGACCGCCCGCCCAGCGCGTTCATCGCCAGCGCCAGCGACTCGTGGGCTTCGGCGCTGATCGAGCCGAACGACATCGCCCCGGTCACGAAGCGCTGGACGATGGCGGCGACGGGCTCGACCTCGTCGAGCGGGACGGGCGTCCGGGTCGTGTCGAACGCGAGCATGCCCCGCAGCGTCATCAGGCCGTCGGTCTCGTCCGAGGCGGCCGCGCGGTAGGCGGCCCACGCGGCGGCGTCTTGTTGTCGCACCGCCTGTTGCAGGTGGGCGATCGTGGTGGGGTTCCACTTGTGGCGCTCGCCGCGACGGCGCCACGCGTACACACCGCCCACCGGCAGCGTGTCGCCGTCGAGCGCCCGCCCCGGACCGAAGCCCCGCGCGTGACGCATCCGGGCCTCGAGGTCGAGCTCGGCCAGGCCGATGCCCTCGATGCGGCTCGGCGTGCCGGTGAAGTGGCGCTCCACGAGCCCGTGGTCGAGGCCGACGCACTCGAAGATCTGCGCGCCCGCGTAGGACTCGATGGTCGAGATCCCCATCTTCGACAGGATCTTGAGCAGGCCCTTGCCCACCGCCCGGATGTAGTTCCGCTCCGCGGTCTCGGCGTCGACCGCCAGCTCGCCGCGCGTGGCGAGCTCCCGCGCCGTGTCGAGCGCCAGCCACGGGTTGACCGCACCGGCTCCGAACCCGATGAGCGTGGCCACGTGGTGGACCTCGCGCACCTCGGCCGTCTCCACGACGAGACCGGTGAGCAGGCGGATGCCCTCCCGCACGAGGTGTTGGTGCACCGCCGACAGGGCGAGCAGCGCCGGGATCGGCACCCACCGCGCGTCGACCTCACGGTCGGACAGCACCAGGATGTTGAACCCCTCGTCGACGGCGTCCTGAGCGGCCTTGCACAGCGCGTCCACCGCCCGCTCCAGCGCGCCCGGTCCGTCGGCAGGGTCGAAGCGCATCGGCAGCGTCTTGGTCTCGAAGACGCCCTCCTCGAAGGCCTCCAGCGTCTTGAGCTCGGCGTTGGTGAGCACCGGCAGCTCGATGGTGATGCGGTGGCACTGCTCCGGGGTCTCGTCGAACGTGTTGCCGCCGCCGCCGATGGACTGGCGCAGGCTCATCACCGCCTCTTCCCGGATCGGGTCGATCGGCGGGTTGGTCACCTGGGCGAAGAGCTGCTTGAAATAGTGGAAGAGCGTGGGGGCCTTGTCGGACAGGACCGCGAGCGGCCCATCGTTGCCCATCGACCCGGTGGGCTCGTAGGCCTCCTCGGCCATCGGGCCGACGATGACGCGCACGTCCTCGTCCGACCAGCCGAACGCCCGTTGAAGCCGCACCAGGTCGTCGCCAGTGGTGGCGGCCGGCGCCTTGACCGGCGGCAGGTCCTCGAAGTGGAACTCGTTGCGCTCGAGCCACTGCCGGTAGGGGTAGCGCCCGGTGATGTCGGACTTGACCTCGGCGTCGTCGATGATGCGCTTCTCGACCGTGTCGACGATGAGCATCCGGCCCGGCCGCAGCCGGCCCTTGCGACGGATCTTGTCGGGCGGGACGTCCACCACGCCCGTCTCCGAGGCGAGCACCACGCGGTCGTCCGTCGTCTGGAGCCACCGCGCCGGGCGCAGGCCGTTGCGGTCGAGCGTGGCGCCGATCAGGTAGCCGTCGGTGAAGCAGATGGCGGCCGGGCCGTCCCAGGGCTCCATGAGCGCCGACGAGTAGTCGTAGAAGGCGCGCCGCTCCGCGTCCATCTCCGGGTCCTTCTCGAAGGCCTCGGGGATCATCATCATCATCGAGTGCGGCAGCGTGCGCCCGCCCAGGTGCAGCAGCTCGAGCATGTTGTCGAACTGGGCCGAGTCCGACCCACCGGGCACGATGATCGGCTCGATGCGCTCGAGGCCGCCGGGGAACTTGGCCGACTGCAGCAGCGCCCGCCGCGCCCGCATCCAGTTCCGGTTGCCGCGCAGGGTGTTGATCTCGCCGTTGTGGCAGATGAACCGGAACGGCTGCGCGCGGTCCCACGTGGGGAACGTGTTGGTGCTGAACCGGGAGTGCACCAGCGCGATCGCACTCACGAAGTCGGGCTCGCGCAGGTCGGCGTAGAACGGCCCCACCTGCTCGGGGGTGAGCAGGCCCTTGTAGACGATGGTGTCGGCGCTGAAGCTGCACACGTGGAAGAAGGCGCGCGGGTCGCACCCGGCCTCGCGGATGCGGTGCTCGACGAGCTTGCGGATGACGTAGAGCTTGCGGCCGAACGCGCTGGGCACGCAGCGACGCCGGGCGACGAAGACCTGCCTCACCACCGGCATCACGCCCCGCGCGATGGTGCCGATGGGCTCGGGATCGACCGGCACGTCGCGCCAGCCGACGATGCGCTGGCCCTCCGCCTCGATCACCTCGGTGAGGATGGCCTCGCAGGCCGCGCGCTGCTCGGGGTCGGGCGGCAGGAACAGCTGGCCGATGGCGTAGCGCTTCTTGCCGGGCAGGTCCCAGCCGAGCTCCTCACGGCAGCGACGCTGGAAGAAGCGGTTGGGGATCTGGACGAGGATGCCGGCGCCGTCGCCGGTGCAGGGGTCGCAGCCCGTGGCGCCGCGGTGGGCGAGCCGTTCGAGGATCGACAGGGCGTCGGAGACGATGTCTCGGGACTTCACACCCTGGATGTGCGCGATGAACCCGATGCCGCACGCATCGTGCTCCATCTGCGGCTCGTACAGACCCCACTTGCCTCGTTGCACGTCGTCACCTCGCGTGGTCGAGACCCGACAGCCGCCGGGTTCCCGCCTGGACCTGGATGTTCGTCACAAAGACCACGTCCGGCCCAAGGCCGAACCCGCGCGTTGTACATGACGCCCCACCGCGTGCGCAAGGCGGATCACGGATGGAAACCCATGGTTGCACCGAAGGAGTCGACGACTCGCCGCCCGAGCACGAAAGCGTGCCTCGAAACAGGGCTACGTGACGTCCGACGCGGAGGAGCCGCACGATCCGTCGATCGCGCGGCCCCTGGCGGATCCGGTCGAAACAGGACTCTCGTCAGGTCGAGGTCTTGACCTGGGCGGTGAAGGCGCCCACGTCGCTCGCCCCCACCGGGACGCCGGCGCCACCGAGGGCCGACCGGCGTGCCATCAGCGCCAGCCCCAGCGCGTTCTCCCCCGTCCCGTCGTGGTCGTCGCTCCAGTGGTGGTCGAGGCCGGCCTTCGCGTTGTGCTCCAGCAGGTAGGCCGCGCCGGTGGCGAGCAGCCCCGCCGCGAGCGCGGGATCGGTGAACTTCGCCGCGAGCACGGCGTCCATCGCCCCGTCACGACCGAGGCCCGCGTAGGACGGGTCCGCGCCCGTGAGCGTCTTCTTGTAGTGGAACGCCGCCGACCCGTCCGGGCACGCCTCGAACGCCTTGCGGACGGTGGCGTCGTGCCACCACTTGGTGGACTGGAACGCCGCCTCCGCGCAGTGGAAGGTCGCCGTCACGCCCCCCACCGTCAACGTCACGGGCGCTACCCAGAAGTTGCCCAGGAACGGCGCCTGGTAGACGGTGTCCCACGGGGTGTCCGACCCCGGGTAGTAGAACGCCACGAGCGTGTAGGCGTGCCCGCCGACGGTGACCGGCTGGGGCTGGGGGGTCGGCACGGCCCCGCCCGCGGCCGCCGCCGCTGCGTGAGGCACGGACGTCCCCAGCGCCCGCGCCAGCGCCGTCACCGCGTAGCGTCGCACGTCGTCCCCCACGTGGAAGATCGACGTGCCGATCCGCCCCGGGTCGCCGGGTGTGGCGCTGTAGATCAGCCGCCGGTAGCCCTGGGCACGGGCCACGCCGGCCGCGTAGGCCGCCGCGGCGTCGATGGTGGCGCGCACGGCGTCGGTGAGGGTGTCCCAGCCGGGCCCGGTCGGCATGCCGGCGGCGCGCGGTGGGGTGGCGCACTGGTACGGCCGGATGGTGGCGTTGCCTCCGCCCGCCGCGCACCCGCCGGACCGGTCGCCCGCGTGGAACTGGTCGTAGGCGCCGACGTTGTCGTTGAACAGGAACAGCGCGTCGGCGTCCGCCGGCTGCGTGATCCGCCACGCGAAGTCGGTCTCCGGATCGTCGCGGTAGAAGTACGCCGGCTCGAGCACGATGGACATGGTGGCTCCCACGGTCCGGGGATGGGGACGGACCGTGCACCGGGACGTGGCCCGAGCGCGCCGCACCTGCCACGCGCACCGCGCGTCCGTCCTGCAAGCAGGCCGTTCAGTCCTCCCGACGGGACGCCCCGGGTCCGCGCGCGACCAGGCTGGACGTGTCCCAGCGGTGCCCGCCCATCTGCTGCACCTCGGCGTAGAAGCCGTCGAGCAGCTTCGCCACCGGCAGGTCGAGCCCGAGCCGCTCCGCCTCGGCGAGCACGATGCCCAGGTCCTTGCGCATCCAGTCCACGGCGAAGCCGAAGTCGAACTCACCGTCGACCATCGTGCGCCAGCGGTTCTCCATCTGCCACGACCCCGCCGCGCCCTGGGTGATGACGTCGAACACGGCGGGCAGATCCAGCCCCGCCGCCCGCCCGAGCCAGATCGCCTCCGCGATGCCCTGCGCCGCCGCACCGAACGCCACCTGGTTCATCATCTTCGTGGTCTGACCCGCACCGCTCGGGCCGATGCGCCGGGCCTGCCGCGCGTAGGCGCGGATCACCGGCTCGGCGATCGACCACGCCGGCTCATCGCCCCCACCCATCACGGTGAGCACACCCTTCTCGGCCCCCGACTGCCCCCCGCTGATCGGCGCGTCCACGAACGCGACGCCGCGCGGCTCGCCCCACGCGTGCAGCTCCCGGGCGAGCGTGGCCGAGGTGGTGGTGTGGTCGACGAACACGGTGCCCTCGGCCATGGCCGGCATCGCGCCGTGCGGCCCCACAGCCACCTGGCGCACGTCGTCGTCGTTGCCCACGCAGCAGAACACGATGCGGGCGCCGGCAGCGGCCTCGGCCGGGCTCGTCGCCACGTGGCCGCCGTGCTCGCCCGCCCACCGCGCCGCGCGCGCGGCCGTGCGGTTGTAGACGGTGACGTCGTGACCGGCGCGCACGAGGTGTCCGGCCATCGGGTAGCCCATCACGCCCAGGCCGAGGAAGGCGACGCGCTCACCCACGGGAGACCTCCGCACCGTCGAGGCCGGTCCACGCCGCGTAGGGCAGCGCCCGCGCGACCCGTGAGACCGCCGCGGCCTGCTCGGCGAGCTCCTGCAGCGGATCCCACCGACCCGACAGCAGGGCCTCGCGCGTGCTGGCCGGCAGCGCCATCGGCCAGTTCCGGTCGCCGAGCGCCACCCGCCCGCCCGCCACGTCCAGCGTGAGCACCGCGCCAGGCTCGGCGGTCACGGCCGCGCCGATGGCGTCGGCGTCGTCGGCCCCCACCACCCCGCACACGATGCCGAGCGTGGTGCAGTTGCCGGCGAAGATCTCGGCGAAGCTCGGCGCCAGCACCGCCCGCAGGCCGAACCGGTACAGCGCCTGCGGCGCGTGCTCACGCGACGACCCGCAGCCGAAGTTGCGCCCCGACACCAGCACGCTGGCGCCGGCGTGGGCCGCGGCGTCGAGCGGGTGGCCCTTGGAGCTGCCGTCCTCGCGGAAGCGCTCGTCGTGGAAGGCGTAGGCGCCCAGGCCGTCGAACGTGACGCACTTCATGAACCGCGCCGGGATGATCCGGTCGGTGTCGATGTCGTCGCCGGGGACGAACACGCCCCGACCGACCACGGTGGGGATCGGTTGACCGAGCTTCACGCCTCACCTCCACGCGTCGACGCGCCGTCGCCGAGCGACCCCGCGAACACCGACCGGGCGTCGGCGACCTCGCCGGCGATGGCGGCAGCGGCCACCATCACGGGACTCATCAACACGGTCCGCCCGCGGGCGCTCCCTTGCCGGCCCTTGAAGTTGCGGTTCGACGACGACGCGCAGAGCTGGTCGCCGACGAGCTTGTCGGGGTTCATCGCCAGGCACATCGAGCACCCGGGCTGCCGCCACTGAAAGCCCGCGGCCTCGAAGATCGCCGGCAGGCCCTCGGCCTCCGCCTGCCGGGCGACGTCCCACGACCCCGGCACCACCAGGGCGGTCACGCCGTCGCGCACCTTGTGGCCTTGGACGTGGCGGGCGACCTCGCGCAGGTCGGACAGGCGGCTGTTGGTGCACGAGCCGATGAACGCCACGTCGACGCGGGTGCCCGCGATCGGCGCGCCGGCCGTCACGCCCATGTAGTCGAGCGCGTCCTGCCACGTGCCCCGCTCCGACGCCGGCACGTCGGACGCCGTGGGGATCGCCTCGTCGATGCCCATGGCCTGCCCCGGGTTGATGCCCCAGGTGACGGTGGGACGGATGGCGGCGGCGTCGACATGGACCACGTCGTCGTAGACCGCGTCCGCATCCGACGCGACCGCCTCCCACGCCCCGACCGCCGCGTCCCAGGCCGTGCCCGTCGGCGCGTGGGCACGCCCGCGCAGCCACGCGAACGTCGTGGCGTCGGGGTTGCAGTAGCCCACCCGCGCACCGCCCTCGATGCTCATGTTGCACAGCGTCATGCGCTCCTCCATCGACATCGCGTCGACCGTGGAGCCGGCGAACTCGTAGGCGAAGCCCACGCCGCCCTTCACGCCCAGGGTGCGGATGACGTGCAGGATCACGTCCTTGGCGTAGACCCCGGCGCCGAGCGCGCCGTCGATCTGCACCCGCCGAACCTTGAGCGGCTCCAGCGCCAGCGTCTGGGTGGCGAGCACGTCGCGGACCTGGCTGGTGCCGATGCCGAACGCCAGCGCGCCGAACGCCCCGTGGGTGGAGGTGTGGGAGTCGCCGCAGCAGATGGTCATGCCCGGCTGCGTGAGCCCGAGCTCGGGACCGATGACGTGCACGATGCCCTGCCGCGCGTCGCCCACCCCGAAGTAGGCGATGCCGTGGCGCGCCGTGTTCGCCTCCAGCGCGGCGAGCATCCCCTCCGCCAGCGAGTCGGCGAGGGGACGGGCCAGCGTGTCGGTGGGGACGATGTGGTCGACCGTGGCGAACGTGCGCTGCGGGTAGGCCACCGCCAGCCCGAGCTCGTCGAGCGCGGCAAACGCCTGGGGACTGGTCACCTCGTGCACGAGGTGCAGGCCGATGAACAGCTGGGTGCGTCCGTCGGCGAGCGTGGTGACGGTGTGGGCGTCCCACACCTTGCGATACAGGCTCCGGCCCATCAGCGGCCCTCCTCGTGGGTGTCGTCGGCCCGATGCCGCGGATACGGCCCGCGGTCCTTCCAGACGATGGGGACGTACGACGGCGTCCACCACCGCGCGTCGATCCAGGCGTCGAGCGCCTCGGCGTCGGCAGGCAGCGCCTCACGGCTCACGCCGTCGGCCTCGGCCGCCCGCAACACGGCGTGAGCCACCCGGCGGCTCACGGTCGGCAGCTCGCGGAGCGGCGGGTAGATCAAGCCGTCGTGGGCGTGGTGCGCCTCGGTGTGGTCGGCGACGGCGTAGGCCGCGGCCAGCACCATCCCGTCGGTGATCGCCGTCACCCGGGCCAGCATCGCGCCCAGCCCCAGCCCCGGGAACACGAACGCGTTGTTGCCCTGACCGATCACGTACGTGGTGCCGTCGAGCTCCACGGGCTCGAACGGCGAGCCCGTCGCCACCAGCGCGCGGCCGTCGGTCCACGCCAGGACCTCCGACGGCAGCGCCTCGGCGAGGCGGGTGGGGTTCGACAGCGGGAACACGATCGGCCGCGCCGTGTTCGCGGCGACGGCCTCGATCACCGACCGATCGAAGCTGCCGGGCTGACCGGACAGCCCCAGCAGCACGGTCACGCCGGCCTGGGCCACCGTCTCCACCAGGTTGGGCGCGGGCCCCTCGAACACCCACGACACGACGTCGTCGGGATCGCGGGCGAACGGTCGCTTGTAGGCGGGGAGCTCACGGCCCGACAGCATCAGGCCCCGCGAGTCGAGCACGTAGATGCGCGCGTAGGCCTCCGCCTCCGTGAGCCCCTCCCGCAGCAGCCCCTCACGGATGGCGGACGCCACCCCGATGCCCCCGGCACCCGCGCCGTGGATCGCGAACACCTGGTCGGACAGGCGCTCGCCCTTGCGGTGGCACGCCGAGATCACGCCGGCCAGGGTGACCGCGCCCGTGCCCTGGATGTCGTCGTTGAGGCAGGGCACCTGGTGGCGGTAGCGCTCCAGCACGTCGAACGCGGCGTCCTTGGACAGGTCCTCCCACTGCAGGATCGCCTCGGGCCAGCGCTTGTGGACCGCGCGCACGAACCGCTCCAGGAAGGCGTCGTAGGCCGGCCCCTTGAGCCGCTCGCTCGGGCGCCCGAGGTAGAGCGGGTCGGTGCGGTAGGAGGCGTGGTCGGTGCCGACGTCGAGCACCACCGGCATCGTGTGGTAGGGCGCGACGCCTCCGCCCACGGTGTACAGCGTGAGCTTGCCGATCGAGATGCCCATGCCGTTGAAGCCCTGGTCGCCGATGCCCAGGATGGCGGAGCTGTCCGTGACCACCATCACGCGCACGTCGTAGAGCGGGTAGTGGTCGAGGATCGCGTCGAGGTCGTCGAGGTTGTCCTCGTGCACCGTGAGGCCGCGCGGGGTCTGGAACAGCGTGCTGAACTTCTCGACCGCCTCGCCCACCGTGGGCGTGTAGACGATCGGCATCAGCGCTTCGAGGTGGCGGGCCACCAGGGCGTAGAACAGCGTCTCCTGCCGCTCCTGCAGGCCCCGCAGGAACTGGTAGCGGCCGAGTGCGGTGGGCTCGGTCTGCAGCTGGACCCAGGCGCGCTCCAGCTGCTCCTCGAGCGTGGACACCCGGCTCGGCAGCAGCCCGTCGACCCCGAGCTGGCGGCGCTCGGGCACGCTGAACGCGCTCCCCTTGTTGAGGAGCACGAACCGCAGCACCGCGATCCCGCGACACCACGTCTCGAAGTACGGGTAGCCGTGCGCGTCGTGCCGCAGATCGAAGAAGGCGCTGATGGGGTAGGGGCGTTGCTCGGGGCCGGATGCGGTCAAGCCATCCTCCGCGGGGGTGGACGACGCCCCACCGTGAGGTGGCCGGGGCGTCCGGGACGGGACACGATTGCGGGCAGTGCGTGATGCAGGCGTGAGGCAGAAGTGGGGCAGACGTGAGGACCCCGTGAGGGGTGCGTGAGCCCGGCTCACGCCGAGAGCGGCACGGTGCCGGCCTCCAGGGCGCTGCGCAGGTGGTCGACCACGGCCTGTCCGATCTCTACCGTGCCCACCTGCCGCGTGCCCGGCTCGCCCCAGGCGATGTCGCCCGTGCGCAGCCCGTCGTCGAGGGCCGCCTGGACCGCGCCGTCGACCGCCGCCTTCAGGTCGGACCGCCCCGCCGTGTGCTGGAGCAGCATGCCCACCGACAGGATGGCACCGAGCGGGTTGGCCTTGCCCTGGCCGGCGATGTCCGGAGCCGACCCGTGCACCGGCTCGTAGACCGCGCCCCCCGCACCGATCGAGGCCGACGGCAGCATCCCGAGCGAGCCGGTGAGCGCCGCAGCCAGGTCGGAGAGGATGTCGCCGAACATGTTGCCCGTGACCACCACGTCGGCGTCGCGCGGGTTGGCCACCATCTTCATCGCGTAGCTGTCGACGTAGGCGTGGTCGAGGGCCACGTCGGGGTACTCGGTGGCGCCGAGCTCGGTGACCACCTCCCGCCAGTAGCGGGTGACCTCGAGCACGTTGGCCTTGTCGACGCTCGTGAGCCGCTTGCCGCGCTGGCGGGCGAGCTCGAACGCCACCCGGGCCACGCGCTCGATGCCCGAGCGGGTGTAGACCATCGTGTTGAAGCCGACCGGGTCGGCCGCCTCACGGTCGATGCCCCGGGGCTCCCCGAAGTAGATGCCGCCCACCAGCTCTCGCACGATGACGAAGTCGGCACCGGTGGCGCGCTCCGGCCGCAGCGGGCTCGCCGCCGACAGCGCCGACGAGAACCGCGCGGGGCGCAGGTTGGCGTAGACCTCGAGCTCCTTGCGCAGCCGGAGCAGGCCGCGCTCCGCCCGCAGGTGGGGCGCCACGTCGTCCCACTTCGGCCCGCCCACGGCCCCCAGCAGCACCGCGTCCGCGGCCTTGGCGTCGGCGATCACCGCGTCGGTGACGGGCAGCCCGTGGGCGTCGAGGCTGGCCCCCCCGAACAGGGCGCGCTCCACCTCCAGCGACAGCCCTGCGGCGTCGGCCGCGACCGACAGGACCGCGAGCGCCTGGGCGTTGACCTCGGGGCCGATGCCGTCCCCGTCCAGCACGAGCACCTTCACGTCACACCCCCCGCGCCGCGAGCCGCAGCTCGGAGGCCTGCGCGATCTCGGACACGCGCGACGACAGGAACGCCAGGTGGTTGAGCGCGGCGACGAACGCCTTGGCGCTCGCCACCACGATGTCCGTGTCGCTGGCCTGGCCGTGCGCCACGAGGTCGCCCTCGCGCACCCGCACGTGCACCTTGCCCTGGGCGTCGGAGCCGCCGGTGATCGCGTCGAGGTGGAAGTCCTCGAGCACCACGTCGTCGGCCCCCACGCAGCGGCGGATCGCCTCGATGGCGGCGTGGACCGGACCGTCACCGGTGGCCGCCGCGCTGTGCACCTGGGCGTGCTCCTTGACAGTGGCCGTGGCGGTCGGCAGCATTCCCGACCCGCTCTGGAACAGGATCGCCTCCAGCGTGTAGACGGCCTGGTGGTCCTGGGCGTCGGCCACGAGGGTGTACAGGTCCTCGTCGTAGATGACCTTCTTGCGGTCGCACAGGCGCTTGAAGCGGTCGAAGGCCACGCCGAGCTCGGCGTCGTCGAGCTGGAAGCCGAGCTCCACGAGGCGCGCCCGCAGCGCGTGCTTGCCCGAGTGCTTGCCGAGCACGAGGTTGGACGCGGTCCAGCCGACGTCCTCGGGCCGCATGATCTCGTAGGTGAGCGTGTTGGCGAGCATGCCGTGCTGGTGGATGCCGGCCTCGTGGGCGAACGCGTTGCGCCCGACGATCGCCTTGTTCGGCTGCACCGTGAGGCCCGTGCAGTCCCGGACCATGCGGCTCACGGCGACGAGCTGCCGGCTGTCGACGCGGGTGCCGACGCCCATCAGCTCACGGCGGACCGACAGCGCCATCACCACCTCCTCGATGGCGGCGTTGCCGGCGCGCTCGCCGATGCCGTTGATGCACCCCTCCACCTGGCGGGCGCCCGCGGCGATGGCGGCCAGGGAGTTGGCGACGGCGAGACCGAGGTCGTTGTGGCAGTGGGTCGACACGACGACGTCCGGTCCGACGGTGGCCACCACGCGCCGGATGATGGTGTCGTACTCGTGGGGCATCGTGTAGCCGACGGTGTCGGGCACGTTGACCACGGTGGCGCCACAGTCCACGGCCACGCGGAACGCCTCGCAGAGGAAGTCGAGGTCGCTGCGGGTGGCGTCCTCGGCGCTGAACTCCACGCTGTCGCAGAGCTCCCGGCACAGGCTCACGCCGAAGCGGATCTCCTCCAGCACCTGGGCGCGGGTCATGCGCAGCTTGTGCTCGAGGTGGATGTCGCTGGTGGCGATGAACACGTGGAGCCGGGGGTGGGCTGCCTCACGGATCGCCTCCCACGCCGCGCGGATGTCGCCCTCCCGGGTGCGGCACAGCGCCGCCACCTCGGCGGTGTGCACGGCGGCCGCCACCTGTTGGACGCTGCGGAGCTCTCCGGGGCTGGCGGCGGGAAAGCCCGCCTCGATCACGTCGACCCCCATCGCGTCGAGCTTGCGCGCGATGCGGAGCTTCTCCTCGAGCGTCATCGTCGCCCCGGGGGACTGCTCGCCGTCCCTCAGGGTCGTGTCGAAGATGCGGACGAAGTCTTCCATCGGTCGGTCCTCACGCTGGATGTCGGACAAGGGGACGGAGGGGCTCACGCCGAGGCCCGTCCGGGGTGGACAGCCGCCGCATCCGGGGCGCCGGCGGTCTGGGCGAGCTGGTGTTCGTACAGGTCGACGAGCGCCCGCCAGGACGCCTCGACCACGTTGGTGCTGACGCCGACGGTGCCCCACGTGCTCACGCCGTCGGTGGCCTTGATGAGCACGCGCACCTGGGCGCTGATCCCGTCGCTGCTGTCCATGATGCGGACCTTGTAGTCGACGAGCCGCACGCTGCGCAGCGCCGGGTAGACCTGACAGACCACGTCGCGGAACGCCTGCCCGAGCGCGTCGACGGGGCCGTTGCCGTAGGCGACCACGGGGTGGGCGTGGTCGCCGATGCGGATGCGGACCACGGCGCGGGTGCGGTGGTGGCCGACGGTGTCGCCGACCGCGGGCTCCGCCACCACGGTCCACACGTCCGCCTCCTCCACCTCGAACCAGGTGCGCCGGGTGCCGTGGGCCTCGGCGAACAGCAGCCCGAGCGAGGCCTCGGCGTCCTCGAAGCTGTAGCCGGCGTGCTCCAGCGCCTTGATGCGGGCGAGGAGCGCGCGGGTGGCGGGCGCCTTGGGGTCGAGGTCGTAGCCGAGCTCGGCCGCCTTCCAGGCCACGTTGGACCCGCCGGACAGATCGCTGACCAGCACCCGCCGCGCGTTGCCGACCGCGCCGGGGTCGACGTGCTCGTAGGCGCGCGGGTCCTTCATCACCGCGTGGACGTGCACGCCGCCCTTGTGGGCGAACGCCGCCTGACCCACCCACGGCTGGCGGGTGAACGGCGCGTTGTTGGACAGCTCGTCGACCATGCGGCTGACGTGGGAAAGCCGCTGCAGCGCCTCGGGGGCGACGACGTCGTGGCCGGCCTTGAGCTGGAGCGCGGGCAGGATCGAGACGAGGTTGGCGTTGCCGCACCGCTCGCCGTAGCCGTTGATCGTGCCCTGCACGAGCGTGGCGCCGCGCCGGACGGCCTCGAGGCTGTTGGCCACCGCCAGCTCGGCGTCGTTGTGGGCGTGGATGCCGACGGGCGTGCCCGTGTGGGCGAGCGCGCGTGCGACGCGGTCGCCCACCACGTGGGGCAGCGTGCCGCCGTTGGTGTCGCACAGCGTGAGGAAGCGGGCCCCGGCGTCGGCGGCCGCCGCGAGCACGGCGAGCGCGTAGGCCTCGTCGTCGGCCGCGCCGTCGAAGTAGTGCTCGGCGTCGAAGATCACCGTGTCGACGCGCGCCGCGAGGAACCGCACCGTGTCGTGCACCAGCTCGACGTTCTCCTCGGGGCTGATCCCGAGCACCGTCGTGGCCTGGAAGCGCCAGGACTTGCCGAACACCGTGACCACAGGCACGTCGGCCTCGAGCAGCTTGGCCAGGCTCGGGTCGTCGGCGCACGCGATGCCGGCGCGCCGGGTGCTGCCGAACGCGGTCACCCGGGCCTGCTGGAGCCGCTCGCCGCGCATCGCCTCGAAGAACGCCTCGTCGCGGGGGTTCGATCCGGGCCACCCGCCCTCGATGTACGCCACGCCCAGGTCGTCGAGCAGGTGGGCCACCCGCACCTTCTCGGCCACGGAGAGCTGGAAGCCCTCGCCCTGCGTGCCGTCGCGCAGGGTGGTGTCGTACAGCCAGACCCGGGTCATCGCGGCCTCACCGTGGATCGACGGAGGTGTCGTGGGGTTGTCGGTGTCGTGACGTCATGGCGAGGGGGTCCAGAAAGCAAGAAGGCCGACCTGCGGGGTGCGGGTCGGCCTGGTCTCGGGGGTGGGGGTGGGTCGCTAGACACCGCTCCGAGCCAGGCCGTCTTCCCCGAGGAGAAGAAGGCCCCCGCCGATCCCGAGGAGGATCAGGTCGAGGGTGAGGCCGGCGGGAATCAGGGTCACGGAACGCGCTCCACGGGTCGGTCATCGGACCGCAGGCGCGCAGCCTAGAGGTCGATGTCGGCGACCGTCAACCGGCTCGTGGACCGGCGAACGTCCAACCGACGTCGATTCACACCTTCCTTCCTTCCCTTCGGGAGTTCCCGAACGGCCGGTTCCCACAGGCGGTCTTCGCGCGGTCCGTGTGGCGCGCGGCACCGGTTCCGGCATCGCGAGCGCCAGCGCCCCGCGCAGACGCGCCACCGGGTCGATCCGCCGTGCGCCGCGCGGGGCTCACGGCGCAAGACACCGATAGTGACGGTTCGTCCGTTCCGATGCGCGCTGCCGCCTCACGGATCCTCGCGATTCTGGCGGTCCGACGTTGACGACCGTGTGTGGCGGGGCGTACCCTGCGGACGTTCGCCCCGAGGTCACCCCGATGACGCCCACCTCCGCCGCCACCGAGATCGTTCTCGTCGCGTCGGTCGTCGTCGTCGAGGTCATCGTCGTTCCCCTCCTCCTTGGGGGATGCGGGGCCTGACGCGAACCACACCGCGCCAAGAGCCCCGCACCCGAGAGGATGCGGGGCTTCGTCGTCTCAGGGCCATGCCCGGCCGAGTCACCGGAGGACACGTGCTCCACCCCAGCCGCCGAACCGTCCGACAACGGACCCCCCGCAGCACGTCCGGGGTGCGGGCATGACCCAGGCGGTCGACCCGTCCACCGAGCCCGCGGCCTCCCCGGTCGTGCGGCACCTCCCCGGCGCCGACATCCTGTGGGAGATCCTCGTCGCCGAGGGCGTCGACACGATCTTCGGCTACCCGGGCGGCGCGATCATGCCCGCGTACGACGCGATGATCCGCTACCCGATCCACCACGTCCTCACGCGCCACGAGCAGGGCGCCTGCCACATGGCCGACGGCTACGCGCGGGCCAGCGGCCGCGTCGGCGTGTGCGTCGCCACCTCCGGCCCGGGCGCCACCAACCTCGTCACCGGCCTCGCCACGGCGATGATGGACTCGGTGCCGCTCGTGGCGATCACCGGGCAGGTCGCGTCCACGGTACTGGGCACCGACGCCTTCCAGGAGACCGACGTCCTGGGCGTCACGCTGCCGGTCACCAAGCACAACTTCCTCGTCACCCGCGTCGAGGACATCGCGCCCGTGCTGCGGGAGGCCTTCGCCCTGGCCCGGTCCGGCCGGCCCGGCCCCGTCCTCGTCGACATCACCAAGGACGCCCAGATCGCCGCCGCCGACTTCGTCGACCCCGGCCCCGCCACGATCGCCCGTCCGCGCATCCCCACGCCGGTGGTCACCGACGCTCAGCTCGACGAGGCGGCCGCGCTGATCGCCGCCGCCGAGCGCCCCGTGATCCTCGCGGGCCATGGCATCATCCAGGCCGGCGCGCGCGACGAGCTCCTCGCCTTCGTCGCCACCACCGACATGCCCGTGGCGTGCACGCTCCTCGGCTTGGGCGTGCTGCCGTCCGACCACGGCCGCAACATGGGCATGATGGGCATGCACGGCGAGCCCTGGGTCAACAAGACCATCCAGCAGGCCGACCTGTTGGTGGCCGTCGGCATGCGCTTCGACGACCGGGTCACCGGCAACGTCGCCACCTACGCCACCGGCGCCCGCAAGATCCACATCGAGCGCGACCCCGCCGAGATCGGCAAGGTGGTGGCGGTCGACGTCGGCCTCTGCGGCGACGCCAAGGAGCTGCTCGTGCGGCTCCACGACAAGGTGCAGGCCCGCACCCACACGAGCTGGATCCAGCACATCCGGGCGATGCACGAGGTCGACATCGAGCGCGACGTGCTCAAGCGGCCGCCGTCGCAGGGGCTGATCGCCCCGCAGGTGATCCGCCGCCTGTGGGAGCTCACCGAGGGCAAGGCCCTGGTGGTCACCGACGTGGGCCAGCACCAGATGTGGGAGGCCCAGTACTACAAGCACGGCACACCACGCAGCCTCATCACGTCCGGCGGGCTGGGCACGATGGGCTTTGCGCTGCCCGCCGCGCTCGGCGCCCGCTTCGCCCGCCGCGACGACGAGATCTGGGTGATCTGCGGGGACGGCGGCTTCCAGATGACGGCGTGCGAGCTGTCGACCGCCGCCCAGGAGGGCCTCAACGTCAACGTGGCCATCATCAACAACGGCTACCTGGGCATGGTCCGTCAGTGGCAGGAGTTCTTCTTCGACAAGCGCTACGTGTCCACGCCGATGAAGAGCCCCGACTTCGTGATGCTCGCCCAGGCCCACGGCATCGCCGCGCGCCGGGTCACCACCCGAGAGGGCATCGACGACGCCGTCGCCTTCGCCCGCGACACGCCCGGACCCACCGTGATCGAGTTCCGTGTCCTCGCCGAAGACAACGTGTTCCCCATGGTCGCCACCGGCCGTGACCTGCACGACATGATCCGTCGACCCACCATCGAGGAGCTGTGAGCGCGCCATGAACACCTACGTGATCGACCTGCACGAGCGCGCCGGCTCCCTGGAGCGCCTGCTCAACGTCTGCCGCCGCAAGGGCTTCACCATCCTCACGCTCAGCGTCGGCGCCACCGACGACCAGGGCCTGCGGCGCCTCGTGGTGGCCTTCGACGCCACGTGCCCGCCGTCCGAGCGCGTGCTGCCCAACCTCGCGCGACTCCACGACGTCGCCGCCGTCGAGATCGCCGACACCGCGGCGGCGCCCGCCGTCGCCACCCTCCAGGCCCGCACCCGGGCCGCCTGACCCGTCCCCCGCACCAGGAGCACCCGCCCGATGGCCCAGATCCGCTACGACGCCGACGCCGACCTCGCCCTCATCCGACGCAGGAAGGTGGCGATCCTCGGCTACGGCAGCCAGGGGCACGCCCACGCCCTCAACCTCAAGGACAGCGGGGTCGACGTGGTCGTCGGCCTGCGTCCCGACAGCAGCAGCCGCGCCGCCGCCGAGGCCGCCGGCCTCCGCGTGATGGGCCTGTCCGAAGCGGCCGCCCACGCCGACGTCATCATGGTGCTTGCCCCCGACACCACGCAGGCCACGCTCTACGCCGAGCACATCGCCCCGAACCTGAAGGCCGGCGACACGCTGATGTTCGCCCACGGCTTCAACATCCGGTTCGGCACCATCGTGCCCCCCGCCGACGTCGACGTGTCGATGGTCGCCCCCAAGGGCCCCGGCCACCGCGTGCGCGAGACCTTCCAGGAGGGCGGCGGCGTGCCGTGCCTGCTCGCGGTCCACCAGGACGCCTCCGGGCAGGCCGACGCCCAGGCCCTCGCCTACGCGTCCGCCATCGGCGGCGCGCGGGCCGGCGTGCTCACCACGACGTTCTCCGAGGAGACCGAGACCGACCTGTTCGGCGAGCAGGCCGTGCTCTGCGGCGGCGCGTCGGAGCTGGTCAAGGCCGGCTTCCAGACCCTGGTGGAGGCGGGCTACCAGCCCGAGATCGCCTACTTCGAGTGCCTGCACGAGCTCAAGCTCATCGTCGACCTGATGTACCAGGGCGGCCTGTCGTACATGCGCTACTCGATCTCCGACACGGCCGAGCAGGGCGACTACGTCTCCGGCCCGCGCATCATCACCGACGCCACGCGCGCCGAGATGAAGCGCATCCTGGGCGAGATCCAGGACGGCACGTTCGCCAAGGCCTGGATCGGCGAGGACGCCGCCGGGCGCCCGAACTACCACGCCACCCAGATCGCCGAGCGCGACCAGCTCCTCGAGCGGGTGGGGGTGGAGCTGCGGTCGATGATGCCGTTCGTGCACCCCAAGCGGGTGCCCGGCACCTGATCCCCGGCGGCGGGATCACGGCGGAGGCGTCGCGACCGGCGGCGTCTTCGCGGCCTCGGGTGTGGGCCAGGTGGCACGCAGCCACGCCAGGATGTCGGCGGCCTGCTGGTCGGTGACGTCCTGCGCCCCCATGCCGCCCCGTCCCCGGATCATCGCGCTGACGACGGTGCGGTCGTCGTGGGACGACACGGTGTAGGCCAGCGCGGGCGTCTGCAGCATGCCGAAGCCGTTGGCGCCGTGACACCGCGCACACACCATCTGGTACTGGGCCTGGCCCCTGGCGACATCGCCCGTCAACGCGAGCGCGGCGTCGGGCTCCCGCGCGGGACCACAGGCCACCACGACGGCCACCGCGACGGTGGGCAGAGCGAGCCGGAGCACGTGCACGGTCGACCTCCTCGACGGGACCGTCTGTACCGCGCTGCGCGTGGGACGTGCTACGCCAGCCCTCCCCGTCCCTTCGTGAGGCCCCATGACCGACCTGCGCGGTGCCACCGTCCTCGTCACCGGCGCTTCGGCGGGCATCGGCGCCGCCGTGGCCCGGCGCTTCGCCCGTGAGGGCGCGAACCTGGTGCTGGTCGCCCGTGGACGCCCCGCCCTCGACGCCCTCGCCACCGAGCTGCGCGACCTCGGCGGCTTCGGCGCACCGCCGCTCGTGATCCCCGCGGACGTCGGCGACGTCGACGCCTGCCTGCGCGTGATCGACGAGGCCACCCAGCACTTCGGCCGCCTGGACGTGGTCGTCAACAACGCCGGCATGCACCTGCGGGGTCCGTTCGCCGATCACGACGCCCGCGGGCTGGGCCAGATGGTCGACGTCAACCTGCGCGGCCCGCTCGTGCTCACCCGGGCGGCGCTGCCCTACCTGCAGGCTTCCCCGGTGGGTGCGGTGGTGCAGGTGGCCAGCCTCGCCGGCTGCGTGCCGCTGCCGAACAGCGCCACCTACTCGTCGACGAAGGCCGGGCTGCGGTTCCTGTCGCTGGCGCTCGCCGAGGAGCTGCGCGGCTCGGGCGTGCGGGTGGCGGTCGTCAACCCGGGCCCGGTGGACACCGGCTTCATCATGGACGACCTCGACAGCGTCTCCGACCTCACGTTCAGCCAGCCCCTGTCGACCGCCGACGCGGTCGCCGCCGTGGTGGTCGACGCCGCGCGCGGCGGTGCGGACGAGGTGTGCATCCCCGCGTTGTCCGGCCGGCTCACCACGGTGACCTACCTGTTCCCGGGCCTCGCGCGGGCGCTGCGGCCCTGGCTGGAGCGACGCGGACGGGCGGCGAAGGCGCGGCTGCGCGCGCGGGGATGAACGGGCGCGCTGCAACGGTCTGATACACCGCCCGGCACAGTGCATCGGGTCGGGTCACCGTTCCCCGACAAGTGCTCGTCCATCCGCCACTCTCCCGCGCGTCTCGGATGATGCACCTGTTGCAGGCATCCCGATCCTACGGTCCGCATGCAGTCCAAACCCCATGGAGGTGCTGCATGCGACGAGTCCCGAGTCCGTTCCTGGTGTCGGTGTTGGCGCTGGGCCTGTCGTCCACCGCGATGGCGACGCCGTACACCCGCGCCTGCCAGAGCGGTGACCAGGTGCCGTCCTCCCTCTACGGCGCCAGCACGAGCGGCCTGAGCGTCTCCCAGATCGGGACGGGCGAGTGGATGGTCACCGCCACGTGGACGACCGTGGAGCCCACGATCTACGCCTTCACCCACACCGACTACGACAAGTACGTCTTCCACACCGGCACCACGTCGGCGTTCAGCCAGCGCTGCGTGGTGGTCGAGGATCCCAGCGACGAGATCACGATCATCCAGCTCAAGCTCGGCTCGGTCGACAACACGGTGTGGCTCACCGAGGACGACACCGGGTCCACACCGGTGGGCAACGACCTTCGTCCGACGGTCGGATCGAACCCGCTGCTGGTGGTGGTGCAGGCCAAGCGCGGCAACGACGTCATCCACGGCAGCGATGCACCCGGGGACGAGCTGTACGAGGTGCTCGTCGGCGGCTCCGACGCGGACGTCATCTACGGCAACCGCGGTGACGACTGCCTGATCGGCGGCCAGTTCGTCACGCCCAGCTTCACCGCCGGCTACACCACGTGGCGGCAGCGCTTCGAGGACCTCTGCATCCCCAAGAGCTCGCCGGGCTCGTACCCCGACCTCGCGGACGACCTGGACGGTGGTCCGGGCGACGACATCCTCGCGGGCGGCGAGGGCGACGACACGATGGCGGGCGGTTGCAACGACGACACGCTCTTCGGCGACCTCAGTCCCTCCGGTCCCGCCGTCTCGGGCGACGACACCATGGATGGAGACGGCGGCAGCTACAACTGGACGTGGGCCGAGCCGTGCGACGGTGCCGACACCCTGTTCGGCGAACTCGGCGCGGACATCATGGACGGTCAGGGCGGTTCGGACGACCTGCACGGCAACGAAGGCGACGACGTGATCCACGGCGGCGAGGGGAACGACACCCTCGACGGCGGCGACGACCGCGATCAGCTGTACGGCGACGCCGGAAGCGACACGATCGATGGCGCCGGCGACGTCGACTACCTGTACGCCGGCGTGGACGACGACTCCGGGGACGACCCGGACGACCAGAACGTGCTCCGCGGCGGGGACGGCGATGACTGGCTCTACGGCGCAGAAGGCAAGGATCTCCTGCTCGGCGAGGCCGACGCCGACCACCTGTACGGGAGGACCAACGACGATCTGCTGAGCGGCGGGGACGGCAACGACTACCTGGAGGGCGGCTACGGCAACGACGAGCTGGCTGGCGGCGACGGCGACGACGACCTGTACGGTGGTCAGGACGACGACATCCTGTGCGGCGGCATGGAGCGCGACCTCTACGTGGGCGGCACGGGCGCCGACCACCTGTTGCACGCACTCTCCGGCGTGGACGCCAACAACGAGCCGCTGTACCTCGCGGAGACGCCCCGACAGAGTGAGGTCGCACAGCCCCCGAACGGGCCGAACGACCACTGCTCCGGCTTCTCCCACTTCCAGGACGACCTCGGCAGCGTGGCGCCGTTCGGCGACGGCAACGCCGGCCACTCGTGCATCCAGGACCTCCCCTGGGACGGCGGGTCCGCGACGTTCTGGAGCCTCTGCAGCCTCTGACGGCGACGCGTCAGGTCGGGATCGGAGGGCGGACGCGGGAGGTCAGCATCCGATCCACGGCGAGATCGAGACGGGCGCGCAGGCCGGCCGCCAGGGGGGGCGGCGGCGGCACGGGCGCGCCCGTCTCCCGGGCGAGCCACCGGGCGACCATCCGGTCGTCCGGCGACCTGCGCGCGGCGTCCCGCCAGAGGGGCACGGCCTCGCCGGACCGGCCGGAGAGCACGAGTGCGCAGCCCAGAAAGCGGGTCGCCGTCTCGCACTCGTGCACGAAGCCATGGCGTTCGGACAGGTGGACCACCCGCCTCAACGCGCCCGCGCCAGCCACCGGTTCGCCACCCAGCAGGTGGGCGAGTCCCACCACGGTGCGGGCATGGACCTCGGCCCGTGCGTACCCATGGCGCGCCATCTGCTGCGCGGCCTGTTCCGCGAGTCGGTGTGCTTCGGCCGTGCGCCCCGCGTCGAGCGCCAGGCTCGCCGTGGACACGACCACATTCCCGGCGTCGACCGCTGCCCCCAAGCGATCGAAGCAACGCCGCGCAGCGTCCAGCGGCCCCCTCGCCTCATCGGTGCGTCCCAGGTGCAGCCGCGTCATCCCCAGGTTGTGCAGCGCGTTGGCGCCCTCCAGCGTGTCCTCTGCACAGTGGGACAGCGCATCGAGGAGCAGCTGCTCCGACCGCTCGAAGTCGCCCCGACGGCGGGCGATGGTCGCGCACCGGTCGAGGCACGCACCCAGGATCTGCCGGTCCCCGCGCACCGCGGCGTGGTGCATGACGCGCTCCGCGAGCGCCTCGGCGGCGTCCAGGTCGCCGAGCGACACCCTGAGGATCAGCTCTTCCATGCCGAGCGCGAGGCGGTGCGCGCCGACGGACTCCCCTGCACCGGGCAGCGGACCGATGCGCGCCTGCAGCTCGGCGAGCGCGAAGCGAGGGCCGGCGCGACGGGCAACCAGCTCGACCGCGGCACGCCACAAGGCGTCGCGCAGGTCGACGCTGTCTTGCCGATCGGCCGCTTCCCACACCGTCGACGCCTCGACGTCGCCGTCGCCGATGCACGCGCGACGGGCGCGCTCGAGCAGGGACGCCACGTCGGACAGGGGCGCGGCGTCCGCAGCGTCCTCCGTCGCAGACAGGTGCAGCCGGTAGCCCACGCCCGTCACCGTGAGCAGGCACACCGGGCGCGCGGGATCGACCTCGAGCTTGCGGCGCAGTCGGACCACGAGGAGCGAGTCCGCGCGGGTGCGCAAGGCGGCGTGGTAGCCCCACACGTCCCGTAGGAGCGCGGCGCGCGAGACCGTCCGCCCGCCCGCCTCGAGCAGACGCACGAGGAACCGATGCTCCAGCGGCGTCAGCCGCTCGGTCCCTCCGGGGCCCACCACCGCGCGACGGGCCAGGTCCACCCGTCGATCGGACAGATGCAAGCAGGAGGGACCGGTCACGTGCATCCACCTCGTGCGCACTGCGCACGTCACGCTAGCACACCCACCCCAATTCGGGGGACCCCGTGACGGCCCCAACGCGTCACCCCTGGCGGACCCGCGCACGGCCCACGCCGCCGCGTGCTACCCGACGCCGTCGGAGGATCCCCATGCGCCACGTCGTGCCCCTGCTGCTCGCCCTGTCGGCCACGGGCTGCTTGAAGAGCCCGGACGCGCTGCGCAAGGGGGCCGGCCTGCCCGACTTCGACCACGACCCCGGCGAGCGCTTCGACGTGATGGTGCCCATGCGCGACCACGTCGAGCTGTTCACCCGCGTGCACCTGCCGGAGGGCGAGGGCCCGTTCCCTGTCGTGTTCACGCGTGTGCCCTACGCGATGGCGCCGGTGCTCGACCAGCGGTGCAAGCTGCTGGTGCGGTACGGCTTCGCCTGCGCGTGGCAGACCACGCGGGGGCAGGGCAAGTCCGGCGGGACGTGGACCCCGTTCGTGAACGAGCGGGAGGACGGGATCGACGCGCTGGCGTGGCTGGTCGGGCGCCCGTGGGACGACGGTCACGTCGCGCTGATCGGTGAGTCCTACCTCGCCGCCACGCAGTGGGCGGTGGCCGACGTGCTCCCCCCGCAGGTCAAGACGATCCTGCCCTCCTGGTTCGGCGTGGAGCCCTACGAGGCCGCCTACGACCACGGCCTGTTCCGGCACGACATCGCCACGGCGTGGACCACCCTGATGCCCGAGCGCGGGATGCGGTTCTTCTCGGGCGGGCGCTACCACAAGGCCCTGTCGGTGCGGCCGCGGTCCGACCTCGACAAGGCCGCCACCGGGCTCGTCGTGCCCTGGTACCGCGCCTGGCAGGCCCACCCGGACCCGGCCGATCCGTGGTGGCACCAGGGCGCCAACGAGACGATGTACCGCAGCCCGGAGAACACCCGGGTGCCGGTGCTGTCGATGGGCGGCTGGAGCGACGTGTTCCTCGGCGCCCAGCTCGAGACCTGGGGCCGCCTGGCCACGGTCGACGAGAGCACGCTGGTCCTCGGTCCGTGGAACCACCTGGGTCAGGTGGCGTCCGACGTCGACCTGCCGGGCGTGAGCGACGCCGGCACCACCGACGCCTCCGGGGCCCAGCTCCGCCGCGTGCTCGACTGGCTCGATCACCACCTCAAGGGGACCCCGCTCGTCGGGCCGAAGGGCAAGGTGGTCTCGTACGTCACCGGCACGGGGACGTGGGCCACCTACGACAGCTGGCCGCCCCCGACCACGCCGCTCGCGCTCTACCCCACCCGCGGACCGGCCGAGGCCTGCGTGGCGCCGCTCGCCCGAGCGCCGAGCGCCGAGGACGTCGCCGTCACCTACACCTACGACCCCGCCGATCCCACCCCGTCCCTCGGGGGCGCGGGCAGCCTCGCCGGCGTGCTGCCGTTCTTCCGCGGCACAGTCCCCGGGCTGCGCGACCAGAAGGGCCTGTGCGCGAAGCGCGCCGACATGATCGGGTTCCAGACCACGCCGCTGGAGGCCCCGCTGCACATCGCCGGGCCCGTGCACGCCACCCTCAGCGTCTCGACGGACGTCGCCGAGACGGGCCTGAACGTGCGGATCGTCGAGCGCACGGCGGACGGCCAGGACCTGCACGTCCGCGAGGGCAACACCGTGCTCACGCTGCGCGACGGCACCGGCGTGCGCCAGCCCTACACCCCCGGCGAGCGCGTGGCCGTGGAGATCACCACCTGGCCGGTGGAGCACCAGTTCGCCGCCGGGTCGCGGGTGCTGGTCGAGATCGCGTCCGCCAGCTTCCCGAAGGTGGAGGCCAGCGCCAACACCACGACGCGCTGGGACCTGGAGACCACCCCGGTCGTGGCGCACACCACCGTCCACCTCGGCGGCACCGTCGTCACGCTACCGGTCGTGACCGTCCCCACTCCGGCCGCCGCCACGTTCGAGCCAGGCGCCGAGACGCCGTAGCCCCTCGTCGAGGGCGTCGCGGCTGCCGGCGAAGCTGATGCGCACGGTGTGTCGGCCGTCGACCGGGTCGAAGTCGACGCCGGGCGTGATCGCCACGCCGGTGTCAGCGAGCAGCTGCGCGCAGAAGGCCGGGCTGTCGTCGGTGAGGTGGCGCACGTCGGCGTACAGGTAGAAGGCGCCGTCCGGCGGTGCGAACCGCGTGATGCCCAGCGCGGGGAGCCTCTCGAGCAGCAGCGCCCGGTTGGCGGCGTAGCGGGCGACATGACCGCGGAGCTCGTCGTCGCCGTCGAAGGCGTGCACGGCGCCGAGCTGGGACAGGGTGGGGGGGCTGATGAAGAAGTTCTGGGCCAGCCGCTCCACGGGCCGCACGAGGTCGTCGGGCAGCACCATCCAGCCGATCCGCCAGCCGGTCATGCTGAAGTACTTGGAGAACGAGCAGAGCACGACGGCGTCGGGGTCGACGGCCAGCGCGCTGGCAGCGTCCCGACCGTAGGTGATGCCGTGGTAGATCTCGTCGGAGATCAGCCGCACGTCGCGCGCGCGGCACCACGCCGCGAGGGCGCCGAGTCCCTCGGCGTCGACCATCGTGCCGGTGGGGTTGGACGGGCTGGCGACGATCAGGCCGTGCAGCGGGCCCTGCACCTGGTCGAGCAGCGCGACCGTGGGCTGGAAGCGCTCGGCCGGACCCGTGGGCAACAGCACCGGCTCGACGCCGAAGGCCCGCAGGATGTTGCGGTAGGCGGGGTAGCCGGGCGAGGCCATCGCCACGCGATCGCCCACGTCGAAGGCGGCGAGGAACGACAGGATGAAGCCGGTGGACGATCCGGTGGTGACCGCGACCCGGTCGGGGTCGACGTGCACGCCGGCGGTGCGCAGGTGGTGGGCGGCGATCGCCTCGCGCAGCGGACGGATGCCGAGCGCCTCGGTGTAGCCGACGGTGTCGCCGAGCAGGGCGCGCGACGCCGCCTCGCGGACGGCACGGGGTGCGGGCGTGGCGGGCTGGCCCGCTTCGAGGTGGATGACGTCGCCGCCGAGGCGCTCGCGCGCCACGGCCGCCCGCATCACGTCCATGACGATGAACGGATCGACATCACAACGTCGGGAGATCCTGCCTGCCAACGATGCCCTCCGGGTGGCGACTGTGGGGGTCGTCCCCCACGTTTGGGGGGGTATCCAGTTTCCTGGACGGGGTGGCAAGGGCCCGCCGGGCGGGTACGATCCAGGTGTCAGCGTACCGATGGCGGCTCGGGGGAGTCGCTCGGACCCCACACCCACCCCCTGCGTCTTCACACGACGCAGGCCCGGTGTCGTGCGGGAGCGGTGCGCCGACACCAGCCATGGGGGGAAGACATGCGATACGAAGACGAAGACACCCAGGGTACCGAAGCCTCGCAGCTCGCGCTGCTGGCCGCGGCCGCCCTGTTGTGCGTGGTGGCGATGGTGGCCCTGGTGCAGCTGTTCGCCTTCGCACCCGGCGCCGACGACACGTGGAGCCGCTCGGCCACGTCCCGCGAGGCCCCGGCGGCTGCGGTGCGCGACAACGGGCACGGCGATCCCTACGCGACCGCCTACGAGACGTGGGCGTCCGGCGGCGGCGGGCACGGGGAGCGCGCTGTCGCCACGGGGTGTCCCGGGGCGTTCGAGGGCGACGACCTCGTCGCCGCCCTGCAGGGCGGCCTCATCTGGCAGACGCTGCGCCACCAGAGGGGACCGTGCCGGCAGGCCCCGTGACGCCGAGGCGCCCTGGGTCGACGACCCTTCGGGGGGAGGGTCGTTGACCCCGTGAGGGATTAGACGGACGGCACCATCGGCCCCGACGGGCCACGCCGTCCGAGGTGCGCGTGTCCACGCTCAACCGCTACTCCCGCCGCATCACCCAGACCCGCGTCCAGGGTGCGTCACAGGCCATGCTCTATGGCGCGGGCCTGTCCGAAGCCGACCTCGACAAGGCCCAGGTGGGCATCGCCAGCGTGTGGTGGGAGGGCAACACCTGCAACATGCACCTGCTCGACCTGTCCGAGCAGGCCAAGGCCGGTGTCGCCGAGGCCGGGCTCGTGGGCCTGCGCTTCAACACCATCGGCGTGTCGGACGGCATCTCGATGGGCACCGACGGCATGTCCTACAGCCTGCAGTCGCGCGAGATCATCGCCGACTCCATCGAGACCGTCGTCGCCGCCCAGTGGTACGACGGCGTGATCACGATCCCGGGCTGCGACAAGAACATGCCCGGCTGCATCATGGCGATGTCGCGCCTCGACCGTCCGGGCCTGATGATCTACGGCGGCACCATCGCGCCGGGCTGCCACGACGGCCAGCCCATCGACATCGTGTCCGCCTTCCAGTCCTACGGGGAGGCGCTCGCGGGGCGCATCAGCGAGGACGCGCGGCGCGACATCGTGCGCCACGCCTGCCCCGGCCCCGGCGCCTGCGGCGGCATGTACACCGCCAACACCATGGCAAGCGCCATCGAGGCGATGGGCATGAGCCTGCCCTACAGCAGCTCCACGCCGGCACTCGATCCGCGCAAGCGGGAGGAGTGCGTCCAGGCCGGCGCGGCGGTGCGGCGCCTCCTCGAGCTCGACCTCCGGCCGTCGGCGATCCTCACCCGCGAGGCCTTCGAGAACGCCACCGTCGTGGTGGTCGCCCTCGGGGGGTCCACGAACGCCGTGCTCCACCTCGTGGCCATGGCCCGCACGGCGGGTGTCGACTTCACGCTCGACGACATGCACGCCATCTCGGCGCGCACGCCCCTGCTCGCCGACCTCAAGCCGAGCGGTCGCTACGTGATGCAGGACCTGCACGAGGTGGGTGGCACGCCCGCGCTGATGCGCACCCTGCTCGACGCCGGCATGCTGCACGGCCACTGCCTGACGGTCACCGGACGCACCGTGGCCGACAACCTCGCCGACGTCGCGCCGCTCGACGCCACCCAGGACGTCATCCGTCCCCTGACCGCGCCGATCCAGGCCACGGGCCACCTGCGTGTGCTGCGCGGCAACCTGTCGCCCACGGGCGCCGTCGCCAAGATCACCGGCAAGGAGGGCCTGCGCTTCTCTGGCCCGGCGCGCGTGTTCGACCGCGAGGAGGCGATGCTCGAAGCGCTCGAGCAGGGTCGCATCCACAAGGGCGACGTCATCGTCATCCGGTACGAGGGTCCCAAGGGCGGGCCGGGCATGCCCGAGATGCTCACGCCCACGTCGGCGGTGATGGGTGCGGGCCTGGGCGCCGACGTGGCGCTGATCACCGACGGCCGGTTCAGCGGCGGCAGCCACGGCTTCATCATCGGGCACGTCACGCCCGAGGCCCAGGAGGGCGGACCGATCGCGCTGCTGGAAGACGGGGACGTGGTCACCATCGACGCCGAGACGAGCCGCATCGACGTCGACCTGTCCGACGACGCCCTCGCGGCGCGCGCCGCGGCGTGGACACCGCCCCCACCGGCCGCCACCCGCGGCACGCTCGGCAAGTACGTGCGGCTCGTGCGGAGCGCCTCGGAGGGCTGCGTCACCGACGCGTGAGCCGCGCGCCGACGTCGCCCCGTCTGCGTCGTGCTCCTGAGCAGCGGCGCGCCCGAGGCGAAGGCCCCGGACGCGTCGTGACGACGACCCGTCGCGCCCGTCAGAGCGTGCGCAGGTAGGCCTCGAGGTCGTCGAGCTCGGCGTCGCTCAGGGCGCCGGTGTTGCCCATCGACCCATCGCGCGCCCGGTCGAGCACGGCCCGGAGCGTGAGCGCGCTGCCGTCGTGGAAGTAGGGGGCGGACCCGCCGATGCCGCGCAGCGAGGGCGTGTTCGTCTCGCGTCGGAAGCCGACCACCTGCCACTCGTTGCCGTCCGCGAACGCCGCACCCCCATGGCACGTGGCGCAGCCGACGTCGGCGCGGCGGAACAGGGCCTCGCCGCGGTCGACCGCGGCCTGGGCCTCGGTGGTGGTGGGCTGCGGGCGCACGATCGCGCGGGTGAAGTCAACGTAGGCCGCGATGTCGTTGGCCTCGGCGTCGGTGACGCCGGTGCCGTTCATGCGCGTGGTGTTGGTGGCGTGGACCTCGTCGACGATGGTGGCCACCTCGCCCGTCCAGGTGATCGGCAGCGTCTGGCTCACCACGCCGGCGAGGTTGGGCGTGTTGCGGGGGAAGTCCTCGAACAGCCAGGTGAAGCCGTCGTTGCGGCCGTCGGCGTGGCACGTCTCGCAGCTCACGCCGGAGCTGGGCTGAGCCATCGACGGCAGGTCCGAGGCGTAGAACAGCCGGCGCCCACGCTGCACCGCCTCGGGCAGCACCGAGGGCGCGGCCGGGAACGTGACGTCGAAGGCGTAGCCCACGAGCGACGGGTCGAAGAGACCGGCCGAGATGTCGTTGACCGTGATCTCGACCGACTGGCGCTCGATGAGCGACCAGCCGATGAGGCGCCCGTCGTTGTTGGGGACCTTGGCGAGCGTGGACACGCCGAACGGCGCCGCCGCGGCGACGCGCGCGTAGGTAGCGAAGCCGCCCGCGTCCTCCTGGACCGGACGATCGAGGTCGACCGCGACCAGCGCCGACGACGACGGCATCGTGATGAACGCGACGTTGTCGGCGTGGTTGGTGTGCCCGACGACGATGCTGGACGGGTAGGACCGGACGATCACGCCCGCGTTGAGGTTGCCGGCAGGGTTGAACGGCGACGACCCCAGCGACGTGCCCAGGGTGATGGGCTCGGCCTCGCCGTCGCCCGTGCCGAAGTGGAACCGGAGCATCACGGGCGTGAAGCGGCCGGCGTTGCCCGGCGCGATCGGATCCGCAGGCCGGCCGTAGGCGCCCCCGCCACCGCCGCGCGGCGGATCCTGCTCGGGGCAGTGCGGCACACCCATGCCGGTGTCGTTGTCGCCGCCGGAGTCGTCGATGCCGAAGTCCGTGTCGTCGGGGATGTCGGTGTCCTGCGGCCCGTTCGGGTCGGAGGGATCGCGGTTGTCGACGAGCTCGGTGTCGGCGTAGAGCGCGGGCACCAGCAGGTCGCCGTCCGGGGTCATCGTCATGTCGCCGGTGGTGCGCATGAGCAGGTCGCGATCGGGGCAGCGCGCCGACTGGAAGCGCTTGACGGTGGGCAGCGGGTGCCACGTCTGGTCGCCCGTGGACGGGTGGAGCTCGAGCACCAGCGGGCGGCGGGTCATCGCGGCGAAGACCGTGTCGCCGTCGGCGCCGAGCGTCAGCCACTTCGGCTCGCCCGGGGCCGTCCACCGGCCGAGCTCGGACAGGTCGGCGCCGTCGAGGGCGACGATGGCGTCCTCCTGCGACAGCGAGACGAACACCATGCTCTGGTCGCGCGCGGCGACGATGTCGAAGGGCTCCGCGCCGACGGCGCGTCGGGCCACCACGGCCATCTCGCCGTCGTCGTCGATGTCGACGCGCACCACCTCGCCCGCGGCGCGCAGCGTGACGAGGATCGACGGGCCGACGCGCACCACGCGCGTGGGCTCGCCGCCCAGCGCCAGTCGCCGCTCGGCGCCACCGGTGCGGGAGACCGCGACCAGGTCGCCGTTGTCGCTGTCGGCGTAGAACATCGTCAGGCCGCCGGGTGCTGCCACGATGCCGCCCGAGGCAGACCGCGTGCCCGCCAGCGCGAGCGCAGGATCGGTGACGGTCGGATCGTCGACCGGGTCGCCGTGATCGGGCAGGTCGTCGCCCGGCTTGACGACCGGGTCGTCCTGGATCGGATCCGGCGTGGTGTCGACCTTCGAGCACATCGAGAGGGCGAGGACGAACGGTACGGCGACGCGCGTGCGCATGGCGATCTCCACGGGACGAAGGGATCGCGCGACGACGCCGCGAGTGACGCACCGTGACCCCGACGAGAGCGTACAGGGATCCCGCGGCGACCGGCCATGCAAAAACCGCGCAAGCCGCAGTTTGTGGCCGCCGCCACACTCGCAGCAAGCCGCAGCGACACGAAGGCCCCTGTGCGGGGGACTGCCTGCACAGGGGCCGTTGCGTTCGAAGCGGGCGAGCGACGGTGGGACGTGGCCCCCCGGCGCGGGATCAGAGCGTGCGGAGGTAGGCCTCGAGGTCGACCAGCTCGTCCTGCGACAGGAGGCCGGTGTTGCCCATCGAGCCGTCGCGCGCACGCAGCAGCACGTCGCGCAGCGTGGAGGCGCTGCCGTCGTGGAAGTAGGGTCCGGAGGCGCCGATGCCGCGCAGCGTGGGCGTGTTGGTGCGTCGACCGAAGCCGGCCACACGCCACTCCTCGCCGTCGGCCATCGCGGCGCCGGCGTGGCACGTGGCGCAGCCGACGTCGGCGCGATGGAAGAGCGCGTCGCCGCGCGCCACGGACGCGCGGTCCTCGTCGGACTGGGGCTGCGGGCGCACCGGCTGCCGCGTGAAGTCGACGAAGGCCGCGATGTCGGCAGCCTGCTCGTCGGACACACCCGTGCCGTTCATGCGCGTGACGTTGGTGGCGTGGATCTCGTCGATGACGGTTGCCACCTCGCCCGTCCAGGTGACGGGCATCGTGTCGCTGACCGTGCCGGCGAGCGTGGGGGTGTTGCGGGGGAAGTCCTCGAACAACCACACCATGCCGTCGCTGCGGCCGTCGGCGTGGCAGCTCTCGCAGCTGACCCCCGAGCTCGGCGCCGCCATGGTGGGCAGGTCGGACGCGTAGAACAGGCGACGGCCACGCTGCACCGCCTCGGGCAGCGCGGACGGTGCCGTGGGGTGCTCGACGTCGAACGCCCAGCCCACCAGCGAGGCGTCGAACAGGCCGGCGGTGATGTCGTTGACGCTGATCGCGTAGGAGGCCCGCTCGACCAGCGACCAGCCGAGGATGCGCCCGTCGTTGCCCGGCAGGGTGGTCAGCGACGAGACACCGAAGGGCGCGTTGGCGGCGACGCGGGCGTACGGGATGAGCGTGCCGGCGTCCTCGGAGGTCCGATCGTCGAGGTTGACCGCCAGGATGGCCCCGGCGGACGGCACGCTGACGAACGCGACGTGGTCGGCGTGGTTGCTGGTGCCGACGACGATGCTGGACGGGTAGGACCGGACCACCGAGTCGCTGCCGCGCGTGCCGGTGGGGCTGAACGGCGACGGCCGCATGAGCGTGCCCAGGGTGATCGCCTCCGGGCTGCCGTCGCGGCTGCCGAAGCGGAAGCGCACCATCACGGGCGTGAACCGGTTCGGCTCGCCGGGGGTGATCGGATCGGCGGGCGGCCCGTAGTAGGCCGAGGGCACCCGCGGCGGATCGAGCTCGGGGCAGGGCCCGGTGGTGCCCGTGTCGGTGGACACCGGCACGAAGCCGCTGTCGGCGGTGTCGGAGCCGGCGAGCGGATCGGTGGTGCGGTTGTCGATGAGCTCGGTGTCGACGAACAGCGCGGGCACGAGCAGGTCGCCGTCGGGCGCCATCGTCATGTCGCCGGTGTTGCGCACCTTGAGGTGGCGGGGGTCGCACGTGGCCCCGACGAAGCGCCGCACGGACGGCAGCGCGTGCCACTCCTGCTCGCCCGTGGACGGGTGGAGCGCCAGCACGATCGGGCGGCGCGCCATCGCGACGTAGACGGTGTCCTTGCCGGTGCCGAGCGTCATCCACCGCGGCTCGCCCGGGGCCTGCCACCGGCCGAGCTCGTGCAGGTCGGTGCCGTCCAGGGCGACGATGGCGTCCTCCTGCGACAGCGACACGAAGATCATGCTGCGGTCGCGGGAGGCGAGGACGTCGAAGGGCTCGGCGCCCACCGCGCGACGCTGGGCGACGGTCATCGCGCCGACGGCGTCGACATCGACCCGCACGACCTCGCCCGACGCGCGCAGGGTCACGAAGATCGCGTCACCCACACGCGTGACGCGGGTGGGCTCGCCGCCCAGCGCGAGGCGCGTCTCGAGGCCGGTGGCGATCTCGGACCGCACCAGGTCGCCGTTGTCGGGGTCGGCGATGAACAGGTAGAGCTCGTCCTCGGAGACGGCGATGTGGCCCGACGGCGACCGCGCGCCCTCCAGCACCGCGCCACCGGTCGTGGGGTCGTCGACCGGATCGCCCCCATCGGGCAGGTCGGACAGGCCATCGTCGGGCTTGACGACGACGTCGTCGCCCACGGGCACGGTGGTGGTGGAGCAGGCGGCGAGCGCGAGCACGAGCGGGACGACGGCGAGCAGTCGCATGGGGACCCCCGAGGTTGCAGCGGGCGTCGCGACGACACACAGTCGCGCCACACGACCCCACCCACGCCGAGACCCTACAGGCAGCGGGCGGGATGCGGGGACGCAAACGCTGCGCAAGCGCACCGCAGACCCCGAGCTGTGAGGTCCACCGCACGCACGACGCGCCGCTCACCCGGTCGGGCCGTCTCCGTCCGGGGCCACCCTGCACACACGATCGGGTCGGATCAGGACCGCGTCGACACGGACGCCGAGCACGCGCTGGAGCCGATCCCGCTGACCGGGCGTGAGCTCCAGGATCGGCGCGTCGTCAGCCGCGGGGCCCGCGGGAAGCGCCACCTGCAGCACGAAGCTGGCAGACGGCACCGCGAGCACGGTGTGGGGGGCAGTGGGTGCGACGGGATCCGCGCAGCCGAACAGGGACAGGGACGCCACGACGTTCATGGCAACCTCCGGGTGGGTGTGCCCCTCCTGCGTCGCGCGCGCCTGCCACCTTGCACGTCGCCCGGAGCAATCGCCCCGGACTTCCGCCTACGACACCTGCGGAAGGGCACCGAGCACGCGCGAGGGGTCGGGGTAGCGCCGCAGCGCGTCCTCGCGATCGGCCGGAGCGACCACGCCAGGCAGGTCGTGGGTGACGGGGCGTTCCCAGGCGAGCTGAAGGTGCAGGTGGGGTGGCCACCCGCCGTTGTCGTGGACGTCGCCCATCCAGCCGAGGACGTCCCCCGCGCGGAACGACGCACCGCTGCGCGCGCGGGCGGTGGACGCGGCCGACAGGTGGCCCCACAGCGCGTAGAGCGTGCGGTGCGCGGTGGGGTGGGCGGTGACGAGGACGTGGCCGTAGTCCCCAGCGTCCGGGTTGTAGCCGGCGTGGACCACGGCGCCGTCGGCGAACGCGTGCACCGGCGTGCCGACGGGGCCGCCGAGGTCGACACCGACGTGGACGGTGCGGGCCGCCGCGAACAACGCCTGGGTGTAGACCCCACGCCGGTCCTCGTCGTACCGACCGATCCACCACGGCGACCGCGGCACCATCGGACCCGCGGTGAGGTCGAGGACCTCGACGTCGTCGGGCCAGGCCACCACGACGTGCAGGCCGTCCGGCGGGCGTGGCGCGCTCACGCCGGGCCTGGACGCGCCGCGAGCACCCGCGCGATCGCCGCCGGATCCGGGCGTCGGACCGCGTGGTGCCGGACGTAGTGCAGGTGCATGCCGGGACAGACCTCCCGCGCCGCGCAACCGGTGCACTGGGGCAGGGCGTAGGCCCGGAAGGCGTTGTAGCAGTCGAGCACCCGCACCCGGTCGTCGGCGAGCAGCGTGGGCTCCACCTGACAGAACGGCAGGTTGTACAGGTCGAGCCGCGGCATGCCGGGCACGTCGGCGAGCGAGGCGACCTCGGCCTGCACCTGCCGCAGGTCGGGGAACTGTTCGAGGTAGTCCGGGTGGATGCGCGCGATGCCGCCCGCCGCCGTGTCGGGCCAGAACACCTTGATCGACAGGTCCCTGACGCCCCAGCGCGTGGCCGCGAGGCGGACCGTGTCGGCCAGCTCGGCGCTGTTGGCCTCGGTGATCACCAGCGACAGGTGGAACGGCACGCCAGCGGCGTGCAACGCGTCGACCGCCGCGACGATCGTGGCGTGGGCGCCCGGCCGCCCGGTGGACTGATCGGCGACCGCGTCGGTGGCGCCGTGCAGCGTGAGGTCGAAGCGGACCGGCCGGCCGGCGTAGCGTGCGGCGACACCCGGCTCGGCCAGCCGGAGCCCGGGCGTGGCGACGTAGAGCTGGCGACCGTTGGCGGTCCACGCGTCGACGAGGGCGTCGAACACGGCCAGCTCCAGCACGTCGGCCGACTCCAGGTAGACCGGCCGCGGATCGTCCGCAGCGAGCGCGCGGGCCTCGGCGACGATGTCGGCGAGCACGTCGTCGCCGAGGTCCCAGGTCCGCTCCGTCTCGTACTTCTCGGGGCAGAAGGCGCAGCCCATCCGACAGCGCGCGTAGGCCCGCTCCAGCTCCACCAGGAGCATGGTCGGCATCGGCGTCACCACGAATCGACTCACGACCACCTCGGCCCGGGCCCGTAACGCGGCGCCGTCACCCCCCGCCCCAGCCGGTGTCGCCCGGGAGCGGCGGGGGCGGCAGCAGGCCGGTGTCGTGGCCGAACACGCTGGAGTCACGGCCCGTGTCGTCGGGGGTGTCCGTGTCGAAGGGCGTGTCCGTGTCGATCGGGACGTCGGTGTCGACGGGGAGATCGGTGTCGACGGGCAGATCCGTGTCCACCGGTGGCTCGGTGTCGACGGGGAGGTCGGTGTCCACCGGAAGGTCCGTGTCCACCGGAAGGTCCGTGTCCACCGGAAGGTCCGTGTCCACAGGGAGCTCCGTGTCCACCGGAAGGTCCGTGTCCACAGGGAGCTCCGTGTCCACCGGAAGGTCCGTGTCCACCGGAAGGTCCGTGTCCACGGGCACGTCGGTGTCCACGGGAAGGTCCGTGTCCGCCGGCACGTCCGTGTCGGTCTCCGCGTCGGTGTCGACGGGCACATCCGTGTCCGGCGGGAGGTCCGTGTCTGCGGGAACATCGGTGTCCACGGCGACGTCGGTGTCCGCCACGTCCGTGTCCGACTCAACGACCTCGGTGTCCGCGACCTCCGTGTCGGTCTCCATGACCTCCGTGTCCACGGCGACCTCGGTGTCCACGACCTCCGTGTCGGTCTCCACGACCTCGGTGTCCACGACCTCCGTGTCGGTCTCCACCACGTCCGTGTCCAGCCCTTCGCACGCCTCGTTGACGGCGCCGGGCGTGCCCGCGTCCGTCGAGCCGGCAATCGGCGTCGACGACAGGCACCAGTTCCCGGGTTCGTCGTTGGCGGTGGCCGAGATGCGGCGCACGTCGAGGTTGAGGCTGTGGCCGCCGCTCGCCGAGGCGTCGGTGTAGCGGACGACGTCGATCACCGTGGCCCCGGCCAGCACCGACACCTCGCCGGACAGGTTGCCCAGCGCGATGCCCGTGCCGTAGGTGACGTCGACGGCGGCGCCGTAGCAGCGCACCCCGAGCGGCTGACGGGCCAGCAGGACCCACGCGCCGTCCGCCACCACCGTCGACGTCGGCACGCTCCAGCCGCTGTTGTCGTCGCGCAGCTCCAGCCCGACGAGGTCCACCGCACGGCCGGAGACGTTGCGCAGCTCGATGTACTCGGCGTCGACGTCGGCACACGCGGCGGGGTCGACCATCAGCTCGGTGATCACGAGATCGCCCGGCACCAGCGTGTCGATGCCGGGCACCGGCGGCTCGGTGTCGACCTCGGGCTCGGTGTCGACGACGTCGGTGTCGACCGGGCCCGGATCCGACTCGGGGGCGTCGGTGTCGGAGTCCACGGGCTTGGTGTCGGGCAGGTCCGTGGCGTCGGTGTCGACCGCGACGTCGGAGTCCAGGTTGTCGACGGCGTCGTCCTTGGGGTCGGGGAAGGCGGACAGCGGGTGGCACGCCGTCAGCCCCAGCACCGCACACCCCGACCACCACCGCATTCCGCCTCCGCGAGGATCGGTGTGCCTGATGCGCCCGAGAAACACAAGCGGGATCGCGCTCGTCAGGGCCGCGCGAGCTGCCCCTGGAGCCGACGCAGCTCCACCTCGGCGAGCCGGTAGTCGGTGCGGGCCCGCACGGCCTCGCCCTGGGCGGTGTCGAGCTGGGACTGGGACTCCAGCAGGTCCTTGACCAGCGCGCGGCCCACGTCGACCAGCGCGCGCTCGGCGTCGAGCGTCTCCTGGGCGAGCCGCACGTTGATGTCGGCGAGGCGCACCTTCTGGTAGGCCGACGTGAGCACGCGCACCTGCTTCTCGACGTCGGCGCGCACGCTCCCTTCGAGATCGATCAGCGCCTGCTTCTGCTTGTCGAGCTCGGCGGACGACCGGCGCACCTGCCCCACCGACGCCCGGCTGCCGAGCGGCACGCTGAACACGCCCCCGACCGAGATCGACGGCAACAGCGTGTCGTAGAGCACGAAGGCGTTCGACCACGAGGTGTCGTCGAAGCCCGACAGCCCACCGGACACGTTCGCGGTGAGCGAGGGCAGGACGCTGTGGCGGGCCACCTTGAGGTCGCGCGCGGCGTCGTCGACCCGCTGGCGCTGCATCTGCAGCTCGAGCGACTGGGCGAGGGCGACATCGACCGCGGCACCGGCGTCCACGGCGAGCTCGGGCACCTGCCCCGGGTCGGACGCAGGCTCCCAGTCCTGCCCCGGGTGCTCGCCGAGGAGCAGGAGCAGGCCGTCGCGCGCCCCAGCCGCGTTGTTCTCGGCCTCGATGGCGTTGGACCTCGACTGCACCGCCGCCGCCTCGCCACGCGTGCGCTCCACGGGCGCGAGCTCGCCGGCGTCGACCTTGACCGAGATCACCCGGAGGTTCTCCTCGGCCACGTCGACCGACTGGTGCGCGATGTCGGCCAGGCGGTCGAGGTAGACCCAGTTCCAGTAGGCGCGGGCCACGTCGGCCAGCGCCTGCTGCTCGGCGCGATCGAGCTCGAGCTGGGCGAGCGTGCGCCCTGACACCGCGCGGCGCACGTTCTGCAGGTTGAAGCCCAGCGCGATGCCCTTGAGCAGCTCCTGGCTCACGGTGAGTCGGAACGAGGGCTGGAACGACTTGCGCTCCTGGTCGGTGCCGAAGATGCCGTCGAGGAGGGACGGGTCGCCGGTGGTGTCGTCGAGACGGACCTGGGCCAGCGACTGGGCGAACTCGCCCGACACCGTCACCGCCGTGCCCGTGGGCGCCGTGCCCGACAGGTCCATGCCCAGGTTCCAGCCGTCGCTGTCGATCTGGAACGGGTCGGGGAACTGGCCGAAGCGCTGCCGCGACGACGTGCGGTTCCAGCCGCCGTCGAGGCGGAGCACGGGGTCGTACTGCCCGTTGGCGGCCGTCACGTCGGCCTCGGTCTGGTCGAGGGTGAGCCGCGCCGCGCGCAGGGTGGGGTTGCGCTCGACCGCCAGCCCGAGCGCCTCCTCGTAGCCGAGCGGGCGTCCGGCGAGGGCCGGCGTGGACAGGCCCAGGCCCGCCAGCACCAGGATCCAGCGTCGCATCAGGTCTTCCTCGAGAGCGAGAACGCCCGCACCTGCAGGGAGGTCTCCCGGAGGTCGTCGAGCAGGACGTACATGTAGGGCACGAACAGCAGCGTGAGCGCCGTGGCCGCGGTGAGCCCGCCGATGACCGTGCGGCCCAGGGGGGCGTAGGGGATGCCGATGAAGTCGCTCGACCCCATCGCCATCGGCACCAGGCCCGTGATCGTGGTGACGGCCGTCATCAGGATGGGGCGCAGGCGCCGCTGACAGGCCTCGCGGATCGCCTCGCTGCGCTCCATCCCCTCGCCGCGCAGCTGGGTGATAAAGTCGACGAGCACGATGCCGTTGTTGACCACGACGCCGACGAGCACGACGAGGCCGATGCCCGCCATCGTGTCCATGTCGGTGTCGGTCAGGTACAGGCCCCAGAACGCGCCGGCCATCGCCATCGGGATCGTGGTGATGATCGCCATCGGCAGGATCCAGCTCTCGAAGAGCAGCCCCATGAGCAGGTACACGAACACCACGCTCATGAAGAAGGCGAAGAAGATCGCCCCATTCTCGGCGGCGAGGTCCTCGGCCCAGTCGCCGGCGTCCCACGAGTAGCCACGCGGCAACACCATGTCGGCCAGCGCCGCGTCGATCCCGCTGACGACCTCCTCCTTCTCGACGCCCTGGGCCAGATCGACCGTGATGCCCACGCTCGTCCGTCGCTCGTTGCGCCGGATGTTCCCCGGCCCCTTGGCGTAGGTGACGTCGGTGAGCGCACGAACCGGCACGAGGCTGCGGGTGGCGGGCGAGAACACCGGGAAGTCGAGGAGCGTGCCGATGTCGGACCGGTCCTCGAGCGACAGCCGCGACTCCACCTCGATCTCGTTGTCGCCTTCGACGACCGGCTCCAGCGCGTTGCCGCGCATGGCGAACGCCACCGTCTGCCCGACCGCCTGCGCGGTGAGGCCGTAGCGGCGCAGGGCGTCCTGGTCGGGCAGGAGACGGATCTCCTGGCGCGGGTCGTCCTCGTCGGCCAGCTCGGCGCCCAGCACGCCGTCCACCGCACGCACGCGGCGCACGACCTCGTCGGACAGGCCCTCCAGCACCGACAGGTCCTCGCCGTAGATCGACAGCGTGATCTGCTTGTCGTCGCCGCTCTGGCCCTCCCACCCGATGCTCGCCTTGACCCCCGGCAGCTCGGTGGGGAGCTCCTTCTTAGCCGCCGCGATGACGTCCCTGCGGCTCATCGGGCCCTCTTCCTCGAGGTAGACGTAGGCGCGGCCGCGCACCGAGGAGCCGCCGAGCTGCACGCGGTAGACGCGCACGCCCCACGCCTCCTTGTGGGCCTCCAGCACCTCCTCGAAGGCGTCGACGATCGTGTCGCGCTCGTCGGGCGTGGCGTCGGCCGGCACGCTGAACCGGATGACGAAGTCGTTCAGGCCGCCCTCGCCGCCCTGGGTGCAGCCGACCCCCTTGACCGCGATCGTCAGCGTGAGCGCCGTGGCGAGGATGAGCCCGATCGTGCTGTCGGCCCGCCAGCGCAGCACGCCGGCCAGGGCGCGATCGTAACCGCGGGACAGGGCCTGGAGCCAGGCCGGGTCGGGCTTGATCTGGCCGCCGCGGATGAAGCGCGTGGCCAGCGGTGCGAACACCAGGGCGACCACGAGGCTGGCGCCGAGCGCGAACACCACCGGCAGGCCGAGCACGCCGAGGAAGAAGGCGGCGTCGGCGTCCTCGGTCATCAGGATGACGGGGAGGAACACCACCATGGACGTCGCGGTGGACGCCACGATCGCCAGGCCCACCTCCCCCGTGCCGGCCACGGCGGCCTCGCGGACGTCGTCGCCGAGGGCTCTTCGCTGGTAGATCGCCTCGACCACGACGATCGCGTTGTCGACGACCATGCCCACGGCGAGCAGCAGCCCCATCATCGCGATGAGGTTGAGGCTGTCGCCGCGCAGGTAGAGCACCGCGATGGTGATCAGCAGCGAGAACGGGATCGCCGCCGCGATGAGCAGCGTCATCCGCCACTCGCGCAGGAACAGCCACAGGATCACGACCGACAGCAGGCCGCCCGTGAGCGCGGCGTTGCGCAGCGTGTCGACCGCCGACGCGATCAGCGCGCCCTGGTCGAAGAACGGGAAGAACGTGGCGCCCTTGGTGCGCGGATCGGCCGCGAGCTCGTCGAGCACCACCGCGATCGCCTCGGTGACGTCGACCGTGTTGGCGCTCGACTCCTTGCGCACCGCGATCGCCGCGGCCTTGCGACCGTTGACGCGGTTGATGTCGGCCGAGGCCACCCCGCGGAACGACACGTCCGCGATGTCGCCCAGGACGAGCCCGTCGGAGCGGAGCGGGTAGCGCTCGAACAGCTCGATGTCGTCGATGCGCGCGAGCGAGCGCACGTGGCGGACCTGGCCGTCCTGCACGAGCCGTCCGCCGCTCATCTGGAAGTTGTCGGTGGACAGCTTGCGCTGGACGCTGCCGAGGTCGACGGCGTGGGCGAGGATCTGCTCGCGGTCGTAGTCGATGAACAGCCGCCGGCCGTTGACCCCCCACAGGTCGACGCTGGCCACGCCCGGGATGCGCTCGATCCGCGGCACGATGACCTTGTCGACGAGACCGTAGGGGTCCTCGACCTCGTCGGGGAAGGTCATGCCCGCCCAGAGCACGGGGGAGTCGGCGGGGTTGAACTTGAAGATCCAGTAGCGCTCGACCTCGGACGGCAGGTCGGGCATCGCCCGCTCGAGCCGGTCGACCGTGTCGTTGTAGGCCTGCGCCATCGGGATGGACGGCTGGAACTCCAGCTCGAAGGTGGCGCTGTTGGCGCCGGCCGTGCTCTCCAACGACTTGAGCCCGGCGAGCGTCGACAGCTGCTCCTCGACCGGGCGGACAACCAGATCGTCGGTCTCGGACGGGGACGCGTTGGCGAACGGCACGCGGATCCAGAGGAAGCGCGGCTCGAAGCCGTCGGGCATCATCTGTAGCGGGATGCGCGCGTAGCCCAGGGTGCCCAGCACCAGCAGGGCGAGGAACACCATCAGCACCGTGACGGGCCGATCGAAGGCCAGCGACGGCAGCCAGCGCCTCACGTGCCCGGCTCCGCGGGCGGGTCGACGGCCAGACCGCCCACCGCACCCTCGTGGTCACGCTGCGTCGACCGGTCGGCCCCCGAGGTGACGATGGCGTAGACCGCCGGGATCACCACGAGCGTGAGCAGCGTGGAGCAGGACAGGCCGCCGATCACCGTGACCGCGAGCGGCTTCTGCACCTCCGCGCCCGCGCCGAACCCGAACGCCAGCGGCAGCAGGCCGAGCACGGTCGTGGCGGTGGTGATCAGGATCGGCCGCAGGCGCGTGGCGGCCGCCGTGCGGATCGCCTCGAGGCGCTCGACCCCCTCGGACCGCAGCTGGTTGATCGCGTCGACGAGCACGATGGCGTTGTTGACCACGACGCCCGCGAGCACGATCACGCCGATCGCGGCGACCACCGACACCGGCAGGCCCCACACGAACAGGCCGCCGACCACGCCCACGAACGCCAGCGGCACGCTGACGAGGATCACGAACGGGTGGAGCAGGTTCTCGAACGTCGACGCCATGATCACGTAGACGAGGAACACCGCCAGGGCGAGCGCGAACACCAGCGACGTCGCCGCGCCCGACAGCTCCCGCGCCTGACCGCCCAGCTCCCAGCTCATCGTGTCGTCGAGCGGCCAGCTGCGCATCAGGCCCTGGAGGTCGTCGACGGCCGAGGACATGTCGAAGCCGGCGAGGTTGGCGGAGACCACGACCGCGCGCTGCTGGTCGACGCGGCGGATCTCGGACGGGCCGATGGCCTCGGTGAACGTCGCGACCGCGTCGAGCGGGATCGGCGGCGTGACCTGCGGGTTGACGTTGAGCCGGCGCAGGTCGTCGAGGGAGCCGCGCTGGTCTTCGAGCAGCTGGACCCGCAGCTCCAGACGCTGGTCGCCGCGGTGGATCTCGGTGGCGCGCACGCCCTGCACCAGATCGCGCACCCGCTCGGCGACCGTGGCCGTGTCGAGGCCGAAGCGCGCGAGGCGCTCGCGGTCGTAGGCGATCTGCACCTCGGGGTTGCCCCGCGTCATGCTCGACCGGACGTCCGCGAGACCGGGCAGGGTGGCCATCGCGGCGCGCACGCCGTCGCCCACCCGCCGCAGCCGGTCGAGGTCGCGACCGAAGATCACCACCTCCAGCGGCGTGCGGAACGAGAACAGCGCGGGCGTGCCGAGCTGGATCGTCAGCTCCGGCAGCGCGGCCAGGCGTCCGCGGACGTCGGCCATCACCGCCTCCTCGCGGGCGGCGACGTCGCCGCCCTCGACGAGCTGCACGCGGATGCGCGCCGAGTGCTCGCCCTCGTCGGCGCGGCTGTCGGCGCGTCCGTCGGTGCCGATCGTGGTGTAGACGGCGGCCACGCCGGGCGTGGCGTCGAGGATGCGCTCGGCGTCGGCGACCACCTGGGCGGTGCGCTCGAGCGGCGTGCCGACGGGCATCGCGGCGTCGACGGTGAACCGGCCCTGGTGGACCTCGGGCAGCAGCTGGGCGCCGAGCGTGCCGCCGAGGAACCACGCCCCGACCGCGAGCACGACGGCAACACCCACCGCCGTCCAGGGTGCGGCGAGCGTGGGCACCATCGCCGCCCGGTAGGCGGCGGCGAACACGCCGTAGGCGGCCTGGAAGCCCCGCGCGAACAGCTGGAGGAGGAACACCACGGGCAGCACGGCGATGGCGAAGACGAACCGCCCCACCCGCCACGTCCACGCCCACACGACCCGCGCCAGCGCCAGGCACAGCGCCGCCACCGCGTGGACCACGAACCGAAGCCACACGTAGGCCATCAGCGGACGCCGCCAGCCCTTCTCCCGGCACCACGCCAGCCCGGCGTCGCGCTGCGTGCGCACCTCGGCGAGCACCTCGTCGCGCCGGAGGCGTCCGACCGCGGCCGCGTCGTCGGCGTCGACCTGACGCGGCTCCCGCGCCGCCATCGTGGGCACGAGGAACAGCGCCACGACGAGCGACGCCATCAGCGAGCCGACCACGGCGAGCGACAGGTCGCCGAAGAGCTCGCCGCCGACGCCCTCCACGAAGCCGATCGGCGCGAACACGGCCACCGTGGTGAGCGTGGAGGCGACAACGGCCGCCGCCACGTCGGTGACGCCGCGCACGGCCGCCTCCGCACGCGGTCGCCCGTCGTCGACGTAGCGTTGGATGCTCTCGAGCACGACGACGGCGTTGTCGACGAGCATGCCGACGCCCAGCGCCAGGCCGCCGAGCGACATCAGGTTGAGGCTGACGCCGCCCATGTACAGCGGCGCGAACCCCACCACGACGCTGACCGGGATCGCCACGCCGATGATGCCGGTGGCCCGGAAGTCGCGCAGGAACAGGTAGAGCACGAACACCGCGAACAGACCGCCGAGGAGCACCGCGCTCCGCAGGTTGTCGATGGCGAGCTCGATGAACTCGGCCTGGTCGTCGAGCACGGCGAGGCGCACCCCGTCGGGCAGCCGGTCGACCAACCCCTTGCCGGCCTCCAGCGCCTCCTCGGCGGCGTCCTTCGCCTTGCCGGGCTCCATCTTCGCCACCGTCTCGGCGTCGACCTGGGCGGGCACGCCGTCGAGGGCGAGCTTGACCTGCGCGGCGACGTCCACCACGTTGGCGTCGGCCTCCTTGAACACCTCGAGCTCGACGGCCTCCGCGCCGTCGAGGTGGGCGACGACGTCGCGCTCCTTGTGGGTCTCGCGCAGCACGGCGACGTCGGTGATCGGCACCAGCACGCCGTCGGACCGGCGGATCTCGAGGTCGGCGAGCTCGTCGAGGCCGCTGTATTCGTTGAGCGTGCGCACCAGGTACTCGGTGTCGCCCTCGAGCACCGACCCGCCGGCGAGGTTGATGTTCTCGGCCACCAGCGCCTGCCGCACGTCGGGCAGGGTGAGGCCACGGGCGGCGAGCCAGTCCTCGCGGACCTCGACGCGGATCTCGCGCTCCAGGCCGCCACGGACGCGCACGGCCGCCACGCCCTTCATCCCCTCCAGGCGGCGCTTGATCTCCTCGTCGGCGAGCTCACGCAGCAGGAACAGCGCAGCGTCCGGCGACAGGTCGAGCACGTCGGGGTCGTACGACAGCGCCAGGCGCAGGAACGGCTCCAGCGACGGGTCGTAGCGCAGGATCAGCGGCCGGTCGGCCTCGTCGGGCAGGAACGTGGTCTGCAGGGCCTCGCGGATCGACTGGGACGCCGCGTCCATGTCGGTGTTCCAGTCGAAGCCGAGCACGACGTCGGCGTTGCCCGCACGGGACCGGCTCTCGAGCGTGACCAGGCCGTCGAGCGTGGCGAGCGCCTCCTCGATGGGCTGGCTGATCTGGGACTCGACCTCCTGCGGCGCGGCCCCCTCGAACGCCGTGCGCACCGTGATCGTCGGGTAGCTGATGTCGGGCATGAGCTCGACGGGCAGGCGCTGGTAGCCCACGGCGCCGAACACGAACGCGGCGAGGAACGCCATCGTGACGGCCACCGGGCGCGACACGACCCCGGCGAACAGCGACGCCAGCGCACCCTGTGGCATTCAGCCCTCGTCGTCCGGGGCGTCCGACCCGTCGGCCGGCGGGGAGGCGGCGGCGTCGGGGGTGGTCTTGGGCAGGCGGACCCGGGCGCCGTCGCGCAGGTTGGACTGCCCGATCACGATGAGCTGGTCGCCGGCGGCCAGCCCGTGGAGCACCTCGGCGTTGAGCGTGTCGGTGAGGCCGAGCTCCAGCTCCACCTTGTGGGCGACGAGCTTGGGACCGGCGGGCTCCTCGTCGGCTCCCTCGCCCTCCCCCGGCTTGTCGGCGTCGGCCTCGCCCTTGGCGTCCTCGCCATCCTGGGCCACTTCGTCGGCGTCGGGATCGGCGGCGGGCTCCGGCGGGGCGTCGATCACCACGAAGGCCGTGGGTGCACCGTTCTCGTAGACCACGGCGTCCTTGGGGATCACCAGGACGTCGCTGTGGCGGTCGACCTCGAGCTGCACGGACACGTATTGGCCGGGGCGCAGGCGCGTGGCGTCGTGGGACAGCGTGAGCGTGACCTGGAAGGTGCCGTTGGTGGCGTCGATGACCGGCGAGATGCGCGTGATCGTGGCGTCGCCGGTGAGCTCGGGGTCGTAGGCGGACACGAGCCGGGCGTGCTGGCCGATCGCGACGCGGCTGACGTCGCGCTCGGGGAGCGAGGCGCGCACCCGCAGCTCGGACAGGTCGACCACCTGGAAGGCGCGCCGCGCGCTGCTGGCGAGCTCACCCACTTTGATGTCGCGGGCGGCGACCACGCCGTCGAACGGCGCGGTGATGCGCGTCTCGCCGGCCGACTTGCGGGCCTCGCGCAGCGAGGTCTGCGCCGTGGCGAGCTGGTAGCGGAGGTCTTCGAGCTCGCGGCTGCTGACTGCCCCGGCCTCGCTCAGGCGCTGCATCTCGGCCACGCGGGCCTGGAGGTGGGCTACCTCGGCCTCGGCGCGCTCGGCGCCGGCGTCGAGCTGGGCGTTGTCGATGCGGGCGAGGACGTCGCCCTTGCGCACCGGATCGCCGACGTCCTTGTAGACCGCCAGCGCCATGCCGGACGCCACCGGCATCAGGTCGGCGGACGCCTCGGCCTCGACGACCGCGGACGCCAGCAGAAGGTCGGAGACGTCCCCCCGAGCCACCTCCAGCGTCTCCACCACCGTCACCGGCGTCGGACGCTTCTTCCACTTCTCGCCGTCCTCGTCGTCGCCGCCCCCGAAGGAGCACGCCGTCAGCGTCACGACGAGGAGCAGGCGAACGTGTCGCCACATGCAAGCCCCTCTTCTCTGCACCGCGCCTACGAAGACGCGCGATGGCCTATTGCACGGCCCCTGGGACGTCCTCAGGGTTAACGGAACTTTACCCCGTCGACGCGGCGGTACCGTGATCCTCGCCACGCCGGTCGGCACGCCGGTTGCAGTCGGACGGGTCCTGGGAGGTCCCATGGTCCTGCACGGCCCCGCACGCGCCTTCATGACGCCCGACGTCGACACGCTGCCCTACGACGCGCCGGTCAGCGCCGTCCGCGCGCTGCTGCGCGATCACGCCTACCACCACGTGCCCATCGTCGACGGCGACCGCGTGGCGGGCCTGCTCTCGGCGCTCGATCTGGCGCGGGTGAGTCTGGAGGCGTGGGGCACCGACGCCGCCACGACCGACGCCCACCTCGACGCGCGGTTCAGCATCGTGGAGCTGATGACCGTCGACCCCGAGGTGGTGCAGGCCAGCGACGACATCCATCGCGCCGCCGAGCTCCTGGCCGAGGGCACCTTCCACTGCGTTCCTGTGGTAGACAGCGGTCGCCTCGTAGGGGTGATCACCAGCACCGACATCCTGCGGGCCGTCCTCGCCACGTGATCGCGTGCCGTGACGCCCGCCGTCGGTGATACCCCCACCCGCCCCGGGGACCCCACCGACGCATGGACGACCTCAGCACCGCCGTCGCCAACCTCTTCGAAGCGCTCGCGCGCCACGATCGCCTGCTGGCGCGTGGCGACGTCGACGAGAGCCGCCAGACCGGCATCGAGGTGGGCGGTCACGTCGCTCATGTCGTGAGCATCGCCGGCCGCCCGGCCCGTGGCTGGCTGCCCGAGGCGCCCCCGCGCCCCGTGGCGGTCGCGATGGCGCGCGCGCTGTTCAGCGTGCCCCACCTGTCGCGCACGCTGTCGGTCTACACCACCGCCAGCGAGACGGTCGTCTTCCAGCCCACCGAGTCGCTCGCCGAGGCCCTGGGCCTGCCGCTGTGGCACCTCGAGGAGATCCGCGGCGACATCGATCTGGGCGTGGCCAAGGTGCTCAAGCAGAGCCGCGCGCTCCACTGGTTCTGGCAGCGTGCCGGCAACCCGCGCGTGCAGCCCGAGGGGCTGTTCGGCCTGCTCTTCCCCGGCGCCACCGACCCCCAGATCCACCACTTCGGCTACCGCGGCTGCCGCATGTACGCGGTGTTCGAGCAGTCCCACCCGCCGCCGCCCGAGGCGCTGTTCCTGCGCTGGCTGCCCGGCAGCGAGCGGTGGACGTGCATGCCCGACAGCCACTTCGCCGCCCGCTACCTCGACCCGTCCACGGTGCGCGCCGTGTGCCGTGCGGTGGGGGCCGACGAGGCCGAGGTGCGGCAGATGCTCGACAACACCGTGTGCGCGGTGCCCGCCGACGGGGAGCAGGAGTTCATCCGCCGCGACCGCTGGCGCAGCGAGGGGTGGTCCGCCCTCACGGGCCTGGGCGAGGCCACGCCCGGCACGGAGTGGGTCACCCTGCCGCTGGCCCCCGACGCGATCGCCCCCGACGAGTGGCTCGTGCAGACGCCCGCGGGCCTCGCGCTGCAGGGCCCGCGCCGCATCTTCGACCGCCACGCCATGACGCGGCTGACGGCCCTGATGCACGGCATCTACGCGGAGATGGCGGCGCGTCTGCTCGCCGGCGACCGCATCGACCCGGCCACGCAGGCCTGGCTGTTCGACCTCGACCCCTACATCCAGCGCACGCTCCAGCCCATGCTCGACTGGGCCACGAACGCCGCCACCCACCGCCACCTCGCCGGGCTGGTGGGCGCCGAGCCCGCCCACGTCGGCGCCGCCATGGCCCAGGTGCGCGACGACTGGCTGCGGTCGGCCCGCACGTCGTGGGGCGGCGCGCCCACCGAGCAGCGGCCCTACACGGTGCAGTCGATCCTGGCGTCCCACCTTGCCGTGGTGCAGTCCAGCCTGCACCGCGTCTACCGCCAGGAGGCCGACGACCGCGCCGCCCACCACCGCATCCTGCTGCTGTTCTTCGCCCACTACGTCCAGAGCGCGCCGCTCGGGCGCCTGTGGCGTCCGGTCGACGGCCGCCTGCCGCCGGTCGAGGACGTCGTCGGCGAGTGGTTCTGGGGCACGTGGCAGCGGGTGCTCGAGGCCACCGACGCCTACGTCGAGTAGGTGCCGCCCGGTCTCACCCGTCCGCTGCCGCCTGCAGCCGCGCCCACACCTCCTGCACGAACGCCTCCTGCGCGCCGAGGTCGACGGCGTCGGGGTCGAGCAGGCCCTGGGTGAGCGAGCCCAGGATGAACGAGAACGCCATCGCGCCCACGAGCGGGTCCACGGCGAGCACGTCGCTCATCGCGTCGCGGTACTGGCGCAGGCCGTCCCGCACCTGATCGCGGCTCTCGGGCGACGGCTCGTGCCGGTGGACCTCCATCGCGATGCGGAGCAGGTCGCGCAGGTAGCCGGCGCGGGCCCGGTAGAAGAGGAACAGCGCGTGGATGCGCACCGGCACCGGCGCGTCGTCGGGCAGGTCGTGGCGCACCCGGGCCGTGTCGCGCCGGATCAGCAGCTCCAGCAGGGCCGCCAGGATCGCCTGCTTGTCGGGGAAGTAGTGGTAGAGCGTGCCCGTGCTCACGCCCGCGGCCACAGCGATCCGGCGCATCGTGGCCGCGGCGTACCCCTGCTCGGCGAACAGCCGGAAGCAGGCGTCGAGCAGCAGCTCGCGCTGGGCCTCGTGGTCGACGATCTTGGGCATGGCACGTCCCCGTGGCGGGCAGTCTACGACGGGAGACCGCCCCCGCTCACCCGAGCAGCCATCCGCCGCACGCCACCAGCAGGAACACCGCGGCCAGCCCACCGCCGAGCCACGTGGGGAAGCGCCGCGGCGCCGCACCCAGCGCCAGCAGCAGGCCGGTGGCCGCGCCCCCGAGGTGGGCCGGGAAGCTCACGTGCGTCAGCCAGAGCCCGCCGAGCGTCTCGATGACCAGGTAGGCGGTGGCGCACACCAGGATCAGGCCGCGGTCGACCCGATCGGTGACCCCGCGCCACGCGACGAGCCCGAGCGCCGCCGCCGCCAGGCCGAGCGCCGCGCCCGACGCGCCCACGACCAGCGGCACGCCCGCCCGGACCGCGAACACGCCGCCGCCGACGGCCGACACCACGACCGCCAGCAGCAGGCGTCCCCAGCCGGCGTACTCCTCGACCATGAAGCCGAAGGCGAGCAGCACCACCACGTTGCCGAGCAGGTGGGACAGCCCCTGGTGCAGCAGCGGCCCGGTGGCGAGCCGCCACCACGCCCCCTCGCCGACGAACGGCAGGAACAACCCGCCGGACGCGATCAGCGCGTTGTCGGGACGCTCGGCCACCCACGCGCCCCAGGCGTCGGACACGTAGCCCGCCTGCCACGACGTCCAGCCCGACACGAGGTGGACCGCCACGAGCACGAGCACCAGCCCCACCGTGGCCCACGGGAACGCTCGCGTCATGCGCGGCTCACGCGGGCAGGGCGAAGGTGCGCAGCACCTCGTTGAGCGAGGTCTTGCGGTCGGTGCTCTCCTTGCGCTGGCCGATGATCAGCGCCGCGGGAAGGGCGTACTCGCCGGCCGGGAAGCGCTTGACCCGGGAGCCGGGCACCACGACCGACCGCGGCGGCACGTAGCCCTTGGTGACCACCTCTTCGGGCCCGGTGACGTCGATGATCGGCGTGGACGCGGTGAGCGTGGTGCCTGCGGCGAGCACGGCCTCGCGACCGATGCGCACGCCCTCGACCACGATGCTCCGGCTGCCGAGGAAGGCTCCGTCCTCGACGATGACGGGCGTGGCCCCCGGGGGCTCGAGGACGCCGCCGATGCCGACGCCCCCCGACAGGTGCACCCCCGCGCCGATCTGCGCGCAGCTGCCGACCGTGGCCCACGTGTCGACCATCGTGCCCGCGCCCACCCAGGCGCCGATGTTGACGTAGCCGGGCATGACGATGCAGCCCGCCTCGAGGAACGCGCCGAAGCGCACGGTGCCCGGGGGCACGACGCGCACGCCCTGCTCCGCCAGCCGCGTCTTGAGCGGGATCTTGTCGTGCCAGTGGTAGGAGCCCCAGGCGCCCTCCACCATCGGCGCCGTGCGGAAGTAGAGCAGGATGGCCTGCTTGAGCCACGCGTGGACCGTCCAGCCGTCGCCCTCGGGCTCGGCCACCCGCAGCACGCCCTGATCGAGCAGGTCGACCACCTGGTGGACGGCCCACGTGTCGACGTCGCCGCCCGCCCAGGACGCCTCGACGCGCTCGCGGAGCAGACCGATGTCCATGCGCACCTCCCGGCGCCGCGTATCGCGCGACGCCAGCGCGGTCCGCCGCGGCTTCACGACCGGTTGACGGGCGCGCCGGAACCGCGACGTGTCGGCCCAGGTCGATCGCGACGTGACCCAGGAGGCCCCATGCACGACCTCGTCCTGTCCGTCCGCCGCACCTGGCGCGACGAGCTCCTCGACATCCGGCACCTGCGCCCCGGCGACCAGGGCGACCTCGCGAGCGGGGTGGGCTGGTGGTGGTCGCTCGCTGGCGTCGGCATCGGGTGGGTGCCACGCAGCGCCGCCCCGCTGCTCGCCATGTCACCGCCGCTGATCTCCGAGGTCGTCCCCCGCGAGCGCGGCCTGTTCCTCGTCGACGAGGACCTGCTCGACGACGCGGTCGTGCCGGTGTGGTCGTACGTCGACGGCCTGGCGCGCGTCCGCGTCGAGGACGGGTGGCGTCCCGAGGTGGAGGTCGACGGGGACGGCGTGGCGCTCGACGCGCTGCTGGCGGACGGGCGCGCCGTCCGCGAGGGATCGACGTGGGCGTTCCTCCTCGGCCCGACGATGGTCGTGCGCTTCCACCTGCGCGACCAGGCGTTCGCGGCGCGGCTGGTGTCGGCGGCCGAGGCGCTGCCGCCCCGCCCGTCGGATCCGGCTGCGCGCGCGGTCGGCGGCTCGACCGTGGTGCTCACGCTGCTCACGATCCTGACCCTGTCCCAGCTCACGCCGACGCCCCACGTCGACACCCCGGCCTTCGTCGATGCGATCGCCGAGCGCCTCGCCGTGGCGCTGCCGCCGCCGGCTCCTCCGCCGCCGCCTCCTCCGCCCGACGCAGGCGGCGCGGCCGGCAAGCGCCCCACGGGCGAGGGCAAGGCGGGGCGTCCGGACGCGACCGAGGCGGTGGCGGCCGGCGGCAGCTCCCGCCGGGAACGCGACGCCGCCATCGCCGATCAGGCCGGCATCCTCGGCGCCCTGAGCCACATGGGTCTCGACGACGGCCCCCTCGGCGGCAGCCTCGCCGCCGGGATCGTCGACGGCATCGGCGGCCTGACCGGCAAGACCGGCACCCAGCTCGGCACCTGGGGCACCGGCGACCGCGGCAACCACCTCGCTGGCGGCGGCACGGCCGACGGCATCGGCGGCATCGGCACCGGTCCCGGCACCGGTGACGCCTGGGGCGAGGGCGGCGACCTCGGCGCCAAGGAGCGCCGCCAGCCGGTGGCCACCACCGAGGACCCGATCACCATGGGCGGCCTGTCCCGCGACCAGATCGACCGCGTGGTCAAGGCACGGCTGAACACCATCCGCTTCTGCTACCAGCGCGAGCTGACGCGCGATCCGTCCCTGGGCGGCAAGCTGGTCATCAAGTTCACCGTGGCCCGCGACGGCACGGTGAGCGCCGCGAGCGCGGCCCAGAACACCGTCGGCAGCGCGAGCGTGGCCGCCTGCGTCACCGAGCGCTTCTTCGCGATGACCTTCCCCGAGCCCGTCGGCGGCGGCATCGTCGTGGTGCGCTACCCGTTCGTGTTCACCCAGGGGTGAGCCGCGCGGGCGTCCTCCTCAGCCCTTCAGCCGCCGGTCGACGCTGAACCGGCCCGGGCCGAGGAGGACGATCGCCAGGAACGCCACGCCGTCCTCGATGGCGTGGCTCGCCCCCATCACGCCGTCGCCGTTGTCGAGGTGCATCTTGGCGGCGACGACCATCGTGAACCACAGCGCCAGCGCGACGGGCCGCGTGGCGAGGCCCAGCGCCAGCAGCACGCCGCCGAACGCCTCGGTGACCGCCGCCAGGAAGCCCCACGCGGTGTAGCCGAACGTGATGCCGAAGCCCGACATCGATGCGCCGATCTTCGCCCACAGCTCGGGACCGCCGGTGACCTTGGGCCAGCCGTGGAACAGGAACATCCCGCCCAGGCCCACGCGCAGCAGCAGCAGACCGTGGTCGCGCCACCCGTCGAGGGCGGGCCAGGTGATCGCCTTCATCGGACCTCCGGGAGGGGACGGCAGGCGGGGGTGACCGCCCGCCGCGCGCCGCCGTGGTAACGGTTTCCCGCCTGCTGCGGAGCACGCCGTCCTCGTGATCCCCCTCCTGCTCGCCGTCGCCGCACGCGCCGCGCCCCCGCCCGAGGTCGGCGACAGCGGCGCGGACGACGCGGTGATCGACGTGGTGGTGCCTCGCCGGCCCGTGCCGCCGTGCAGGGTGGCGATCGACCGCGCGCGGGCCGTCACCTTCCCGGCCCGCGACAGCGGCGAGCTGCTCGGGGGCGCGCCGGGTTTCTTCGTGGGCGATCACCTCGGCCGGAACGGCACGTGGGACTGGGCGTGGCGCGGCTTCGACGCCGGCCACGGCCACGATCTCGAGGTCACCGTCGACGGCGTGCCGCTCAACCTGCCCGGCCACGTCCAGCAGGCCGGCTACGTCGACCTCGGCTTCCTGTCGCGCTTCCTCGTGCAGGGCGTCGACGTCTGCTCGGGCGCGGTCCGGCCCGACACCGGCGCGTTCGGCGTGGCCGGCTCCGCCCGGCTGCGCACCGGCTTTCCGCACGAGGGCGTGGTCGCCGGCATCACCAGCGGCACCGACTCCAGCGGGCGGCTGTACGTCGGCTGGCGGCCGAAGGGCTGGACCGAGGGCACCTACGTCCTCGCCGATCTGGAGGACGGCAGCGGCGTGGGCGCCGACCGGAGCTGGCGCCACCTGCGCCTGTCCGGCGGTCTGTCCGGCACGCTGGAGCAGGTGGAGGGGCGCCTGAGCGTCTACCTGCACGACGGCGCCGCCGACGTGCCCCCCGCCCTGCGCGCCGATGATCTCGCCCTGTCCGAGGTGGCGTTCCGCGGCTCGTACCGCACGTGGGGCGGCCGGACCGTGTCGCGCAACCTGCTGGTCTCGGCCTCGCTCACGCGTCCGTGGCAACGCGCGAGCCTCGACGCCACCGGCTGGTTCGGCCTGTCCGGCTACCGCCTCGACGACAACCGCAGCGGCTTCCTGGACGCGCCGATTGACGGCGACGCCACGCGCATCGGCCAGACCAGCGTCGACGCCGGGGTGCGCCTGCACGGCATCGGTCGCTTCCCGCTGATGCAGGACACCACGCGGATCGAGGGCGGCGTCGAGCTGCGCACCACGGCCAACGCCCAGCAGGGCGCCACCCTCGACCTGGAGCACACCCCCGTCACCTCGCTGTTCGACCGCAGGGTCAGCTCGCTCGACCTCGCCGCGTGGGTGGCGGTGCGCCTGGGGTTCTTCGACGCGGTGGAGCTGTCGCCGGCGCTGCGCATCCAGCAGACCGAGGTGGCCCTCGACGACCTCGCGAGCGACGACGCCACCGTGCTGCGCGGCCGAGCGTTCACGTGGTCGCCACGCGCGGCGCTCGTGATCCATCCGCGGTCCACGTGGCAGGCCCACGTGACGTACGGACGCGGCCACCGACCGCCCGATGGTCGACGGCTCGCGACCCCCGACGCCGTGCTCGCCTCGGTCGTCGACGACGTGGAGGCCGGGCTCGACGTCGACCCCGTCCCCCAGCTCGGCCTGCACGTGGCGATGCACGGCGCCTGGTCGCCCGAGGAGCAGATCACCGACCTGCTGACGGACGTCGTGGTCTACCAGGGCCGCACGCGGCGCTTCGGCGCCGAGTCCAGCATCGACGTGCTGCCCTACCCCGGGGTGCGCATCACCCTGGACGGCGCCTTCCACGACGCCCGCGAGACCGACTCCGGCCTGCTGCTGCCGTACGTGCCGCGCGCGGTGGCCAGCGTCGGGCTGTTCGCCGACCGGGTGCCGATCCGCGACGTCCGGCTGTCGGGCGGGTTGCGCCTGAACTACGTCGGACCGCGGCCGCTGCCGCTGCGCTTCGTGGCCGACAACCAGCTCTACCTGGACCTGACCGCGCGCATCGCCTGGCGACGGGTGACGTTCGACGTACGCTTCGACAACCTCGCGCCGTGGGACTGGCACGCGGCCGACTTCTACTACCCGTCGGCGTGGGAGCGCGGGGCCCGTGGCTCGCCCCTGCCCGTGCGGCACGTCGTCGCCGGCAAGCCCTTCGCCCTGACCCTGGGGTTCGCGCTGTGGCTCTGACCCGATCGCTGCTGTGGCTGACCCTGGTGGGCTGCGTGCCGCCCGGGCGCGAGCTGGTGACCACCACCGTCACCTTCGTCGCGGAGGCGCCGCGGCCTCCCGGGGGCGCGTCGGCGATCGCGCTGACCGAGGCCCGCATCTCGGTGGCGGATCTGACGCTGCTCGATCGGGACGGGCTCGTGGGCGGCGCGTGGCCGGGCCTGCGCCGCCTCGACCTGCTGGCGGATCCGACGCCGATGGGCATCGTCGACGTGTACACGGGGGCCTACGCCGCCTCGCGCTTCGTCGTGGGCGGCGTGCCCACGCTGCACCTCGTGGGCACCACCACGTTGCTCGACGGCACCGACGTGCCGTTCGACCTGGAGCTGACGGGCAGCCTGCCGGTGGCGAACGCCGCGACCGAGGTGGTGGTGGGCCTCGAGGGCATCACGGCGCCGCTGGTGTGGTCGCTGTCGCTGACCCGCGCGATCAACCGCATCGACTGGGCGACGCCCGTGGACGACGACGGGGTGCTGACGACGGCGGATGGCGAGGTCGGCCCCGCGCTGCGCGAGGGCCTCACCGATCCACTCGCGTGGTCGGTCGGCCAGGGGGACGTGGACACGGCGACGCCGTGAACGCGCGCCGAGGATCCCGTCCCCGGCGCGACGCGGCCAGATCCTGACCGGTCGCGTGATCGGTGATCGCCCGACGGTGGTTACGCCCGGATCCCGTCGGGGGGAGACATGCCGACCATCCTGCACACGGCCGACTGGCAGCTCGGGCTGCCGCTGCGTCGGCTCACGGGCGACCGCGGGGCCCACGCCCGCGAGGCCCGCTTCCGCGTCGTCGAGCGCATCGCCGAGCGCGCGCACGCCCTCGGGGTCGACGCCGTCGTGGTCGCGGGCGACGTCTTCGACGACAACCAGGTCTCGCCGCGGGTGGTGCAGCGCGCCCGCGACGCCCTCGCCCGGTTCGCGCCGCTGCCCGTGCTGCTGCTCCCCGGCAACCACGACGCCGCGGAGCCCGGCGGCGTGCTGGCGCGGCTCGTGGGCGACCGGGCCGCCCTCGCCCACGTCCACGTCCTCCTCGAGCGCGAGCCGGTCACCGTGGCGGGCATGGTGTTCCACCCGTGCCCGCTGTTCACGCGCCTGTCGGCCGACGACCCCACGCGCGACCTGCCCGCGCGGGATCCAGCCGACACCGCCGTGCGCGTGGCCATCGCCCACGGCGGCGCCCACGGCTTCGGCTCCACCACCGATGTCGCCAACCTCATCGACGTCGAGGCCATCGTCGCCAAGGGCTTCGACTACGTGGCCCTGGGCGACTGGCACGGTCGCAAGCGCATCCTCGACCGCGCCTGGTACCCGGGCGCCCCCGAGCCCACGCGCTTCAAGGAGCAGGATCCCGGCCACGTGCTCGTCGTCGAGCTGCCCGAGCCGGGGGCCACGCCGCGCGTGCAGGCCGAGGCCGTCGCCCTCACCACGTGGCTCGAGCCCGAGCCGTTCGTGCTGCACGGCGGGGCCGACGTCGACGCGCTCCACGCCTTCCTCGACGGCCTGCCCGATCGCAGCCACACGCTGGTGCGCCTCCACCTCAAGGGCGCCCTGTCGGTCGACGAGCGGGCCCGGCTCGACGCCCTCCTCCAGCAACACGCCGACGAGCTGCTGTCGCTGCAGGTGCGCACCGACGCGGTGGCCACGGCCCTCGGCGCCGACGATCTCGCCCGCCTCGACGCCCCCGGCTTCCTCGGCGAGGCGCTCGCCGCGCTGGCCGACGTCGACGATCGCGTCCACCAGGACGCCGCCCGCCTGCTCTACCGCATGGTCGCGGAGGCCACGTCGTGATCCTGCGCCGCATCGCCCTGCGCCACGTCCGTGGCATCCAGCAGGCGTCCTTCGACGACCTGTCCGAGCGCCTGTGCCTGTTCTACGGGCCCAACGAGTCGGGCAAGTCCACGCTGGTCGAGGCCCTGCACTTCGGCCTGTTCGAGTCGTCGTCGGGCCGGGCCCAGCACAAGCTCGCCCTGCAGACGTGGGGCGGCAACGAGGCGCCCGAGATCGAGATCGCCTTCGACGACGACGACGGCCAGACGTGGCACGTCGACAAGCGCTTCGTCCAGGGCACCCACACCACGCTCCACGGCCGCAACGTGGTGCTCCAGGGCGAGCAGGCCGAGGCGCGGCTGCGGGAGCTGTTCGGCACCCGCAAGCCCACCAACCGTGGCTTCTCCGACGACGACCTCGGCATCTGGCCGCTGCTCTGGATCCGGCAGGGCCGCTCCGGCGTGGCCACGAAGGAGGCGATCACCGCCGACGCCCGCGACGTCCTGTCCGACACGCTCGCCACGCGCACCGGCATCGCCGCGGCGGGCCCCATCGGTCAGGCCGTGCGCGACGCCGTCGCCCAGGCCTACGGCGCCTACTTCACCGCCACCGGCCAGACGCGGCGCCCCTACCAGGACGTCCTCGACCGCGCCGCCAGCGCCGCCGCCGCCCGCGACGAGGCCCACGAGCGCTACCTGTCCGCGCGTGCCACCGCCGACGCGCTGCGACGCGCCGCCGCCGACGTCGCCGACCTCGATCGCCGGGTGCGCGAGCGCCAGGCCAAGGTCGCCGAGGCCCGCGAGCGCGCCACGCGCGCCGAGCAGGCCTTCCGGGCGCTGGAGCTCCACGAGCGCGACGTCGCCCTGGTCCGACAGGCTGCCGAGCACGCCGAGCGCGATCACGTCGAGCGCCGGGGCCTCGACGCCGAGCTCGCCCAGGCGCGCGCCGCTGCCCGGGCGGCCGAGAAGGCCCAGACCACCGCCGAGGGCGTGTTCCGCAAGGCCGACGACAAGCGTGCTGCGCTGGCCGAGGCCCTGGAGCACGCCCGCACGCGGGCCCGCCAGCGTGCGCGGGTGCTCGAGCGCGTGCGCCAGCGGGCCGAGCGCGCCGCCCTCGCCGAGCGCATCGACCAGCTCGCCCAGCGCCTCGACGACGCGGTGCTGACCGAGAAGGCCCTGCAGGCCGCCGACACGGCCGTCTCCGAGGCCGGTCCCAAGCGCGACCAGGTCGAGGCGCTGGAGGCACGCGTGGCGGCGCGGGATCGCGCCCGCGACCGGCTGGAGGCGGTGGCGGCGCGGGTGGTGGTCACTGCCCTGTCCGACGTCCACGTCGACGGGGTCGCCCTGGCGCGCGGCCAGGCCCACGAGGTGCGGGTCACCGGCCCCACGGCGCTCGTCCTCGACGACGTCGCCCGGGTCGAGGTGCGCCCGGGCACCGACGACGCCGTCGACCTGCGGCGCGCGCTCGAGCAGGCCGAGGAGCAGGTGGCGGCGAGCTGTGCGGCGCTCGGGGTGGTCGATCTCGCCGATGCCCGCGGCCGGCTCGATCGGCGCCGCGAGGCCGAGCGCGCGCGCGACACCCACGCCACGCGCCTGGGTGTGCTCGCCCCCGACGGCATCCAGGCGCTGCGCGAGGCCCTCGCCGTCCTGGAGCGCCAGCGGGCCCAGGTCGCCGACGACACCGAGCCGCTGCCATCGCTCGCGCAGGCCGCCGACGACGCCGAGCAGGCGGCCCAGGCCCAGGTCGACGCCGAGGTCGCCCAGCGCGCCCACGACGGGCCGTGGGTCGAGGCCCGCGACGCCGTGTCCGCCGCGCGCGCCACCACCCGCGCGGCCGACGACGCCGTGGCCCAGCGCGTCGGGCGCCTCGCCGACCTGCCGTCCACCGAGGCGCTCGCCGCCAAGGACGAAGCGGCCCGGCGTGCGCTGGCCGACGCCCTGCTCGTCGACAACCGCCTGAGGGCCGCCTACGACGCGGCCGGCGGCCACGACGCCGTGCTCGCCCCCGAAGCCGAGGAGCGCGCGCTCGCCGGGATCGAGCAGCGGCGCACGCAGCGGCGAGAGGAGGTGGTCCGTCTGGAGGCCGCCATCGACGAGCGCAACGAGGTGGGCCTGTACGACGCGTGGCAGGACGCCACGTCGGAGGCGGAGCGGCTGGAGGAGGAAGCCGCGCGCGAGCGCCACCGCGCCGAGGTGCGTCGGGTGCTCCACGAGGCCGTCGAGCGGTCGTGGCGGTCGATGCGCGATCGCCTCGCCGGTCCCGTCCAGGAGGCCGTCGCCGCCTCGGTCCACATCCTGTTCCCTGGATCGGAGCTCGCGCTCGACGACGACGGCGACGTCATCGGCCTGCGCACGGGCGCCACTGTGGAGACCTTCGACCAGCTCTCGGGCGGCGCCCGCGAGCAGTTCGGCGTGCTGGTGCGGTTGGGGCTGGCCAAGGTCATCGCGGGCGGCCGCCGGCTGCCCGTCATCCTCGACGACGCCCTGGTCAACAGCGACGCCGAGCGACGCGACCGCATGGTCGAGGTGCTGCGCAAGGCGTCCGACGACCTGCAGATCCTGGTGTTCACCTGCCACGACGAGGACTTCGACGGCCTGGCGGCTCCCTGGGTCGCCCAGGTCACCGGGCGCCCCCGCCGCCGGTGAGTCCCCCGACGATGTCGGTGGCGTCAACGTTTCGATGCGTCACGGACGTCAGAGTTCACGCCGATCGCACGATCCGTCTGCTAGCTTGCGCAGCCCGTGGTTCGCGAGTCTTCCGAGGATGGCCATGCACCTGCGCCGCCCCCTGACGCCGCTGCTCACGGTCTGCGCCCTCGCGGGGTGCCAGACCGCGCTGCCCGACGTCACGCCTTCTCCCCCCGTGCTGCGCACGCTCACCCAGGAGCAGTACGCCCACGCCGTCCGCGATCTCGTCGCCGACGACGTGTACGTGCCCTCCGACCTCGACGTGTCGCTGCGTCTCGACGGGCTCGAGGCCCTCGGCACCGCCGCGGTCGCCGTGTCGCCGAGCGGCGTCGAGCGCTACGAGCGCGCGGCCTACCTGATCGCCGAGCAGGCGATGGACGACGACCACCGTGACGCGGTGATGCCGTGCACCCCCGCAGACGCGCAGGACGCGGGCTGTGCCACGCTGTTCGTCGAGACGTTCGGCCGCCGGGCGTGGCGCCGCCCGCTCACCGACGCCGAGGTCGGCGCGCTGGTCGAGGTGGCCATGGGTGCCGCCGGCGTGCTCGGCGACTTCCACGACGGCCTGGAGTACGCCATCGCCGGCCTGCTCCAGTCGCCCGACTTCCTGATGCGCCCCGAGCTGGGCGAGCCTGACGCCGAGAACGGCGGCCGCCGCTACACGAACTGGGAGATGGCCTCCCGCCTGTCGTTCTTCCTGTGGAACACCATCCCCGACGACGCGCTGCTCGACGCCGCGGAGGCCGGCGAGCTGGTCACCACCGAGGGGATCGACGCTCAGGTGGAGCGCATGATCAACGACCCGCGCGCCCACGACGGCCTGCGGGCGTGGGTGTCCGACCTGCTGCAGCTCCACCGTCTCGACGATCTGCAGAAGGATCCGGCGGTGTTCCTGCAGTTCACCGACGGCTTCAAGGAGGCTGCCGGCGAGGAGACGTTGGCCTTCTTCGACGACCTCGTGTTCACGCGCGACACCGACCTGCGCGACATGATGACCAGCCGCCACACGTTCGTCGACCGCACGCTGGCCCGGCTCTACGGCGTCAAGGCGCCGTCCCGCGACGGCTTCGGTCCGGTGGAGCTCGATCCCGAGGGGCCGCGCGCCGGCCTGCTCGGCCAGGCGTCCACGCTGGCGATCTGGGCCCACCCCACCACGTCGAGCGCCACGCTGCGCGGCAAGTTCATCCGCGGCACGCTGCTCTGCGACCCGCTCCCGCCGCCGCCCGCCGGCGTCAACACCTCGATCCCCGAGGCGTCTCCCGACGCGCCCACGCTGCGCGACCGGGTCAAGGTCCACCTCGAGAACCCGTCGTGCGCCGGCTGCCACACCAAGATGGATCCGCTGGGCCTGGGGCTGGAGCAGTTCGACGGCGTGGGCGCGTTCCGCACGCTCGAGGCCGACGCCACGATCGACCCGGCCGGCGACGTCGACGGCGTCCCGTTCACCGACGGCGCCGACCTCGGCGTCAAGATCCGCGAGCACGAGGGCTTCGTCCCCTGCCTCACCAGCCAGCTCGCGTCCTACGCGATGGGGCGCCACCCGGCCGACGGCGACGAAGCCGCGATGACGTGGCTCACCGACGCCTTCGCCGCCCACGACCACCGGCTGCTCCCGCTCTGGATGGAGATGGCCGTCAACCCGATGTTCCGTCAGGTGGGGGAGGTCGAATGACGACCCTCGATCGCCGCACCCTGCTCCGTGGCCTGCTCGGCGGCGCCGCCGTCGCCATCGCCCTGCCGCCGCTGGAGTGCATGGTCAACCCCAACGGCACCGCCTGGGCCGACGGGTCCATCTTCCCCAAGCGCTTCGGCCTGTGGACGTGGGCCAACGGCACGCTGCCCGACCGGTGGACGCCGATCGGCGCCGGCGAGGGCGACGCGTGGCAGCTGTCCGACCAGCTCGCGCCGCTCGCGATCCACAAGCCCAAGCTGTCGGTGATCTCGGGGCTGGAGGTCAAGGCCTTCAACAGCATCCCGCACTACTCGGGCTTCGGGCCGTTCCTCACCGGTCTCGAGCAGATCGGCGAAGAGGGCAACAACACCTTCGGCGGCCCCACCATCGACCAGATCATCGCGTCGCGCATCGGCACCGACACGGCCTACCCGTCGATCGAGGCCGGCGCCTGGTACGAGGACGCCATCTCCCACAACGGGCCCTACAGCCCCAACCCGCCCGAGCGCGACGTCCACCGCCTGTTCGAGCGCCTGTTCGGCCCCACGTTCCGCGAGCCCGGCACCGACGCGGTGATCGACCCCAAGCTCGCGCTGCGCCAGAGCGTGCTCGACGTGGTCAAGGGCCAGGTCGACAGCCTGAACGCCAAGCTCGGCGCCACGGATCGCGCGCGCCTCGACCAGCACCTGTCCGGCATCCGCAACCTCGAGCAGCGCCTCGCCCGCCTGGCCGAGGGCCCGCCCGACTACGCCGCGTGCCGGCGCGCCGACACGCCGCCCACCGAGGAGGAGCTGGCCGATCCGTTCGCCAAGAGCCGCGCCATCGCCGACATCCTGGCGCTGGCCATGGCGTGCGACATGACGCGCGTGGTGTCGGTGGTGTTCATGCCGCCGATCAGCAACTACCTGTTCCCCGGCGCCACCGAGGGCCACCACCAGCTCACCCACAACGAGCCCGGCGATCAGCCCACGGTCCACGCCAACACGGTCAAGGCGATGGAGGAGATGAGCTACTTCCTCTCCGCCCTCGACGCGATCCCCGAGGGCGACGCCACGCTGCTCGACCACGCCATCGTGCTCGGCACGTCCGACGTGTCGCTCGGCAAGACCCACGCGATCGACGAGTACCCGTGCGTGCTGGCCGGCTTGGCCGACGGCGCGCTGCGCGGCAACGTGCACTACCGATCGCCCGCCGAGAACGCCTCGAAGGCCCCGCTGACGATCCTGCGCGCGCTGGGCATCGACGCCCCGTCGTTCGGCGTCGACGACTTCGAGGCCACCACCACCGTCGGCGCCCTGGAGGTGTGACGTGCGTCACGCGGTCCTTCCCCTCCTCGCCCTGGCCGCCGCCTGCACGCCGCCGGGCACCGACGACGCGCCCGAGGCCGACACCACCGTGATGCTCGCCGCCGAGGTGGGCTTCCTCGGCGCCGACGAGGAGGGCCTGTCCGACGGCTTCGACCTCGACGGCGTGGCCACCGAGCGCGGCTCGCCCAACGGCTGCGGCATGCCCGACTACGCCAACGCCGCGGGCGTCACCGGCATCGACAACTCCTTCGCCGGCCTGATCCCGATCATCGAGCTTGCCGGTGGCCAGGCCCTCGCAGGGCTGGTGCAGGAAGCGGTCGACATGGGCGAGCTGCTGATCATGTTCCAGGTCGACGACTGGGAGGCCGCCGCGCCCGGTGACTGCGTCCACGCCACGATGCTGCGCGGGCTGGGCGATCCGGTGATCGGCGGCGACGATCGCATCCTGCCGTTCCAGACCTTCGACCCGAACCCGGCCTTCCCCGTGGCCGACGTCACCTGCGCCGCGGTGCAGGACGATCGGTCGGTGGTGCTCGACGGCTTCGAGTACCGCCTGCCCCTGCGCGTGCTCGACGAGACCATCGACCTGACGCTCCACGGGGGCAAGGCCAGCCTCACGCCCACCGAGGACGGCTGGCGCGTGCTGATCGCCGGCGGCATCTCGATCCAGGAGCTCAAGGACAACATCCTGGGCTTCGACGCGCTGCCGGCGTCGCTCATCTCCACCGTGCTCGGCGCCCTCGACCTGCGCGCCGACCTCGCCCCCGACGGCAGCTGCACGCAGATGTCCACGGTCATTGCGGCCGAGGCGGTGCCGGCGTTCTTCTTCGACGAGGCGCTGCCCGCCGACGACGCCGCCAGCGACGTGTCCACCGACCTGTCCGACGGCGCCGCACGGTAGAGTGCGCGGGTCCGGGCGCGCACACCCGCGCGGCCCGACAGGCCGAGGAGCTGGATGCCGTCGTCGTGGGCGCACGACCCGCGGTTCTTCGCCGTGGCGGCCGTGGTGCACGCCGCGATCGCGCTGCTGTGGGCGGCGCAGGTGGCTCCGTTCGTGCGATCGCCACGCGACCGCGCGATCGCCGTGGCCACGGGCGTCGTCGCGCTCGCGTGGACGGCGTGGTGGCTCGGTCCTGCCGGCGCGTGGCTGCCCACCGCCTGGCTGACCCCGCTCCAGGAGGGGTTCGGCGAGTCCGCACTCCAGGCGCTGGCCGGGGGCAACCTCCACGGCGGCGCCACGTGGGAGGGCTTCTGGCTGCGGCTGCGGCCCGGCGGCGCGCCCACCATGGCCGAGGTGGTCACGGTGAGTGCCTGGCTCACCGGGCTGGACGTGCTGCTGCTCGCCCACGTGGTCCTGCGTCTCGCGCGCGATCGCGTGCTCGGTGCGCTGCTCGTGGTCGCGTGGGCGACGTGTCCGCTGACCCTGTCCACCGCGATGTCGATGCAGCCCGGCGCAGCCGTGGGCCTGTACCTGCTGGTGGGCGCCGTCGCCGTCACTGGCCGCTGGGGGCTTCCCGGCGGACTCCGGCTGCTCCAGCTCGCGCTCGTCACGCTCGCCGCCGCGTCGATGCGCGTGGAGCTGGCCGGCCTCGGAGGTGCTGCGCTGGTGGCCGTCGCGTGGTCGGAGCGGTTCCCCACCCGGGCCGCGGCGCTCGGCCTGCGGTGGCGCACGGCGTGGGCCCGTTGGGACGACGCGCCGCGGACGGTGCGCGCCGCCGTGGTCGCGGGCCTGCTCGCGTGGTGGTGCGCCGCGCCGTTCCTCAACGACCTCACGCCGGTGCGGCTGCCGTGGCCCGGCTCCTGGCGGTGGTTCGGCGCGGCGATCAACCCGGCGAACGACGCGTGGCTCACCCTGCCGATCTTCCTGCTGGCGACGGTCTCGGCGGGGGCGGTGGCCCTCGTGGTCCGGGGCCTGTGGCGGGCGCTGCGACACGGACCGGGCACGGCGCTGCTCGCCGTCACCTCGCTCCTGCTGTTCCAGGCCTACTACGCGGCGGCCCACGGCCAGGTGTTCCGTCCCGGCGGCGAGGTCGCGGTGCTGGAGGTGTGGCGCTACCTGCCGCTGCTGCTGCCGGTGTGGGTGGTGCTCGCCGCGTGGGCGATCCCGGCGACGCGCGGCGCCGTCCGGGCGCTGTGGGTGGTGGCCCTGCTCGCGCCGGTGCTGCCCGAGGCCACGCACGTCCTGCCGCGCTTCCGTGCCCACCGCGACGCACGGACGGCCGAGCCCCCGCGGCTGGGCCTGCTCGACGCCGACCTCGTCCGCCAGGCCCGGTTCGTGGCCGCGGCGCTGCGCGACGCGCCGGACTGCGCCGTCGTCAGCCGGGTGCGGGTGTGGTCGTCGTCGCCCGAGGCCCCCGAGGTGGTCGACGCCGTGCTCTACCCCGCGCGCCGCGACGGCCACCTGCGCACCACGCGCCTGCCGCCCGCGCCGGACGGCCGGCTCGCCCTCGACGCGCTCCCGCCAGACGTGCCGGGGGGCTGCGTGCTGCTCCTGCGCAGCGTCGACTGCGACCTCGCGGGCGGCCAGGTGGACTGCGCGCCGATCCTGCCCACGACCGCGCCGTGGCGCGAGACGACGTTCGCCACGCGCCCGCTCACCTTCGCCGACCACACCGGCGGGTGGGCCGGCACCACCCAGACGATCGCGCTGTACCGCCTGGTGCCGCCGGGCTGACGCTGCGGCGCGGTCGCGACCGGCTCAGGTGCCGGAGACGGTGACCTTGGTCTCCTCGCGGTCCTTGGCCTTCACGCCCTGGCCGTCGAGCTCGTCGACGATCGCCTGGACGAAGGCCTCGGCGCCCGCGCGGCCGGCGACCGGCGTCTCGGAGGCGCGCACCACCCACGGGTCGCCCGCGCACTTGAGCTTGGGCTTGGCGGCGCGGAGCGGGGCCGTGGCGGGCTCGAGCACGGCCAGCCGCGTGGGGGCCTCGGTCCAGCTCACCCAGTGGACGACCGCGTCGCCGTCGCACTGCTCGATGGCCGCGGCCACCCACATCAGCCCGCCGCCCGACTGGACGCGGTCGGCGTAGATCGACGGCAGCAGCGACGCGGCCAGGGGCTCTGAGCCCAGCGCGTAGATCCGGTCGGCCACCTGACGGGCGACCTCGGGCGGCGCAGCCTGGGCGATGCGCACCAGGGCCTCCTCGACGGTGGTGACGTCGGCGGGGTCGGGCTGGTCGCGGAAGCTCTCGGGCTGGGTGGCGCGCTGCATGGCGTCGAGCACCAGCGACAGCGGACCGCCGCGGCCGGCGATGACCGTGGCGGCCTTCTCCAGCGTGGGGAGCGCGTCCATGCGCCGCGTGTCGACGTAGGCCTGCAGGACCGCGTTGTACTTCTCGTTGTAGGTGGACGTGGGCGGGTCGACGAGGACCTCCTCGAGCCACGTGGTCATCGCCGGGGCCTCGCACGCCTTCATCGCGGGCACCCAGGTGGCGAACTCGGCGCCCTTGAGCGCCACGTAGGCGGCCTGCACGAAGGTGACGACCTCGGGCTGCGTGCTGCACGCCTCGCCGACCTGCTGCGCGAGCTGGCCGCGGAACTCGTAGGGGACGCGGTCCATGCCCTTCCAGATCGAGGTGTGGGCCTCGAGCGAGATCGCCGACAGCGTGAGCGGGACGAGCGTCTCCAGGTCGCCCGCCTTGACCATGAACCGCTCGTACTCCGTGCGCGCCGCGTCGCCGTCGCAGGCGCCGAGGCGCTTGTAGGTGGACACGAGCGCGTCGCCCTTGGCGGAGCTGGCAGCGGCCACGAGGCTGTCGCACTTGCCCGCGAGCGCAGCGGAGGGCGCGGCGAGCGCGACGGCACACAGCGCGGAGGTCCAGAGGGTGCGGGTCATGGGGTCTCCAGGGGAGCGGGGGGCTCTTGCGCGCGCTCGGTAACGCGCGCGACAGCGGGCCAAAACCTCGGGGGTGTCCAAGATTCCGACGCTGACGAAACGCGGACGAACGTGGCCGGGGTGGGGCCGGAGCGCGCTTGGGTTAGACAGCCGGGCCGAGCCGACCCCGCCTCCCGGAGAACCGCGTGGCCCGCGACGTGACCCTGGACGATCCCCGGTACCCGCCGTTGGTCCGCGCCGCGAACGCCCTGCTGGGCCTCGCCGGCGGCCTGGGCATCCCCGTGCACAAGCTCACGGTCGACGGCCTGCTCAAGTCCGCCACGCGCCAGAACGGCGGCCTCGACGACTTCGGCGATCCCGAGTTCCTGGAGGGCATGCGGCGGGTCATCGACAACGTCGACACCATGGGCCTGTCGCCGTTCGCCCGCCAGATCGTGCGCGCCACCTACCTGGCCGCGCTCGGCCACCGCCTGCAGCTCCAGGCCCTGCTCAAGCGCCGTCCCGAGATCCTCACCCACAAGATCGAGCGCCCGATCTTCGTGCTCGGCTTCCCGCGCACCGGCACCACCACGCTGCAGTACCTGCTCGCGATGGGCGACGACCGCCGCGCGCTGGAGTTCTGGGAGCTGCTCAACCCGATGCCGTTCGCGGCCGACCGGGCCACCGACGTCCGCCGCCGCGAGCGCGCCGCCAACCTGACGCTCAAGCTGTCCTACGCCGTGGCGCCCGAGATGGGCGTGGTCCACCACATCCAGCCCAACACCTACGAGGAGTGCTGGTACGTCTTCGTCAACACGTTCCGGGTGCTCAACTGGGACCTGCAGACGGGCTTCCGGGACTACGGCCACTGGCTGCTGCACGAGGCCGACATGGTGCAGGCCTACCAGGAGTACAAGACCTACCTACAGGTGCTCCAGGAGCAGGACCCGCGCCAGCACATGGTGCTCAAGTGCCCCGAGCACCTCTGGTTCGTCGACAGCCTGCTCGAGGTGTTCCCCGACGCGTGCATCATCTGGACCCACCGCGACCCGTTCGACGCCGTCAGCTCGTACTGCACGCTGTTCGCGCTCACGCGGCGCCTGATGTACGGCTCGTTCAACCACAAGGAGATGGGGCCCTACGTGATGACGCGCTTCCGTGAAGCGGTCGACCGCGCGCTCGCCGCCCGCGAGGCGTGGGGTCGCGAGGAGACCTTCTTCGACGTGCGGTTCGCCGACCTCGTCCAGGACACCGAGGGCGTGGCCCGCCGGCTGTGCGCCCACTTCGACCTGCCCTGGGACCCCCGCCACGTGCAGCTGTTCGAGCAGCGCAAGACCGAGGAGGAGCGCGTCGACGGCCCGGGGGCCCACCGCTACAGCCCCGAGATGATGGGCGTCGACCGGGCCCAGGTCCACGAGGTGTTCGCCGACTACATCGAGCGCTTCGACATCCCGATCCGCAAGGACAAGGCGTGAAGCGGGTGGGCCTGGCGCTCCTGGCCTCCTCCCTCGCCTGGGGAGCGTCGCCCGCACCTCGCCCGCCGCCCGAAGGCTTCGTCCGCGTCGCCGACGTCGCGCCCACGATCCAGCTCGACGTCCGGTACGCCACCGCCGACAACTTCACCGGGGCGGTGCTGCCCGGGTACGCCGCCGCCGACGCGTGGCTGCTCGCGGCACCGGCGGCCGACCTCGCGAAGGTGCAGGCCGATCTGGCCCGGGACGGCCTCGGGCTGCGCATCTTCGACGCCTACCGCCCGCTGCGCGGCACGCTGGCGATGGTGGCGTGGGCGTCCCGCACCGGCCAGATCGCGCTCGTCGACAACGGCTACATCGCGCGCCGTTCCAACCACAACCGCGGCAACACCGTCGACCTCACGCTCGTCGACCTCGCCACGGGCGCTCCGCTCGACATGGGCACGCCGTTCGACACGCTCACCGAGGCCGCCCACACTCGCCACGCCACCGGCGACGTGGCCGCCCGACGTACGCGCCTGGTCGACGCGATGCGCGCCCACGGGTGGGTGAACTACTGGAAGGAGTGGTGGCACTTCACGTGGCATCCCGACGACACCACCCCCCGCCATCGCGACGTGCCGTACGGTCCCGACGAGCCCTCCGAAGGGAAGTGGTACCCCCCGAAAGGGTGGGATCAGCCAGACCCGTCGCTCTCGGTACCGCCGGCAAGCGACGAACGGCCTGCGGGATCTGCGCACTGACCCCACGTTGATCCCGCCAATCGCTTCGCGACGACATAGGATTCCGTACCGTCGTCACGTTTGGTGCCGATAGGACCGGACCTGGGAGTCCTCTCCACCCCCCCATGCCGCGACACCCTCTCGACCACGATCCCGAGCTGCTGGAAGCGTTGGACGCTCCGGCCCCTGGATGGGTGCGCGACACGCCCGTGCCCACGCCGGAGCCGCCCGCGCCCAACCTCCAGCCGGCCATCGATCCGTCCCGTCCGCCGGGCGGCCCGCCCGACATCGCGCCGCCGCTGCTGCTCGAGCCGATCCCGGCCCCCACGGTCACGCTCGACCCCGACGCCGTCGAGGCGCCGAACGAGGCCGCCGAGGTGGCCGAGGACGCCTACGCCTGGGCGGCCGCCGCCGCGTCGTCGATGGAGCGCGAGGGGCGCGCGTTCGACACCGAAGAGGTGGAGATCCCGCCACCGCCCGAGCCCGAGCCGTGGACGGCGCCCGCCAACGACCCGTGGGCCCACCTCGACGACACCGGCAGCGCGTCGGTCACCCCGCTCGTCGAGGTGGCCCGCGAGGCCCCGCCGCGCGTCGACATCGCCACCGTGCAGGGGCCGCGCACCCCCGCCGCGCGCGACGACGCCTACAAGTGGGCCCTCGCCGGCGCCATCCTGATGGGCATGTCGGCGCTGATGGTGCTGGTCATCGTCATCCGGCCCCAGTTCGCCGGCGACGACGCCGTGCTGCGTCCCGTCCCCGCGTCGGTGGGCGGCGCCGGCTCCGGCCACCGCTACGCCAGCCCGCCCGAACCCACCTCCAGCCTGCCCGGCGCCACCATCGCGCTCGACGGCGGCAAGGCCGACCCGATCCCCGCGGGCTCCCCCGCCGCGCCCACGTCCTCGATCGTGGTGGCGAGCGTGCCGGCGGGCGCCGTGATCCGCGTCGACGGTCGCGTCTACGGCCACACGCCCGAGACCCTCGAGCTCCCCTACGGCGCCTACACCATCGAGCTGCTCCTCGACGGGCACGCGAGCGTCCGTCAGCAGCTCGACGTCGGCCCCGAGTCCCACGACCTGCAGTTCACGCTGTCGCCCGAGCGCGCCCTCGGCCGCGCCGAGATCGTCGCCACCGGCTGGGAGGGCGCCACGCTCTTCGTCGACGGCACCGAGCAGGGCGAGATCCCCGTCACCATCCCGCTCGCCCCCGGCGACCACGAGTTCGTGCTCGTCCGCGACGGCGACCGCATGGTCGAGCAGCGCAAGGTCTGGCTCCCCGGCACCCGCCCGGTCACGGTCGACCTGACACCCTGACCCCCGCCCGCGGCTCACCCGACATAAACCGCAAGCGTGCGGTCTATCCAACGTGAACCGCAAGCCGGAGGTTCACCCGACATAAACCGCAAGCCTGCGGTTTATCCAATAAAGTACCGGTGGGGCACGAACGCCACCGACGACGACCCGGTGGTGCGCATCTCGAGCACCTCGTGCACGCCGGCGACCACCTGGGCGTCGGTGAGGATCTGCTGGTGCTCCAGCGCGATCGACTGGGCGATGCCCGGCAGGTTGCGCTGACCGAGGGCGAGCGTGGGCGTGCCGGGGAGGGCCTCGATGACCGCGCCCTGGATGGAGCGCACGAACCCGGCGAACGGCCGATCCTCGGCGACCACCACGAGGCGGCCGGTGCGACCGACGCTCTCGATCACCAGCTCCAGGTCGGGCGGGACGAGCGTGCGCAGGTCGATCACCTCGACCTCGACACCGCGCTTGGCGAGCGTCTCGGCGGCCTTCATGCTCGTCCACACCGCGCGGCCCCACGCCACGATCGTGACGTCGTGGCCCTCACGGCGCACGGCACCCTTCCCGAAGGGCACGCGGACGTCGGGCAGCTCGGGCACCTCGCCGCGCATCATCGCCTTCTTCAGCTCGCGGACCTCGCCCGCGTCGGTGGGCTCGCCCGGGAACGCCGGGCCGAGGTTCTGGCGGTACATCCACTTGGGCTCGAGGCACATCACCGGGCCCTTGTAGTCGCCGGCGGTGAGCAGCAGGCCGTGGGCGTCGAAGCTGGTGGACGGCATGATGACCACCAGCCCGGGGATGCCCGTGAAGTAGCCCTCGACGCTCATCGAGTGGTACATCGCGCCGCCGCCGAACGGGTCGGTGGGCATGCGCAGCACCAGGTGGGTGTGGGCGTTGCCCATCGTGGACCAGTGCAGCGTGCCCCAGTACACGAACCAGTGGAACGCGTTGAGCGAGTAGTCCGCGAACTGGATCTCGGGCAGCGCCATCAGCTCGTCGTGCAGGCCGAGACCGGTGGCCACGCCGCAGATGAGCGGCTCGTTGAGCGGCGCGTCGACGATGGCGGAGCCGTGGAGCTTCTGCAGGCCGGCGGTGGCCTGCATCACGCCGCCCAGGCGCGCGACGTCCTGACCGAGCGCGAAGCCCTTGCGCGTGCGGATGAGCTTGTCGAGCGCGGCGCGCACGGCGCCGGCGTAGGAGACCTGGGTGGTGCCGGCACCCGGCATCGTCTCCTCGACCTCGGGGAACGGCGCGTAGACGTGGTGGTCGAGGTCGGCGCCGGACGGATCCGGCTCGGCCATGACCATCTCGAGGAGCTGCCGCATGCGGTCGTTCTCCTCGTCCATCACGGCGCCGAGCGTGTGGTGGGCGAAGAAGTCGCGGCCCTCTCCCTTGCGGCGGCGCAGCACGTCGCCCTCGGTGAGCGCGCCCCGCTTGACGAGCTGCTCGCCGAACTGGATGAGCGGATCGTCCTGGTGGAGGTCGAACGTGACGTCGGCCGCCGACGAGTGGCCGTTGAAGCGCGGCAGCGAGTGGACGTGCAGGAGCACCGGGCGCTGGTGGACGCGCGCCATGCGCGCCGCCTTCCAGGTGGTCTTGTAGACGTCCATGAAGTCGCGGCCGTCGCACGCGAAGTGCTCGAAGCCGAAGGCCTCGGCGTAGGCGCCGAAGTCCTTGATGCCCCGGCCCTCCTCGGGACGCGTGGAGATCGCGACGCCGTTGTCGGTGACGACGTAGATGACCGGCAGGTTCCACACGCTGGCGGCGTTCATCGCGTCGTGGAGGTCGCCCTCGGCGGTGGTGCCGTCGCCGATGACGGCCATGGCGACGCCGTCCTCGATGCCGAGGCGCTGGAAGCCCAGCGCGTAGCCGGCGGCCTTGCCCAGCTGCATGCCCACCGGGCTCTGGACCGGCAGGATCCCCACCTCGGGGATGTGCAGGTGGTAGGTCATCTGGCGGCCGCCCGACATCGTGTCGGTGCCCTTGCTGAACTGCTGGCGGAGCAGGCGCGTGGCGAAGTCGTCCACGCCGTGCAGCTCGCACCAGGCCGACGCGAACGCGCCCGACCGGTAGTGGGGGATCACCCCGAAGCGGCTGACCTCGACGGCCTTGGACAGCGCGAGCGCCATCGCCGTGCCCTGGACCTCCTCGCCGGGACCCCAGATCGCGAACTTGACCTCGCCGCGCGCCACCAGGCGCACGATGTGCTCCTCCATGGACCGGGAGCGCACCCCGATCCGGTACATCTGGACGAGTTCCTCGGCCGTGGGCTCGGGGGCTGGACGGAGCTCGGTGATGTTGTCGATGGAAGCCGCGTTGCTCATGGACGACCCCGTCCGGGACCGATGGGCCCGGAGACAAGCGTTTCATGGGCTCGTCGGACCGTGGGGGCCGGAGCCAGCTTCCCGACGACGAGCGGAGACGAGTTGACCGTCAACGTGCCCCTCGCGTAACCACCCTGGACATCGGCCGCACGGACGCAGGATGTTCGCTGACAACCGCCCGACGTGGCATCTCGTGCCACCGCGACCGACGCCCCGACCGCCCCCGAGGAAGCCGTGAGCCGCCGTGAGCCCCGGAAGATCACACCGTCCTACCTCCACAATGTGGTGATGTGGTACCTGGAGTCCCACGACGCGCCGGTCGCCCACGTCCGCCGGTTGCTGATGCAGCGTGTGCGACGCGCGGTCGCGGTCCACGATCAGGAGCTCGCCGCCTGCGAGGCCATGGTCGACACGCTCCTCGCGTCCTGTGTCGAAAACGGTCTTCTCGACGATCGTCGCTATTCTCTCGTGAGGTGCCGAACCCAGCGCGAGCGAGGTCGCTCCGAGGCGCAGCTTCGCGCAGACCTTCGCAGCAAGGGTGTTTCATCGGCCTTGATCGACGAGGTGGTCACCGCCACGCGCGCGGAGGGCGCCGACCCCGATCGGCTGGCCGCGATCCGCTACGCGCGGCGTCGACGCTTCGGGCCGTGGCGCCGACCCGACGCCCGCGAGGACGCCGCCCGCAAGGAGCTCGCCGCGATGGCCCGGGCCGGCTTCCGGTTCGACGTGGCCCGCGCGGTGCTGGACGCCGACGACGCGATGGCGCTGGAGGACGAGCTGCCCCGCGGGTGGTGACGGCCGCCACGGGCGACGGCGGCGCGATCAGTAGACGTCGTAGCGCGCCTTGTTCGCAGCGTGCCCGGCGGCGTCGCGGGCGCCGTGGAACGTGCCGGTGCTGTCGTGGAGGTAGTACCACCAGTCGGAGACCTCGGGGGCGAGCGCGGCCTGCAGGCTGGCGAGGCCCGGGTTGCCGATGGCGGTGGGCGGCAGGCCGTCGCGCAGCCGGGTGTTGTAGGGGTCGTCGGGGTCGCGGAGCTTGGCGAGGAAGGCCCGGCGGTCGGACCAGTCGTCGAGCTGGTAGCGGCTGGTGGCGTCCACGCCGAGCTTCCAGCCCGCGTCGAGGCGCTTCCACAGGATGCCCGCCACCACCGCGCGCTGGGTGGGCGACGGCTCCTCGCGCTCGAGCATCGACGCCATCACCACCACGTCGTGCAGGGAGCGGCCGCCGAGGTCGGGGTGGAGCACCAGGAAGCGCTGCTGGAACGTGGCCAGCTGCCGCTCGATGAACGCGGACGCCTCGAAGCGGTCGGGCTCCACCCGGTAGGTCTCGGGGAAGAGGTAGCCCTCGAGGGTGGGGCCGGTGACGTCGAACGGCAGGTCGACGGCCTTGGTGGTGGCCAGCGCGGCGTAGGCGCCCGCCGCGATCCAGCCCTTGGCGGCCAGCGCGGCGTCGATGTCCTCGATGCGCCACCCCTCCACCACGGTGAACGGCTCGTCCTCGGGGACGGGCACGCCGCAGAGGGCCTCGACGAGCTCGCGCATCGACATCGACCGGCGGATGCGGTGACGCCCGGCCTTGAGGCACCCGGCGTCGGCGCTGCGCAGGAACCAGCGCCAGGCCCACGGGCTGTCGACGACCCCGCGCTCCTGCAGCGTGGGGGTGAGACCCCGCGCGGTGGCCCCCGCGGGCACCTCCAGCAGGAACACGTCGGTGTCTTCGGGGTGGAGCGGCGCGTCGGCGTCGACGCAGGCACCGACGGTGCTGACGGCGGCGACGAACAGGAGCGTGGCGCGCATGGAGCCTCCGGCCGTGTCCTACCTCACGGCGTCGACCGCGGTCCACCGCCCGGCGGCGGCGGGGGGATCCGGCCGTCGATCCGCGTTACCCCGGCCCGTCTCCCGGAGGGCTCATGGCCGGACCGAGCCTGAACGTCCCCACCGACCTCGTCGCGCCCGCGTCGCCCCTGCCCACGCGGGCGGTGCGGCAGCGCTGGGACGACGTGTTCCTCGGCGGGCTCGGCGTGCGCGTGCCCGACGTCACGCTGTCCACCGCCGAGCTGGAAGACCGCATCCGCCCGCTCTACCGCAAGCTCGGCTTCAAGCCCGGCTGGGTCGAGGCCGTCACCGGCATCGCGGAGCGTCGCGTGTGGGGCCCCGGCGGCGACGCCGTGTCGGGCGCCGTGCAGGCCGCCCACGCCGCCCTGGCCGAAGCGGGCTTGCCCGCCGCGAGCGTGCAGGTGGTGGTGAGCTGCTCGGTCTACAAGCCGCGGCTCGAGCCCTCGATGGCCTGCGAGATCCAGGGCGCGCTGGGCGTGGGTCCCCACTGCCTCAACTTCGACATCTCCAACGCCTGCCTGGGCTTCGTCACCGGGCTGTCGGTCGTGGCGAACATGATCGCCATGGGCCAGGTCGACACCGCCCTCGTGGTGTCGGGCGAAGACGCCACGCCCGTGCTCGACGCCACCATCGCGCGGCTGACCGACCCGTCGGCCGACATCCACACCTTCAAAGACAACCTGGCCACGCTCACCCTCGGCTCGGCCGCCGCGGCCGCCGTGGTCACCAGCCCGCGCGCCGCGCGCAGCCAGCACCGCCTCCTCGGCATGACCACGGTGTCGGCCGCAGAGCATCACGGCCTGTGCACCGGCGACACCCACGGCATGGTCACCGACTCGGCGCGCCTGCTGCGCGAGGGCGTGGCGCTCGCCGGTCGCACGTGGGCGGAGTTCACCGACCTGCTCGGCTGGTCGATCGACGACGTCACCACCGCGGCGATGCACCAGGTGGGCAAGGCCCACCACGACACCGTCGCCCGCCACCTCGGCGTGCCCGCCGACCGCGCGCCGTCGGTCTACCCGTGGCTCGGCAACATCGGCTCCTGCGGCGTGCCGGTCACGGCCACGCTCGCGCGTGACCAGGGCCACTTCCGCAGCGGCGACAAGGTGGCGCTCATGGGCATCGGCAGCGGCCTGAACTGTGCGATGGCGGGGGTGGCGTGGTGAACGCGACGACGACGAGCGGGCCGGTGCTGCCGCCCGAGGTGCGCGCGGTCTACCCGTGGACGGGCGTGCGCCTCCCAGTCGACGGCGGCACGATGCACGTGCTCGACGAGGGCCCCCGCGACGCGCCCGTGCTGCTCGCGCTCCACGGCAACCCGACGTGGTCGTTCTACTGGCGCCGCCTGGTGGCCCACGCCGCCGGGCGCTTCCGCGTGGTGGTGCCCGACCACATCGGCTGCGGCCTGTCCGACAAGCCGCAGGGCTGGGGCTACCGACTGGCGGACCACGTCGACAACGTGCTCGCGGTCGTCGACCACCTCGGCCTGTCCGACGTCACCCTGGTCGTCCACGACTGGGGCGGCGCCATCGGCATGGGAGCGGCCACCAAGCGCCCCGACCTCGCCCGGCGCTTCGTCGTCACCAACACGGGCGCCTGGCGCAGCCTGCGGATCCCGCCGTCGATCGCCACGTGCAAGATCCCCGTGTTCGGACCCCTGGCCGTCCGCGGCCTCAACGGCTTCGCCCGCATCGCCACCGTCCGCGCCACCGCCAAGGGCCTCGATCCGGTGGCCAAGGCGGGCCTGCTCGCGCCCTACGACTCCTGGGCCCACCGCATCGCCACGCTCCGGTTCGTCGAGGACATCCCGCTGCACGCGGCCCATCCGTCCTACGCCGAGCTGTCGCGCATCGACGACAGCCTGCACACCCAGGCCGGCAAGCCGATGATGATCGCGTGGGGCGACGACGACTTCTGCTTCACCCCCGCGTTCCGCGCCGAGTGGCAGCGCCGCTTCCCCGACGCCGTCGTCCACGCGTGGAAGGACGTCGGCCACTACGTGATGGAGGACGCGCCCGACCGCTTCCTCGCGGCGTTCGACGCGTTCGTCGCGCGCACCGGGGGGCCTGTCGGATGAAGGCGCTGGTCACCGGCGGTGGTGGCTACCTCGGCAAGGCGATCGTCCGTCAGCTCCTCGACCGGGGCGACGCGGTGGTCGTCGTCGGCCGCAGCGCCTACCCCGAGGTCACGGCCTGGGGTGCGACGTGCGTGCCGGTCGACCTGTCCACCGACGACCCCGCGCTGGTGCGGGCCTGCGAGGGCGTCGACGTGGTGTTCCACGTGGCCGCGCTGCCGCCCTACGCCGCGAAGCCCGACGTGTTCGTGGCCACCAACGTCGGCGGCACCGAGCGGGTCGTGGCCGCGTGCCGGGCGGCCGGTGTGCCTCGGCTGGTGTTCACGTCCACCCCCTCGGCCACCTTCGACGGCACCGACGCCGAGGGGGTCACCGAGGCCGACTGTCCCTACCCGGACCGCTACGAGACGCCCTACGCCGAGACGAAGGCGCGCGCCGAGCAGCACGTGCTGGCCGCCCACGGGGCCGACCTGCTCACCACCGCGCTGCGCCCCCACCTCATCTACGGCCCCGAGGAGCCCCACATGCTCCCGCGGCTCATCCAGCGGAACCGCGCCGGGCGGCTGCGCATCATCGGCGACGGCACCAACCGCGTCGGCCTGACCTACATCGACAACGCCGCCGCCGCCCACCTGCAGGCCGCCGATGCGCTCGCGCCCGGGTCGGCCCACGGCGGCAAGGCCTACTTCGTCACCGACCCCGAGCCCGTCGTGCTCTGGGACTGGATCCACGCGCTGTTCGTCGGCGTGGGGGAGCCACCGCTCCGGCGCCACGTGTCGCTCGGGGCCGCGCGCGCGGCGGGCACGGTGTTCGAGGGCATCTGGTCGCTCTTCGGCCTGTCGGGCGTGCCGCCGATGACCCGGTTCGTCGCCTCGCAGCTCGCCACCTCCCACTGGTACGACCTGTCGGGCGGCCGGGCGGACTTCGGCCTGCACGCGCCCGTGTCCGGCGACGACGGCCTCGCGCGCACGATCGCCTGGTTCCGCGACCACCCGGTGCCCCGCTGACCGCCACCACCACCGCGACACCGATGTCGCGATCCGGCGACCGCCGCGGGCCCGCGCGCGCATGCGTCGCCGATGGATCCCGTGACAACGGGATCGTGGCGGATCGGCACGCCGCGTGCGACGACACAGGAGCGCGCCCGGGCACGGTGCGCACGAAGCCACCCGTGATGCGACACCTCCTCCACCGCCACCTGCTGCTGATCCTCCCGGTGCTCGCCAGCGCCTGCGCGGAGCTGTCGCTGTCCGAGGCCACGAAGGATGCCGCCCCCGACGACGTCGAGACCCCCGACGCCCCGACCGACGCCGACACCGGCATCCCGTCGGTCGTGGCCACCTACTGGGGCGTGGGCGGCACGCTGGTGATCGCCGGCGGCGCCGTCGACACCGCGGCGTCGATGCTCCAGCTGGAGACGCGCGGCACGGAGTGCGTGCTCAAGGCCACGCTCGACGCGGCCAACGTGCCGGCCAGCCGCCCCACCGGCGCCGAGAACGTGGTGTCGTGGTGGACGTGCACCGTCACGCCCGATCCCGAGGCCACCTGCACCTGGCCCGCCACCACCAGCTTCGGCGTGGGCCTGGGGGTCTCCGACGCCGAGCTCCAGCCCGCCGCCGATCGCGTCGGGCTCGACGCCACGTCGGCCTACGGGCTCTACCTGGGCCAGGGCAGCGACGTCTACCTGGTGGGCATCGCCGGCACGTCCGACGTGCTCGAGGGCGCCGAGGCCCCCGTGGTCGAGCCGCCCGTGCCCGACGGCACCTACGAGCTCGTCACGCTGCACGGGATCCCGGTGCCATGATCCGACGCCGCGTGGGCGACGAGCGGCCCGCGCTGGTGGGGGTGGTGCACCTGCTGCCGCTGCCGGGCGCGCCGCGCCCCGGTCCGCCCCTCGACGTGGTGCTCGCTCGGGCCGTGGCCGACGCCCGCGCCCTCCAGGCCGGCGGCGCCGACGCCGTCATCGTCGAGAACCTCGGCGACGCCCCGTTCGCCGCCGACGTCGTCGACCCCGTCACCGTCGCCGCGATGACGGTGGCCGTGGCCGCCGTCCGCGACGCCGTGACCCTGCCCGTGGGCGTGAACGTGCTGCGCAACGACGCGCTGGCGGCGCTGGGCATCGCCCACGTCACGGGGGCCGCGTTCGTGCGGGTCAACGTGCTCACCGGCGTGATGGCCACCGACCAGGGCCTGATCACCGGGCAGGCGCGCGCGCTCCTGCAGCAGCGCCGGCTCCTGGGCAGCGACGTGCGCGTGGCCGCCGACGTGCTGGTCAAGCACGCGGTGCCGCTCGGCCCGATGGCGCTGGACGACGTCGCCCACGACACCTGGGCACGCGGCGGCGCCGACGCGCTCATCGTCACCGGCACCGGCACCGGACGCCCCACCCGCCCCGACGACGTCGCCACCGTGCGCCGCGCGGTGCCCGAGGCGCCGATCTGGCTGGGGAGCGGCCTGACGCCAGAGCGCGCCGACGCGGTGCGCGACCTCGTCGACGGCGCCATCGTGGGCACGTGGCTGCACGAGGACGCCGACCTGGCGCGCCCCCTCGACCCGGCGCGCGTGCGCGCCCTCAGGGCCGTCTGGTAGCGACCGTGCGGTGACGGGGTCGACCTCCGCATGGCCTCCGACGCCGACGTCGGGGCTGAGGGGGGTGGCCTCCCAGCACACCCCCCTCAGCGATCGGTCCGCGCCTTCCCCGCACGTGCGGACCTCCGCCCCGCACGCGCGACGCGGACCGACCAGACGCTAGGCCGCTACCGGCTGCGGGAACAGCGCGAGCTGCGGCGCGGGCGCGCGCCGCTGGCGGTAGACCACCACCTCGGCCGCGACCGGACCGACGGGATCGACGACGGCATGGGCACGCTCGACCACGCGCACCACGGCGCCGACGGGCATCCAGCGCGACGCATCGCACGGCTCGCCCCGATCGCCGCGCAGGCCGTCGCGGCGACGATGGCCGAACACAGGGCGGCCGCGCCCGGTGGGCACGAGCACCACACGCTCGTCGACCTGGGGACGGCCCCCGCAGACCACGACGTCGCCCGCGTGGAAGCTGCGGCCGTCGAACACGCCGGCACGCACCACGGCGTAGCAGCGGACGGGGCCGACACCGGCCTCGGCAGCCTCGCGCAGCACGGCGGCGGAGAGCTCATCGGGGCGGACAGGGATCAGGTCGGGCGTGCGCATGGGTCACCTCGTCGTGACACCACCACAGTACCGCCGACCTGAACACGTGCCTAGTCTACGTTCCGATCTACGGTCATATTCTGACCGCTTCCCGATCGCAGGCCCGCCGGTAGGTGCAGGTCTCACAGGTGTCCGACCCGGCGGGGAGCTTGGGGAACCGGACCTCCTCGGCCTCGTCGCGCGTGGGATCGCGCAGCAGCGCCGCCATCTGATCGGCCGAGGCCTGGATCCGACGGCTGGTCTCGGCGAGGTCGGCGGCCGACCCGGTGCGCTGGCGGAACGAGCCGTCGCGGGTGGACGCCTGCACCACCGTGATCCGCGGGCCCGGCATCGTGTAGCGGCGGTGGGCGTAGAGCGCGTAGACGCCGAGCTGGGCGTCGACCTCGTCGTCGACGTGCATGGTGCCCGTCTTCCAGTCGATCACCACCAGCCCGCCCTGGCCGTCGTCGACGAGCACGTCGAGCGCCACGAACAGCGGCGTGTCGCCCACCACGAAGCGCTCCAGGCGCTCCACCTCGCGCACGCGCTCGGGCACCTCGCGGATGCGGGCGGCGATGGGGTGGTCGAGCCACGCCGCCACCTGACCCACCAGGTCGTCGACGAGCGCGTCCCACCACCCCGGCTCCGGCACCTCGTCGTAGTACAGCGCGGCGAAGCCGGTGTAGCGGCGGGGATCGAGGTGGGACAGGCCCCGGCGGGCGTCGTCGATCGCGCGACGGCCCACGCGGGCGGCGTCCTCGAGGAGCGCGTCGCGGTCGACGTCGACGCCCTGCTGCCACTGACCGATCACGCGCGCGGCGAGCTCGTGGACCACCTGGCCGACCCACTGGTTGGGGCCCGCGAGGCGCTTCATCTCGTACAGGGTGCGGGTGCGCTCGGGCGCCGAGGCCCGCCACCCGTCGCGGGCGCCGTAGTAGTCATACCAGTAGCGCCGCCGACAGCCCTCCAGGGCACGATGGCGGCTCCACGACCACGTGAACGGCTTCATCCCGCCTTGCCCTCGGAGGCTGACATGTCCCGCACCCTGTCCTCGTCCCTGTCGCTGATGACCGCAGCCTGCGTCGGCGCCTGGCTCGGCCACGCCACGTCCCGTGACGCGCGCGCCCAGGAGCCGACCGTCAGCTCCGCATATCTCTGCCACACGTTCAAGGTCCCCCTCGACGAGGACTTCGAGATCGCCACGAGCGACAAGACGTCGGCGATCGGCCAGTGGGTCGACGCCCGCCAGCGCGAAGGCTGGGTCCGCGTGGCCAGCGTCGACCTGGAGACCGCGCAGAAGGCCAACGGCTACGCCGAGGGCTTCGCGCAGGTGTGCCTCGCGCGTCCGTAGCCCGCACGACGACGCCGGCGCGGCAGCGCGCCTTCCCCAACCTCTCCGTCGCCGTGCATCTGTCCTGCGCGCCAGGGGAGGGAACTGGCGGATCGGTCCGGGCGGACCGATCGGAGGGTCAGGAACCGGCCGTGCCTGGGAGGGCGTTCCCGGGGGACACGGCCGTGGATGACACACGGCGGCGGAGAGGGACCCGGAGGTCAGTTGGGAAGGCAGCCAGTCAGCCGAAGCTGACGAACCCATGGATACAGGTGCCAACGATCGCGGTCAAGCCTGCATTCTGACGCGATCGCGGACGACCGGGGGGCCTCCGCCCTGTGGACAGACCACGGGCGCTGGATCAAACGATCGGTTCGATCCGCGTTTCGATCCGGTGACCCCTGTGGATCGGCTGCGGACGGAGCCCGTCGGCGCACGATCGGCGGGATCGAAAAAAGTCGCCCTGTGGACAACCTGGGGACAACCGCGCGCGGCGCGGCGCCCCGCGCGACCTCACACCGGGGGCAGATCGGTGTCGGTGTCGGTGTCGACCACGTCCGTGTCGACCACGTCCGTGTCGTCGGTGTCGAGCACGTCCGTGTCGTCGGTGTCCATCACGTCCGTGTCGTCGGTGTCGTTCGTCACCGGGATCGGACGGTTGGTGTCGACGTCGGGCGACGGCGTGATCAGGTCGATCGTGGGATTGCTGGACTCGGACTGGGGGATCTCCGTCTCCGTGCTGCACGCGGCGACGACGGCGACGAGAGCGGCGGCCACGAGGCCGAGCACACGAGCGGGCTGCATCCAGGCTCCTTCGGGGACGGGCGCGTGAGCACGCCGTTCCCGCAACGCCGCCCGTTATAGCCGATCGGCCGGTCCGGTCCACACCCCGTCGCCGTCAACGTGTTGCCTGTGCCACACCCGCGCACACCTTCCGTCACGGATCGACGGTGACGACCACCGCGTCGACGCACACGTGGCCGTGCGCATCCACCACCGTCATCGCGACCTCGTGCACCCCGGGCGGCAGGATGAACGGGAACGCCGTGCCGTAGACCATCGGGCCCCACAGGTTCGACGTCCACAGCGTGTAGACCACGTCCCCGTCGGCGTCGTCGACGGATCCGGCGAAGGGGATCGTGCTGCCCGCAGGCACGCGCACGGCATGGGGCGGCGTCAGGATCGCGCACGTGGGGGCCACGCCCGGATCCGGCGGCAGCTCCGGCACGTCGCTGTCGTCCACGCCGTCGGCGTCGTCCGCAAGGCCCGTGTCGGCCCAGGGCAGGTCGTCGCCGCCGGGCGTGTAGGTGCCCGCGGTCTGGGTGACCCCCGAGAACGCGCCTGCCGGCGAGGCGCCCGGAACGTCCGCCGGCAGGGCGTCGTCGGGGGGGACCCATGCGACCCGGCGCTCCCCAGGGGAAGGAGCGCACGCAACGAGGATCAGGAGGGAGGGGAACAGACACGTGCGAGTGGCTGCCGTCATGACGACCTCGCGGATCACGGTCCACAGAGGTATTCGGCATCACCGCAGCCGACTTGCGGCTTTTCCTCACTCCGGACTTCGGATCATCTCCAGGGCAGGTCCAACGCCGTGAGTCCCGCACGGGCCCGGGCGCGCAGCGGCTCGGCGGCGTCGCCCCCCAGCAGGATGGCGGCCACCGCGGCCCCCTCGGCGCGGTGCCACGCGGGCAGTCCGTCCACCGCCGCCGCGAGCGCAGCGGGCGTGCGCGGCGCGGTGAACACCGGCGTGAACCGCACCCACGTGGCGTGGAAGGCGTCGTAGGGGGCCAGCGCCTCCGCATGGCCGGTGCGGGCCGCCAGCGCGAGCGACTGGCTCGGCAGCACGCTCAGGTCGGCCCACGCCACCACGTCGTCCCCCAACCCGTCGGCCAGCCGCTGCATCTGATCGCCGTCGTCGCGGCCCATCGCCACCAGCAGCAGCGCCTCGTCGCGCGGACGACCCTCGGGCAGCGCGTCGGCAAACGTCACCGCGTCGGACCACCGGCCGAACAGCACGGCAGCGCGCCACACGACCCACGGTCCGACCTCGTCGGCGTCGGGCAGCTCGAGCGTGGCGGGGTCGACGTCGGCGCGCCGGGACCGCAGCGCCTCGCGGGCGAGGAACGACCACACCTCGGAGGTGCGGTCCTCGGGCGGGACGGCGTCGACGATCGCGGCGGTGACGTCGTCGAGCGCGGTGTGGCCCTCGAACGCAGCCAGCCGCAGCCGGGCGACCATCGCGGTGAGCACGTTGGCACCACCGACGCCTGCGAGCGTGTCGAGGTCGGCCCGGGCGCCGTCCACGTCGCCCGCAAACGCCCGCCGCTCCGCACGCGACGACAGCGCGCGCGCCAGGGTGGGGTCGAGCGCGAGGGCCTTGTCGAGCGCGGCCAGTCCCTCGGGCGCCCCGTCGGGCGCGTGGGTGCTCACGAGGTACCAGGCGAGGGCGTCGTCCGGATCGTCGGCGAGCCGCTGGCGGTCGGCGGCCTCGAGCACGTCGGCGCGCTCGGGCACCGCCTCGCGACGGGCGCGCACGAGGTCGGCGTCGTCGGGGCGCCGGGCGATCGCGCGGTCGAGGGTCGCGACGAAGCGGTCTGGCGTGTCGGCCAGGATCCGGCGCACGGTGGCGAGGTCGTGGCGGTCGACCACGGACCACGCCAGCCACGTGTCGAGCACCGCGTAGGCCTCGTCGGTCCGACCCTCGGAGACCAGGTGCTCCACCATGCCCAGGCGGGACACCTCGCCGCCGACGTCGGACAGCACCAGCCGGTACTCGCCGCTGCCCTTCGTGCTGATCGACGACGGCGGCTCGGTGAACACGTACTGGGCCCGCACGCCCTGCCACGACGTGACCGGGAGCACCTTGGGGTCGGGCACCGATCGCGGGCTGCCGTAGACCATCGGAACCGTGACGAGCGACGCGCTGCCCGCCGGGTTCCACACCACCCGCGAGCTGCCGTAGTCGGTGGGATCGGCGTCGCTCGCCTCGACGACCGTGCCGTCAGCGAACCGGGCCTCGGCGTGGACGTCGCCCGCGGCGAACGTTCCCAGCGACCGCCCCTCGTGGGGGTCGAGCGTGACCACGCTGCCACCGACATCGACGGTGAGCGGCTGGTCGAAGCCGTTGACCACGTAGACGGTGACGCCGCGGCTGCTCCACCACACCGCTGCGAGGCCGAGGAAGGTCAGCGCGAGCGCCGCGGCCCCCACGCGCTTGCCGTAGCGCTGCCACAGCGACCCCTTCGGCCAGGGCCCCGGATCGCGCATCGGCCAGCCGCCGCTGATCGGGTCGAGCTCCAGGTCGGCGGCCGACGTGAAGGACGCGGGCGGCGGCGGCACCGGCGAGCCCGGCTCGACGGCCTGACCCGCGCGCAAGGCCCGCCACCGCGCCACCACCTCGTCTTCGCGCGCGAGCACCACCGCCAGCGACCGCTCCGTGGCCACGTCGAGGGCGAAGCCGACCTTGCGCATCTGGGTGAGCAGCTGCCCGACCCAGTGACCGTCGACGCTGCCGAGGGCGAGGGCGGCGATCACGGGCTGATCGAGCAGCCACGTGGACCACCGATCGCAGCCGTCCGGCAGCACGCCGTCGGGCGGCGTGACCGAGGCGGCCACCTCCATCAACCGCTGGAGGTCCTGGTGGGCGAACACCAGCGTGCGCCGGAGCACCTCGAACGCCTCGGCCTCGAGCTGCTGCTTGCCGGAGGCGGCCGACATCACGTTGTGGACCGCGCCGAAGGCGATGCGCACCCGGGCGCTTGCGTGCTCGACGTAGTGCGCGAAGCCCACGGCGTTGCCCAGCGCCTTCTCCTCCTCGACCCCGATCGTGGCGGCGATCGCGAGGTGGGTGGCGCGCACGTGGCGCAGGTGGGCCACCCAGCGATCCCGGACCTCGCCGTAGGCGGTCAGCCCCCGGGGCACGAGGGACTCGGCCTCGCTCGCCAGCGCCGTCTCGCCCTGCACGACGACCGTGCCGTCGTCGGCCTCGGCGTCGCCCGACGCGACCGCGATGAGCTCGGCCACCTCGCGTCGACGGTCGCGCACCTCGGCGACCAGGGCCGCGGCCGCGTCGTCGTAGCAGGCGTCGAGCGCGGCCTCGAGGGCGTCGGGCGCCGGGCGCTCCGCACCGAGGACGTCGTCGAGCGTGGGCGCCCAGAGCAGGGCACGGCCCACGTCGTAGACCTCGCGGAACCGGGGCTCGTGCACGATGGCGCAGCGCAGGTCGTCGATCCGGGCCTGCATGCGCTCGGCCGGCTCCTCCATCACCGTGGCCGGGGCCTCGAGCTCGTGGCGGTACCACAGGCGCGTGAGCTCGCGCCGCCAGTGGTCCGGGCGTCCGAACACCACCCACGCCGTGTCGTCCATCAGCTCCGACGGCACGTAGACCGCCTTGGCGCGGGCCTCCCGCACCACGTCGGGCGGGTGGGACGCCCACATCGCCGGCGGGCGCACGCGTCGGTCGGTGAACACCCGGAACGCCGGCTCGGGGGGCATCGGGCGCGCGGGCGTGGCCCCCAGCGACGGGTCGTCGGCGAGGCGCCGCTCCCACGCCATCGCCGCCGCCTGGTGGGCGAAGAGGTCGTCGGTGGCGCGGCCCAGGTAGAACTGCGTCTGCAGCGCCGACGTGGCGCTCGACATCGCCTCCTCGGCGAACGGCAGACGGGCCAGCGCGTGCACGAGGCTGTCGCTGCCGGTGATCGACACGCTCACGCGATCGGCGTGGAACTCCATCTCGCGGGACAGGGCGAGGTAGGCGCGGTTGACGGTCTCGTAGAGCGCCGCGAGGCCTTCGCGCAGCACCCACGTGAACAGCTTGAGGATCCACGCAGGGAACGACACCCGCAGGTCCCACCGGCTCCACGCGTCGATGTTGCGGTCCCACCAGTCGCGCACGTTGACCATGTGCACGATGACCTGGTTGGCCCGGTAGACCCACGTGCCCAGCCGCATGCTCGACTGGGAGAAGTGGCCGAACTCGTGGGCGAGCACGGCGGTGAGCTCGTCGAGCGAGAGGTTGTTGACCAGCCCGAGCCCGATCGTGAGGTTCTTGGGCATGGGCAGGAACAAGCCGAGCACGCTCGACTCGTAGGACACCGACGCGTTGACGTCGGGCGTGAGGAACACGCGGTGCGGGCGCGGCGCGTGGGCGTCGTCGGCGATGCGGTGGATGAACGCGAACAGCTCGGGCTCGTCGGCCTCGGTGACCTCGACGCGCGTGGCCTCGACGTGGCGCTGGCGGGTGAACAGGCCCTTGATCAGGAACACCGCGAGCAGCGACAGCGGGATCGACAGGATGATCTCGAACACCGGGTCGTCGCCGGGGAGGCCCTCCCGCACCCGCTGGATGGTGTCGACGACGAACGCGACGATGAAGCCCAGCAAGCCGACGTAGAGCGCGAGAAACGCCAGGATCGAGAGGAACACGAGCACCACGCGACGCCGGAACGCGGCGTCGGGACGCGTGAAGTCCTCGGGCAGGCCCTGCGGGGGAGAGGGATACGGGACCGACATCGTCACCTCGGCGGCCGATGGTACCCGCCGCGGCGGGCCTAGCGGAAGTCCCGGGACGGGGCGTGGACGGCCCCCACCTCGGCCACCGACCACGCCCGCTCCAGCAGCACGCTGAACGCGCCGTCCTGCAGCTGCAGCAGGCCGTCGATCACCAGCACCGGGTGACCGGCGATCACCTTGCGCTGCGCCTCCCAGCGCTGGGGCCACACGATCACGTTGGCCATGCCCGTCTCGTCTTCGAGCGACAGGAACACCACCCCCTTGGCCGTGCCCGGGCGCTGACGGCTGGAGACCAGCCCCAGGATCCGCACCCTCCGACCCGCCTGCAGCGTGGGCAGCGTCGCCAGACGGATCGGGTGGACCCCGCGATCCGCGAGGACCTTGCGCGCCTCGATCGCCGGGTGGTTGCCGAGCGACAGGCCCACCGCGCGGTAGTCGGCCTCCAGCGCCTCCAGGCTCGTCTCGCGCGGCAGCGGCGGCGGCGGCTCCTGACGCGGCACGCCGGCGAACAGCGGCCCCTCCCACAGGCCCTGCAGCGTCCACACCGCCTCGCGGCGATCCGGGACCAGGTCGCGGAAGGCGTCGGCGTCGGCGAGCTTGCGCAGCGAGCCCTGATCGAGACCGCAGCGCCGCTGGAAGTCGGGCAGGCTGGCGAACGGACCCCGCGCCCGCTCCGCCTCGATCGCACGCCCCACCTCCTCCTTGAGGCCGCGCACCAGCCGCAGGCCCAGGCGCAGGTGGGCGCGTGTGGCCGTGGGACCGGACGCGTCGGCCCCGCCGCCCTGGGGCTCGAGCGAGCAGTCCCAGCCCGACGCGTTCACGCACACCTCGTGGACCACCACGTCGTGGCGCTGGGCGTCGGCGACGAGCGTGCGCGGGCTGTAGAAGCCCATGGGCTGGCTGTTGATGAGCCCTGCGCAGAAGGCCTCGGGGTGGTGGCACTTGAGCCAGCCCGACACGTAGACGAGCAGCGCGAAGCTGGCGGCGTGGGACTCGGGGAAGCCGTACTCGCCGAAGCCCTTGATCTGCGCGACGATCGCGGCGCAGAAGTCGGGCGCGATGCCCTTGGCGCGCATGCCGGTGACGAGCCGGTCGCCCAGGCCGTCGAGCGTGCCGCGCTTGCGCCACGCCCCCATCGCGCGCCGCAGCTGGTCGGCCTCGCCGGGCGTGAAGCCGCCCACCGCGACGGCCATCGCCATCACCTGCTCCTGGAACAGCGGCACCCCGAGCGTGCGCTCGAGGATGGGCTCCAGCGCCGGGTGGGCGTAGACGATCGGCTCGTCGCCGTTGCGCCGCCGCAGGTAGGGGTGGACCATGCCGCCCTGGATGGGCCCTGGCCGCACGATCGCGACCTCGATCACCAGGTCGTAGAAGCACTGGGGCCGCAGCCGCGGCAGCATCGACTGCTGGGCGCGGCTCTCGATCTGGAACACGCCCACCGTGTCGGCGCGGGAGAACATCTCGTAGACGGCGGGATCCTCGGACGGCACCGTGTGCAGCGCCCAGCGCGCGCCGTAGGCGCCCTCGATGAGCTCGAACGCCTTGCGGATGGCGGTGAGCATGCCGAGCGCCAGGACGTCGACCTTGACGAAGCCCAGGCCCTCGACGCCGTACTTGTCCCACTGGACCACCGTGCGGTCGGCCATCGTGGCCGGCTCCACCGGCACCAGCTCGACGACGTCGCCCTCGGCGATGACGAAGCCCCCCGAGTGGATGCCGAGGTGGCGCGGGAAGCCCACCAGCTCCTCGGCCACCTGCAGCGTCCAGCGCACCGTGGGGCTGTCGGGGTCGAGGCCGACGTCGGCCACCTCGTCGCGCACCGCCGGCAGCCCGCCCGCCGACCAGCGCGACAGCAGCCCGGCCATGCGGTCGACCTGGTCGAGCGACATGCCGAACGCCTTGCCCACGTCGCGCACCGCGGAGCGACCCCGGTAGGCGATCACCTCGTTGACCATCGCCGCGCGCTGCCGGCCGTAGCGGGCGTAGAGGTACTGGATGACCTCCTCGCGGCGCTCGTGCTCGAAGTCGACGTCGATGTCGGGCGGCTCGCCGCGCTCCTCGCTGATGAACCGCTCGAACAGCAGGCTGGCCCGCGACGGATCGACGCTGGTGACGCCCAGCACGAAGCACACCGCCGAGTTGGCCGCCGACCCGCGCCCCTGGCAGAGGATCCCGCGGCCGCGGGCGAAGCGCACGATGTCGTGGACGGTGAGGAAGTAGGACGGGAAGTCGAGCGCCTCGATGACGGCGAGCTCGTGATCGAGCTGCGCGCGGACGGCAGCGGGCGCGCCCTGGGGGTAGCGATCGACCACGCCGTGGGCGACGAGGTGGCGCAGCCAGCCCATCGGCGTCCACCCGTCGGGCACCACCTCGCGCGGGTAGGTGTAGGACAGCTCGGACAGCCGGAAGGCGCAGCGCTCGGCGACGGCGACGGTGCGGGCGACGGCGGCGGGCAGGTCGCCGAAGCGCTGCGCGAACGCGTCGGGCGCCAGCAGGTGGCGCTCGGCGTTGGCGTGGGCGGCGCGACCCAGCCGATCCAGCGTGGTGCGACGGCGGATGGCGGTGAGGACGTCGGCCAGGCGCCGACGGACCGGATCGTGCATCACCACGTCGTTCGACGCGACCACCTCGCAGCCGAGCGCCCGCGCCAGGGCCAGCGCGCGGCGCGTGCGCGGACCGTCGGTGGGGGCCTGCTGGCGCGACAGCACCACCTCGAGGTGGGCCCCGAACGCCTGCCGCAGCGGATCGGCCGCCGCCGGCGTCCACCCGTCGAGGAGCAGGCAGGTGAGCCCGGGTGCGGCCTGCGCGACGCGCGCGACCGGCACGACGGCGCGCCCCTTCGCCGCGGCGTGGCGGGCGTCGGTGAGCAGGCGGCACAGGCGCCCCCAGCCCGCGCGCGTCTCCGCGAGCAGCACGACGGGCGCAGCGTCGTCGACCGTGACCGTGGCCCCGCACAGCAGCGGCAGCCCGAGCCCGGCGGCGAGACCGTGGGCCTGGGGCAGGCCGTAGACCGCGTCGCGATCGGCGATCGCGAGCCCGGCGAGGCCCAGGGCGTGGGCCGACTCCACCAGCTCCTCGGGGTGGGAGGCCCCGTGGAGCAGCGAGAAGCAGGACCGGCTGACGAGCTCGACGTAGGACATGCACCCTTGAACATACGTTCAGGGTGCGATCCCGTCCAACGGATCCGCGTGATCCGCGTGATCCGCGTGATCCGGCAGGACTCCGACGATCACTCCGTGCCGGACGCGTCCGGGCCGCCGGCGCCACCGTCGGCCGCCATCGCGTCCTGGGCGGCCGCCTCCGCGGCAGCGGCCTCGGCAGCGGCGGCCTCCGCGGCGGCCTTCTCGTCGGCGATGCGCTTCGCGTCGGCCTCGGCGCGATCCTTGATGCGGGCGAGCCCCTTGGAGAAGTCCGCGCCGATCATGCCGTCCATGTCCATGAACAGCCCGGCCATCTTGGCCACGAAGTCGTTGTGGCCGGTCATCGTCCACGTGGCCGTCGAGCCGTCCCCGTCGGGCGTGACCCCGAACACGACCTCGTTCTCGGCCTCCCACGGCGCCATGAACTCGAGCTTCTGGCGCACCATCTTGCCCGGCTCGACCTCGACGATCGTCATCCGGCCCTCGCCGACCTGGCTGTTGCCCTTCCAGTAGTAGGTGGCGCCCACGCCCGACGTGGCGTCGCTCATCTCGGTGTGCATCTCGGGATCGAGGTCACCCCACGGGCTCCACGACGCGAACGACTCGAAGTCGTCCATCTGGTCGAACGTCACCTCCGGCGTCGCGTCGACGTGGATCGACCGCTCCACCCGCATGTCGTCCGGCTGCATCGACACCACCACGCCCAGGCCCACCAGGGCCACCACGACCACCGCTCCCGCCACCTTCAGCGCACCCGACATCTGACACCCCCGACGTTGCGCTCCAGGCGTACCGCACGCGAAACGACAGGGTCAAGGCCGGCCAATGGGCAGTACCGGTCACGATCGTCCCCAAACGGGGGAAGGGCCGCACGAGCCCGACGGGACCGCGTTCCTCGCGCCGGTGTGTCCGTAACGGGACCGTTGCACCGACCGGCGACCGGGCCTGGACACGCCGAACCGAACGTGGCGCAAGCAGCGTCCCGGCCGCCAGATCCGCGCATCCGAAGGCGGGTTCCTACAGTTCCGGATGAAAGTACCGATGAATCCGGACGGACCGTTCCGTCCCAAGGACGCCATGGCTCGCCTCTCCCTGCTGCTGCTGCTCACGCTCGCGTTCGGGTGCTCCCCTTCGAAGGACCCGACGGAAGGCGTGAACGTGCACGGCTACCCCCACACGGACACGGACACGGACAGCGACGACGTCACCGAGACGGACGTCGACACCGATGCCGTGGTCGACAGCGAGCTGGACGAGACGGACACGACGGACACGGACACCACGCGGGACACCGATCCGATCGTCATCATCGACACGGACACCGACGCGACGGGCGACACCGACACCACCGGTGACACCGACACCACCGGCGACACCGACACCACCGGCGACACCGACACCACCGGCGACACCGACACCACCGGCGACACCGACACGACCGGCGACACCGACACCACCGGCGACACCGACACGACCGGCGACACCGACACCGTCCCCGGCGACACCGACACCGTCGTCTGGGACACCGACACCGTCGTCTGGGACACCGACACCGACACCGACCAGCCCTGGGAGGACACGGACCACTGGTGGGACACCGACCGCTACCAGCCGTCGAACTGGTCCTGCGATCCCGCCGACCTGCCGATGCGGTGGCCGCTGGCGGGCGCCGAGGGCCACGACTGGACGGTGCACAAGTACGTCGACCACGGCGCGGGCCCCACGGTCACCGACTACACCGGCGCCACCGGCATGTTCGCCAAGACGAGCGACGCCTTCACCGCGACCGACATCGACGTGCCCAACTTCCGGTGGATGGACAGTGGCCTGTCGGTGCGCGCGGCGGCGTCCGGCATCGTCATCGACGTGACCAACGGCAACTACGACCGCAACCTGACCTGCACCGGCGACTGGAACGCGGTCCACATCCGCCACGCGAACGGCTTCATCACCACGTACGGCCACCTGAAGAACCGGTCGATCCGCGTGCACCGCGGGGACACCGTCGCGGCCGGCGAGGTGCTCGGCGTGGTGGGCAGCAGCGGCTGCTCCACCCATCCGCACCTGTACTTCGAGGTGCGCGACTGCGCGTCGGGCATCGTCGACCCGTTCGCCGAGGACATGTTCGCCCACCCGCCGGAGTACGCGCCCCCGATCACCTACATGGACGTCAGTATCCAGGGGCGCGAGATCGTCGACCTGCCCTACGTGCAGGACCCCGGTCCCGACGCGACCCTCATCGAGGGCAACGCGATGACCGGCTTCGGGCTGACGATGTCCGGCGGCCATCCCGGCGACCGCTTCGGCCTGACCATCCGTCGACCCGACGGCGTGGTGTTCGACACCACCAACGTCACGCTGTCGGCGAACCAGACCATCCACCACTGGTGGTGGAACCGCCGCATCGGGGACTGGCGCGGCGACTGGACCGTCGAGGTGCTGGTCAACGGCCAGGTGCGGGACGAGCGCACCTTCTTCGTCGAGGCCCAGGCCAGCGCGTTCGCGGTGCCCGAGGCCGACCTGCAGGACGTGCTCGACGGCCACGTGGCCCTCGGCCTCACGCCGGTGTGGCTCGACGTCTACGCCGTGTCCGGCCAGCGCTTCTACAACCTGCTCTCCGAGCCCACAGACGACCGGTCCGAGGTGTGGTGGGGCGTCGATCTCGCCACCCACGAGGCCCGCCTCGCCGACGCCGAGGCCCGAGGCCTGCGCCCCGTGCACGTCGACGTCAACGACGACGGCACCACCGTGACCTACGTGGGCATCGTCAGCGACGCGCCCGCCACGTGGGACGCCTACGACGACGCCAGCTCGTCGATGCACTTCACGACCTACCAGGCCCACCAGCTCGGTGGCCTCCGACCGGTCGCGGTGGTCCAGCGCGACGACCGCGCCACCGGCAACCCGCGGTACTCCGCGATCTACGACGACCTCGACGTCGGCTCGTTCCTGATGCTCACCGACATCCCGCGCGCCGACTTCTTCGGCATGAACCAGTCGCAGCGCAGCGTGGGCCGGTACCTGTCGCACTTCGATGTGCGCATGGTGGGCACCGACGCCTACCTGCTGGGCGTGTGGGACAGCCGCAACCGGGCCGCGTGGGGCCTGGCGACGGTGATGACCATCTCGGATCTCGAGACGAAGCACGAGGACGAGCGCATGGACGGCCTGCGCCTGCGGGCGATCAGCGGCTACGAGCGCTTCGGCCAGCACCGCTTCGTCGGGTGGTGGACCGAGCGGTGAGGGCCGGGGTCCTGACGCTGGCGCTCGCAGGATGCGCGGGAGCGACGTTCGCCGACACCTGCGACCCGGCCCAGCTGACCGTCACGGGCACCGCCACCGGCGCCGACCACGTCACCGTGACGGGCGAGCGCGTGGACGCGGACGCCCTCGCGGACCTGACGGTGACCGCCCCCGACGACGACGACGTCTACGTGCTGTGCCTGGCGCCGGACGTCTCCTGGTCGGTGCAAGCGGTGGGTCGGAACGACGGCGACACCGACGCGGCGGGCTGCCGCTCTGACGCCGTCGTGGTGACCGGCGGGGCGGGCGAGGTGGTGGCGCGGGAGCTGGTGGTGGCGGGGTGCGGGGGCGGGTGACGGCAGCTGCCCACCGCCCTCGGGTGTGCGCACGCACGTGACGCGGGCGGGGACGCGGCGGGGAAGCTGGCGGGTGCGCGCCATGTCCACGGCCCTGGTCACCCGCGGAGCGAAGTGTCGGCGTCCGGCAGAGCACCGCGTCCAACAACGGAGCTCGCCGAAGCGATACGTTGGCGCTGCGAGGGGCGAGAAGTGCGCGTCGCGCGTTTCTCCACGTGCCACGCGGGCCTCGGCCGGTGAGGTTCGCGCATGATCACCCACAGGCACCAGGGCTCCGGCCGGCTGACCTCCGTCCTCCTGCTCGCCGCCTGTCAGGTCGAGGCCCAGGGCACCCCCAGGCTCCGCATCGACGCCCTCGACCCCGCCGTCCCTCTCACCGACCAGCCCGTCACCCTCGCCTGGCATGTCGAAGGCGACCTCGACCCGGCCAGCGTCCAGGTCGACTGGACAGGACCCGACGACGCCTCGTTCGCCGGCAATCCGCTCCCGGCGAACACCGGGACGTCAGCCGCCCGGTGGACGGTCACCCTCAGCGCGGACGATGCCGAAGTGCTCCCGACGACGCTGGCCTTCGCGTTCGCCGTCGCACCTCCCCCGATGCAGGTGAGCATCCGTCCCCAGGCCCCCGCATCCGAGGTCGACGACCTGCGTTGCACGGTCGATGGCGACATCCTCGACGCCTTGTCCTACACCGCGACCTGGTTCGTGGACGGGGAACCGGCGGGCGTGGCTGCCCTCACCACAGCGTTCGACGGGGACACCGTTTCCGCCCACGACACCCGAGATGGGCAATCCTGGACCTGCGAGGTCACGGCCACCAATGCGCAAGGCCAATCCTCGACCGCCGCGTCTGGGCCGGTGGTGGTCGGCGTGCCGATCCACATCCCCATGGTGGCCTTCGCGCCCGGCACGTACATGGAAGGCGCCACGCCACAGGAGATCGCTGCAGGCGCGGCGACGAACTACCCACGCCAGGTCACCCTTACGCGGCCGTTCGAGATCGGCGCCTACGAGGTCACACGCGAGGAGTGGACCTTCGTGATGGGCTCGGATCCCTCTGGCAACACCGACACGTGCGACAGCCCTCGGTGTCCCGTCGAGAACATGGTCTGGCTCGATGCCGCCGTGTTCGCCGATGGCCTGTCGCGCCTGTTCCATCTGGACCCCTGCTATGGGTGCCGAACGAGCCCCGAGGGCTGGGTGTGTGACCCAGGACTGGATGCGGACGTGTATGCGTGCGAGGGGTTCCGACTGCCTACGGCAGCCGAGTGGGAGTATGCAGCGCGGGATGCCGGCGCGAACATGGGCTCGCTTCCGCTCGGTGGAGACCTGCTGACCACGGACTGGACCGAGCCGGTCACGTGCAGGAACTTCACCTTCTCGGGCGCCGTTCCTCTGCAGCAGCAGGGCGTGGTGTGCACTGACCGACCTGCCGCCGTGGGCTCATTCCCTCCTACCGCTTCAGGGCTGTACGACATCATCGGCAATGTCGCCGAGCGGATCCAGGACCGATACGACATCTGGTCGACGCACGGGCCCGACACCACCCCGGTGACCGACCCCCTCGCCCGTCCCTCCGTGGCCCCGTCCAACGCCTTTCGTGGCGGTGCGTATGACGAGGCTGGCGCCCTTCGCTACTGCTTGGGCTTCGACCAATCCGGGCACACGTCCGACACGGGACCGACCATAGGCCTCCGCATCGCCCGCACTCTCCCGGCCACGCCTCCCCACGCCATCCACCCGCCCGAGGCCACGCGGTGAGCAGACACCACGCCTTGCTCGCAGCGGCAGCGCTGGTGACGGCAGCCCTGTTGGTTCTCTCCGCACGCCAACCACCGGCCCACGCCGACACCGGATGGACCCTTGACCCTCTCGAGGTCTGGGTCCCCACCAACGCCTCGCTCGCTGCCGTCCTCCCCGACGCCGACTGCGGCGCCGAGCTCGACACCGCCACGGGTGAGGCCACGCCGTACGCCTGCGAAGACCCCACCGCCATCCCCAGGCTCGAGCGCGGCATCTCCATCCCCAGCCTCGACCTCGCGGCGCGCGATACAGGCCGGTAGCGCACCCGGCGGAGGGACCATGTGGCGCCTGACCTCCGTCCTCCTGCTCGCCGCCTGTCAGGTCGAGCCCCAGGGCACCCCCAGGCTCCGCATCGACGCCCTCGACCCCGCCGTCCCCGTCACCGACCAGCCCGTCACCCTCGCCTGGCATGTCGAAGGCGACCTCGACCCGGCCAGCGTCCAGGTCGACTGGACTGGACCCGCCGACGCCTCGTTCGCCGGCAATCCGCTCCCGGCGAACACCGGGACGTCGGCCGCCCGGTGGACGGTCACCCTCAGTGCGGACGATGCCGGGGTGCTCCCGACGACGCTGGCCTTCGCGTTCGCTGTCGCACCTCCCCCGATGCAGGTGAGCATCCGACCCCAGACCCCCGCATCCGAGGTCGACGACCTGCGGTGCACGGTCGATGGCGACATCCTCGACGCCTTGTCCTACACCGCGACCTGGTTCGTGGACGGGGAACCGGCGGGCGTGGCTGCCCTCACCACAGCGTTCGACGGCGACACCGTCTCCGCCCACGACACCCGAGATGGGCAATCCTGGACCTGCGAGGTCACGGCCACCAATGCGCAAGGCCAATCCTCGACCGCCGCGTCTGGGCCGGTGGTGGTCGGCGTGCCGATCCACATCCCCATGGTGGCCTTCGCGCCCGGCACGTACATGGAAGGCGCCACGCCACAGGAGATCGCTGCAGGCGCGGCGACGAACTACCCACGCCAGGTCACCCTTACGCGGCCGTTCGAGATCGGCGCCTACGAGGTCACACGCGAGGAGTGGACCTTCGTGATGGGCTCGGATCCCTCTGGCAACACCGACACGTGCGACAGCCCTCGGTGTCCCGTCGAGAACATGGTCTGGCTCGATGCCGCCGTGTTCGCCGATGGCCTGTCGCGCCTGTTCCATCTGGACCCCTGCTATGGGTGCCGAACGAGCCCCGAGGGCTGGGTGTGTGACCCAGGACTGGATGCGGACGTGTATGCGTGCGAGGGGTTCCGACTGCCTACGGCAGCCGAGTGGGAGTATGCAGCGCGGGATGCCGGCGCGAACATGGGCTCGCTTCCGCTCGGTGGAGACCTGCTGACCACGGACTGGACCGAGCCCGTCACGTGCAGGAACTTCACCTTCTCCGGCGCCGTTCCCTTGCAGCAGCAGGGCGTGGTGTGCACTGATCGACCTGCCGCCGTGGGCTCATTCCCTCCTACCGCATCAGGGCTGTACGACATCATCGGCAATGTCGCCGAGCGGATCCAGGACCGGTACGACATCTGGTCGACGCACGGGCCCGACACCACCCCGGTCACCGACCCCCTCGCCCGTCCCTCCGTGGCCCCGTCCAACGCCTTTCGTGGCGGTGCGTATGACGAGGCTGGCGCCCTTCGCTACTGCTTGGGCTTCGACCAATCCGGGCACACGTCCGACACGGGACCGACCATAGGCCTCCGCATCGCCCGCACCCTCCCGGCCACGCCTCCCCAGGCCATCCACCCGCCCCCATCCGTCCCCTGACGTGACGCCACGGCCGCAGCCGGTCGATCAACGCCGCGCCTTGCCGTCCGTCGCCGCCCCGACGTCGATCGCTGCACAGGCGACGTGGGCGACGCCCTTCCACTGCACCGCCCGCGCGTGGCGGTGAACGCGGCGCGCCATCCCGTTAGGCCTCCACCCCCCCCTCCTCCCCGAGGCCCCAATGCTCCTCCACTCCCACGACCCCGCCACCGGCGAGCTCGTCGGCACCGTCGCCATCACCCCCGTCGACGCGATCCCCGACGCCGTCGCGCGTGCCCGCGAGGCCGCCAAGGGGTGGCGGGACCTCGGCCTCGAGGCCCGCGCGGCCTGCCTCGCGCGGGCGAAGGAGGTCATCCTGCAGCGCGCCGACGACATCGGGCGTCAGCTCACCCGCGAGATGGGCAAGCCCCTGCGCGAGGCCGTCGGCGAGGTGCGGTCGTGTGGGGAGGGGCTGCACGAGGAGCTCGACGAGATGGTGGCGGCCCTGTCGCCCGAGGTCCTCCACGACGGCAGCACCCACACCGAGCTGCGGCGCGATCCCTACGGCGTCTGCGCGGCCATCACGCCGTGGAACTACCCGTTCTCCATGCCGCACTGGATGGTGCTGCCGGCCCTCGTGGCCGGCAACACGGTGCTGCTCAAGCCCTCGGAGCGCACACCGCTCACCGGCCAGGCGTACGCGGACTGCCTGCAGGCCGTGCTGCCGCCGGGCGTGCTCCAGGTGGTCCACGGCGACGGCGCCCAGGGGCGGGCGCTGGTCGACGCCGACGTCGACCTCATCGCGTTCACCGGCAGCCGCGCCGCCGGGTCGCACATCCTGCAGGCCGCCGCGGGCACGCTCAAGCGCGTGCTCCTCGAGCTCGGCGGCAAGGACCCGCTCGTCGTGCTGGGCGACGCCGACGTCGAGGCGGCGGCGCGCCATGCAGCGCGCAACGCCTACCGCAACTGTGGGCAGGTCTGTGTCTCCACCGAGCGCGTGCTCGTCGACGCCTCCGTCGCCGACCCGTTCGAGAAGGCGTTCGCCCGCCACGCCGCCACGCTCACCGTGGGCCACGGCCTCGACGAGGCCACGGTCGTGGGCCCCATGATCGACCGGCGCCAGCGCGACGCCGTGGTCGCCCAGGTCAAGGACGCCCTGCACGCGGGCGCGCGCCTGCTGTTCGGCGGCGACGATCTCGACGCCGACGGCAACTTCCTCCGCCCGCTGGCGCTGGTCGACGTGCCCCGCGACGCCGCGGTGCGCCTGGAGGAGACGTTCGGTCCGGTGGCCACGGTGGAGACGTTCACCACCGACGACGAGGCCGTCGACCTCGCCAACGAGGGCGTCTACGGCCTGGGCGCCATCGTGTTCTCGGGCGACACCGAGCGCGCCCGCGCCGTCGCACGTCGGCTCGACGCCGGCATGGTCGGCATCAACCGCGGCGTGGGCGGCGCCGCAGGCAGCCCGTGGGTGGGCGCCAAGCAGTCCGGCTACGGCTTCCACAGCGGCCCGCACGGCCACCGCCAGTTCGCCCAGGTGCGCATCGTGAGCACCCGGGAGGGCTGACGCGGCTCAGCGCAGCGCCATCCACACGCCGAGCAGCAGCCCGCCGACGATGAGCGACAGGCCCAGCCCGTACAGGCCGGCCATCAGCGGCGACACCTCGGTGGCCTCGGCCTCCGCACGGTCCTCGACCTTCCACGACCCGATGCGGCTGCTGCCGCTGGTGGTCGCGGCGGACGGCATCGTGCCACCCGTCACCCGCGCCGCCTGGCGCTTGGGCGCGGGGGTCTCGGCCTCGGCCGCCGCAGCCGCGCGGACGTCCCACGTGGGGATCGGTCCGGTGGCCTCGACGTCGATCATCGACACGTCCTGCTGGGCGTTGTTGCGCCGGTAGCTGCCGCTGAGCGCGTGCCCGGGGATGACGCGGGCGGCGGGGCGGCTGGGGCGCTCCTCTTCCTCTTCGTACGCGTCGTCGGTGGCCGGCATCGTGTCGCGGAACCGGGCGAAGGACTGCGTGTCCTCCATGCCGAACTCGTTGTCCCACGACGTCGTGACCGGATCGTGGCCGTGCAGCGCGGGCACGGTGCCCGACTCGTACAGGCTGTCGGGGTCCTCCATGCCCGCGAGCACGTCGTCGTCCGACGCGTCGGCGTCGTCGACGGTGTCGACGTCCACCTCGGCGGGCGCCGCCTTCATCGCGGGGAAGTTGCCCGTGGTCTGCGCGCGCCAGGGACGGGTGACCTCCTCGGGCCACGTCGGCATCTCGTCGACCGCCCACGCCTTGTCGGTCGCGCGCTGGCTCGCCGAGACCGCCGGAGCGACGTCCTCGTCGTCGACGTCCACCACCTCGGGGCCGTCGTTCCACGTCGGGTCGGGGCTCAGGTCGTCCTCGGGCAGCGCCCGCACCTCGTGCAGCGCCGCCGCCGAGTCGGACATCAACGCCTCGTGGACCGCGTGGTCGCGCGCGATGCTGTGCAGCGCCACCTCGGCGTCCTGCGCCCAGTCCGCCGCCAGGCCCGGGTCCACCTGGGTGGACTCGTCGTCGTCGACGGTGTCGACACCCACGTCGGTCAGCGGGCCGGCGTAGGTGGGGATGCGGCCCAGGTCGAGCAGCGCGGTGGGCTCCTCGTCCAGGTCGTCGAAGCCCCCGAGGGCCACGGCCGTGCCGCGCTCGGCGGCGTGCCGGTGCCGCGCACGACGCTCGCGCAGGGCCTCACGGAACGCCGACGGCTCGGGCTCGCCGCGGCGCGGATCGAGCACGCTCGTCGGCGCCTCGTCGGCCTCCCAGACCGCCTCGCGATCGGGGCGCGGCGGCTGCACGATGGCCGTGGCGTCGTCCGGGCTGTGCACGGTGACGACGGTCTCCTCGACCGGCAGCTCCGTCGTGCTGCTCCGCGGCCGCGGCGCCTCCAGCACGAGGTCCCCCGCGGCGTCGAGCAGGTTGAGGAGGTCGTCCACGTCCAGCTCGGAGTGGCTCTCCTCGTCGACCAGACGCACGCGGGTGTGCCGCGCGGCGTCCTGGCCGGCCTGCGCCCGCCGGTCGACCGACAGGTGGGCGAAGGCATCCAGCTCGTCATCCCAGATCTCGGACATCGGATTCCTCTCGGACGGTTCCGCGGAGGTCGGAGGACGGGGGCGCTCCGACACGGTCGAGCTCAAGCCGCCAGGCGACGCTGGGCAGCCATGCCGAGGTAGGCAGCGCGCGTGCGGACGTGCGCCGGGACCACCTGCTGGTACGTGGACACCACGCGCTCCCACAGCGGCCCGAAGGCGCCGGCACAGTGGGCCTCGACGTCCGACGGGTCGGCGTCGGCGTCGACCGCGGGCGCCATGTGGGCGTGGTACAGGAACAGGTCGTCCACCAGCGTGTCGGCCATGCGCCACGCCTCCTGGTGGGCGTCCTCGCGCCAGTTCTGGGGCGTCAGCCCCTCGAGCCGGCGACGCAGGGCCGCGGACGGCCGGAACGTCGGGACGTGGCGACCGTCGAGGTACATCGCCTGGTGGTCGGTGATCGACCGCACCGTGCGCGGCTTGCGCCACTTGCTGCCCAGGGTGCCCAGCGCGGGCACCCGCACCGAGCCACCCTCGGCGATCGCGTCGGCGGCGACGTCCTCGAAGGCGGCGAGCACCTCGCGGGTCACGGTCACGGACTGACCCGTGCGCTGCGCGACCTCATGGATCAGCTCACTCCAGTTCATCACACCCCTCCTCGTGCCAGGTCGTGCACCATGCGGGACAGTCGATCGTGCGCAGCGAGCAGCCGGCTCAGGTCGCCGGAGTCGATGCGGTCTCCTCGGGTCAGCGCGCGCTCCAGGTCGGCCGCGTCGCGCTCCAGGCGCGACACGCCGCGGGTCACGGCCTGCTCCTTGAACATCGCGGTGGTCGTGCGGACGGTGTCGCAGAGCACCCGGGGCACGCCCGACACCGCCGCCATCTCGTCGGCCTCGACCGACAGCACCGCGTCCACCGTGTACAGGCCGGCGCAGTACAGCCGCTGCAGGCGACGCGGGCCCATGCCGCGGATCCCGCCCAGCTCGTCGAGCAGCGCGGTGGTGCCCGTCTCGGTGTCGACGAGCTGACGGAAGCGCGCGCCCCGGATCGGGCCCAGCTCGGCCGCCATGTCCTCGGTCCACTGCCGCAGGGCCACCCGCCAGCGGTCCACCGACGCCCGCCCGACGGGCGCGGCACGGCTCAGCGACGACAGGTGCTGCAGGTGGGCGAACAGGCGCTCGTCGCCCGTGCCCATGGTCAGCGTCAGCAGGGTCTCGACCGCCGCGTCGATCGCGTCGTCGGCCACGTCACCCAGGTGACGGAGGCGATCGCGGACGTACCCGGCGATGACGTCGAGGTAGGGGTCGACCATCTCGCGGCCCAGGTCCACCAGATCGCGGGCGCGCTCGGGCGGGCGGTTGCTGGACACGGAGGCGTCGAAGAGCCCTTCCAGCTCGACGTCGTCGAAGTCGAAGTCGCGAAGGCTCACGGAGACCTCCCGGCGGCGTGATCGAAGTGGGGGGTGCGCTCCGGATGGAGCCTGGCCAGCACGGCCTGCACGCGGTGGAGCACGAGGCCCACCACACGGTCATTCGGTCGGACTTCGAGCGCCCGCAGGAGAAGTGGCTCGGCGGCGAGCCACTGCTCGGCCTCGAGGAGATCCTGCGCGCGCTCCATGCACTCGGCGTACGACAGCGCGTGGTAGGGCTGGGTGGGCGGCGGCGCCGGCACCTCCGCCACGATCTCGCGGTCGATGGACGACGGCTCGGGGGCCTCGTCCTCGTAGGCGTCCACGACGGGGGCGTCGGGCTCCTCGAGGGCGTCCTCGCCGAGCTCGGCGCGTGCGGCGCGGGCCTCGTCCGGGCTCGACGCGTCGAACAGCCAGCCACGGTCGAGGGCGTCCTTGATGTCGTCGACGACCAGCGCCACCGAAGCACCGGCGGTGACCACGGCCTCGGCGAGGGTGCGACGGCCGTCGAGCGCGGACCACAGCGGCAGCAGCGTCGACCGCGGCGGGCGCGGCTTGTCGTGCGGGTGGGTCAGGCAGCGCGCGCGGAGCTGGAGCCAGTCGTCCTGCACCCGCAGGGCCTGCATCACGAGGCTCATCACGCTGCCGATCGGCTCGCCGTCGACGGCGGCGTCCTGGTCGAAGCGGAACGCACCGACCCGCCGCTCGACGAGCCGGCGGATCGCCTCCACGCCGTCGTAGCTGCCGGTGGTGACCGACACGGGCTGCCCGCCGAGGAAGTCGACGGCGTCGACCCCCAGGTGCAGCCGCCCGGTCAGGCCCTCGGACTCCACGAGCTGGAGCACCGAGACCACCTGGATGGCGCGCAGATCGCCGGAGAGGACGTCAGCCATGGCTCCGTGCGACCTTCGCCTCCTCACGGAGGGCCTTGAGCACGTCCTGGATGACCGCGGCCTGCGTCTCCCACACGCCCTCGCCGTTGCTGGCGACCGCCTCGAAGGCCGGACGGCCGTCGGGGTTGAGCGCGCGCTGGAGCGTCTCGACCGGCAGCGCGTCGGCGCCGTCCCGCTTGTTCCACTGGAACACGTGCGGCACGTCGGCGAGGTGGCGCCCGTAGGTCGCGAGGTTCTCCTTGAGGTTGCGCAGCGAGACCACGTTGGCGGTCTCGCGGCGACGCGCGGAGTCGGCCACGAACACGATGCCGTCGACCTTGTCGAGCACGGCCTTGCGGGTGGCGTTGTAGAAGCTCTGCCCGGGGACCGTGTACAGGTCGACCTGCACGTCCAGCCCGCCGACGCGCCCGACGTTGGCCGGGAAGTAGTCGAAGAACAGCGTGCGCTCGGTCTCGGTGTCGAGCTTGACCAACGCGCCGCGCTGATCGCCGGCGAAGCGCCCGTGGAGCGCCTGCAGGTTGGTCGTCTTCCCGCACATGCCCGGACCGTAGTAGACGATCTTGAGTCGCAGGGACCGGGTCCGCCAGTTCACCGTCGCCATGATCTCCCCAACACTTCGAGGCGCCGCGAGGGCGGCGCGACGCGTACCGAACGGGTCGCGCGTCGTGGGGAGGGAATCGGACGACGCGTCGGGCGGTTGACCGAAATGTCCGGTGCGCCGTGGCAGGTGGGGCGTTGCGGCGCGATCCGGGGGACCGGATCCGGCCGGGGCGGCTGCGCGTCACTCGGCGGGACGACGGCCCAGGCCCAGCTCACAACGATGGATGATCCTGGTTCGATCGTCGGTGACCTCGGAGTAGTACACCCACGGCCGGTCGCCGCCCGTGTAGGACTCCGGATCCTTGCGCACGCCGACGTCGCCCCCGCTCACCCGGCGCACGATGCCCACGTCGGGGTCGATCGAGGCGATCCACACGCTGGCCTCGCCGTTGTCGAAGTTCCGCCCGCCGGTGCTCGCCAGGTAGCTGACGTAGGAGTGGCCGGCGTAGACGAACGGCTCGGGGGACACGACGTAGGGGTAGCCGAACGGCATCGGGATCTCGTGCACCAGCTCCCAGCCGTCGTCGGTCTCCAGGTAGACCGCGATCTCGGTGTAGGCGTCCTCCTCGAGGCCCCGGGCCGCGGCGACCACCCGCCGGCCGCCGAACTCCGGGGCGCGCCACACGAAGCCGTCGAACTTGTGGGCGGGGTCGTCGGTGATGAAGTCGACGGCCTTGCTGTCGAGGTCGTACAGCCAGATCTGGCGCCACCCGGCGGGACCGTGGGGGGCGCTGCCGGTGAGCAGGCGCATGCCGCTGACCGGGCGGGCGTCGATGGTGCCGAGCCAGTCGGGGAGCACCTCGTAGGTGCCGCCGTCGAGGATCTCGCGCCAGCCGGAGATCGGGTCCTCGCGGCCGTTGCGGTTGAAGGAGACGAACGGGCGCGGGTCGCCGTCGACCATGGTGCCGTAGGGCGTGGTGCCCACGGAGCGCGCGCCGGGCATCTGCTCCTTGGCCCAGTGGTGGGGAGAGGTCTCCCACGCGTGCCAGAGCACCCACTCCCCGCCGTCGTCGACGATGTAGTCGACCTGGGCACCCTTGTCGGACAGCGCCCACTCCGGTCCGTTCTTGCCGGCGGCGATGGGGCTGACGTCGACGTCGATGAGGTCGCCCTTGCCGTCGCGGGGCACGAACACGCCGGTGTGCGGGTCGATCCCGGCCACCCACATCTCGTGGCCGGACATCGAGTGCCACACGATGCGCTGGTGGACCTCGTCGAACTCCGGATCGGGGAGAGAGGACGTCGGGTCGGAGGCGATCTCGTCGCGGATGCGGAAGGGGTCGCGCCGGTCGGGGCTCAGCGGGTGCAGGTCGACCCCGTCCGGGATGCCGTCGGCGTCGGTGTCGGGCTCGCGCGGATCAGTACCGAACTCGACTTCACGACCGTCCCACGCCCCGTCGCCGTCGGTGTCCGGGTTGGCCGGATCGGTGCGCAGTTCGTGGTGCTCCACCGCGTCGAGCAGGCCGTCGCCGTCGCTGTCGGGCGACAGCGGGTCGGTCTTGAGCACGCGCAGCTCGAGCCGGTCGTCGAGGCCGTCGCCGTCGCTGTCGGCGCGACGGGGATCGAGCCCGCGGTGCCACTCGAGGCCGTCGCGCAGGCCGTCGCCGTCGGAGTCGGTGGCGTAGGGCACCACGGGCGCGACCACCACGTCCGACGCCGCCGGCGCGCCCGGGTGCTTCACGAGCGCCTGCACGGCGTAGCGGCCGTCGGCGTTCTCGGGCACCTCCACCTCGACGCGCGCGGTGCCGTCGGGCCCGATCACGCCCTCGGCGACGAACTTGGGGTCGCGCAGGCCCAGGCACATGCCGCTGAACCGCGGCGGGCACGGACCGTCGCCGGGCTTCTGGGTGTCGATGGCGAAGCCGACGCCGTCGCCGGGGTGACCGCCCCGCACCTCGAAGGTGGCCGGGTAGCCGGCGTAGAGGCGACCGACGTCGAGCTCGAGGTGGGCGGCCTCCACCGGCTGCTCGACCGTGCGCACGCGTGGCTGGTCCCCCGCGAACGCCGCCCACGTCGCGGCGAGCGCGACCACGGGCAGCAGCAGGGAACGTGACGCCATCCGGCCTCCATCGGGGTGCCTGTTCGCACGCCGACCCCGGCCGGTCAACCTCGCTCCCGGGGACCGCCCGTCACGGCTCCGCGACGCAGACCAGTCCGGCCTTGTCGGTGCAGCCGCACGTCCACGCCGACGGATCGCCCTTGAGGTGGTCGACGCTGGGGCTCGCGGGCAGGCCGTTCGTGCGCGGGCACATGCACGCCATCGTGCCGTCCTCGGTGACCACGCAGTCGAGCGGGGCCAGGCGGATCGGCGCGTTGCCGAGCGCGTTCCAGGCGTCGACCGACAGCACGGCATCGGCAGCGGCCTGCGCGGGCGCCACGGAGACCGCACCGAGCGCGGCCAGGCGCAGGCGGGAGGCCGACAGCTCGGACGTGCGCGGTCCGCCGACGTCGCGACGGGGGGCGACGGGGTCGGCCAGCGCCACCTGGCTGTCGGGCGCGGAGGCCCGGGGCGGCGGCGACGACGCCTGCGTGGCGGCCGGTCCGCACGACAGCTCCCCGTCGGCGAACACGATCGGCGCGTCGCAGCGACCACCGGGCAGGTAGAGCGACGCCGGCACCTGGGCGTCGGCCGGACCGCACATGCAGCCGAGCATCGTGCCCACCGTGCCCACCGCCGTCATCGTGCACGGCGCACAGCTCGTGCGGAACGGGCCCTCGGGCACGGGCGGCGCGGCCTGGGCCACCCCGACGGCGCCGAGCAGCAGCCCCAGGGCCACCGCCCCGAGCGGCGCGCGGGCTCCGTGTCGTTGTCGCCCTCGCGGTGTTTCTCGTCGCACGTGAGGCTCCCCAGCTGGACGTGGCGTCGATGGTGAACCTCTATTCAACCACATCCGCTAGGGGGACGGCGACACCGGGTGTCGCTGGATCCGCATGGGTGTCACCGAACAGAAACCCGTTCCCGTTCCCGAGCCCGAGCCCGTGCCCGAGCCCGAGCCCGACAGGACCGGCGCCAGGGGATCGGGATCGGGATCGGGATCGGGATCGGGATCCGGGGGACGGCGGAAGGGGCCGTAGCGGAGTACGTGCCGCGCGAACCGAGGATCCGACGTGGCTACCGCCCCCCTCACGCCCCGCGACCGCACGCTGCGCTTCCTCGCCGTGGGCCTGTGGAACACGGCGTTCGGCTACCTCGCGTTCCTCGGCTTCCTGTGGCTCACCCGCCGCCTGGACCTGCACTACCTGTTCGCCCTGCTGCCGACCCACGTCGTGGCGGTGGCCAACGCCTACGTCTGCCAGCGCCTGTTCGTGTTCCACGACGGCGACACCGGCGCCGGGTCGGTGCTGCGCTTCCTCGGCGTCTACGGCGTCACGTTCCTCCTCAACCTCGGGCTGCTGCCGCTGCTGGTCGACGGGGTCGGGCTGCCGCCGTGGCTGGCGCAGGGGGTGGCGCTGGGCACGATCGCCGTGGTGTCGTACGTGGGCAACTACTTCGTCACCTTCCGCGTCCACCGACGCGCCGCCCCCTCCGAGGAGCCCCGATGAGCTGGCACGAAGCGGAGCTGGCCACCGCGCTGCGCGGGCGCCGCGTGCTGGTGACCGGCCACACCGGCTTCAAGGGCAGCTGGCTGTGCCACTGGCTGCATCGCCTCGGCGCCGAGGTCCACGGCTTCGCGCTGCCGCCCGACACCACGCCGAGCCTGTTCGACGTCGCCGGCGTGCAGGCCGTGCTCGCGTCCCACACCGTGGGCGACGTCCGCGACGCCGACGCCGTGTCGGCCTGCTTCGCCGCCACCAGCCCCGAGGTGGTGATCCACGCCGCCGCCCAGCCCCTGGTGCTGCGGTCGTACGCCGATCCCAAGGAGACGTTCGACACCAACGTCGGCGGCACGGTCAACGTGCTCGAGGCCGTGCGGGCCCACGGCTGCGTGCGGGCGCTGGTCAACGTCACCAGCGACAAGTGCTACGACAACCGCGAGTGGGTGTGGGGCTACCGCGAGACCGACCCGATGGGCGGCCACGACCCCTACTCGGCGTCCAAGGGTGCGGCCGAGCTCGTGTTCGCCGCCTACCAGCGCTCGTTCTTCGCGCAGCGCGACGGCATCGGCGCGGTCACGGTGCGCGCCGGCAACGTGATCGGCGGCGGCGACTGGGCGGCCGACCGCATCGTGCCCGACGCGATCCGCGCCCTCTCCGACGGCCAGCCGATCCCCGTGCGCCGTCCCCACGCGCAGCGCCCGTGGCAGCACGTGCTCGAGCCCGTCAGCGGCTACCTGCTGCTCGCCGCCCGGCTGCTCCACGATCCGGCGCGCTGGTCGGGCCCGTGGAACTTCGGCCCCGACGCCGAGAACGCCCGCCCGGTGCACGACCTCGTCGACGCGATCCTCACGGCGTGGGGCAGCGGCACGAGGGTCGACCGCAGCCGCCCCGACGCCCCCCACGAGGCCCACTTCCTGCGCCTGTCCACCGACAAGGCCCGCGCCGAGCTCGGCTGGCAGCCCCGCTGGGACTTCGCGCGCACCGTCGCCGAGACGGTGCAGTGGTACCGCGCGGTCCACGACGGCGCCGACGCCGCCAGCGCCGTGCGCGCCCAGATCGCGTCGTACGTGGCCACCTGACGGGCGGCGCGCCCGACGCCTACCCGGCGATCCCGGTGCGCTCCCGCAGGAACGTGGTGAGCACGTCGACGATCCAGCCGCGACGGGCGTCGTCGATGCCCGGGTAGGTGCCGAGGAACACGGCGTCGTGCATCAGCCGGTCGGCGCCGGTCAGGTCGCCCACCACGCGGAAGGCCTCGCCGCGCCCGTCCTCGGCGGCGTCGCGCGCGAGCTGGGTGAACGCCGGCTGGCGCACGAGGTTGCCGCCGAACAGCATGCGCGTGGCCACCTTGTGCTGCTCGAGGTGCTGGGCGAGCTCGTTGCGGGTGAACGGCGCCGTGGGGTCGACGAGCATCATGAAGCCGAACCACGACGGCTGGGCGCCGGGCGTGGCCTGCATCGGCTGCACCACCTCGGCGAACGGGGCGATGGCGGCGGCGAAGGCCTCGTAGTTGGCGATGCGGGCGGCGGTGAAGTCCCCGAGCTTGTCGAGCTGCACGCGGCCGATCGCGGCCTGGATGTCGAGCGGCTTGAGGTTGTAGCCGAGGTGGCTGTAGATGTACTTGTGGTCGTAGCCCTCGGGGAGCTCGCCCAGGCGCCAGCGGAAGCGCTTGCCGCAGGTGTCGTCCTTGCCCGACGCGCACCAGCAGTCGCGGCCCCAGTCGCGGAAGCTCTCGACGGCCACCTTGAGCCGCCCGGACTTGACGATGTTGACGCTGCCGCCCTCGCCCATCGTGAGGTGGTGGGGCGGGTAGAAGCTCTGGGTGGACAGGTCGCCGAACGAGCCGGTGAGCCGCCCCTTCCACCGGCTGCCCAGGGCGTCGCAGTTGTCCTCGACGAGGAACAGGTCGTGGTCGCGGCAGAAGGCGGTGACGGCGTCGAGGTCGAAGGGGTTGCCGAGCGTGTGGGCCATCATCACCGCGCGGGTGCGCGGCGACAGGGCGTCCTCCAGGCGCTCGACGCGGACGTTGCCGGTGAGCGGGTCGTTGTCGAGGAACACGGGCACGAGCCCGTTCTGCACGATCGGCGCGACGGTGGTGGGGAAGCCGCCGGCGACGGTGATCACCTCGTCGCCACGCCGCAGCCGCCCGTCGACCTTGGGGCTGGTGAGCGCCGACAGCGCGACCAGGTTGGCCGACGAGCCCGAGTTGACGAGCCGCGTCCAGCGCACGCCGAGGATCTCGGCCAGCCGATCCTGGAACGCCTCGCCGTGGGGGCCGAGCGTGAGCCAGAAGTCGAGCGTGGCGTCGACGGCGGCCACCACCTCGCGGTCGTCGTGGACGCGGCCGGCGTAGCTGACGTAGTCCTCGCCCGGCGTGAACGTGCGCCCGGCGGTGCGCACCTCGTGCAGCTCCCGCACCCGGTCGAGGATCTCGGCGCGGATCGTGGCCTCGTCGCGGCTCATGCCTGCTCCCGCAGCCACGTGGCCCACGGCGCCTTGCCCGTGCCCCACAGCCCCTCGAGGAGCTGCCACTCGCGGTAGGTGTCCATCGCCTGCCAGAAGCCGTGGTGCTTGAAGGCGACGATCTGGCGGTCGGCGACGAGCCGCTCCAGCGGACCGCGCTCGAGCACGAGGTCGTCGCCGGGGGGCAGGTAGGCCTCGAGCCGCTTGCGGTCGAAGACGAAGAAGCCGCCGTTGATGTAGGTGGCGTGCTCGTCGGGCTTCTCGGCGAAGGACGAGATCACGCCCTGCGCGTCCATGCCCAGCTCGCCGTAGCGGCTGGTGGGGCGCACGGCGGTGACCGTGGCCACGCGGCCGTGGGCCTTGTGGAACGCGAGCAGCGCCTCGAGGTCGACGTCGGCCACGCCGTCGCCGTAGGTCAGGCAGAAGGTGTCGGCGTCGATGTACTTGAGCGCCTTGCGCACGCGGGCGCCGGTCATCGCGTCGAGGCCGGTCTCGGCGCACGTGACCGACCAGCGCTCGGTGGCGGCGGCGTCGTGGAAGGTGACGACCTCGTCGGGGCCGAGGTCGATCGTGAAGTCGCAGACCATCGCGCGGTAGTTCAGGAAGAACTCGCGGATGACGTGGCCCTTGTAGCCCAGGCACAGCACGAACCGGTCGTGGCCGGCGTGGCCGTACAGCTTCATGATGTGCCACAGGATCGGGCGGCCGCCGACCTCGACCATCGGCTTGGGACGGTACTCCGTCTCCTCGCGCAGGCGGGTGCCGTAGCCTCCGCACAGGATCATCACCGGCACGCTCATGCAGGTCTCCGTGGCGTCGCCCGCGACCCTAACACCGACCGCGCGCGAGGCGGTGACGCCGTCGCGACGACACCGTCGCCCACGGCCCGACGATTCGATGGCAGGATGCAAGCCCGGGCCGCGTCCGCCCGTATCCCCGCCGTCCCACGCCCCGCGACCCCCGACCCTGGAGGCCCCGTGCCCGTGCACGCCCTGCTCCTGCTCGCGCTCGCCACCCCCGCCCAGGCCGGCGGGGTCGCCCCTCCGCCCACGCCCGGGTTCCAGCTCGCGGCCCCGGCCGTCGTGCTCACCGGCACCCAGCCCACGGTCGCCGCCCGCGGTGTGCCCGCCAACGCGCTCACCGGCCTGCTCGGATCGCCGTCGGTCACCGGCGCGCCGTTCTGCCCGGGACCGCTGCACGGCTGCTCTGATCTCGTGGGCAGCGGAGCGGTGCTCGGTGCCGAGCGCGCCGACGCCCAGGGCCGCGTCACGTTCACCCTGCCCGTGTTGCCCGCGTTCCTCGCCGGCCGCACCGTCTCCCTCCAGGCTGCCCGCCCCACCGCCACGGGCCCCACGCTGTCGACCGTGCGCACGATGCGCGTGCTCGATCCGCAGGGCGACGAGGACGGCGACGGCCTGACCAACGACGAGGAGCTGTCGCTGTACGGCACCGATCCGCTCCTCGCCGACACCGACGGCGGCGGCGCGTCCGACGGCGTCGAGGTGTTCCAGGGCACCAACCCGTTCGACGGCAGCGACGACATCACCGTGCAGGAGCCCGACATGGCGGTGGGCTGGATGCACACCTGCCGCCTGTTCCGCGACGGCACCGTGCTGTGCGACGGCGACGACACGTTCGGCCAGTCCACGCCCCCGGTCGACGGCGTGTTCAGCGACCTCGCCACCGGTCGCCGCGAGACGTGCGGCATCGACCTGCTGGGCGGCGTCACCTGCTGGGGCGAGCACGGCACCTACGCGGCCCCGGTCTCGGGTGCGGTCTCCCTCGCCCACAGCGAGACGATGGCGTGCAGCGTCGACACCGTCGGCGCCGTGACCTGCTGGACCGGCGCCACGGTGGTGCCCACCCCCCTCGACACCGAGACGGCGTTCCGTGTGCTCGGCTACCCCGGCGACGTCTGCGCCCAGCGCACCGACCTGACGTGGGCGTGCGCCCAGACCGACCTGACCGGCACCGTGCTCGACGTGCCGCTGTACGATCTGGAGGTCGACGACGACGAGACGTGCGGGGTGACCCCCACGAACGCGCTGGTGTGCCTCCCCGGCGGCCTCGGCCTCGCCAACGCGCCCGAGGCGGCGCTGCCCTACGTCGACATCGAGATCAGCCAGGAGCTGCCGCTGATGTGCGGCGTGCACCCCGACGGCACGTCCACCTGCTGGTTCCTCGGCTTCCTGCCCTTCTTCCCCGATCCCACCGTCATCCCCGACGGGCTGGCGGCGTTCGACCTGGGCGGCGTGCATGGCTGCGGCATCCTCGACCCCACCAGCGACGTGGTGTGCTGGGGACCGGACTTCGCAGGCGGCGCCGACGTGCCACGTCCCGAGGCGTTCGCAGCGGTGTCCGGGGGCCTGGCGGACTGCGCGCTGCGCGTCGACGGGTCGGCGGACTGCTTCGCCCGCGCCGGCTTCGACACCGGCGAGCCCGACCCCGCCGATCGCTTCGCGGACGTGTCCGTGGGCTACGGATCCTCCTGCGGCGTGCGGCTCGACGGCACGCTGGCCTGCTGGGGCGTCGACCTCGTCGGGGCCCCGACCACCACGCCCCCGACGGGGTCCACCTGGGTGGACGTGGCGGTGGGTGCCGGCGGCGCCTGCGCCCTCGACGCCACCCACCACCTGACCTGCTGGGGCGGCCTGCTGCCGGTCGATCCGTTCCCCGGCGCCACCTTCCAGACCGTCGCGCCGGCCGGCCCCGGCGTGTGCGCCCTCGACGCCCTCGGCGCCGTGTCGTGCGTCCACGTCGACCTCACCACGTTCGCGGTGAGCACCGTCGTCGACCCCGGTCCCGTCGCACAGATCGCCGGCACCGCGCTCGGCACCTCCTTCCTCGCCTGCCTGCGCACCCCCACCGGCAGCATCCGGTGCCTCGGCGCCAGCACGTGGACGTCGCCTCCGGGCGAGGTCTACACCCACGCGGCCACCGGCCTGTGGCAGGACGGCGCCGCCGTGAGCGTGGTCGCCTGCGGCCTGCGCGCCGACGGCTCGGTCCGCTGCGACGACCTGTCGGGCGGCACGGCGTGGACGTCACCGCCCGGCATGGCGTGGCGGGACGTGTCGGCGGGTCTGGCGGTGTGCGGGATCACGCTCGACGACGACCTCGAGTGCGTCGACGGCGGGATGCGCCTGCTGTTCCCCAGCGCGCCGTCGACGATGCGGTACGTCCACCGCACGGGCGCCACGCCCTGACGACGCCCGTCAGCCCAGCAGCAGCCAGGCGACCAGGGCGGTGCTGACGAGCATCGCCACCACGAACCGCCGCCGCTTCCCGCGGAACCGCATCCCGTGCAGGATGCCGGTGACCACGGTGACGATGACCAGCGACACCGTCACCGGCAGCAGTCGGTTCGACCCGCCGCCGCCCTTGTGCACGCCGATGAGCGCGTAGGCGACAGGGAAGCGACGCTCCCAGCGCACCCAGGTGGGCGACCCCTCCTGCAGCGTCACCGTCGTGATCCCGAACGTGTCGACCGACCGGGCGACCGTGTCGGCGAGGCCGTCGAGCGCTCCCGGCTTCTCGCGCCGGTCACCCAGGTACCGCTCGATCCACGCCGTCTGCCCGGTGCCGCGGGCGGGCAGGTCGGCGGGCACGGGCTCGGCGTGGCCCTCGAACCACACGGCCTGACCGGCCTCGCAGGCCGTGGCGCCGTCGTCGGTGTCGAGCCACAGCCACCCGTCTGGCGTGCGCATCGTGCCCGGCACGTGCCCGGCCGCCCGCACCGCCGCGGTCAGGCCCGACGGCGTGCACGTCTCCCCGTCCGCGAAGGCGTGCGCGTCGGACAGATCGTCCCGCGACACGCGCGGGTGGAACCACTCGCGGTGCTCCGCCATGAACCCCGTCGTGCCGTAGAACAGCAGGACGAGGCCCAGGCAGAGGGCGCTGACGAAGTGGACCTCCCGGACCAGCCAGGCCGTGCCGCGCCTCACGGAACGGCGGCGTCCAGGTCGTCCGGATCGTCGTGGCCGAGCGTGCCGTCGTGGTCGAGGTCGAGGCACGCCCCGGGCGTGGCCGGGTAGGGGAACTGGCCCTGGAAGTTGCCGAACGGCGTGAAGTGGCAGACCTTGAAGTTGCGGATGGCGCCGCACGACAGGTTCACCGCGGTGGCGCAGCCCACCTCGGTGGTGGTGCCCCACACCACCTGGGTGTAGTGGCCGCAGACGCCGGGGCTGGTCGCCACGCCCGCGCAGATCGGCAGCGTCGGCGCGCTGCCGCCGCACGTGGGCGAGGCCTGGAGGGGGTCGTGGCTCTCCTGCTCGCACTGCCACGCGAGGATCGCGTCGCTGACGCTGGTGTTGGTGGTGCTCGACGTGGCGAACACCAGCCCGGCGACCCCGAACGGCCGCTGGCCGGTCAGGAAGGTGCACGCGGCCGCGTCCGCATCGGCCTCGTCCTGGGCCGACGCCGCGAGCGTGGTGCTCCAGCGCAGGGGCGGCGACCCGACCAGCGCCCGCACGGCGTTCAGCTGGGCCGTGGCGCCGGCGAGCGCGACCGGCTCGCCCACCGCGTCGTCGGCGTTGGGCACGAACGTGCAGTCGTCGGCGGGATCGAGCGGGTCGAGGCCGCGGCTGACCTCGTCCGCGTCGTCGCGTCCGCCGCCGTCAGTGTCGGCGACGAGCGGATCGGTGCCGTAGGTGTCGACCTCCTCCCCGTCGAGCAGGCCGTCGTCGTCGCTGTCGTCGTCGAACGGGTCGGTGCCGAGCGTCAGCTCCTCGAGGGCCGTCAGCCCGTCGCCGTCGTCGTCGGTGCTGCCGTCGACCACGGGGAGGACCAGCACGTCGGACTGGGGGGAGAATGCTCCGGTGAGGGTGGCGGCCTGGAAGGCGACCTGGGTGGCGGGCACGCGCGCCGGCACGCGCAGCGAAAACGACACCGCGCCGACGGCGTTGGCCGTCTGTTGGCCCACCCGGTAGGCCGGCGACGGCAGGTCGAGGCAGCGCCCGTTCAGCGCGGGCGGGCAGGCATCGGCGCCGCTGGTGCGCGGCGTGGCGTACAGCTGCACGACGGTGCCGCCCTGCAGGCCCGACACGTCGAAGCGCAGCGTGCCCCCCGTCACCATGGCCGGCAGCGTCGAGGTCATCGGCAGCGGCGGCGGCAGCTGGGCTTCGGGCAGCGTCGCCCGCTCCGGCAACGCACAGGACATCAGCGACAAGAACACCACGGTGGCGCGCATCGAACCTCCCCGGACGCCGGGCCAGGACGCGCTGGCCACGGGACCCCAGCCTACCGCAGGCGACGGGGCTGGTGCCTGCCGCGCCCCATCCGGTAGGATGCCCGTCCTGCCGGAGGTGGCGATGCGCCGCATCCTTTGCCTGATCCTGCTCTCGGCCTGCGCAGCCCCCGAGGTCGCGCCCGACCCGGTCGTCGACGACCTCGGCACGTGCGCGGGCGGGGTCAGCCGCACCGGCGTCGTCACCGAGCTGCGCTTCGTGCGCCCCGACGACGGTGTGTCCGACGGCTTCGACCTCGACGGCATCGCCACCGGTCAGGGCGAGTCGGGCGGCTGCGACGTGCCCGACGACGTCGGCCCCGACGGCACCAAGGGCATCGACAACGCCTTCGCCAAGCTGCTGCCCGCGCTCGAGCTCACCGAGGCCCAGGCCGTCGAGGACATCATCCAGGAGATGATCCGCACCGGTCAGCTCCTGCTCGTCCCCCGCGTGGACGGCCTCGACGACGAGGTCGACGACACCTGCGTGGGCGTCACCCTGGTGCGCGGCGAGGGCGAGCCCCGGCTGTCGGCCGCCGGCGACTTCACCACCTACCAGACCTTCGGCGCCACCTCGATCACGCTGCTGGGCCAGTCCCCGCTCGACGGCGGCACCGTCGAGGTGCGCGGCTTCACCTACACGCTGCCCTTCTCGTTCCTCAACGCCTCGTTCGATCTGACGATGAACGACGCGGCCATGCGGGTCACCTGGCAGCCCGACGGCAGCTTCGACGGCGTGCTCGGTGGCGGCATCATCGTCGAGGACCTGCTCGCCGTGGCCGCCAACCAGGGCATCGACGACAGCGTGCTGTCGCTGCTGCAGACGCTGGTGGGCTCGGTCACCGATCTGGCGCCCGACGCCAGCGGCGCGTGCACGCAGCTTTCGGCCACGCTCCACTTCCACGGCGTGCCCGCGTTCGTCTACGCCGAGGACCTCGACGACGGGATGTAGGCCCTACGGGGCGCGGTCGCTGCGCACGAAGAAGCGATGCGCGCCGCCCGATGCGGCGTCGGGCACCTCGACGTAGCGCTCGTCGAGGAGCGCCGCGAGCTGTGGCTCCTGGCGGTAGAACGCGACCAGGTCGACATGGGCTGCCCCGAAGCCGAGCAGCGGCTGACGGTCGTCGACCACGATCAGCGCCGGCGCCTCGCGGATCACGTCGTCGCGCAGGCCGTCGAGGATCGCCTGCTCCACCGGCGGACGGTCGGCGGCCGTGTGGAACACGAACGGATCGTGGTCGCGGGCCTCGGGTGGGTACAGGTCGGGCAGGAGCAGCGGGCTGACGCGCACGACGTCCCGCACCAGCAGCTCGGTCTGCACGTAGGCCCCGGGCACCACCGACGGGCTCACCCAGGCGATGGCGTCGCCCGGCTCGGTGAGCGACCCGACGTAGGCCACGAGGTCGGACAACGCGCAGGTGTCAGCGGCCCGCACGCCCGGCCGCACCACGCGCGGCGTGCATTCGTAGCCCCCCGGCCAGTAGGCCCGCTCGTCGCGCACCGCACGGCGTTGGGGCTCGGCCGCCAGCAGGTAGACGGCCGACAGCGTGCCCGCGACCAGCGGTCCGTACCGCCAGATCGAGCCCGCACCGGCCGCGCCGATCAGGCTCACCACCACGAGCAGCACAGCCGCCGCGTGCACGGGCCAGATGTGGTAGGCGAACCCCTTGGCCTGGGCGAACACCGACAGCAGCAGCGGCAGCGTCGCCAGCGCCAGCACGTCACCCAGCAGGCGCGGGCCCCGCTCGGGCGTCCGCGGCCGGGCCAGGATCCACACGATCGCGGTGAGCAACAGCTGGGGCGGCTTGAGCTCGCCCACGATGCCGGCGAACGACATCCCCAGCGCGCCGTAGCGCTTGTAGCCCGACAGCCAGAACGACAGGTTGTCGACGTAGTCGGTGCCCCACACCACGTAGGCGCCGAACACCGCCACGAAGGCCACCACGCCCACCGTCTCGCCGCGCACCGCGTCCCTGGGTCGTCGCGTGTGGGCCAGGACCCACAGCTCGGTGAGCACGAACAGCGGCGGGAAGTAGGGCTTGAGCGCGAGCCCGGCGCCGGCGAGCACCCCCACCAGCAGGCCAGGACCCCACCCGAGCGGTCGCCCGGCCACGCGCGCGGCCGCGCCGATCAGGTAGGGCAGCACGAGCGCGAACAGCAGCTGCTCCCGCTGGCCGAGCTCGTAGCCGGCGAACGGCAGCAGCACGGTGAGCATCGCCCACACCGCCACCCGCCACCCCGGCAGCGACAGCAGCGCCGACCGACGCAGCACCCACGACGCCAGCGCCCACAGGCCGAGCACGAGCGTGGTCTGGAACAGCGCCATCGCCCGCACCGCCCCGAGTCCCAGCGCCTCACCCACCACGACCACGCCCTCGGACACGAGGAAGATCAGCGGCGGGTTGGGCTGGCGCAGGTCGGTGTAGAGCACCTCGCCGTGCAGCTCGCGCTGCGCGACGTGCAGGATCGCGGCGACGTCGTGGTTGAGCAGCGGCCACGTGACCTGCTCGGCGACGAACGCGACGACGACGAGCACGGCGGTCAGCACCGCCCACGCACCCGGCCGCGCGAAGATCCCCCAGACCGTGGCCTCGTCCCGCGCAGCGTCCGGCGTCACGTCACCCTCTCGACGACGCCCTGATAGCGTCGCGCCCGGCGCGTGTCCCCGACGGCAAGGGCCCCGTCAGCGTCGCCTTCCCCCCCGGGTGGCGACGTCGACGGGGCCACGAAGAGCAGCCTGGCGGTCTCCCGGATGCGCCCCCCAGCGCATTCCCCCCCGGGAGACCGTCAGGCTCCTCACGCCAGAGCGTCGTGCACCGAGGAAGGCGCGTGCACCTGCGACCAGTAGTCGACTTCGCCGGAGGACGTGGCGTCGGTGGAACCGCCGCGGAACCCGCGGACGCCTTCCAGCGCGCCCATCACGTGGACCCACAGGGCGACGAACACCACGGCGAACGCCAGCATGGAGAGGGCCGTGAACCAGCGGCCGTGGCTGCTGCCCTTCGTCTTGCGATCGTCGTCCCTGCGCATCTCGACCTCCGAACCTGTGGAATGACCCCAGTCGCTGGGACCCCACTAGCGAAGGCCGTGCCAGTTCGATTGTCGCGGTTCGTCCGTCGACGATCCCGACGTGTGTTCAACTATCCGTCACCACATGCCCCATTGTGGAGCATGGGATCACCGGGACGACCGGCGCTCCAGCACCTCGACGAGCGGCGTGCCCACCGCGCCGGCGGGGGCGACCACCCCGGTCAGCGCCGCGAGCGTGGGCGCCACGTCCACGGTGGCCACGGGACGCTCGACGGTGCGGTGGCCGATGCCCGCGCCGGCGAACACCAGCGGCACCCAGGTGTCGTAGGCGTAGGGCGAGCCGTGGATGACGCCGACGTCCTGCCCGCCCACGCCGCCGTGGGGCAGCTGCCAGTACGGCGCGAGCAGCACGTACACGTCGCCCGATCGGTCGGGGACGTCGTTGCGGCGGATCGCAGCCAGCATCGGCGTGTCGGGGTCGACCCGCCCCTGGCGCACGTCGTCCAGCGGCAGCGCCGTCGCCACGCCGTGCAGGTGGGCGAACGCCGCCGCGAACGCGCGAGCCACGTCGACCGGCTCCAGCCCGGCGGCCCGCACCGCCACGACGTCCAGGTAGAGGTAGGGGTGGTAGTAGGTGGCCACCAGGCCAGGGACGGCGGCCTGCGCGATGCCGAGGGCGTCAGCCACCGACGCGCGCACCTCGGGCAGCGCCGTCAGGTCGGACGGCAACCAGCCCGCGTCGAGGTGGGCCACGGCAGCGGCCTCGCCGGGGGCCTCGGGCGCGCCGTGGTCGGCGCTCAGCACCACCACCGTGCGATCGAGCCCCACCCGCGCGTCGACCGCGCGCAGCAGGCTGGCCACGGCCCCATCGAGCCCCAGCAGCTCCGCCTCCGACTCCAGGCTTGACGGCCCGAAGGCGTGACCGACGAGGTCGTTGCTGGAGAAGCTCACCGAGAGGTAGTCGACGACGTCGTCCTTCCCGAACGGCTCGGCGTCGAGCACGGCGACCGCGAAGTCGGCGAGGAGCGCGTCGCCGGCCGGGCCCGTGAGCACCCGCTCGGCGAAGTCGGGGTCGTCCGCGGTGCCGAAGGGGTGGGGGAAGTCGCGGCCGAAGGCGGCGTCGGGCGGCACCTCCCACGACGGGTGGTCGACCCGCGCCCGGTAGGTGTCGCGCGGGTGGGTCAGCGTCCACGCCTTGCCCGCGTAGGACGCCAGCACGCCCCGGGCGTTCCACGCCGTCAGCCACGCCGGGTAGGCGTCGACGTAGAAGTCGCTGGTGACGAAGGCCTGCGCGCCCTTGGTGAACCACAGCGCCGTGCCGGCGTGTCCGGCCATCGCGATGGCCGCGCGATCCTTGAGCGACACGCTGTAGACCACGGCCGCACCCTGGCCGGCCAGGGCGATGCTGTCGGCCACCGTCGGCACGCGCAGCGCTGCAGGGGAGCGCCCGCTGCCGGCCTTGGGCGCCGCGTCCGACACCGGCAGCAGCGGGTGGTCGTCGTCGGCGAAGTTGTAGCGGAGGCGGCCCGCGTCGCGGTCGTACCAGGTGTTGCCGATCATGCCGTGCCCGGCGGGGTCGGCGCCGGTGGCAAGCGTGCTGTGACCCACCACCGTCTCGGTGTTCGCGTGGCGGTGGTGGCACGCGGCGTACGACGTGCCGTGGTCGACGAGCCACCGGAACCCGTCCGGGCCCATGCGGTCGAGGTAGCGGGCGAGCAGGTCTCCGCGGAGCTGGTCGACCGTGATCTGCAGCACGAGCCGGGGCGCAGGCGGCGGCGCGGCGGCCCGCCCTCCCTTGGCGACGGCGGGGCCACTGGCGAGCAGGGTGGCGAGCAACAGGGCGCGGCGCATGGGGCCTCCCGAGGCTGGCGCGCACCTAACGGGCGCCCGCCACGCCAAGCGCGCTCCGTCGCAGGGTTCACACGATCGCCGCGACGGCACGCCGCGCCCGTCAGAGGATGACGCGCACGCCCCCGAGCGTCTCGATGCGGTGGGGGAAGGAATCGCCCGGTGTCCCGATGAACATGTAGTTCTTGGGGACGTCCAGCCGTCGCGACAGCAGCTCGATCACCGCCGGGGTGAACGCCCCCTCCACCGCGACGAAGTCGATGCGCAGCTGCGGGTAGAGGCGGTCGATGTCGGCGAGGTGTTCGGCGAGGTGGGGCGGGACCGGGTTCTCGGCGTCGTAGACGTGCACCACCTTGAGTCGGTTGGTCTGCTCGTTCTCGAGGACGTAGAGCGCGGCGCGGTTGAGCTCGGCCGGGTCGTCGCCCTTGGTGAAGTAGACGATGACGCGCCCGTTGATGCGCTCGATGAGCCCGCGCACGCCGTTGCCCACGGCGTCGCTGACGGACTGGATGCGCTCGACCACGGCCCGCAGCACGAACAGCAGCACCTTGAGCAGCTCGATGCGCAGGAACATCAGCCCCACGATGGCGCCGGCACCCACGAAGTAGGTGGCGAACACGCGCACGGTCTCGGGGTCGAGCAGGATGTTGCCGACCAGCCCCAGCAACACGGCGACGAAGCCCGCCACCACCGCCGGCCACGTCGCGCGCTCCGCCCGCGGCAGCCGCGCCCGCTTCGACTTGAGCAGCATGTTGCCCACGGCGAACAGCGCCATCACCGACAGGAACGAGATCGTGTAGACGCCGGCCAGGATCTCCACCTCGCCGCTGGTGGCCACCATGATCGAGCAGCACACGGCGAAGAAGCCGAGGATGATCCAGTGGTTGGTGTGGCGCCACCGGTTCTCGACCAGCAGGAACTGGGGCAGGCACCGATCCAGGCTCATCCGGCGCATCAGCCCGGTGACGCCCACGAACGACGTGAGCACGGCCCCCGACAGCACCAGCACGGCGTCGAGGCTGACCCACAGGCCCAGCACGTGACCCCACGACCGCTCGCCCATCTGCGCCAGCAGGTCCGGCGGCACCTGCTCGATCTCGGCGAGCGGCAGCAGGCCCAGCGACAGCAGGCTGATGACCGGGTTGAAGAACGCGACCGCGAGCCACATGTTGCGCAGGGTCTTGGTGAACACCCCCTGCTCCTGCTCCTCGATGAAGTTCGCCGAGCTCTCGAAACCGGAGATGCCGAGCATCGCGGCGGCGAAGCCGAAGAACAGCGCGTGGCCGATGCCGTGGGTGGGGGGCACGTGCCAGTTGGCCGACAGCAGGCTCGGGTCGGACACCACCGCGATCGTGCCGGTGACGACGAGCACCGTCAGCGTCAGGATGTGGAACACGAAGATGCCGAGGGCCACCACGGCGGACTCGGTGATGCCCACGATGTTGAGCAGCGCGAACAGGCCCAGCAACGCGATGGTCGACCAGAACACGTTCAGGCCGTGCCACAGGTTGTGGGCGTAGTGCATCGCCTCGCCGGCGCTGATCACCGCCGTGGCCACGTACGACAGCAGCGTCAGGCACGCGGCGGCCGCGGCGAGCTTCTTGTTCGTGGTGTTGAGCAGCACCGTGTACGTGCCACCGTTGAGCGGCAGCGCGCTGCCGACCTCGGCGTAGACGCGCCGGAACAGGTAGAGCACCGACGCCACGATGGCCAGCGCCACGGGCGCCCACACGCCCGCCTGCGCGGCGCAGAGGGCCGACACGTACAGGCAGCTCGACGTGATGTCGTTGCCGCAGATCGCGGTGGACGCCCACGGGCCGAGCAGGTGCTTGTGGGACTGATCGAGGTGGCCGACCTCCACACCGGTGGTGTCGAGATCGGCGATGCGCTGCGCCTCGCCCCAGCCAGCGAACTCCCAGGGTTCGCTGCCGTCGGGGGTCGGGGTCGATGTCATGGGCACGCCTCCAGGTGCGCGCGAGCCTACCACCCGGGCGCGCGTGCCCGGATCCCCGCCTCGTCGCGTCGTGGTCGGCCTTGCTACGCACGAGCGCGGAAATTGTTTTGAGTCTCGCCTCAATTGAGTTATGACTCAATTCGAGAGCGGGAGCGTCCATGGCCCGTGCCCCCCGAGGCACCCCCAAGGATCCGGAGCGTGCGCGCGAGGCCATCCTCGACGCGGCCGCGCATCGGTTCTCGCAGCACGGCTACCGCGGCACGCGCGTGGCCGACGTGGCCCGTGATGCCGGGTACAGCGAGGCCCTCGTCTACTTCCACTTCACGTCCAAGGCCGACCTGTTCCGCGACGTGATGGGGCGCCTGGAGCGTGAGAACGCGCCCGAGTCGCGGGTGCTCACGCCGAGCGAGCTGGTCGCCCGCCTGCGCGACGCCGAGCGGCGCTACCACCAGGACGCGCGCTGGCGTGCGCGCGACGCCGCCTGGGTCGAGGCCCTCGCCGGGGATCCGAGCCTGCTGGAGATGCTGCGCCCCGAGCTCGGCGCCACGCTCGACGCGCTGGAGCGCGCCCTGGCGCGCTTCGATCTGCGCGACGACGAGGCCCGCCGTCACCGCATGGCCACGATGCTGCTCGCGGTGGCCTACGGCACGCGGGTCCTCCGCCGCTACCATGTCGACACCCTGTCCGTCTCCGAGGCCGTCGAGCTCCTCGGCTTCGCCACCCAGGCGGCGCTGCAGGATCTGGGCGTCCCCGTCTCCGACTCCACCCCCGACCGGGTAGGCGATCCCACGGACTCGCCGCACCGTGTCCCCAACCGTGCCGACGATGCGCTACTGAGTCGTGACTCAGCGTAGCGTCGGCACGCAGCGTCCCGGAGGTCCCATGGCCGCCATCCGTCCCCTCCTCGCCGTCCCCCTCCTGTGCGCCGTCACGCTGCCGGCTGCCGCCGTGCAGGGTCCGCGCGACGACGTCCCCGTGTGGACGTTCGCGCTGCCCGCCGGCGTGGTCGCCCGCGAGGTGCTCGCACTCAACCTCAACGGCGACATCTACCCCGACCTCGTGGTGTCGGTGCCCACCGAGGCCCAGCCCGGCCGCACCTGGATCTTCCTCGGCGGTCCCACGCTGCCGTCGGCGCCGTCGGCCGAGATCGGCGTCGACGCCGTGGGCATCACCGGCGGCGCGTCCGACGCCTTCGGCGCGTGGGGCGACATCGACGGCGACGGCTTCGACGACCAGCTCACCTGGGTGGGCGACCCGATCAGCCGCCACCGCACCCTGCAGTACCGCCGCGGCAGCGCCGACGGCCTCACCGTCCAGCCCACCACGGTCACCATCGACGACTACCGGGTCAACGCGGTGTTCGGGCACATGGTGCCCGTCGGCCCGATCCTCGACCAGAACGGCGACGGCATGGGCGACGTCACGTTCCGCGCGGCCGAGGCCGACGGCGTCGGCACCCGCGCCCACTTCGAGGTCCACCTGGGCACGGTCAACGGCGTCGACCGCCGCCCCGCCTGGACCCACATCGCCACCGACACCACCGCGGTGGCCGGCGCGCCCCGCATCATCGGCGACTCCGACCCCGACGGCATCCGCGAGATCGCCTACACGTCGAGCTACCCCCGCGAGGACGGCACGTGGCGGTCGTCGCTGGTGGTCATCAAGGGCGATGTCGACGGTCCGCGCGACGCGTTCTGGGCCGCGATGACGGTCGACTTCCCGGTGTCGGGGCCCGACCAGGTGCGCATCGTGGGCACCGGTGACGTCGATCGCGACGGCCGCGACGAGATCGCCGTGCTGATCCACCCCGACCTGCCCGGCGAGCCCGACCGCCTGCTGCTGTACTTCGGCGACGACAACTACGCGGTGCGCCTCGCCGGCCCCACCACGGTGTGGACGTCGGCGGGCACGTCGGCCCCGCCGTCGTTCCTGGGCCTGGCCGACTTCGACGGCGACCTCGAGCTCGAGTACGCCGTGGGCATGCCCGGCGCGGGGATGGGCGGCACGGCCTACGGCGGCGTCTCGGTCGCGATCAACGACTTCGGCACGTTCCGCCAGAACAAGGTGCTCGACTTCCTCGGCCTCGGCGACGACCGTGGCGCCGGTGTGGCCGGCGCGTTCGCCGACTTCGACGCCGACAACCGCAGCGACCTGCTGATCAGCGTCGCCGGCGACGACACCCACCCCGGCAGCCTCCAGCTCCTGCGCGGCTTCCTCGACACCGATCTGGACGGCTACGACGACGAGGTCGACGACTGCGCGCCGCGCGACGCCGAGATCCATCCGGGTGCGGTCGAGGTCTGGTACGACGGCATCGACCAGGACTGCGACGGCAACGACGACGACCAGGACGTCGACGGCTTCGACAAGGACCACGACTGCGACGACACCGACCCCGACCGCAACCCCGGGGTCGCCGAGATCTGGTACGACGGCGTCGATCAGGACTGCGACGGCAACGACGACGACCAGGACGAGGACGGCGTGGCGTCGATCGACCACGGTGGCCTCGACTGCGACGACACCGACGCCACGATCAACCCCCGCGCCAACGACATCCCCGAGAACGGCATCGACGAGAACTGCGACGGCGCCGACGCCACGCTCGCCGACGGCGGCGACATCGAGGTGGTGCCGGGCACCGGCTGCGGCGGCTGCAGCGCCGGCGGCGCGTCGCCCGCGTCCCTGCCCGGCTTGCTCGCGCTCGCCCTGGGCCTGGTGGCCCTGCGTCGCCGCGACGACGCCGACGACGCCGGGTGAGGCGGGCCTGACGGGGACGGGGTCGGCGGCATAGGCTCTCGGCCCCGTCACCCGGAGGCCCCGTGGGCGTCCGCTCCAAGCGCGCCGAGCGCTGCGAACGCTGCCGACTGCACACCGCCCTGTGCGTGTGCGACCGGATCCCCACGCTGGACACCGCCACCCGCCTGGTGCTCGTCCAGCACAAGCGGGAGCTGCCCAAGACCACCGCCACCGGCCCGCTCGCGCTCTTCGCGCTGACGAACAGCGAGGGGGTGGTCCACGGTCGCGACGACGCCCCGCTCGACCTGACGCACCTGCACCAGCCCGACCGCCGCGTGCTGGTGCTCTTCCCCGACGACGACGCCCGCGTGCTCGACGCCGACCTGCTCGACGCCGACCCGCGCCCGGTCACGCTGGTGGTGCCCGACGGCAACTGGCGCCAGGCGTCGAAGATCCCGCGGCGGGTGCCCGGTCTGGTCGACGCCGAGCGCGTCGTGCTCCCCGAGGGGGACCCCACCCGCTACCGCCTGCGCCGCGAGCCCCGCGACGGCGGGCTGGCCACGCTGGAGGCCATCGCGCGCGCCTACGGCGTGCTGGAGGGCGCGGCGGTGCAGGCAGCCCTCGAGGACCTGTTCGACCTCGTGGTGGAGCGCACCCTGTGGACGCGCGCGCGGTCGGGCCCCGCACCCTGACGCGCCGTCCCGCCGATTCTCATCGACTTCCAAGGGCGCTGTCAGGGACCCTTCAGGTTCGCGCGTGAAGAGGAGGGCACAGGACGGTCGCGACGGCATCCGCGTTGCATCCGCCTGGAAGGGAGGCCCCATGTTCCGCACCATCCTCGCGTACGCCGGCGCCGCGGTCACCGTGACCGCGCTCGGCATCCAGCTCGTGCCCTACGGCCGCGACCACACCAACCCGCCGGTGACCCAGGAGCCCGCGTGGGACAGCCCCACCACGCGCGAGCTCGCCGTGCGCGCCTGCTTCGACTGCCACTCCAACCAGACCACGTGGCCCTGGTACAGCCACGTCGCCCCGCTGTCGTGGCTCGTGCAGGACCACGTCGACGACGGGCGGCGCCACCTGAACTTCTCCACCTTCGACCAGCCGCAGCACGACGCCGACGAGGCCGCCGAGGAGGTGGCGGAGGGCAAGATGCCGATCGCCAACTACGTGTGGCTCCACCCCGAGGCCGACCTGACGCCGGCCGAGCGCGACCTGCTCGTCGCGGGCCTGAAGGCCACGCTGGGCGACGAGGAGGGCGAAGGAGGCGAGAACGGCGACGAAGCGGAGGACGACGACGACGAGGCCGGCGGCTGGTTCGGCGGCGACGACGACGACGACGACGACTGACCCGCCCGTGCGGTCGGAGGGACGATGCGCATCCTGGTGATCGAGGACGAGCCGAAGATCGCGGGCTTCCTGCAGCGGGGACTGTCCGACGAGGGCCACCGCGTCGACGTGGTCGGCGACCTCGCCCAGGCGCGCGTCGCCGTGGGCGTCGCCGATCACGACCTGATCCTCGTCGACCGCATGCTGCCCGACGGCGACGGCCTGGCGCTCGTGCGGGAGCTGCGTCGCCAGGGCCTGACCACCCCCGCCATCTGCCTGACGGCCCGCGATCGCGTCGAGGAGCGCGTCGAGGGCCTGTACGGCGGCGCCGACGACTACGTGGTCAAGCCCTTCGCGTTCGACGAGCTGCTCGCCCGCATCGCCGCCGTCACCCGCCGCGGTCCGTCCGCCGACCGCGTGCAGGTCGGCGACCTCGTGATCGACGTGCCCGCCCACCGCGTCTTCCGGGGCGACGAGGAGCTGCGGCTCACGGTGCGGGAGTTCGACCTGCTGCGCTACCTCGCCGAGCGCGCCGGCCAGGTCGTCAGCCGCACCCGCCTGCTCGAAGCCGTCTGGGACACCACCCACGACCCCCAGACCAACGTGGTGGAGGTCTACGTGTCCTACCTGCGCGCCAAGCTCGACAAGGGCCACGACCGGCCGCTGCTCCACACCGTCCGCGGCGTCGGCTACGTGCTCGACGACAGGCCCCGGTGAGCCCGCCCGCGCCGTCGGTGGCGCAGCAGGTGGCCGCGCGCGGCACGGCCGTGGTTGTCGCCGCGCTCGCGCTGGCGGGCGTCGGCACGGGCGCGACGCTGCACGCCTGGCGCGTCCACGCCCACGACGAGGCGCTCCTCGCCGCCGTCCACGACCACGCCCACGCCGTCGACGACGACTGGGCGGTGGAGCACGACCGCCCGCGCCCCCGCGTGTGGACCGTGCACGCCGACGACCCGTGGGTGCCCGCTGCCATCGCCGCCGACGTGGTGGCGCAGGAGCGTCCGCGCTGGCTCGACGTCGGCGACGAGCGCGTCGCTGTCGTGCTCCTGGAGCGCGAGCGCCACGGCGTCGAGGACCACCGGGTGGTCGCGGCCGCCGCGCCCCGCATCACCCTCGTCCGCAGCGTCGGAGGGTTCGCCCTCGCCTACGGCGTGTTGGCCGCCCTCGCCGCCCTCGCCGCGACGTGGACGCTGCAGCGCCTCGTCCGTCGCGCCTTCGCGCCCCTGGACGTCGCGCGCGCCGACGTGGCGCGGGTGGTCGCGCTCGGACAGCACCAGCGCGTGGCGACGGACGCGCCCGCCGAGGTGGCGGGCCTGCTCCGCGACGTCAACGGCCTCCTCGACCGCCTCGACGCCGCCTTCGAGGCCCAGGGCCGGTTCACCGCCGAGGCCGCCCACGAGCTGCGCACCCCCGTCACCGCGATGCTCGGCGAGCTCGACGTGGCCCTGCGTCACCCCCGCGACGCCGACAGCCTGCGGGCCACGCTCGTGTCGACACGGGAGGAGGTGGACCGGCTGCGACGGCTGGTGGACGGCCTCACCGCGCTGGTGCGCCTGGACGCTGGCGAGGTGGACCGCCACCGCGAGCTGGTGCGCGCCGCCGAGGTGGTCGACGCGGTGGTGGCCGCCGAGGGGCCCGGGCTGCGCGCGGCCGGGTGTGCGCTCACCGTCGACGTGCGCGACGACCCCGAGCTCGAGGTGCACCGGCCGCTGCTGGAGGCCGCCGTCGGCAACCTGCTGCGCAACGCGGCCCGGCACGCTCCCTGCATGCCGGTCTCGCTCACCCTGCGCACCGAAGGGGACCTCGCCGTGTTCCAGGTGGACGACCACGGACCAGGCCTGTCGCCCGCAGATCGGGAGGCGGTGTTCGACCGCTTCGCCCGTGGCGGCACGGCACGCACCCGGGACAGGGCCGGCCTCGGCCTCGGCCTGCCGCTGGCCCGCGAGGTGGCCCGACGCCACGGGGGCGACTGTGTGCTCGACACGGCAGCGGCCGGCGGCCTGTCGGCCCGCCTGACCGTTCGCCTCACCCGCGCTCGCACCGCGCCTTGAGGGCGAGGTTGACCGCCGTGTACGCCGCCTCCAGGTCCCCGAGCAGCCGCGGCACCAGCGGCGCCATCAACCCGGTGAACGTCTCGTGCTGCTCCAGCGCCGTGCCCCCGTCGACGGCGGTGAGGCGAAAGCCGTGGTCGGCGCGGAGCAGCAGCGGCACGCCCCCGCGCCACAGCAGCGTCTGCGGCTCGCGGGCCTCGAGCAGCGTGACCACGGTGTCGTTGCGACGCCCGTTCAGGGTGAACACCAACCGCACGCGCTCGCCCGGCGCCAGCACGCCCTCGATCCGCTCGGTCATCGGGTTCCACGACGGCATCGCGCCGTTGTCGGTGAGCACGGCCCAGACCCGCGTGGGCGATGCGTCGATCCACACCTGCGTCGACACGCGCAGCATGCCTTCCCCCCCAGCCCGCCCACCCGAGGACGCCCGATGATCACGCTGTACACCTGGGGCACGCACAACGGCCACAAGCCCCTGATCCTGCTCGAAGAGCTCGGCCTGCCCTACACCCTCGTCAAGGTCGACCTCGGCCGCGGCCACCAGCGTCAGCCGGACTACCTGGCGATCAACCCCAACGGACGCATCCCCGCGCTGGTCGACGGCGACAGCGTCGTGTTCGAGTCGGGCGCGATCCTGCTGCACCTGGCCGACCGCGAGGGGCGCTTCGTGCCGCCCCAGGGACCGGACCGGGCGCAGACGCTGTCGTGGCTGTTCTTCCAGATGGCGTCGGTGGGCCCCATGCTCGGCCAGCGCCACCACTTCACGTCCCACGTCGACGACGGCCCCTACGCGCTGCAGCGGTACGACGCCGAGACCCACCGGGTGCTCGGGGTGCTCGACCGGCGGCTGGCCCAGGTGCCCTGGCTCGACGGCGCGGCCTACTCCATCGCCGACATCGCCACCTTCCCGTGGGTGCACGACCCGGCGCGCTTCGGCGTCGACCCCGGTGACGTGCCCCACCTTGTGGCCTGGGCCGCACGCATCGCCGACCGACCGGCCGTGCAGCGGGCGCTCGCCGTGCCGTTCCCCTGACCCCGGTCAGCCCAGGTCGTGGCGCTCGCGGTAGGCGGCGAAGCGGTCGGCCACCTGCGTGGGCGTGAGCCCGAAGTCCGACAGCTCGTAGACGTGCCGGCCGTACTTGTGGGCCGGCGACGCCACCCGCTGCGCGTCGATCGCGTCCTGGACGTGCTCGGGCAGCGACAGCCCGAGGAAGCGGTAGATCTGCCCGACCGTGCCGAGCGGGTCGGCCACGAGGTCGTCGTAGCGGACGTCGTGGACGGGCACGTCGGGGCGCTTGTCGCGGAACGCCATCGACCGATCGATCATCCGCCCGATCTTGCGCAGCCACTGGTCGCCGACCACCCGCGGGTCGACCCGGTCGCTCGACAGGCCGCGCCCGTGGGCCACCATGCTGCAGAACGAGCCGACGGTGACCACCGGATCGCGGTGGGTGTGGATGACGTGGACGTCGGGGAACACGTGCGACAGCGTGCCCAGCCACTCCAGGTGGTGGGGGGTCTTGAGCACCCAGCGCTCCCGGGGCTCGGCGGCGTCGAGCAGCTGCATCACCTTGCGCAGCAGGCGGTAGCCCGGCCGCTGGTCCTGCGACTCCAGCCACGCGGCGTGCCCCGGCACGTGCAGCAGCGACTCGGCCACCGTCGACAGGAAGGTCTGGTCGAGCACGACCACCTCCTCCTCGGGCGACTCAGCCTCGATGGGGTGGACGGCGAGGAAGTCGGGCGCCAGGAAGCCGACGGCGCGCGTGGCCTGGTGGGCGAGCCGTCGCCGGGGGTCCTTCGCGCCGGTGGCCGCCTGCTGGAACGGGGCCGGGTTCACCGCCTCCCACGACCGCAGGCTCCGGATGCGCGGGTCGGCGGCGAGCAGCCGGTGCAGGAAGGTGGTGCCGCTGCGCTGCAGGCCCGTGATGACGATGGGCGCCTTCACCGGTCGGTCGAGCAGCTCGGGGTGGCCGTCGAACACCGCCTGCTGCCGCAGGCGACACCGGAGGTTGCCCACGAGCCGGGTGCGCTGGATCATCCGTCCCAGCGGGTGCAGGTCGGCCTCAGCGTCGATGGCCGCCACCAGGTGTTCCAGCGGCTCACGCCACGCCTCGGGCCCCAGGTCCTCCAGCCGCTCGGCGTTCACGGCGGCTTCGAGCAGGTCGTCGACGTCGAGCGAGACCCGACCCCAGCGACCCGTCGCGCCCCAGAGCGCATTGAGCGCACGCACCGGCGCGGGTCGATGCGGCCGCGCATAGGCTCGAGAGGTCACCCGATCGGACAACGGCGCTCACCCCGCAGGACGCCTCCGCCTAACCGCCGACCGCATCGCAGTCCGCACGCGGCTGTCCGAAGTCGCGCGACAGTCGACCGAACGGCGCTCATCCGCCACGCCGCGGGCCCCGTTGTGCGAAAACGCACGGCGTCGCAGCGACGACGAAACGTCTACGTACGCGCGACATTTCGGTCGAAACACCCAGATCACACCCGAATTGGGCATTCGGGACTGCGCAGTCGACGGCCAGGGCCGCCGCGGGGGTGTGCACAATCGTGCGCACCACGCCGCCGCCGGCAGGAGGCGCGACGCGCCGCCCGCCGGGACCCGACGACCCCACCGCCGACGCGGTGGACGCCGTCAGCGCCTACTTGACGTGAGCCCACCAGGCCTTGACGTCGTCTTCCGAGGCCCAGCGCCAGCGGGACCGGACGTCGCCACCCGACACGTCGATCGGGGCGCCGGGGCCGGTGGTGTGGCCGGCCTTGATGCGCCGGTCGATCGTCTGCCGCGCGATGTCGAGCAGGGCGGCCGCCTCGGCCGGCCCGATCGTCAGATCGGCAGGATCCACCGTGGGCTTCGGGGCGGGCTTGGCCGCCTTCGGCGCCTTGGGCGCGGCCGACGGCGCGGCAGCGGGGGCCGGCGCGGGAGCCGGGGCAGGCGCAGGCGCCGCGACAGCCGCGGGCAGGGCCGGCATCTTCGGCGGGGCGTCGATCGCTGCGGCAGCGGTGACGAGGGCGGTGAGCACGTCGAGCTCGCGACGGAGCAGCTCGATGCGCTCCAGAATCATGGTGCGGGCGTCCCGATTCATCTGCATTCCTCCAGGAATCACCATGGCGATAACGCCAGGGAATGCAGGTGTCGAATCTACGGACGAATCGCGTCGAGCCGGACCACGGCGCACGTCGGCTCAGGCGGTTCGCCCGGCCCTTCCGGCCGCACCCACCGGAAGCACATCGTGCCCTGCGTGTGGCCGACGGTGCGGATCCAGTTGGGGTGGCCGGGATCGTCGTGGGCGACGACGATCCGCAGCGAGCCGTCGGGCTCGTAGGCGGCGGTCTTGCTGTTGACGTGGATGCGGTCGTACCGGTAGTCGAGCGACTCCATCCAGTGGTTGTTCAGCTGGAAGTTCCAGTGGTCACACGGGGGCGGCACCGCGGTGATCACCAGCGCCTCGTCGGCCGCCAAACGCCAATACGAGTGGTAGTAGGCGATCTCGGGCACCCCGCCCATCGCGTTGCTCGTGGCCGGATCGAAGCGCGGCAGGCGGTTGACGTGGCGGGTGAAGCCCTCGGCCCAGTCGGCGAAGATCATCGCCGCACCGCCCACCAGCATGCCAGCCTGACGCAGCCCGGCGTCGATGCGCTCGGCGTCGAGCGGCGTCGGTCGGCCGTCGCCGCCCACCCGCTCCAGCGTGAGGCGGGCGAGCGTCTCGGTGGCGGGGTCCAGGCGGCTCTGGCGCACGATGAGCGTGCCGGTGTCGGGCTCCATCGGCAGCCAGTTCACGCCGGGCCCGGGGTCGTCGCACGACAGCACGATCTCGACGCGGCCGTCGGCGCCCACCAGCATGTCGCGGGCGTCGAGGTGGCCGGTGGGCGGCATGCCGCGCGACTGGCCGTAGCTGCCCTTCTGTGTGGCGAGCTCGAGGTAGTGCACGGTGCCCCGGGTGCCGTGGAGCCGGTAGGTCTGCCGCCCGTCGACGGCGGCGTTCTCGTAGTAGTTGTCGGGGTTGTCGGCCCCCATCTTCGCCGTCTCGTGCACCATGCGCTGGAGCACGGGCGCCATCGGGTCGTTGTGCTCGACGAACGCCTGGAGCGCCGCGCGCGTGAGTCGGGTGAGGTAGCGGACGCCCTCGGCGCGCGTGAACGCGTCGTCGGGGGAGCCGGGCCGCTGCAGCACGCTCCCTGCCGCCTTGAGCAGCTCGCAGAACTCCTCCCACGACGTGCCGTCGATCACCCGCTGACGGGCCTCCTCGGGGGTGGGCGCACCGAACATCAGGCCTCCTTGGGGTGGACGCGTGCCAGGATCGCGTGGGCCTCGTCCCAGAGCCGACGCCCCTCCTCGGGGTCGTCCGCAGCCTGGGAGGGGTCCTTGCGGGCGCGCAGGTGCAGGTAGCAGCCGGTGCTGCCATCGAGCTCGGGTGACGCCGCCAGCCACACCACGGGCCGCGCGGCGACGTCGGGGGCCTGGAAGAACAGGCGGGTGACCGGCTTGAGCAGCGCCCCCAGCAGCGGGGGCGCCTCCCGCGCGATCGACGAGTCGATCGCCCCCGGGCACAGGTGGTGCACCGCGATGCGCGGACCGCCCTCGTCGACGGGCGCGTCGAGCCGACGACGCAGCGCGCAGACCCACGTGTGCAGCAGCAGCTTGGTCTTGCCGTACTCGGCGACCACCGTGCTCGGGCCGTACGTGGGGGGCTCGCCCAGGTGGTCGTGGTCGATGGGCGGCGCCGACCGGTGGGACTCGCTGCCCACCACCACGATGCGGGGCGCCGGAGGCCGCGCGCGCGGGGCGAGCGTGCCCTGCGCCAGCAACCGGTCGACCAGGTAGACGTTGGCGAGGAAGTTGACGTGGAACATCACGTCGAGGCCCACGGACGTGGTCCGCGACCGCACCGGCACCACGCCGGCGTTGCACACCAGCACGTCGAGCACCACGCCGCGGTCGCGCAGGGCGTCGCAGAACGCGTCGACGCTGGCGAAGTCGGCGAGGTCGACGTGCAGCGACGACACACGCTCCGAGCCCGACGCGGCACGCACCTCGGCGGGCGCCTCCTCCACGCGGCTGCGACAGGCCATGATCACGTCGGCGCCCAGGCCGGCGAGCTGCTTGGACACCGCGAGACCCAGCCCACGGCTGGCCCCGGTGACCAGCACGGTCTTGCCGTCCAGGCGCACGGCCGGATCCAGCGCCACGCCACCCGACGCGCCAACGCGGTCGAAGATGCCCGCGAACGTGGCGCCGAGCGTGCTGCGATGACGGGTGGTCTCGCTGGTGGACATCGGCGCTCCCGTACACCCCCGACGCGTAACCCACGCGCGGTGCGCGACCGCCGCCCACGTCGTCACAGCGGGCGTCGCGCCCTGCGGCGCCCCCACCCGCCGCCGCGCCGGACCGGTACCGAACACCGCAGCCACGCGCGCGCCCCGACAACGTTTTCTGCGCGGAACCGGCATGAAACCATGAAGTGCCGACCCGTCCGCACGATGTATGGTCGGTGCACCGAACCGGCCGTTCCCCCCCGGAGAGCTGGCACATGTCCTCCGCGTCGACCTACCCGCACGACGATCACCCCGCGATGTACGAGTCCCTCGAGGCGCGCCGCACCTACGCGCGCCTCGTCGGCGCCATCGTGACGGCCGACGACGTGGTCACCGCGGACGAGCTGCGCGCGATGCGCGACCTGTGCCGCCGCCTCGCGCTCGCCCCCAGCGTCGCCGACGAGATCGTCGACGCGTGCAGGCGCCCGGACAGCGGGGACATGCGCGAGCAGCTGTACGCCCTGCGCGACTCCGACCTGCGGTTCACGCTGCTGACCGACATGGTCGTGCTCGGCCACGCCGACGGCAAGTACGACGTGACCGAGCGCCGGCAGGTGCGCGCGCTCGCGGCGCTCATGCTCGTGCGCGACGACCAGGTGCTCGCGATCGAGCAGACCATCGCCGACGCCTTCGGTCACGGCACGATGGACGACTCCGGCCCCGACGACGACGTCGAGGACGCGCGCCTCGCGTGGACCGCCGAGCTCGCCGCGCGCCTCGCCGCCGTGGGCGTGCCCGTGTCGGCCGTGGCCGTGCTCGCCCCCGCAGGCAAGGCGCCGCTCATCGCCCTGGGCATGGGCCTGTCGACGCTGGGCGCGGGCATGGGCGCCCTGCCCGGCCTCGGCGTGGCCGTCGGGCTGGGCGTGGGCAGCTTCCTGGGCGTGCGGGCCCTCTACCGCTTCGCGGTGGGCCAGACGCAGGACGACTGAAGGCCGACGGCAGGTGCGGGACCGCGCGGGACGCGGCGCCGGCCCGTCGCGCGCCTACTCGTCGGCGCCGTCGCCGTACTGCACGCCGCAGAGGTTGGTGTTGTTCTCGGCGAGCTTGATCGGCGGCAGGAAGTCCGTGGTCCAGAGGTCCTTCTTGAACTTCTTCACGTTGAACGTGCCGCGCACGTAGAACCGCGACTGCGAGTCGGTGCCGTCGAAGAACAGGTTGAACGTGCCGGTGGCGGAGCCGCCGACCGCCAGGTCGAAGCCGGGGTCGAACTCGATCCAGGAGTAGTTCAGACCGGTCCAGCCGTCGAAGCCGGCGAACTTGCCGTCGGGCACGCGCCAGCGGTTGTCTTCGACGATCGGCGCCGGGCTCGGCAGGCCGTTGGGCGCGGTGACGCCCACCAGCGCCATCTCGCTCGCGACCTCGTCAGAGATGTCGGTGGCCTGGTTGATCCGGTTCTCCATGCAGATCGACTCGACGGCGTCGTCGCCGAGGTCGAACTCGCACCAGAGCAGGTCCTCGTCGGTGACCGCGCCGTTCTCGTCGAACGCGCTCTCGTTGCGGATGTAGGCCTCGGGCTTGGCGTAGCGCGTGGGGCGGGCCCGCATCGTGTCGTCGGCGAACTGGCCCTGGGCGAAGGCGGCCTGCCACTCGAGCGGCAGGAACCAGCGCTGACCGTCGGTGTCGGTGGGGTTGAACTGGTAGGCGCCCGAGTTGATGAAGTAGCGGCGCGTGCCGGCGGGCAGGCCCTCGGACCAGTGCTCGAGCCAGTCGCCGTCGACCGGCTGGAACTCGACGCCGGTGCCGTCCTCCTTCTGCACGCAGGTGCGCGGCGCGAAGTTCGGGTCGATCACGACCGCGAAGCGGAAGTCGTCGCCGCCGGGGAGGCGCTGGTGGAACGTGAGCTGGACGTCGCCCTCGGACGTGACGACGGCCTCACCGCGCCAGGGCTCGAGCGGATCGGAGACGACGTGGTAGCCGTTCTGCTCGATCCAGGCCTCGTGGAGCGGCGGCCAGTCGGCGTTCTCGCAGATCTTGAGGTGGTCGGGCAGGCGCAGCGCCTCGTTCTCGGCGCGGTTGCGGGCCGTCTCGAACTCGCGGCAGTCCACCGTGTAGTAGTCCGCGAACTCGTCGAAGTTGACCGCTTCGCGGGCGACGGTGAGCGAGTTGGTGGCGGCGAGGAAGGCGGTGTAGTCGCCGGCCGTGACCTCGACGTTCTGCGGCGTGCAACCGGCAGCGAGCAGGGCGAGGAGGAACGGGGGGACAGCGCGATGCATGGAAGCTCCGAAGTGACCGTCGTTCGCCGATCCGGACCCACGAGCCCGCATCGGCCGGGCAGACGGCCGGGCGTCGGGCATGTATAGGCGGTCCGACCCCTCCCGGTCAATACCGCCACCCGCTGCCAGGTGAGCGGTTCCACAAGGTTCGACAAGGACTTGGCAGGGCCGGTGCCGACGATCCTCGAACACCTCGCACGCCTGCCGATCGACGACGACGCGCTCGTCGACGGGGTGGCCGCGTGGATCGCAGGCGGGCGTCCCGATCCGACGTGGGGCGTCGACCCGACGACCACGCCGGATCCGTCGTGGCTCGGCCACCTGCACGCGCTGCGCCGCCGCGCCACCGACCCCGAGGCGGCCGCCGTCCACGGCGTCGTCTACACCCCCGCCCCCGCTGCCCGCGCGCTGGCGGAGGCCGCGCTCGCGCACCGGCCTGGCCTGCCCACCGTGCTGGATCCGGCCTGCGGTGGCGGCGCCCTGCTCCTCGCCGCAGCGCGCGTCCTGTGGGACCGGGCCGGCGCCACGACGGCCGCCGCCCGCGCCGACGTGGTGCGCGCCTGCCTGCGCGGCACCGACGTCGACGCCCGCGCCGTCGCGATCGCGCGCCGTGCGCTGGCCCTGGCCTGCGGCGTCGACGCCCACGCGCTGCACGACGTCGTGCGCGCCGCGGACGCCCTGCGCGACGATCCCGGACCCGCCGTCGACGTCGTGCTCGCGAACCCGCCGTGGGTCGACAGCGCGCGCATGGCGGCCCACGACCCCCACGCCCGCCGCGCGATCGCCGCGCGCTTCGCCACGGCCCGCGGCAACTGGGACCTGTGCTGCCCGTTCGTGGAGCGCTGCGTCGCGCTGGCGCCGGACGGGGTGGTGGCGGTGCTCGTGCCCGACCGCGTCGCGTCGGCCCCCTACGCCACCGCGGTGCGCGCCCTGCTCCACGGCACCCGCGCCGTCGTCGACCTGCTCGACCTGCGCGACGCGGACCTCGGGGTCGACGCCCGCGCCGTCGGCGTCGTGTCGGTGCCGGGTCGGCCCGACGACCGCCTGCCCGTCGGGGGCGACCCGTGGCCTCTGGCCGACGACGCGGCCGACCGCGCCCTGGTGCAGGCCACGGCGGGCTGGCCGCGCCTGCGCGACGTCGCCGCCGTCACCGGCGCCGCCACCGTCGCCGAGGCCTATGCGTGGGTCCCGCACCTGACGTCGGGCGCGCCGGACGCCGACCACCTGCCGGTCGCCAACAGCGGCACCATCGACCCGTGGACGGTCCACTGGGCCGACGCGGCCCTGCGCTACCTCGGCCGGAGCGTGCGGCGCCCGGTGGTGGCGGTCGCGGCGCTGTCCCCCACCCGTCGCGCCCAGGCCCACGCCCCCAAGCTCGTCGTCGCAGGCCTCACCCGCACGCTGGAGGCGTTCGCCGACGTCGACGGCGGCTGGGTGGGGGCGAAGTCGACGGTGCTCGTGGTGCCCGCGACGCCCGACGACGTGCCGTGGCTCGCGGCGTGGGTGCACAGCGCCGCAGCGTCGCGGCTGTACCGTGTGACGTGGGGCGGCCTCGCCCTGTCCGGCGGCTACCTGCGCGTGGGGCCCGCCCAGCTCGGCGCGTTGCCCGTGCCGCCGCCCGGCCCGCTGCGCGCGCGCCTGGACGCGCTCGGTCGCCGTCGCCTCGGCGCGGGGGACGACGCTGCACGTGCGCAGGTCGACGCTGCGATCGACGCGGTGTGCGGCCAGGCCGTGCCGTGCGACGTTGCGCCCCGGTAGACGACGCGCCCGGCGCCGACCCGGCGGAGGCCCGATGTTCCACGACGTCCACCACCTGTCCCCCACCGCGCCCGGTCGCTTCCACGGCAGCGCCGACCCCACCTGGTCGCAGGGGCCCGGCCTGTTCGGGGGCCTCGTGGCCGCCTTCCTCGCCGAGGCCGTCGAGGCCACGGTCGACGCGCCGGAGCGCCGCCTGCGCAGCCTCACGCTCCAGCTCGCCGCGCCCGTGCGACCGGGCCGGGTCGACGTCGAGGTCGACGTGGTGCGCCAGGGCAGCAAGGCCACGCTGCTCACCGCCCGCGTGCTCACCGACGGCGTGCCGTGCGTGCACGCGCTGGCCACCTGCGCCGCCGACCGCGCGGGTCCATCGCTCGACACCGTGCCCATGCCGCCGCTGCCCGACGTCGACGCCATGCGGCGCCTCGACCTCGCCGGCGCCCAGGCACCCGCGTTCACGCGCCACCTCGACTACCGCTTCGGCATCGGCGACCTGCCCTACCGCGGCGCGGCGCGCGGAGAGCTCGGTGGCTGGGTGCGCTTCGCGGACGGGGCCCGCCCCACCGCGCCGACGGTGGCCGCCCTGCTCGACGCGTGGCCGCCGGCGGTGGTCGTGGCGATCGCCGGCCCCGCCATCGCCACCACGATGGAGCTCACCCTCGACTTCCTCGCCCCGCCCCCCGCGGTGGCCGATGACGCACCGTGGTGCTTCCACGGGCTGACCACCTGGGCCGGGAACGGCTATGCCGAGGAGGTCGGCGCCCTGTGGACGGTCGACGGCACGCCGGTCGGACGCATGCGGCAGCTCCGGGCCGTGCTCCGCTGAGGCCGCGCCACGGTGGCCCCGTGATCCCTGCCCTGCCGACCCTGCTCACCGCCCTGCTCGCGACGGCCCACGCCGAGCCGCCGGTCTACTTCGGCGTGCGCGTGCCCGACATGACCTGCAACGGCTGCGCCGCGCGCGCCGAGGCCGCGCTGGAGAAGGTGGGCGGCGTCACGGCCATCGAGGTCGCCCACCGCCACGACGCCCTGTGCGTCACCACCGACGGCACCGTGCCCCGCGACGCGCTCGCCGAGCCGCTGCGCACGCTCGGACTGCACCCGATCGACATCGCGCAGGTGCGTTCGTGTGCCGTCTCCGCCCCCCGGCCCTCACCGGGCCTGTGGCAGGACACGGCCGGCCTCGACGCCCGCATCGTGTCCACGGGCGAGGCCGTCGACCTCGACGCGATCCGGGTCGCCGGCCACTACACGATCGTCGACGTCGGCGCCGAGTGGTGCGGGCCCTGCCACGAGGCCGAGCACTTCCTCAAGCGCACGCTGGCCGTGCGGCCCGACGTGGCCGTCCGCGCCGTCGTGCTCCCCGGGCGCACGGTCGCCGACTCGATGGGCGCCCCCGCGGCCGCGCTGGTGGAGCGGGGCGGCGGCCTGCCGTGGCTGATGGTGTTCGCGCCCGACGGCACGCGGCTGTACGCCGGCAGCGACCTGCTCCAGGCGCTCACCGCGCTGGCGCCGAAGGAAGCGCCGTGAGCCGCCACACCGACGTCGTCATCCTCGGGGCCGGCACCGCCGGGCTCAACGCGCGTCGTGAGGTCGACAAGGCCGGCAAGGACTGGCTCCTCGTCGACCCGGGCCCCCTCGGCACCACGTGCGCGCGCGTCGGATGCATGCCGTCCAAGCTCCTCATCGCCGCCGCGGACGCCGCCCACCACGCCCGCCGCACCGCCCGCTTCGGCGTGCACACCGGCGACGTCCGCGTCGACGGCCCCGCCGTGCTGGCGCGGGTGCGGGCCGAACGCGACCGCTTCGCCGGGTTCGTCGTCCGCGACACGCTGGCGCTGCCGTCCGACCGGCTGTTGCGCGGCAGGGCCCGCCTGACCGGCCCCACCACCGTCGAGGTGGAGGGCGTGGGCACCGTCACCGCCGACGCCGTCGTGATCGCCACCGGCTCGTCGCCCCGCATCCCGAAGGGCCTGGACGCGGTCGCCGACAAGGTGCTGGTCAACGACAGCCTCTTCGAGCTGCCCGACCTGCCCGGCAGCGTCGCCGTGCTGGGCGCCGGCATCATCGGCCTCGAGCTCGGCCAGGCCCTCGCCCACCTCGGCGTGGACGTGGTGGTGCTCGATCCGTTCGACGCGCTCGCCGGCATCGACGACCCCGCCGTGATGGCGAGCGCCCGGGCGGTGATCGGCGCGGACCTGCCGCTGCACCTCGGCAGCACCCTCGACGCTGCCGTGCCCGACGGCGACGGCGTGAAGCTGTCGTGGACCGACGCCGACGGCACCGCCCACACCCGCCGCGTCGACCGCATCCTCGCCGCCGCGGGTCGGGTCCCGAACGTCGCCGACCTGGGCCTGCACACGCTGGGCGTCGACCTCGATCGGCGCGGCCTGCCGCCCTTCGACCCGGCCACGTGCCAGGTCGCCGATCTGCCGGTGTTCCTCGCCGGCGACGTCGACCAGCACCGGCCGCTGCTGCACGAGGCCGCCGACGAGGGCAGCATCGCCGGCGCCAACGCCGCCCGGTTCCCCGACGTCACCCCCGGCGACCGCCGCGTGCCGATCGCCGTGGCCTTCACCGACCCGCAGATCGCCTTCGTCGGCGTGCGCTGGAAGGACCGCGACTGCGCGCGCACGGCCGTCGGCGAGGTGGACTACGGCGACCAGGGCCGGGCCCGCGTGATGGGCCGCAACGCCGGCATCGGGCGGATCTACGCCGACACCGAGACGGGCAGGCTGCTGGGCGCCACGCTGTTCGGCCCCGAGATGGAGCACCTCGCCCACCTGCTGGCGTGGGCGATCGCCGACGGGCTCACGGTCCAGGACGCCCTGTCGCGCCCGTTCTACCACCCGGTCCTCGAGGAGGGCCTGCGCACGGCGCTGCGCGCGCTGTCCGGCACGCTCGGCACGTTGTCGAGCTGCCCCCCCGCCGACTGCGCCCAGGGACCGGGCTGCTGATGCAGCTGCTGTTCGCGCTCGCGCCGCTGGTCGCGTTCTACGTCCTCGAGGATCGCTACGGCCTGCGCGCCGCGGTGGCGGCCGGCATGGTGCTCGCCGCGGTCGAGCTGGCGTGGACACGCTGGTCTCAGGGCCGGTGGAGCCGGATGGCGGTGTTCACGGGCGGGATGGTGGCGGTGCTCGGCGGCCTGTCGCTCGCCAGCGACGACCCGCGCTTCGTGCTGTTCAGCCCGGTGCTGGGCGATGCGGTCTTCGCCGCGCTGGTGGCGGGCGGACAGCTCCGCGGCACCAACCTGGTGGTGGCGGCGCTGCGGGAGCAGGATCCGGAGGTCGACCTCCATCCCCTCCAGCTGACGTTCTTCGACGGCCTCGCCTGGCGCTTCGTCGCCAACCTCGTGCTCCACGCCGCGCTGACCGCGTGGTCGGCCGGCCAGGACCGCGACGTGTGGCTGTTCGTCTCCGGGCCGCTCCAGTACGCGATGATGGGGGTGCAGGTCGCCGGCGAGCTCGCGTGGGCGCGCTGGGTGGTGCTGCCGGCCGTGGAGGCCGACGAGGACGCCGCGCGCGCCGCCAGCGGCCCCCCCACGCCGTCGTGAGCCGGGCCCTGGCCGCCACGGTCGTGGGAGCGTAGAGGCCGACATGCGCGCTGCCGTCGTCGCCATCCCCGCCCTGCTCGCCGCTGCCTGCGTCACCGAGGCCGAGTGCACGCTGCGGCAGGCCGGTGCCCGGCGCCAGGCGCTCGAAGACGCCCGCACCTGCGACTTCCGTCCCGAGGCGCTGCCCGAGCCCACCTGCGGCGGCGTGAACGCGCGGCCGATGCGGGCCTACGAGGGCGTGTACTGCTCGGCCGCCACGCTCGCGTGCATCCAAGGCGACGACGCCGCGCGCATCCGATGCTTCGGCGACCCGGGCGACACCGGCCTGGCCCCCATCCCCACCCCGAGGTGACCGTGTCCGACGTCCACTGCCCCGCGTGCGGCTCGCGGGACCTCGCCCCCCAGCCCGGGTCCAGCTGGCGCTGCCGTCAGTGCGACACGGTGTTCGTCGCCACCGGCGGGGCCACGCCGGCCCCTGCGCGGGCCGCCGGCGGGGACCAGCGTCGCGCCTGGATCGTCGTCGCCGGGGCGAGCGCCGTGGCGCTGGGCGGCCTGCTGTGGTGGATCGCGCCGGTCCCGGATCGGGCGGTGCGCGGTGTCGACGCGCCTCCGGTGCCCGCCGACCGGCCGATCAACCCGCCCCGCCCCGTCGACAACACGCCCGACTTCCAGCTCGTCCACCAGCAGCTCGGCACCACCGCCGACGGCCGGCGGTTCGCGCTGCAGTCGTTCCGCAACCTGGAGCGCTACCCGATCAGCCAGCCCGTGCTGCGGGCCACGTTCTTCAAGGATGGCGTGCCCAAGGGCGACCTGACCTACCCGGGCATGCTCGACCCGCTGCTGCCCGGCACCGAGATCCCCATCCTGGTCGACATGGGCCACGAGGACTTCGACAACGTCGAGATCCTCGCCGAGACGCCGCGGCCCGCCACCGGCACCGACCGCCTCGTCGCCCTGGGCACCCACCACATCCGCCAGGTCGAGCGCGGCGGCAAGACCGTGCTCACCGGCGTGCTGCGCAACATCGCCGACCACCCGCTGGTGGTGGAGCAGGCGGTGTTCGTCGGGTGGACCACCGACGGCGAGCCCGTCGCCTGGGCCCCGGCCACGCTCGACGAGAAGCGGCTCAAGCCGGGCGACGAGGCGGAGATCGACGCCGAGGAGATCCCCTACGTGCTCGGTGACGTCGACCTGTGGACCGCCTACGGCGCGGGGAGCGCGCCCGTCCGCAACGCCCGCTGACGCCGTGCTACACCCTCCGGGCCGCCGCACGCCGACCTGCCGGCCCGCGGCTCGGAGGCCCCGTGAAGCACCTCGTCCTCGGTCTGTCGCTCGTCCTGTCGACCACGGCCTTCGCCGGCACGCCCGACGCGTCCAAGGAGACCGTCGCCGCGCGGGAGCTCCTGCACCTGATGCACGCCGACGCCACGGTGATGGAGAGCCTGCCGCGCATGGTGGAGAGCATGAAGGCGGTGGCGCCCCAGGTGCCCGACGCCTTCTGGGACAAGTTCACGGCCAAGGTCGACGGCGAGTCGTTCATCGACCTGCTGGTGCCGATCTACGCGTCGCACTTCACCCTCGGCGAGCTCAAGAAGCTCCAGGCGTTCTACAAGTCCCCCACGGGTCGCAAGCTCGCGGACACGTCCGCCCAGATCCAGGCCGAGTCGATGGACGCCGGCCGCACGTGGGGCATGCAGCTCGGCGCCAAGGTGATGGAGGAGCTCCAGGCGTCCGAGCTCGCGCCGCCCGACGCCGCCGAGTAGCGCGCGGTCACCGCCGCCAGCCGTCCACCTCGGCGGCGATGCGGTCGTAGAGGATCTGGTCGAGGTTGTTGCTCGCGAGCTGCTCGCCCTTGACGCCATGGGCGGCGGCCGAGCTGGCGACCGAGCCGTACTGGATGAAGATGAACTCGCCCTGCGTGAGCTGGGCGACCTGGCGGAACACGAGCGAGCCGAGCGCGTCGAGCCCGCTGGCGGCGACCGTGTGGATGCGCACGCCGCGGCCGACGGCGTGGGCGGCGACGGTGCCGTAGGGGACGTCGTCGGCGTAGTCCATGTGCGGCGGCGCGTCGGCGACGAGGAACGCGACGTGGGCCGCGCCGGGTCGCCAGGCCATCTCGTCGACCGCCACGCGCAGCCCGGCGTTGAGCGACTCGGCCGTGTCGCCGCCACCGCCAGCGCTGACGCGGCGTAGGTCGGTGACGAAGTGCTGGACGTCGCTGGTGAGCGGCACGGCGCGGGTGACGTAGTCGTCGCCCTGGTCGCGGTAGAAGACGGCGCCCAGCCGCAGGTCGACGGGACGGTCGAGCGCCCCGAGCCGGTCGGTGACGGTCAGCAGCGTGGCCTTGATGCGGTCGAGCTCGTCGGACATCGAGCCCGTCGTGTCGAGGACGAACGTGACGTCGAGCGGCACGGCGCGGGTGGCGGGCACGGCGTCGTCGAGGGTGACGGCGAGGGGTCCCGTGCCGGTCCACGGGCGCTCCACCCAGCCGTCGCCATCGCGCACGGCCACGGACGTGGCCACGCCGGTGCCGGCGCCGGCCACGTCGAGGTGGGGGTAGACCGGAGCGCGGCCGTCGCCGTAGGTGCGGCTGCGGTGCACAACGCGGCCGCCGGCGCGGACCACCACCTCGACGTCGGGGACGGGGACGCCGTCCGCGTCGACGACCTCGACGTACCCGCGGTCACGCACGTCCAGGCGCTGCCAGACCGCGTCCCAGCCTGCGCGGTCGGTCCACGTCCCGAGGAAGGTCTGGAACGCGGTGAAGTCCGCGTTGTCGTCGGTGCGGGCGGCCTTGAGCGGCTGTTCGATCGGCGGAAGGCGGTCGACCGGACCCCCGGAGGCCTCGTCCGCGCGTCCGCCCCGTCGGACGGCGAGGTGCGCGCCGCCGCCGTCCACCCCGCCGAGGCTGCTGCCGACGACACCGCCGACCACGCCCCCGGTGCGGCCGTCGTCCTCCTCGTCCACGTAGCCGAGCGCGACGAGAGGACGCGCCATCTCCGGCTCCTCGGCAGGCGGAAGGTCGACGGGCGCCGGTGCGGGCGCGTCGAGCGCGGGACCGGCCGCCTCGACTGAGCGCTCCGGGGTGGCGACGGCCTTGGCGTCGGCGGGCTCGGCGGCGCGGGGTTCGGCCGGATCCCCTGCGCCGCACGCGGTGAGCACGAGGGCGAGCAGGACGGTGGGGCGGGACATGGAGACCTCCGACGCGTGGCCGCGACAGGCGGCGTGCGGGGGAGGAACGGGGGACCGGACGCGGGCTTACAGGGGGCCCCGATCCGGGGTCCCGGGGCGGTGCGTTTTTCTCTCAAGTCCCCGGAAGGCGAGCCGTATCCAGGAGTGTCCGCCGGGCTCATCGGCCCGCGGCACCGACAGGAGAGGGTCGCGCCCCCCGCGTCTGGGAGGGGGCGGCTGGGGCGCGATCCCAATCCTCTCGGGACCCATGCGGGCCCCAGTGCTTCACGGCGTGAGGCACTGGGGCTCTTGCGTTGGAGGAGCGGGCGGGGCGCATGGGGCGGATCGCGGCTGCGCTGCGCCGGCTGATGCGCGCGGGGTCGGCTCCGCCGGGCTGATTCGCACGCCCACGGGCCGACGCGGCGGGCGGGTGATCGGTGGGGGCGTGCTGCATACGCCCGGCTGCGCCGACCCCGCGCCGAAGGCTCCGCTCCGCGGCAGGGGCGGCCCGCGCGCGCGGGCCCCTCGGCGGCCTCGGGCGCGCACGGCGGTGGTGCACGGACCTGCGTTCCGGCGGTGGCGGAGCGCCCCGCGCGCCGAGCCCTCTTGGTGAGGTTCGACAGCGGCGGATCGCGCTGCGCTGCGCGGGGTCGGCTCCGCCTCCTCGGCTGGCCCACCAGCGACGCGGCGCGGGAGGCCGTCTGGGCAAGGCTGCATACGCCTGGCGCGCGCGGGCCGGCTCCGCGGCGGCCGGCCGGGCGCTGCGGCGGCGGTGGTGCACGGACCTGCGTTCCGGCGGCGCCCCCGCGCGCCGGCGTTCCCCGCGCGCGGCGAGCGGCTGCCTCGGCCGCTCCGGGGCGGTCAGGGCAGGAGGAGCCAGGGGCGGGCGGCGGCGGCGGCGGCGCCTTCGCGAGGCCGTGGCGGCGTAGGGGGCCGGCCAGGGGAACGTGGGGAGGGTGCCGGTGGTGAGCCAGGCGGCCATCCCGCAGCCACGGGCGTAGGCGCGGACGACAGGGTCGGGCGCGGAGGGCAGGCTTCGGCAGCGCGACAGGCCCATGTCGAGGTGGGCGCCGCGGGCGAAGGCGGTGGCGCGCCAGCCGGGGGTGTCCTCGGCGCGGTCGAAGGCGTCGCCCCAGCCGTCGCCGCCGGTCATCGGGACCCGCGCGGCCTCCGCGAGGGCGACGGCGCGGTCGTCCGGACCCGCGCCGGCCGCGGCGAGGGTGGCGTCGAGGGCGTCGAGCGCGTCCGGGGAGCCCGCGAGGTCGGCGCGGTAGATGCCGTAGCTCGCGCCGAGCCCGGCCCACGCGGCGACGTCGCCCGGCGGGGGCACGGGGCGGTTCGCGCGCATGTCGGTCGCGCCGCGGGCGAAGGCGAGCAGGTCGACGCACGGCCCTTGGTCGCACGTCCAGTCCTGCGGGAGGCGGTGCACGTCGGTGAACACCGACCAGCGCAGCCGGTCCCAGCGCGCGGCGGGGGACGCACCCGGGATCGTCGGGAGCGGCATCGTCCACGTCACGATGGCCGGCGCGAGCCACGCGGCCACGACGACCGCAGCCCACACCGGTCGGACGCGCCCCGCCCCCATCGCCGTCAGCGCCACCGCCAGCACGAGCAGGGGCGTGGCGTACCGCAGGTCGAACGGCGCCGCGACGCCGTCGGCCGGCAGCACGTTGAGCGTGGCGGGCCCGACCAGGTAGGCGCCCAGCCACAGGGCGCCGGCCCACGCGGCGAGCCGCGCCACGGACGCCGACTCCGTCAGACCGTCCTCCCCTCCGGCGCTCACCGCGCGCACTGCCATCGGCACGGCGGTGCCCACCACCCCCAGTGCGAGCCAGGGCACGTCGCCTCTGGCGAAGAGGTGACCGAGCTGCCCGGGCGCCACCAGCGACGCCAGCCGACTGCCGAGCGCGAGCCCTCCCGAGCCCAGGGTCGCGGTCCCGTCGACCAGGTCGAGGACGTTCGTGTTCGCCCAGAGGCCCTCGGCCACCCACACGGGCACGACCGCCGCGGCGGCCAGCGTCCAGAGGGCGAGATCACGCCCGCGCCGCTGCAGGGCGAGCCACGGCACCGCCGCCAGCACGAGCGGTGCACCGGTCGGCACCACCCACGTCGCCAGCGCGGCCAGCAGACCCGCACCCACCACCCGGCCGTGGGCGAGGCACGCAAGGCTCGCCAGCGCGAGCGCGGTCGCTTCGAGGTGGTTGCCCCACGCGTGGAGCATCAGCCCGTCCAACGCCGGCAGCGGCCACGCCAGCAGCGCCGTCGCCACCCACGCCGCCCGGGTGCCCGCCGCCCGCCGCACCAGCCACCACACCGACAGCGCCAGGATCGCGTCGTAGCCGATCGGCACCCAGCGCCACGTGGTCACCGTGTCCGGCAGCACGCGGAACAGCGCCCGCGCCTGCACCGCCTCGAGCGTGCACCCGCCGCACCAGCCGCGGAACTGCAGCCCGAAGGCGTCGCGGACCGACCCGTAGTGCAGCAGCTGGGCGACCGCCGGCACCACGCCCTCTTCGTCGTCGATCACGCCGCCGTGACCGGCCCACACCGCCACCCAGCGCGCCGCGACCACCACGAGCGCGGCGAGCAGCCCCAGCACCCAGGGCGGGGGAGCCGTCAGGCGCCGTTCCACGGGAGCTCCTCGGGGTGGTCCCACCAGCGCTGGAGGTCGGCGGGCAGCGGGCTGTGCAGGTCGAGCAGACCGCCGTCGGGGTGGGGCAGGCTCAGGTGGGCGGCGTGCAGCGCGTGGCGGGGTGCGCCCGTCACCGCCAGCGCCTCCTCGGTCATGCCCTGCTCCCGGATGCCGAGGGCCACGTCGACGGGCAGGCCGTAGAGCACGTCCCCCAGCAGCGGCAGGCCGACGGACGCCAGGTGCACGCGGATCTGGTGGGTGCGTCCGGTGAAGATGCGGCAGTGCACCAGCGTGAGCGGCGCGGTCGGGTGCCGCGCGACCACGGTGGCGTGGGTGCGGGACGGCAGCCCGTCGTCGCGCACGGCGACCTGGATGCGGATCGGCCCGTCGGCCGGCCCGAGCGGCGCGTCGATCGTGCGCTCGTCCCAGTCCGGCACGCCCTTGGCGATCGCCAGGTAGGCCTTGACCGAGCCGTCGTCGTGCAGCCGGGCCTTGAGCCAGCGGTTGGCCTCGAGGTCCTTGGTGATGAGGTTGAGGCCGGACGTGTCCATGTCCAGGCGGTGGACGAGGTCGATGCGGTCGTCGGGCCACCGCGCCTTGGCCATGCCGATGAGCGCGTAGACGTACCGGGTGCCCGACGGGTGGGCCATCAGCCCCGCGGGCTTGTCGACGGCCACCACGCGGTCGTCCTCGTAGACGATGGGCGGAAACGGCGGCGGGGGTGCGCCGGGCGCGATCTCGGGCAGGTACAGGTGCAGGACGTCGTCGGCGCGCATCGTCGTGGACGCCCTCAGCGCCTTGCCCAGCGCGTCGGTCACCTGCCCCAGCCGGATCCCCCGGGCGAGCTCGGTGCGCGACCGGTCGCGGAACCGCAGGGCGAGGAACCGGTCCAGCCGCATCCCCACCGCCGCCGGCGGGACCGGGAGCTCACGGTAGGTGGGCGGGTCGGGCTGCTCGTCGTCCATGGCCGCGCGGATATCCTGGCGCGGGCAGAGGGGGTGGGCGGGGCGGACCTCACCGCGGCCGGCACCGCCTACCGACGCCGTCGCAGTACATCCGGCAGATTGGACCGCCAAGCCGACGTTTCACCACAATCGACATACACTTCGCTCCGGAACCTCTCCGGAACGGCCGACCCGTCGAGGTTGAGGAACACTGTCGCTACGCTGGGCCCAGACTGCCTGGCCAGCCGGTCACACCGCGTCGCGACCTCCGCGAGCTCGAACATGGTCCACTGCTTCGCAGCGTACGAAGCTGACCAACAGACCAAGTAGTAACCATGGCATCGCACCGCTTCCGCCACCATGGTGGCAAGACTCTCTTGAACGGCGTCCCATGGCTGGAGCACGTCCTCGAACGCTACCCAGGCCATGTGCCTCAGGATCTCCGCAGACAGATCTCCCAGACCGAACCCCTGGTCCCACGTGACGTCGATGCCAGCCGCAGAGAGCACCTCGACAATGGTGGTTACCGCGGCAACATCCTCTCGTGCATAGCTCAAAAAGGCTCTGGGTGACCCATACCACTGGTCGATACGGGACGTCACCATGGCGGACAATGTGGGGTCGCCTTGCGCCGTCCGCTCTGCCATTCGAAGCTGAACCAGCTCATCGCCACGCCGCCTGCCCGTCTCGCACACGCTCGCCATCACCAGATGCAGCTGGGTCAGGCACTCCCGCGCAGGTAACTGCGCTGACGCGTATGCCTCCGAGATCAAGACGCTCGCGACGAACTCTACGCGCGACCGGGAAACGCCGTCTTCCGATGCCAGAGACCGGTGGTACTCATCCACCAGCTCGCGCGTACTCGCTTCGATATCGTCTACCGAACGCGGCAATTGCACATTCCCTTGGGTTCGGGGCGGTTGTGCTGCCAAAGTCCGATCCGAATCGAGCTCGCTCCTCCCCGAACTCCCCACCAATACACATCGTTGTTCGGTCCGATGTGGCCGAAATGCTGTCCCGCGACGTTGCTGAGATACAGCACTTCTTCACGGTCGGCCTCGTTCACTGTCGCGAACACTGCTCCCGAAGCCACCAGTCGCTCCAACTGCGCCACCGTGGGAACCGGTGGATCGAGCGGACGTCGCACATCCCACTGTTGGGATACCTTCCAAACGTGAACTGTGGGCGGACATACGAAGTAGAATCCATATAGGACGTAGGCACCTCCGTCGCCGTGTCGGATGATCGGTGAATTCGCGTCGACGAATGCCGCCTGGGAGACACCACAGTCGGCGGCGCCTTCGGCAATGGTCATTCCTTGGCGCACTGGGAACGATGCTCCAAGCAAGAAGCACACGCCAATGAGCCAGAGGCAGAGCCGGGTGCTGCGCAAGGGGCCTCCTCAGGGCTTCCGCATGGAGCGTGACGCCGACGCTCCAGGTGATCACACTTGCCGAACGCCACAGTACGACAACCAGTGCTCACCGACCAATGCCCGTCCTGAAATCAGGTCGCCGCACCTCGGGTCGGTGTGAGCATCTGCACCCGGCCTCTGCAACCCGACGACACACACCCATGCCACCGACGGCGCCAACCGACTCCGGCACCATCCGATCGCTGAGAGCCGAAACGCACACGCGACGCCCCACGTCCATCCCCGCGACCGGCCCGGTGTGCGCACGCCACCGCCCCCGATCCCCATGGCGCGCGCTACATGGCCCCCGCTCGGAACCCGCACCGCGGCACCTCCGGGTCGCCGGGCTGCGGGATCCCGATCCCCGTCACACGCACCTCGATCACCGCCAGCGACGGTCCGAACACGGGGTACGCAGCCATGGGTGCGAACGCGCGTACGCCACCCTCACACCGCGCCTGGGGGCACCGCGGCGCCGCCAGCATGCGGGCTACATCGCCCTCGGCGACGGCCCGCGCGAGCGCCTGGACGGCGACCCCACCCGATCCGGCCACCAGCGCCCCCAACACCACCATCGCGGCCACGACGCGTGGGCCATCTCCGTGGCGCAGTGGTCCCGCGCGCCGGGCACGCACCGCCGTCCACGCCGCCACCCCGACGGCGGCCCAGAGCATGCGCTCGCGGAATGCCCAGGCTGAGACCGCCGCTGACCACTGGTCGGACCACCACGCGAGGCCGACGATGCGGTGCGCCTCGACCACACCCCCCACGCACACCAGGAGCGCACCGACCCCTGCCAGGCGCACCGAGGTCGCGCGACACGCGACCGCCGGCCGGAACGCCGTCGCTCCGACGATCAGGCCCAGGGCCACCCACAACGACGCCAGCCACCGCGTCCCCGCCTCGACGACGCGCGCCCAGAGCTCATGGCGCGCGTCGACCCTCGCGAGGTGGTGGGCCAGGTCGTCGACCCACCCCGCGAAGCCGAGCCCTGTCCACGCGATGGCGACAAGCGGCACGACCAGCCACCCCGCCAGCGTCACCCGGCCCTGTCGACGTCGGGCGAGCGCCGGCGCCCCCACCAGGCACACCGCTGACGCCGCCACAGCAGCGAGGACCGTGCGCACGAAGGGCTCATACGCAGCGGTGCTCGACCCCACCGCCATGACGAGCGGACCCGCGACCAGCGCCGCCAGCACGGGAAGCCGCAGCCCACGCGGCGCGCCGAGGCGCTCCAGCGTCACCCACAGCGTGTACGCGGCCGCTTCGGCGAGCACCGCGACACACGCCTCGTCGAGGGGCCACGTGGCCGTCGGCGCGAGGAGCACCTCGAGCGGGATGCGAGGAGGGCACATGGGCCGGCCGAGGGATGCAGGGTGGAGGTCTGCACCGCACGGACCGCGAATGGGGCGGCGGGTTCCGTGAGCGGTCAGGGTTCTCGCGGCCAGGTCGCCCAGGCGGCGAACGGCCGGGTCTGGAGGGCACCGACGAGGTTGTCGGGGACCACGAAGCGCAGCCGCCCCACGGGCACGATCGTGATCACCCGCGCGGCGTCGGGAGCCGCGAAGGCGATGCGTGGGTGGCCGACGCGCACCCGGTCGGCGTCGACGTCGAGGTAGACGGGCTGCAACGCGAGGGAGAGGCGCTCGTCGGCACCCGGCGGGACCAGCAGGGGACCGTGACGGCCTGGTCCCAGCGCACGAACGCGCTCCTGGATCCACACGCTCCGTCGCAGGTACGACGGGTCCAGGTCGAGGTCGGAGCCATCCCCGAACACGGCGTGCGCCAGCACGGCGCTTCCTTCCGGTGACACCACGGCGCCCGCGACGACACCAGCCGCCACCGCCAGGCGCAGGAGCGCCCGGTCGACCGCCGTCAGCGCGCCCGTCGACGCGCGCACCCGGGCACGCTCCAGCGCGTCGTTCACGCCACGCTCGACGGCGGGTCGAACGCGCGCCGACAGTGGGTCCGGACTGACCACGAGCGCGGCACTCGCGACCCAGACCACGAGCCCACAACACACGGCGATCCCTACCCAACGTCTCACGCCACGCCACCCCCGACGCTCACCACGCCGCAGTCGTCCTGGAGGGCTCCAGTGGGCAGGCGCGCGCTGTCCACCAGACGCGTGCACGCCTCGGCGTCCCCAAGGGCCAACGCCTCCTCCAACGCGCCAGCGTCGCCGTACTTCCATACGCCGTCGCTGCACGCGACCACGCGCTCGACACCCGGCCACCACGCTACGAACGGGCGGTCATGGCCGCGGCCGAGCGCTTGCCTCGGCCGCTGCCCTTCCGTGAGCTCGACCACGCGACCGGAGACCACGCCAAAGACCTTGCAGTCTCCCTTCGCAGCCAAGCTGACACCCCGAGACCCGACGACCACCACAACTGCTGCGACTTCCGTAGGGTCGCGGCCTGCCACGAGCAGCGCCTCGGCCCTCCCAAGTGACGCCTCGAGGGAACCGCAGGCGGCAGCGTGGGCGTCCATGGCCCATGCACCGATCGCCGACACCACCAGACCTGCCGCGACACCCGCTCTCGTTCCCGTGCCGGCACCATCGGCCACCGCAATCACGAGGTGTTCGCCAGAGCGCCAGGCTCCCACCCGATCGCCGCTCGCCGCACCGACACCTTCCACCCAGTGCGCATAGGTCGGCGATGGAGGTCGCTGTCCCCACCAGGGCACCAGCGGTACCCATCCGTGCGTCAGCGGCGGCGGCGTCAAGCCGCGCGCCCGCAGCTGGCACGCGACCAGGTGCTCGTGGTTCGCGCCGCCTGCGCGCCATGGCCACCGCCACTGCACCCCGTCGTCTTCCCATCCGCACTCGCTGCAGATGTCGTACGACCCGGGAGCCTCGGAGAACGCCCGTCGACCGCAACAGGGACACCAACGCATCGGAACACTCCTGCTTCAGGCCCGGTCGTCCGACCCCAGGCCCCACCGCCTCACGAAGTTCGCCACCGCGTCGGTGAGCAGGCGCTCGACCCGCGCCACCACTTCCGGGATGTCCAGCCGGTCCCACAGCGGGCCCGCGAACCGCACGTCGCGTAGCACCACGTGGACCGTCGCCGTGTGCGGCGTCCACCCGGCGCGCGCGAAGGCCCGCGCCGCACCCTCGCCATGCGATCCGCCCCCCGGGGTCTCACAGCCGTTGGCCCACGTCCGCCACGCCGTCGCGTCAGCGGCCGTTCCCCAGGCGGCCACCTGCACGGACAGCGTTCCGTCGCCTGCGTGGTGGTGGAACACCGGCGGATCGTCCCACCCGCCCAGCGCCACCGGTCCGGCGGCCGCACCGACCTGGACGAGGTCGGCCAGACCCCGACCGGCGAGGAACCGCTCGCGCCCGCATCGCACCTCCAGCCCGGGAAACAGGTGAGCCATCAGGAACAAGGTCCCGCGGATGGGCCCCGGTCGGGGCACCGCCCCGCCGTCGTCGGGATCACCCCAGATCTCGGGGTCCGCGAGGAACGACACCTCGGTGCCTCGGCCCGCGCCGCGCGAGGCCACCTCGGCCGGGCCGTCGGGCACGCCGCGCGTCCAGGACTGCCGCCACGCCACCCCCTCCCGCCAGCTCGTGCACGTCAGCCGTGCCGCCACCGCGCACACGGGCGCGAGGCCGATGCCGTGGGGCCCGGTCACCAGGGCGCGCGGCGCGTCCCCGTCGGCGGTGTTGACCACGTGCGGCTCGGTGAACCAGCGCGACGCCGGACCGGGCGTCCCGTCCGACAGGGGCGCCAACGGCAGGCCGGCGCCATCGTCCACCACGCGGACGTGCGCGCCGTCCCACGATACGTCCACGACCGAGGCGCCACCGGCGAGGAAGGCGTCGACGGCGTTCGCCACCAGCGCGAGGACGACGTGGTCCAGGCCCCGCGGCCCCACCTCGCCGAAGTAGGCCGCCGGTCGATGCCGCACCGCGGCCACCGTCTCAGACGCGGGTCGTCCCATGCGCCCTCCCCACGCCTCCAGGATACCCCGGCGTCCCGGAGGACCCATGCACGCCGACCTCGTCGTCGTCGGAGGCGGACACTCAGGCTGCGAGGCGGCCGCGGCGGCCGCGCGCCTGGGGCGTGAGGTCGTCCTGGTGACCCTGTCCCGCGCGCACGTGGCGCGGTTGTCGTGCAACCCCGCCATCGGGGGGCTGGCCAAGGGTCAGCTCGTGCGCGAGCTCGACGCCCTGGGTGGCCTGATGGGACGGGCGGCGGACGCGTCCTGTGTGCAACTTCGGCGCCTCAACACGCGCAAGGGCCTCGCCGTGCAGGGCACCCGCGCCCAGGTCGACATCGACCTGTATCCGCAGGTGATGCAGGAGCTGCTCGCGTCCCTTCCCACACTCACGGTCGTCGAGGAGGAGGTCACCGACCTCGTGGTCGAGGACGGTCGTGTGGCCGGCGTACGCCTCGCCAGCGGCACCCACGTGGTCACGCCCCGCGTGGTCCTGACGACCGGGACGTTCCTCGCCGGCGTCATGCACTGCGGGGACGCGCGCACCGTCGGCGGACGCGTCGGCGACGGCGCCGCCCACGCGCTGTCCGCGTCCTTGCGCGCGGCCGGGCTGCGGCTCGGGCGCCTGAAGACCGGCACCGTGCCCCGCCTGCGCGCCGACACGATCCGCTGGGACGCCCTGGAAGCCCAGGACGACGAGCCCACCGGAGGGTTCTCGTTCGCCGACGTGCACCGTCGCCTCGGCCCCCTCACCTGCTACCTGACGTGGACCCACCCGGGCGTGCACGACCTCATCCGCGCCAACCTGCACCGGTCGCCGCTGTTCACCGGCGCCATCGAGGGCCGCGGGCCCCGCTACTGCCCGTCCATCGAGGACAAGGTCGTCCGCTTCCCCGATCGCGACCGTCACCTGCTGTTCCTGGAGCGGGAGGGCCACGACACCGACCGTGTCTACGTCAACGGCCTGTCGACGTCGCTGCCCGCCGACGTGCAGGAGGCGATGGTCCACGCGATCCCCGGCCTGGAGGACGCCGCCATCCTCCAGCACGGCTACGCCGTCGAGTACGACATGGCCGACCCGCGCGACCTCGACCACGGCCTGCAGCACCGGCAGCTCCCCGGCCTGTTCCTCGCCGGTCAGGTCAACGGCACGTCGGGCTACGAGGAGGCCGCCGTCCAGGGCTTCGTCGCCGGCGTGAGCGCCGCCCTGGGCACCCCCTTCCGCCTCGGCCGCGACGAGGCGTACATCGGCGTGCTCGTCGACGACCTGGTCACCCGCGGCGTGGGCGGCGAGCCCTACCGCATGTTCACGTCCCGCGCGGAGCACCGCCTCCTGCTCCGCGAGGACAACGCCGATCGCCGGCTGATGGCGCGGGGACGGGCGCTCGGCCTGGTGGACGACGCCACGTGGTCGGCCTTCGCGGCACGACGCGACGCGATCGCCCAGGTGGACGGTCTCCTGGACGCGCCCCTGCGCACCGACGCGGACACGCTCGCCCGGTTCGAGGCCGCCGGGCTCACGCCACCGCGCAAGGCGCTCACGGCCCGTGAGGTGCTGCGACGACCCGACGTCGACTGGGACGTCCTGCGGCGCCTCCTGCCCGACCTGCCGCCCCTGGACGCCGCAGTCGCCGAACAGGTGGAGATCGACGCCAAGTACGCCGGCTACGTGACCATGGCGGAGAAGCGGGCCGTCGCCGCGGCGCGGATGGACGGCGTGGCTGTCCCCGACGACGCCGATTGGAACAGCGTTCCCGGGCTGTCGTCGGAGGTGCGCGAGCGCCTCGTGGCCGCACGACCGCGGACGCTCGGCCAGCTGGGGCGCCTGCCCGGCGTCACCCCGGCCGCCGTCGGCATCGTCGCCGCGTGGCTCACGGCACAGCGCGCTCGGGTCCGACCTGAGCGGTCGGTGGCCGCCAGGTGAGGAACGCCGACTGGCGCGCCTTGCCGTCGACCGTGTAGGGCGTGACGCGGTCGAGCCGGTAGTCGGGGGCGCGCGGCGGATCCAGGTGGCCCTGGAGGAACAGCACGAGCCGACCGCCGGGACGCAGCAACCGGGTGCCCATCGCCAGCACCTCCTCCGGTGGCGCGAGGGCGCGGGCCACGATGCCGTCGTAGGCCTCGTCCGGCAGCGTCTCGATGCGCGCGCACCGCACCTGGATGCCGGGCGCTTGCGCCTGGGCCACGACCTCCTCCAGGAACACACAGCGCTTCTGCCGGCTGTCGACCAGATCGATGGTGACGTCGGGGAACATCGCCGCGAACACGATGCCAGGGAAGCCCGCACCGCTGCCGAGATCGGCCCAGTGCCCCGTCGGCGCCAGACCCTCGAGGGCGTGCCTCGCGTCGTCGTAGTGCACCTGGACCGGGCCGGGTCCGACCAGGTTCATGCGCTCACGCCACCGCTCCAGCAGGTCCTCGTGGACCTGGAGGAGCCTGCTCCGATCGGTCATGCCGGGCCGCGCTACTTCGCCGAGGCGTGGTGGGCCTTGCCGCTGGCGTTGCGCCCGTCGCCGTCGGACCGGCCGCCCGTGCGCGCGTCGTGCTCGGCCTTGCGGGCCTGCGCCTCGATGTTCTTCTCGTAGCGGACGACCTCGTACTCCAGGCGGTGGTCGGGCACCGCCCACAGCAGCGTGCGCACGCGCTGGCGGCGCTCCTCGCGCTTGAGCCGCATCTCGGCGTCGGTGAACTCGACGAGGCCCTGGCTCATCCACACCGACAGCGCCGTGGGGATCGCCTCGGTGATGTCCATGCCGAAGATGCGCGTGAACATCTCGCGGTCGACCACGTCGTTGTCGCGCAGGATGTGGGAGAGGAACAGCCGGACCTCGCCCTCCATGCCGTACTCGTGGCCGAAGTAGTAGTGGTCGCCGTCGGCGCTGTCGCCCCGCTCCTCGGGCGGACGGCACTCGATCGCCGCCTGGCCGAAGATCAGCGACCGGGCGGACGTGCCCAGGCCGAGCAGGTGGAGCGGGCGCCGCTGCTGGTCGACGAGCTGGGTGTAGCTGAAGATGCCGCCCTTCTTGTGCTTGTTGCGCTCGTGCGGCCCCATCTGCCGGTAGAGGATGATGTTGTGGCCGTGGCCACGCCGGACGCGGAAGCCGTGCTTGTGGGAGACCTCGCGCAGCAGCTCGGGCACGCGCTCGTGGAACGGCTTGATGTGGGCCCAGAAGGCCTCGTAGCTGCCGCCGAAGTGGGTCTCGATGTAGTCGGACGTGGGCGTGAGGTAGTACAGGTCGATCCAGCGCGGGGCGAGCGCCAGCACGCGCTCGATCTCGCTGACGATGCCCTCCGGCGTGGTGCCCTTGAGGCCCAGCAGGAAGTCGCACGAGATGTTGTAGACGCCCGAGCCGCGCAGCTCGTCGAAGCGACGCTGCACGAGGTCGAAGCTCTGGGGCCCGCGGTTGTGGGCCTGGTTGACCTCGGCCGACAGCGTCTGCACGCCGAACGAGAAGTGCTCGAAGCCGTGCTTGATGAGCACGTCGAGCTTGGCCTGGTTGAACACGGCGGGGTCGAACTCGAAGAACCGCGTGCTGTTGGGGTGCCAGCGCAGCGTGTCGTCGACGGCCGTGAGCACCTTCTCCAGCAGCGGCGCGGGCAAGACAGACGCCGTGCCGCCGCCCATGTAGAGCGTGTGCCAGCGCAGCGGCTTGACCACCGGACCGATGGCGTGGAGCGAGCGGAAGATGCGGTCGGCGAACTGCTCGATGAGCGCAGGCGACGACGGGCGCAGGCGCTCGTAGTTGCAGAAGTTGCAGATGGACTTGCAGAACGGGACGTGGATGTAGACGTGGTTGATCGCGTCCTTGCGGCGGTCGGCAGCGTTGGCGGCCTCCTGCCACTTGTCGACGATCTGGGACTCGTCCCACTCCTGCGGCGCGCCGTGGAGGTAGCCCAGCCGGGAGCTGTCGTTCAGACCCACCAGCTCCTCGTACCGCCGGTGGAGATCGCGCCGCATCTCGAGCCAGCTCTCATCGAGCGGGAGGGGCGTGAAGTGGGTCATGGGGCTCCTGGGGGATCGGACGAGCGGGTCGCACTGGCGCGTCGCGCGCAGAGGACGGCCCTTGATCGTACCCGCTGCGACCCCCTTGGATCAAGGTCCCATCCACGTGGGCGCGTCCCGGGCGAGGGCGATGTTCCACGTGGAACATCGGGCCCCGAGGCCGGACCGGGAGCGGGCGATGCGCCACGGCAGGGGAGCCGTCGGATGTTCCACGTGGAACTTTCTCACGACGCGATTCGGCCCGCCGAGCGCGCACCCTCGCGCGTCGCGATCGCCCCGCACCTCGACCGGATCGCGCGCGAGGTGTACACGGAGGATCCCTCCGCGTTCGCGCGACCCCTCCCGCCCGCCTCACGCTCCTCCCCACCCCCCGCCCTCCGGTCATGTCCCGAGTCCTCGCGATCTCCAACCAGAAGGGTGGCGTCGGCAAGACGACCACGTCGATCAACCTCGCCGCTGCGCTCGCCCGCTACGGTCAGCGTGTGCTCGTGGTCGACCTCGATCCGCAGGGCAACGCGTCGTCCGGTCTCGGCCACGAGCGCGACGACGTCACCATGGGCGTCTACGACGTCCTGATGGAGTACCGCGACCTCGAGTCGGTGCGCATGCCCACCGCCCTCGACGGCCTGGAGGTGGTGCCGGCCTCCCGCGACCTCGTGGGTGCCGAGGTCGAGCTGGTGGCGGCGCCCAAGCGCGAACACCGCCTGCGCAAGGCGCTCAACCGGGTGCGGGAGGACTACGACTGGGTGGTGATCGACTGCCCGCCCAGCCTCGGCCTGCTCACGGTCAACGCCCTCGCCGCCGCCGACGCCGTGCTCGTCCCGCTCCAGGCCGAGTACTACGCGATGGAGGGCCTCGGGGAGCTGCTGCGCACCATCGTGGCGGTCCAGAAGGGCCTCAACCCCGACCTGCAGCGCGAGGGCATCGTGATCACCATGTCCGACGCCCGCAACAACCTCTGTCGCGAGGTGGAGCGCCAGGCCCGTGAGGTGTTCGCCGGGGAGGTCTTCGAGACCGTGATCCCCCGCAACGTCCGCCTGGGCGAAGCCCCCAGCTACGGCAAGTCCATCGTCGAGTACGACCCCCGCTCCGCCGGCTCCCGCGCCTACCTGTCGCTGGCCGAGGAGCTCCTCCGCCGCCACGGCATCCAGCCCACCCCCTTCCAGGAGGCCCAGCCATGAGCCGCCCTGCCCGCCTCGGACGAGGCCTCGCCTCGCTCATCCCCGACAGCGCCCTCGCAGGCACCGACGCGCCGGCCCCCCAGGCCGGGCTGCGTCACGTCCCGCTCGACGAGATCGTCCCCAACCCCGAGCAGCCGCGCCACGTCTTCGACCCGGCCGAGCTCGAGGCCCTGTCCGACTCCATCCGTGTCCACGGCATCCTCAGCCCGCTGGTCGTCCGGCGGTCGGAGGGCCGCTACATCCTCATCGCGGGAGAGCGCCGCTTGCGGGCGGCAGCGCTGGCCGGGCTCTCCGATGTGCCCGTCGTCGTGCGTGACGCGCTCACACCCCGCGAGCAGCTCGAGCTCGCCCTGGTCGAGAACCTCCAGCGGTCCGACCTCGACCCCGTGGAGTCCGCCCGGGGCTACGAGCGCCTGTCCAAGGAGTTCGGCCTCAAGCAGGACGAGATCGCCACGCGCGTGGGCAAGGACCGCTCCACCGTCGCCAACGCGATGCGCCTCCTCAAGCTGCCGGCGTTCGCGCTCGACGCCCTGCGCGACGGCCGCATCTCCGCCGGCCACGCCCGCACGCTCATCCCGCTGGCCGACGCCCCCGACGACCTGCGGCGCGTGCTGGCCCAGGTGATCGCCAAGTCGCTCAACGTCCGGGCCACGGAGCGGCTGGTCAACCAGCTCATCTCCACGCCCAAGCCGATGCGCAACGTCGAGCGCGAGCGGCGCGAGCAGACCTTCGACTACGCCACCAAGGTGCTCTGCGAGGCCCTGCACACGCAGGTGGCCATCAAGCCGCGGCGCAACGGCGGCGGCACGATCGTGGTGAGCTACGGCGACGCCGAGGAGCTGGAGCGGCTCATCTCCCACATCCGGTCGGTCGGGTGACCGACACCCTGGCGGGCCTGCTCGGACCGGGCGCCCGCTACACGGGCGACCTGGTCTTCCACGGTCGCGTGCGCATCGACGGCACCTTCGTCGGCACGATCCGATCGGACGACCTGCTGGAGATCGGGCCCACCGGCACCGTGAAGGGCGAGATCGACGTCGCCCAGGCGCTCGTCGCCGGCCGCATGGACGGCACGCTCAAGGCCCGCGAGCGGTGCACCGTGCTCCCCACGGCGCGCATCGACGGCCGCCTGACCACCCCGTGGCTCGACCTCCGGCCCGGCGCGCGCGTGCACGCCGAGGTGGTGGTCCAGCGTGCCGACGCGGACGACTGAGTCGCCGATGATGCCGTTCGTCCTTGGTATATCCGGCGGAAGCGCCTCCGGGAAGACGTGGCTGTCCCAGGCCCTGCTCGCCGCGTTCGGCCCCCGGACCTGCGTGCACATCGCCCACGACGACTACTACCTGCCGCTGCCCGAGGCGTTCCGTCACCGCCCCGGCGACTACAACTTCGACGCCCCGAGCTCGCTGGAGACCGACCTGCTCGTCGACCACCTCGACGCGCTGCTCGCCGGCCGGCCCGTGCAGGTGCCCACCTACGCCTTCGACGTGCACGACCGCGTCGGCGTCCACACGGTCCACCCCGGGCCGCTGGTGTTGCTGGAGGGCATCCTGCTGCTCACCGACCCGCGGATCCGGGAGCGCCTCGACCTCGCCGTGTTCGTCGACGCCCCCACCGACGTCCGTCGCGAACGGCGCGTGCACCGCGACGTGCACGAGCGCGGGCGGCAGGAGGCCTGGGTCCGCGACCGCTTCGCGCGCCACGTCGAGCCGATGCACCAGCGCCACGTCGAGCCCACGCGGGCGCACGCCGATCTCGTCGTCGACGGCACGCAGGCGCTCGCCCACGCGGTCGCCGCCGTGATCGCGCGGCTGCCGGACGGGCTCAGCCCCCAGGCGCCGCACGAGGTACGTGGATCGCCCCACCCCCTGGAGTGATCATGAAGGAACCCGGCGCACCCGGTCAGATCCCCAAGAGCAAGGGCGTCCCCCGCGACCAGGGCAAGCTCCCCGGACAGGGCACCCTCCCCGGACAGGGCGTCCCCCGCGACGAAGGCGTGCCGCGCGACGCCGCGATCCTGCCCGGCGCGGCCGGTCAGAAGCTCCCGGGCAGCCCCGGCCAGGTGGTGCCCGGCACGCCAGGCCAGCTCCACAAGCACGCCGAGAATCCCTGGGCGCCCACCGACGACACCGTCGTCACCGATCCGTCCGACGCGCTCGTGCCGCCGAGCCGGCCGCTGCCCGACCCCGAGGACGACACGGGCGACGCCACCTGACGCAGGCCTGCACGGTGCGCCCGTGCCTGTCGCGGTCGTGCTATGCGGCGGCACCCCAGGAGCGTCCATGTCCGACCTGCCGCTGCATCCCGCGATCGTCCACCTGCCGCTCGGTCTCGCGCTGATCCTGCCCCTGCTCGCCGCGATGGTGCTGCTGGGCTGGCGCGAGGCGCTGCTGCCCAAGCGGGCGTGGTGGATGGTGGTGGCCCTCCAGGGCGTGCTGTTCGTGTCGGCGTTCGCGTCGATGCAGATCGGCGAGCAGGCCGAGCACGCGGTCGGCAACGCCGTGCCCCACGCTGCGATCAGCACCCACGAAGACCGCGCGAAGGCGTTCACCATCACGTCGGGCGTGCTGCTGCTCCTGGGCCTCGTGGCCGGTGCGTCGATCGACCGACGCGGTCAGCTCCTCGCCGGCATCACCACGCTGGGCATGGTCGCCGACGCCGGCCTCGGCGTCTACACGGGCATCGCCGGGGGCGAGCTGGTCTACACGCACGGCGCCGCGGCCGCCCACGCCAGCAAGGCGGGCAAGTCCGGCAAGTCCGGCAAGTCCGACGGTGGCAAGTCGAAGTCCACCGCGAAGGACCCCACCAAGGGCGGGCCGAAGCCCCCGGCCAAGCCGCCCGCGGGCAAGTCCAAGCCCAAGAAGTAGGGCGACGTCCGGCGCGCCCGCGCGCGTGGCGTGTCGCTACTCCTCGCCGAGGAGCTCGTGCAGCCAGGCGGCGCAGTCGTCGTCGATGCCGAGGTCGGCCTTGAGCTCCTCGGCGGTGGGCGTGTCGTCCACGGCTTCGAGGACGGCCAGCCCCTCCACGTGGCGCAGCGGCTCGGCGATCCACGGGAAGCGACGCTCCAGGCGCAGCCGGCCCTCACCCGTCAGGGGCTCGAGGAGCACGTCGTCGTCGGCCGGAAGCCCGAGCACGGCGCCGCGGAGGTGGTCGCGCAGGCGACGCGCGGGCTGTGCCGGGATGCTGACCTGCGCCTGGGCCGGCCCACACCAGGCGATCGCCACCACGCGGGCCCCGTCGGGGAGCGGGCCGCTGCCGCGCACCTCGACCGACAGCGCCATCGGTCCCGTCACGCGACCGGTGACCGGCAGCAGCACCTGCGGGCAGAGCTCCTCCCCGCCGACGTCGACGAGCTGCAGCGCCGCGCCGTCGATCGACGCGGGCCCGTCCGTGGGCGACAGGAAGAAGGACACGACGACGCGGTCGGTCTGCCGGTCCTCCAGCTTGAGCTCGAGCTCGATGTCCATGCCGTCGCCGTCCCCCTGGACCGTGCGCCTCTTGGGTAAGCGCGGACGAGGCGGCGTAAAGGCCTGTCGTCGTGGTCGATGACGGCCGATGACGTCGGGTACCCTTGTCGGTGAGCCCATCCGATCCCAGGGAGGGCCGCATGCGCGACACCATCCACTCCCTGTTCCGCCGCCTCGGGGTCCTCTGGGCCCTGGCGCTCGCCCTCCTGCTCGCCCCGGCGGCCTTCGCGGGCGCCGAGCCGGAGTTCGCCAACCCGCCGTCCGCCGTGCCGGTAGGCTGGGAGCCTCCGCCCCTGCCCGACGACTGGGTGGAGGTGTCCGGCGTGGCGTTCGTCGCCCACGGACACGCCGAGGATCTGGCGCTGCTCGACGCGCTGGAGGCCCACGGCAGCGCCGCGCTGCCACGCCTCGCCCGCGAGCTGGGCGTGCCGCTGGGTGGCACGTTCCACGTCTTCGTGGCCGACACGCCCGCCGAGTTCGTCACGCTGCAGCCGGGATCGCCACCCACGTGGGCCGACGGCACGGCGTACCCGTCGATCGGCGCCATCTACCTGCGTCACCCCGACCTGCGCGGCGGCCTCGCCAAGCCGCTGGAGCAGGTCCTCGACCACGAGCTCGTCCACGTGCTGCTCGGCCGCGCGTTCGGCGAGGTGCCCGTCCCCCACTGGCTCCAGGAGGGCGTGGCCCAGGTGCTCGCCGGCGAGACCGGCCCCGAGCTCCCCGAGCGCATCGCCCGCGGTTCGATGGGGGCGGCGCTGTTCGACCTGCAGGGCCTGGAGCGCGGCTTCCCGTCCGACCCCCACCGCGCCGACCTCGCCTACGCCCAGTCCGCCGACTTCATCCAGTGGCTCGGCGCGAGCTACGGCCCCGACGCGCTGCGCGACCTGATCCGCCTCACCCGCGAGCAGCGCAGCCTCACCGAGGCCGTCCACCGCATCACCGGCCTGCCCCTCGACGAGATCGACGCCCGCTGGCGCGCCCGGCTGCAGGCCACCACGCCGTTCTTCGGCAGCGCCGACCAGCTCGAGGGCTTCCTCTGGGGCGCCGTGGGCCTGATGCTGCTCGGCGTCGGTGCGAGCCGCAAGTGGACCTTCTGGCGTCGGATGCGCACCTGGCGCGACGAGGACCTGGCGATCGACCGCATCGCCCGCGAGATGATCGCGCGCCGACGCGGGTCCACGCACGTGTAGCCCCGCGGCTTGAGTCCACGGGATCGAGGGGGTACACCCACCCGTCGACCACGCCGGACCCCGCATGGACTCGCCTCGCCCGCTCCGCGACCCGTACGCCTGGGCCGCCCTCACCGTCGGGCTGGTGCTGCGCGCGCTGCCGATGCTGGTGTGGGGCTGGTCGACCGACGCGTGCACCCGGGACGAGTGCATCTACAAGATCGCCGCGCGGCCCATCCTCGCGGGTGACGGCCTGGGCCTCGCCCCCGCGGGCTGGCTCCCCGCCCCGGGCTACCCCTACCTGCTCGCGCTCTGCCACACGCTGTTCGGCAGCTTCGAGTCGGTCAAGTGGGTCCAGTGGGGGCTGACGGCGCCCACCCTCGTGGTGCTCTACCTGCTCGCCCACCGCGTGGGCGGCCGATCCACCGCCCGCTGGATGGTGTGGGGCTTCGCGCTGCATCCGACGTTCGTGTTCTTCGTCGGCACCATGTGGACCGAGACCACGTACACGTTCCTGCTCGCGAGCAGCGTGCTCGCGGTCCTGTGGGCGCGCGACGGCGGCGCGCGACGCGGGCTCGTGCCCGGTCTGCTGCTCGGCCTGACCGTGCTGTCGCGCGGCGTGGCGACCTACCTCGCGCCGCTGATGGTGCTCGCGCTGCTCGCCCCCGACCGACCGTCCGCGTGGGCGGCGTGGCGTCAGACCGCGCGCACCCGCGCCCGCCACGGCCTGGCCTTCCTGGTCGCCCTCCTCGTCACCGTGGCCCCGTACAGCCTGTCGGCCTCGTCGCGCTGGGACGGCATGGTGATCTCCGACGCCACGCTCGGCCACGTCGCCGCCCTCGGCAACAACACCTTCCCGCCGGTCACCTTCGACTACGGCATCGGTCAGCTCACCGGCCGGCTCTACGCGCGCACGCTCGCGAGCGGACGCCCGCGCTGCGGGCACAAGGGCGGACCCGTCGCCTACGACCGGTGCGAGGTCGACCACGCCGTCACCTGGATCGGCGCCCACCCGGCCACGTTCGTCGAGCGCGTGCCCGTGCGGCTGGCCCAGCTGTTCAACCCCCACTCCTTCCTCACCCGGCACGTCCGCTGGGGGTACTGGCCCGGCTTGCCGTGGGCGCTCAAGGAGCTGCTCGTCACCTGGCAGATGCTGACCACGATCGCCATCGTGCTGCTCGGGTCGCTGGTGGCGTGGGCGCGGGCGCGCGGTCCCTACGGCCTGCTCGCCACCGGCATCGTGCTCTACCACCTCGTGGTGATTGCGAGCCTTTACGGCCTGACGCGCTTCCGCCTGCCGCTCGAGCCCCTGTGGATGGTGTTCCTCGCCCTGGGCCTGGCCGAGCCGCGGGCGACGTGGCGGGCCCTCACGGCGTCGCGCTGGCGTGCGATCGGTGCGATCGCGACGACGCCGGTGATCGTGCTCCTGCTCCACCACTACGCGTGGACCGGCTACCCGGGCTTCGGTCCGTGACGGGGCCCGTCCCCGCCGATCCCGTCGGGTTAGACTCGCGCCACGGAGGCTCCATGCGCGCTGCCCTCATCCTCGCCGTCGTCCTGACGGGCTGCTCCGCCGTCGAGTCCTCCGGCGGCATGCTCCCGCCCACGTCCCCGCCCGTCGCCTCGGCGGCGGTCGCGACCGTCCCTGCGGCGCCGTCGAACCCGATCGACGCCCACCTCGACGGCGCCGACGCGGCCGACGACGCGCCGGACGACGACGCCGTCGCCGAAGCCCCCAAGGCCGCGCCCGACGACGCCTTCGCGGGCGGTGTGTCCGACGACACCGACGCCGACGTCACGGGAACCGAGGCAGCCTCCGACGACGACGCCTCCGGCACGGCGGCCGCCATCGCGGCGGCCATGGGGCGCGTCGGTCGCCCGCCCACGTCCGACCTGCCCGCCGCCGTGCCGCCCAGCGCGTGGGATCCGGGCACGGCCGGCACGCCGTCGTGGGGCGTCCGCCTCGTCAGCACGCTGGCCGACACCCAGCCGCCCCGCGCCGTCCTCGCGCTGGGCGAAGGGGACGAGGTGGTGGTGCAGCCGGGCACGTTCGTGCCGCGCGCGCGCCTCGTGGTGCTGGCGATCGGCCGCGACGCCGTCCAGGTGGCCCACGTCGAGCCCGAGGGCGACCACACCCGGGTCACCACCGAGATCCTCCAGCCGTTCTACGGGCGGGGCCAGGGAAGTCTCCAGGCACGGTAGCGGATTTCCCACAATCCGCAGGTGCGCCACCTCGTGGGATCCACCCCCCGAGGTCCGTTCGAAGGCGTTCGACCGTGTACGAAAGGCGTCCCCACGATGCCCAGACCACGCGATTCCTCGCGTGGTTCCTCTGTTGTGGGCGCGTTGAACTCCCCTGTTCCGGGGACCGACGGCGGTCGTCTGAGCCGTTGCATGCGCGCCCGGGGTTCCCGTAGCTGCCGTTGTGGTAGTCTACGGACGCTGCGGGACTTCCGCAGAAGGACGCCGGAGGCACCATGAGCCCGTACGAGGTCGACCCGTTCGATGCGCCGCCCCTGCCCGCGTGGGCTCACGGCGACGCCCCCGTGCCCGTCCCTCAGGGTTCCCAGGCGCCGGCGCGCGCCTTCGCTCTCGATCCGTTCGAGGATCTCGACCCCGAAGACGCCCCCACGCTGCCGCCGCGCGCCCGTCGCCAGCTGCAGCGCGCGGTCGACCGCCACGCCGGTGCCGCCGCCGACGAGGTCGTCGTGCCGCGTGTCGTGGTGCCCGTGGTCGACCCCGCGCCCCAGGACGACTGGGTGCTGGTGGCCATCGGGCTCGGCGTCGCCTGCTCGATGCTCACCCTGCTGCTGATGCTGTTCACGGGCTGGAGCGTCTGACGCCGCCCCCGCGCGCGCCGCTCAGCTGAACCGGCTGAAGTCGGGCGCGCGCTTCTGCAGGAACGCCGTCATCGCCTCGACCGCCTCGGGGCTCGACAGCCGCTCCATGAACGTGGCGCCCTCCGTGCGCATCACCGCCGCGACCGCCTCGGCCTGCGGCGCCTTGAGCAGCTGCTTGGTGAGACGGACGGCGGCGGGCGGCAGGGCGGCGTAGCGGGCCGCCACCGCGCCGACCTCGGCGTCGAGCGCCTCGGGCGCGCAGATCGCGTTGACGAAGCCCAGCTGCAGGGCCGTGGACGCGTCGAAGGCCTCGCCCAGCGCCAGCACCTCCATCGCCCGACGGTGGCCGACGAGCTGGGGCACCAGCAGCGACGAGGCCGCCTCGGGCACGATGCCGAGCTGCACGAACGGCATCTTGAACAGCGCGTTGGTGGCGGCGATGGCGTGATCGCAGTGCAGCAGCAGGGTGGTGCCGATGCCCACGGCCGGACCGTGCACGGCGGCGATCAGCGGCTTGGGGAACGTGGCGATCGCGAACAGGAACTGCATCACCGGGCTGTCGTCGCCGGTGGGCGGGTGCTGCAGGAAGTCCCCGAGGTCGTTGCCACCGCAGAACGCCGAGCCCTCGCCCCGGACCACCACGGCGCGGACCTCCGGCGCGCTGGCCGCGTCGGCGAGCGCTGCGGTGAGCGCGGTGTACATGTCGCGGGTGAGCGCGTTCTTGCGGTCGGGCCGGTTCAGGGACAGCGTGAGCACGTTCGCGTCGACGTGGGTCTGGACGAGCGACGACATGGAGCCTCCGGGCGGCAGGGGGACGGACGACCACGCCGTATCGCGCCGCGGCGGCGCGCTGCCCTGCGGATTCACCGAGCGCGCGTGCGCGCGTGCAGGTCGCGGAGGGTGTCGAGCCCGGGCGTGGCCTCGCCGCGAGCGAGCGCGTGCACGGCCTGGCGCGCAGCCTCGTTGACCGGGGCGCTGAGCCCGTGACGCGCGGCGGCGGCGACGATCTCGCCGTTGAGGTGGTCGACGGCGGGCGTCCGGCCGCGCTCGAGCTCCCGCAGCATCGACGACCGCAGGTTGCGGATCCGCAGACCCACCGCGAGCAGCGCGAGGTGACGCAGCCAGCGGGCGGGACTGACCGTGGCCGCGCGCTGGGCGGGGTCGAGGCTGACGGCGTCGAGGCTCACCCAGCCCGACAGCGGCGCGAGGCGCACCTGCTCGGCACGGGCGACCGCCACCGCCTCCGAGAGCACGTCGAGGGCCAGCGTGCGCACGAACGTGTGGCCGATCAACGCCCCGACCCGGTCGCCACCGAGCGTGCCCAGCGTGGAGATGGCGCTGTTGAACGCGAGCTTGGTCCACCGGGCTCCGCGCAGGTTGTCGGTGACCGGCGCCGGCGCCACGGGCGTGAGCAGGTCCGACACCGCCTGGACCCGCGGATCGTCGGCGCCGTCGAGGCGACCGACCTGGAACGTGCCGCCGCTGGTGCGCACGACGGCCCCGGGCCCGTCGGTGGACGCGCCCCACGCCACCACGCCGCCCAACACCCGGTCGACGCCGTAGACGCGCGCCAGGCGCTCCTCGCACAGGCCGTTCGACAGCACGACGAACGCGCCGTCGTCGGTGAGGTGGTCGGCGACCGCGGCTGCGGCGGCGTCGAGATCCCCGGGCTGGGTCGCGAGCAGCGCGACGCCGAAGCGATCCCCGCCGTCGAGTGAGGTCGTCGCCCGCACCGGGACCCGGCGCGTGCCGGCGGCGTCGGTGAGCGTGAGGCCATCGGCGGCGAGGACGTCGGCCACGGCACCCGGCCGCACCAGCACGGTGAGGTCGCGTCCTGCCTCGGTGAGCACCCCGGCCACCACGCCGCCGACGGCGCCTGCTCCGACCACCAGCACCCGCACCACGACCCTCCGCGCTTCGCCCTCCTACCACGCCAGCGACGCGTGACATCCGCTGACAAGCGTCCGCGAAGAACGGCCACGCTGGCGCGTCCCAGGGATCCGTACCGAGGAGGGAAGATGTCGCGCAGCACCTGGAGCGCGGGTTCACTGGGGTTCGTGCTCGGCCTGGCCTGCTCCGCCGGATTCGCCGTCGCCGCACCGATGGCGCCGCTGACGGCGGCCTCCGCGCTCGTCGTGCGCCTCGCCGACCACGCCTACGCGCTCGACCGCCTGTCCGACGGCGTGCAGGACCGCAGCCTGCGCGCGCAGATGAAGGCCGAGCAGCGCGCCCTGTCCGGCGACCTGGGGCTCCTCCAGGCCACCATCGACCAGCAGCTCGCCGCCCAGGACCTGCGGGCGCCGCCCCACCGTCCGCCCGCGCCGCGCGCCCCCGTGGTGCCCGTCACCGGCGACGCCGAGCTGCAGGGCATCCTGGCGGCCATGGAGGCCGAGTCGTTCGGCCGAGACCAGCTCGCCGTGCTGGCGTCGGCGGCGCCCGGTCGCCACTTCACCTCCGGTCAGGTCGTGGCGGTGATGGACACGTTCACCTTCGACAGCGACCGCGTCGAGGCCGCGACCCTGCTGTACCCGCTCGTGGTGGACCCCCAGAACTGGTACGTCACCACCGCCGCGCTCACCTTCTCGTCGAGCAAGGAGACCCTGCGGTCCCGCACCCACTGACCACGCGTCAGCGTGCCAGGAAGCGCCGCGCCGCTTCGAGGAAGGCGTCCGGCGCGTCCACGTGGGCGAAGTGGCTGCCCTGCTCGATCCAGGTGAGCTCGGCGTTGCGGACGAGCCGCCCGAGCCGTGACCCCGTCGACGGCGGCACCATCGGGTCGCGCCGCGCGTAGAGGAGCTGGACGGGCACCGGGAAGTCGCACCCCAGGTCGCGGCGCCCGCGCAGCAGCCGCTCGAAGCGCACCAGCCCGCGCGCGTCCATCATGTCGCGCAGCTGCAGGTGGAAGCCCCGCAGGCCCTCGGGGGTGGTGAGGACGAGGCCGTACTCCCGGGCCTCCTCCCGCGACTTGAGCGTCTCGTCCCAGTAGTGGACGTTGCGGTGGGCCCACTTCAGCGGGTCGCGACGCACGAGCGCACCGAGCACGGCGCGGGCGAACGGCAACCGGATGGCGACCCACAGGGCCCACAGGCGCGGCGCCGCGAAGGCGGGTCCGTGGAGCTGGACCAGCCGGCCGACCGCACCCGGGTGGCGCAGGGCGAGCCACATCGCGAGGTAGCCGCCCATGCTGTTGCCGATGACGTCGCAGCCGAAGATGCCCAGCGACTCCTGCAGCGCGCGCAGCCAGTCGGCCATGTGCTCCGGCAGCAGCGTGCGCTCCGGGGCGATCGTGCGCCCGGCGCCGACGATGTCGGGCATGTACACCGTGTGGTCGCGGGCCAGATCCTCGTAGACGTAGCGCCACGAGTAGCTGGTGGTCATCAGCCCGTGGACCAGCAGCAGCGGCGGTCCCTGGCCCACCACGCGCACGGCGGTGGGCACGTCGCCGAGCGCCGCGGTCCACGTGTCGACCATGCGGACCTCGAGCGTGTGGAACCGATGCGGACGGCGCGGCAGCTCGGGCACCTGCGCCCACGGCAGCTGCCGGAACGGGACCGTCATGCGTCCTCCACCCCCGACGCCGCCCCGCTATCGCGTCGGAGCGGGGTTGCCCGCGCTATGGTGCGCCACGCCTTGCTGGAGGCCCCCGTGCCCGCGCGCCTGCTCCTGATCGCCCTGCTCGTCGGCTGCGCCGGCGGCACCGACGTCGATGCCGTCGACACCGACTCCGACACGCCCGCTCCCACCACCGAGGATCGCGTCGCGACCTACGCGGCCGACGGTCCGCACTACGTCGCCAGCACGGTCTGGACCGTCACCTACGCCGATCCGGCGTCTGGAGCGGACCGCAGCCTGCGGGTCACGGCGTGGTACCCGACCCCCGTCAACGACAGCCCCCGCGTCCGGTTCACGGGGCCCCACGCCGCCACCGACGTGCAGGACGACGTCGCCCCCGCCACCGGCCCGTGGCCGCTGATCCTGTTCAGCCACGGTCACCAGGGCAACATGGACAACGTCAGCCACCTGATGCGCCACTTCGCCACGCACGGCTGGGTGGCGGTGGCCCCGGAACACACCGGCAACACGCTCGCCGACGGCGACAACCGCGACACGGAGATCTACGTCCAGCGGTCGTACGACGTCTCCGCCGTGCTCGACGACGTGTTGGGGGACGACGACCGCTTCGGCGGCCTCGACGGGCGCGTGTTCGGCACCGGCCACTCGTTCGGCGGCTACACCGTGTTCACGCTCGCCGGCGCGTCCTGGGACGTGGACTACTGGGACACGGCCTGCACCGACGGCTCCACGGACGCGTTCTGCAGCACGTGGTCGACCGACCTCGCCGACCTGATGCGCGCCGGGGCCGCGGACGACCGGATCGCCGCGTTCGCGAGCCTGTCCGGCGGCAACTGGGGCCAGATCCGCGAGACGGGGTTCGCCACGCTCGACATGCCGCTGATGCAGTTCTCGGGCGGGCTCGACGGCAGCGTCACGAACGAGGGCAGCTCGGACCCGATCTGGCGGGATCTGGCGGCGGGCGACAAGGTGCGCGTGGACATCGCGCACGGGGATCACCAG
>JACKEP010000007.1 GCA_020632915.1 Alphaproteobacteria bacterium | reverse complement strand
CCTTCACTGGGCGGTCTATTCCCACCACGCCGACGCGGTCGCTGCCCTCGTCGCCGCGCCGGGCATCGACCTGATGGCGCTCGACAAGCGCCGGACCACGCCGCTGGCCTGTGCCATGCGGTGGGGGGACGCCCCCTACGCCACCCAGCTCCTCGCGGCCGGCGCCAGCCCCCACGATGCCGGCCCGGGCGTGTCCGTGCCCCTGTTCCTCGCGGTGCAGTGCGGCGACGTCGACATCATCCAGGCGGTGCTGGACGCCGGTGCCGACCCGAGCGCCGTCGACAAGAAGACGGGGCTCACACCGCTGCAGCTGGCGATCACGCGCGCCAGGCCCCAGCTCGTGTCCGTCCTGCTCGCGGCCGGCGCCGACCCCTCGGTGGGGTCGACGAAGAAGTACAAGAAGGGCGACTACGCGATGGAGCGCGGCTCCACGGCGTACGACTTCGCGGCGGCCTGCCCGAAGGCGGAGATCGTCGAGATGGTCAAGCGCTGAGCGACCCGGCAGCGCGGCGCCGGTCCTCGGCGCCCGCGCACTGCCCGGTCACCCCGGCTCTCCCGGTTCCCCCGCCGAAAACGGCGACGCCCGCCGCAACCACGCCCAGTCCTCCGGCAGCGCCAGCGCCCGCTCCGCCCGACCCAGCGCCAGCCGCGCGTGCGCCTGCGCTGCCTCCTGGAACGCCGGGTCGCCGGTCGCGGCGAGGGTGGCCAGCGCTGCCTGCAGGCGCAGCGCGACCTCGATCGTGCCGGCGCCGTCGCGGGCGATGGCGGTGAACGCGTCGTCGAACAGGTCGCGCACGTCCAGCGCGGGCACCTGGACGCAGTCGAACCTCGGACCCGTCGGCGGGGTGTCGCCGGGAAGGCGCCAGCCCACGAACAGACGGACGGCGCGCACCAGGACGTCGATCGCCGTGCCGGGGTCGTTGACCGCGGGCGACAGGGCCCGGTCGGCGATCTCGGCGAGCACGATGAGGCCGAACCGCGGGTCCTCGTCGAACACCCGGCTGGCACCGACGAGGAACGCGGCCTGGAACGGGCCGGGGTCGGCGGCGGCGTCGGAGCCGTGAAGCAGCGTCGCGAGCGGACGTCCGGGACCGACGAACGCGCCCGGCAGCGCCTCGACGCGCACGGTCCGCCCGGCGGCCGTGGCGGCCTCCTGCAGCGCCTCGACGTCGACGTGCTGCACGTAGCCCACGCGCGTGGCGAACACGGGGTCGCCGGTGGACAGCGTGTCGGGCACAGGCACGCCGCCGAGCGTGGGGGCGGCGCGCCAGAACGCGAACGCGCGGGCCGTGGCGGCCTCCACGGCGTCGAGCGTCGGTGCCATGCGACCGAGCCGCGCGATGCGGTCGACCCACTGCACGAACACGAAGATCACCAGCGCGAACACCGCCACCGTCAGCACGAACAGCGCGAAGCGGCCCGGCGCGTCGAACGCCTGGTTCTTGGCGGCCGTCAGCCCCACGATGCTGAAGATGAACGCACCGATGAACGTCGACAGGGCGTTCTGCGAGGCGTCGTCGGCCACCACGAGGGTGAAGGCCCGCGGCGTCGCGGTGGTGCTCGCCGACTGGTAGGCGGCCACCATCGACGCCACCGCGAACGTCGCGATCACCAGCATCGACGACGCCATCACCGACAGCAGGGTCTCCACCGACTCGGGCGAGACCTCCGGCAAGGCGTCGCCGACCTCCGTGCCCCCGACGGCCCGCGCCAGGGCCACGCCCGTCAGCGACGCGAGCACCGCCAGGACCGGTCGGACCCACAGGCGCTCGCGGACGCGGCGAAGCAGGAAGCGGAGCTGGTCCGGCGAGACGGGGAGGTCCATGCCGTCTGCGTAATCGCGTCGCCGGTGCTTGACCGGCGACGCGCTACGGCGTGACGAACAACGGGTTGCTCACCGCACACGTGTTCCACACCACCGCCTGCAGCCCGAGGGTCTGCCCGGTCGGCAGGCTCTGCGGCACGCGCACGGTGAACGAGGCCTCGCCGAACGCGTCGGTCCGCAGCATCGTGACCAGCCGGGGGCCGGCCAGGTCCAGATCGCTGCCACACGGCGCCACGCTCGATCCGGGCAGCCCGTACACCAGCGGCACGCGGCTGTCGGGCGGGCCGAAGCGCACGCTCAGCGTGATCTGCTCGCCGCGGGCGAAGGTGCCGTCGAGCTCGAGCAGCAGGTCGACGCACACGCCGTCCCGCTCCGGGTCACCGACCGCGTCGTCGCCCAGGCACGCGTCGAGGTCGTCGCACACGCCGTCGCCGTCGCTGTCGCCCGCCGCGTCGTCGCCCCAGCAGCCGTCGAGGTCGTCACAGGTGCCGTCGTCGTCGCTGTCGCCCGAGGCATCGTCGCCCGCGCACAGGTCGCGGCCGTCGCACACGCCGTCGCTGTCGACGTCCGACAGCTCGTCGAGCAGGCTGCCGTCGCAGTCGCTGTCGACGGTGTCGCAGACCTCCTCGGCACCCGGATGGGTGTCGGCCGAGGCGTCGTCGCAGTCGCCGGACGGCACGGTCGCGGTCGCGAAGCCGGTGGCGGTGCACGCAAGATCCGTGCTCAGCGCGATGAAGCCGGTGCGGAAGCCGTCGCCGTCGAGGTCCTGGTAGCAGAAGTCGACGGTGTCGCAGTCGCTGTCGATGCCGTCGGCCACACGCTCGGGCGCGCCCGGGTAGATCGTCGCGTCGGCGTCGTCGCAGTCCGCATCGGGCATCGTCGCCGGGGCCTCGCCCTCGCCGTCGCAGGCGATGTCGCCGCCGACCGACACGGTCAGGTCGGTGCGGTGACCATCGTGGTCGTCGTCCTGGTAGCAGATCTCGACGAGGTCACAGTCCTGGTCGATCTCGTCGCCGACGATCTCGGTGAGGAACGGTGACCGGCCGGCGTCCTGGTCGTCGCAGTCGGGCGGGGCGGTGGCGAGCACCACGCCCGACGTCGTGCACGTCAGGTCGTTGCCGGTGACCACCACGAAGCGCGGCGGCGCCTTGGCGGCACCGTCCAGGTCCGCGTCGAGGAAGCAGGTCTCGATGCCGTCACAGTCCCCGTCGATGCCGTCGGCGATGGGGTCGAGGGCGCCGGGGTGCGCCTCGGGCAGGTCGTCGCGGCAGTCGATGCCGTCGGTGGCGAGGCCGCGACCGGCGCCGCACCCGGTGAACCCGCCGGTGACGGTCTGGTCGGTGCGGTAGCCGTCGTCGTCGGCGTCGACGTAGCAGGTCTCCTGGCCGTCGCAGTTGCGGTCGATGCCCTCGCCGACCGCCTCGGACGCGCCGGGGAAGATGGTGGCGTCGTCGTCGTTGCAGTCGTTCGCGGGCCGCGTGCGCAGCGCCTCGTCGTCGTCGTCGCAGTCGGCGTCGACGCTCGCGATCTGCACGTCGGTCCGGTAGCCGTCGCCGTCGCGGTTCTCGTAGCAGATCTCGGCGTTGTCGCAGTCGTTGTCGACGCCGTCGCCCACCGTCTCGGTGTTGCCCGGGTAGCGCTGGTTGTTGCCGTCATCGCAGTCGATCGCGGCCGAGGCGAGCGCCAGGTTGCCGTTGCTGCAGGCGATGTTGGTGACGGACACGGTGCTCGTGGACCGCGCGCCGTCGAAGTCGCCGTCGCGGTAGCACAGCTCCGAGCCGTCGCAGTCGTTGTCGACGCCGTCGGCGACGGTGTCCGGCGCTCCGGGGTAGAACGCCGGGTCGTTGTCGTTGCAGTCGCCCGCGGGCCGCGACGCGAGCGCGTGGCCGGTGCCGGTGCACGACACGTCGGTCGTGCTCACGGTGACCGACGTCCGGTGGCTGTCGCCGTCGAGGTTCTGGTAGCAGAGCTCGTTGCCGTCGCAGTTCTCGTCGACGCCGCTGCCGGGGATCTCGGTGGCGCCGGGGTTGCGCGCGGCGTTGGCGTCGTCGCAGTCGAAGTCGGAGCCGTAGCCGTCCAGGTCGGCGTCGGTGTCGCCGTAGAACACGTAGACCTTGTGGCTGCGGCCTGCACCGACGACCACCTCGTCGGCGCCGTCGCCGTCGATGTCGAGCATGGCCACGCTCGACCCGAAGTCCGAGTTCACCCCGAGCCCCTCGGGGTCGGCGATGGTGGTGACGGTGGGGGTGGTGCTGTAGGCGCTGTCGAACCAGCGCACGACGCGGATCTCGTCGAAGCCGGTGGAGCCCACGACGATGTCGGTGATGCCGTCGCCGTCGATGTCGCCCGACGCCATCGACACCGGGGTGCCCAGGTCGACGACGCCGCCCACCGACGCGCCGCTGCTGTTGGCGTCGCGAACGCACAGGCGACCCGTGGTGGTGTCGATGGTCGACCAGCGCCGCTCGCCGCCGTTGTCGAGGCCGACCACCGGCCCGTACGTGGGGCTCGTCGTGTCGTTGCACGAGCGCAGGGCCGTGCCGTCGATGGTCTGGTCGGAGGCCACGCGCAGCAGGCGCACCGCAGCGTTGGTCGGCAGCGAGACGACGTACCAGATGCGGCCGGCGAACACGGCCCAGTCGATGCGGCTGCTGCCGTCGATGGTGACCGTCGTCTCGTCGCGGCTGTAGTCGCAGTCGCCGTAGCCGGTGCCGCCGTGGCACGAGTACATGCGGCTGCGGCTGTGGTCGAGCGCGCCGAACTCCGCGAAGCCGTCGTCGTTGGTGTCGGGGATCATCACCACCGACTCGCCGAAGGTGTTGGTGCTCGACCCGCCGATGCTGATGGCCTTCTCGTGGACCGGACCGGTGCTGGTGCCCTTGAAGATCGAGATGCGGTCCTGCTCGGAGCGCCCGACGAGGAAGTCGTCGAAGCCGTCGCCGTTGAGGTCCTGGCCGCCGGCGAGCGGGCGCACGCCGTCGATGCCGCTGCGCACGTCGATCAGGCTGGGGGTGGTCGACAGGCCGGTGGACGCGCCGAGGTAGACGTAGACGGCGTCGTCCACCGCATCGACGACCAGGAGGTCCTCGAAGCCGTCAGCGTTCAGGTCGCCGCCGTTCTCGACCTTGCCGCCGAACGCGGACGCGGACGTCTGGGTGAGCGTCTGCGTGGGCGGCGCATAGATCGGGTCGACCACGATCGGGTAGACGGCGCCCGTGTCGTCGACGTGGAGCGCGAAGCCGTCGTCGGTGGGCACGAGCGTGATCGGCACGTCGGCGCCGCGGGCGTCGAAGGCCTCGGGGCTCTGCACGCGCCAGGCGGGTCCGTCGTCGGCCACGAGCTTGTCGCCCCGCAGCACGCCCCCGTCCACGGCCACCTCGAACACCAGGGGGCCGTCGCCGGGCGGACGCGCGTCCACCGTCCACGCCTGCTCGACGACGAGCCGCGTCGCCGTCCACCACTCGGAGACCGTGGAGGGGTCGGCGTAGCGCGCCTCGAGCCGCTGGACGCACGGTCCGTCGGTCGGGACGGTGACGCACGCGCCGGGCGCCATCGCCGTGGTGCGGACGGCTTCGACCTGACCGCGACCCCAGCCCGTCGTGTGCAGGCGCAGGGAGTCCCCGAGCCGCACGCCGTCGGCGTCGGCCGACGCCATGACGTCGAAGTAGGGCAGGGGGGCCAGCCACGCGCCGTCGTGGGCGTGCCACGCGGCCACGCCGTCGGGCACGAGCTGCCGGATCGGGTCGTGCAGCGCGGGCTGACGCACCTCCGCGAGTGCGCGAAGCGTCAGCTCGGCGCGGAACGCGTCCTCGGGACGTGCTTCGGGTGCGTCGACAGCCTGCACCTGGCAGGCGGCGAGCAGGACGAGGGTCAAGCCTCTCACGGGGCCTCCGCAAGATCGATGGCGCCGATCACGATCGGCTCGTTGAACCCGCCGACGTCGAACGTCGTGGTGTCGTCGACCGGCTGGACGTAGTCGGCAGACGCCTGGAAGACGAAGTCGTCGGTGCCCACCCACGGGCCCACGTTGTCGTCGTCCCGGATGCGGAACCGGAGCTTGCCGCCCTGGACGCTCTTGCCGATCGTCAACGTGAAGCGGGAGCGGTTGGTCAGCTCGGACATCAGCGCAAAGCTGATGCTCATGTCCACCTTGCCGTCCCCGTCGAGGTCGGCGTTGGCGGGCGGCGTGACGCTGGTGGGGGTGCCGACGACGAACGAGGGCCCGGCCACGTCACCCTCCCAGGTGATCGTGCCCACCACGCCCTGCAGGTCGAGGCCGAGGTCCTGCTGGAAGTCGAGGCCGCCGTAGTACTCGATGGTCCACAGGATGTAGTCCAGATCGACGTCGAAGCCGTTGGACGCGTAGGTCAGCTGACCGAGGTTGGCCGGCACGCCGAGGCGCTGCAGGAGGATCTCGGTGTAGCTGTCCCACCCCTGCGTGCGATCGATGATCGGGGTGGTGTGGATCGTGGCCTGCAGGTCGACCGGGAAGGAGCTCTCCACGAAGGAGGTGGAGCTGTAGCTGACCGGCTCGAAGTTGTTGTCGTACAGGTTGCTGCGTGGGTAGTTCCACACGCGGTTGAAGTGCTCGGTGCACGACCCGTTGAGGCACGTCCCGAACGCGACCCCGGCGCCGATCGCCTCGACGTCGAAGTCGAGCGTCCACGACATCGAGTCGCCGGCCATGTTCGCGCCCGACAGCACGGTGGCCTCCGACACCAGCTCGAACGGCGTGCCCGGGGTCAGCTCGTCGGGCATCTGCAGGTCGACCTGCACCGGCACGTCCACATCGACGTGGCCGCTGTCGAACACCAGATCCGAGTACAGCAGCAGCTCGCCCTGCATGTCGAACAGCACGTCGAAGGGCAGGTCGACCGGCGGCAGGGGCGGGAAGTTGTAGGGGTAGAGCAGCTCCTGCAGCGACGAGGCGCCGTCGTCGGTGAACGACAGCCCGGTCACCGCGTCGGGGACGTAGAAGACGTAGGACGACCCTGCGCCCCACAGGCTGCGGCCACTGGTGGAGAAGGACAGGGTGAACTGCTGCTCGAGGGTGGACAGGTCGCCGATGTCGACGGCGAACGTGGCCTGGTCGGTGAGGCCCCCCGCATCAGCGACCTCGACGGTGACGGTGTGGCTGGGGTTCATCTCGTGGTCGACCCAGCCGCCGACGGCGATGTCGAGCCGGCCAGTGGTCGGGTCGATGGCGAACGCGCCCGCGGGCACCTGGGACACGATGCGCCACGTCTGCGTGTCGCCGGCGTCCACGTCCATCGCGGTGAGCGAGCCGACGGTGGTGCCGGGGAACGACCCCTCCTCGACGAAGAACACCGGCAACGGGGTGACGATCTCGGGCGGCTCGTTGACGTCGAGGATCTCGATCGAGATCTGACCGGTGGCGGTCAGTCCGTCGTCGTCGGTGATCTGGATGGTGAGCTCGTAGGTGGGGCCGCCCGTCTCGAAGTCGAGCGGCACCGGGGCGGCCACCACGAGGTTGCCGGACCCGTCGATGTCGAACAGGCCGTCGGGGTCGCCGTCGAGAATCTGCCAGGCGACCACGGTGCCGTCGGCGTCCGCGGCGGGCAGGGGCCCGACCACGGTGCCCGGCAGGGTGTTCTCCTCGATCTGCACGACGTCGGAGGTGAACGCCGGGTTGAACCGGGTCTGCACGCCCGTCTGCACGTAGAGCTCGGCGCGGCCGTCCTGGAACAGCGTGTAGGTGTCGGCGTCGGCGACCACCTCGCCGCCGTTCACCCAGCTGCCCTCGAGCTGGCGGACGATGTCCTCGCCGCCGCCGCGAATCCACAGCTCGTTGAGCTCGGGGTCGAGGTTGAGGACGTGGTGGTTGGCGAGGATGACCTCCTGGGCGCCGCCGGTGAGCTCGAGCACCTCGATGGAGCGCACGAACGGGGCCAGGCTGGCGAAGTCGAAGGTGGGGTCGGCGAAGCGCAGGGTGTCGAAGCCCAGGCCGCCGTCGACGCGCCGGAAGCCCGCATCCCCCACGGTGATCACGTCGTCGCCGGAGCCGGCGTAGATCACGTCCGCGCCGCCCTGGCCGTCGAGGTCGTCGTCGCCGCGCCCGCCGACAGCGGTCTCGTCGTCGGGCGAGCCCGTCCACACGTCGGCGTCGGGGCCGCCGCGCCAGGAGACGTAGCCGTGGTAGTCGCGGCCGAAGGTGACGTGGACCGCGCCGGCCTCGTCGTCGGCCCGGTACTCGCCAAGGATGAGGTCGCCGAGCCCGTCGCCGTTGAGATCGCCGCCGACGATGGACGAGCCCAGGCCGTCACCGGTGCGGACGAAGCCGGCGGTGCCGTCCTGGAGCTGCGCCACGTCGACGATCCCGGCCGCGCTGCGTCCCCAGAGCACGTAGACGTCGTTGGTGGGGCTGAGGTGGGCGTCGGTGAACGCGACCTCGTCCAGGCCGTCGCCGTCCATGTCGGGCAGCATCGTGACGGAGGGCCGCCCGCTGCCGAGCGTCACGCCGGTGACCAGGATGGTGCGGTCGGCGTCGGCGCCGTCGTGGTCCATCGGCACGCCGGTGTCGCCGCGGGCGTTGAAGCCGATCACCAGGGCGGTGGGCTGGTTGGTGCCCTCGCGCAGGACGCCCGCCGCCGTGTCGGGCACGCCGTCGCCGTTGACGTCGCCGTTGCCCCCCAGGCCCAGGCCGAACGCCCAGTCGCCGTGGGTGATGATGCGCGGTCCCGTGCCGCCGAAGTTGATGCCGACGCCGTCGGGATCGTCGGTCAGGTGCAGCGGCCGCAGGTCCGGCGTGATGGTCTGGTTGACGACGAGGTCGCCGGTGCGCCGCGCGCCGAGCCCGAGCGTGCCGATGACCCGGCCCGCCAGGAACTCGCCGCCGAACAGCGTGTCCATGCGCCCGTCGCCGTCGACGTCGCCGGCCGGCAGCACAGTGCGGCTGAAGTTGATGAAGAAGTTGAACGCCAGGGGCTCGGGGCGCACCGCGTAGCCGCGACCGGGCACGAGCTGGGTGGCGATGTCGGCCTGCAGACGGAGCGAGCCGCGCTCCGGGCTGCCGTAGACGATCCAGGCGCGGCCCTGGTCGGGCCCGTAGTTGAGGGCGCCGATGCCGGCGTCCCAGAGGCCGTCGCCGTCGTGGTCGCCGACGAAGCTGGCCGACCAGCCGGCGAGGTCGCCGTCGTCGTCGTTCTCCACGTCGCGGTTGCCGCCACGCTCGCCCACGAGCACCACGCCGCCGTGGCCGTTGCGCAGGTCGCCCAGGTGGCGCCCCTCGGCGCTGGCGCCGCTCACCAGGTAGACGTGGCCGCCCCACGGCCGGTTGTCCGCGCCGCGGGCGAAGGGTGCGGCGAACAGGAAGTCGCCGACGCCGTCACCGTCCATGTCGCCGCCGGCCGACACCGCGTAGCCGAGCGCGTCGCCCGAGGGGCCATTGAGGTTTGCGTCGAGGGCGTTGGCACCTGTGACCGGGTCCTGGCTCTCGCCACACGGCGTCCACTGGCCGCACATCAGGCCGACCAGGTCGAAGTCGCCCTCCTCGCCGTCGATGGCGTACCCGACGAGGTTGCCCTGGGCGACGGCCCCGAGGGGGACGCTGCCGCTGGTCTGGCCGTCGACGACGTAGACGCGGCCGCGGTGGGTGGCGAAGAAGCTGTAGGACGGCGCGCCGACGACGAGCTCGCGCAGGCCGTCACCGTTGGCGTCGTGGGCCAGGGCCACCGACCACCCCGCGTGGTCGCCGGCGTTCTCGCCGGTGACGTCGAAGCCCGCGGCCTCGACGGCGAGCACGTTGGACGTGACGGGGCTGCCGGTCTGGGTGGCGTCGCTCGGCGTGGCCACGCAGGTGACGTCGCCGCCGTTGGCCGCGAGCATCGACGTGTCGAGCGTGGGGCCGGTGACGCCGAGGGGCTGGCCGTTGCGGTTCCAGCTGTAGGCCACCTGGGACGAGGCGCACTCGTCGTCGAAGCCGAGCGCCTCGCAGGTGACCACGTCGCCCGCGATGGCGTGGTCGGGCACGCGCACCGACGACAGGGTCGGCGGCAGGTCCACCACGGTGGCCGCGGCCGACAGGGTGCCGACCTCGACGGTGCCGTCGTCGACGAACGCCGAGCACTGCACGGCGTCGCCGTCGTCGAGCGACTCGCCGGCCGACCACGTGCGGCCGGTCTGGCCGTCGACGGGCTGGCCGTTGAGCGTCCACGTGTAGCGCACGGTGAACCCGTCGGGGTCGGGGTCCTCCCACCGGGCCGAGCACACGAGCGGCGCGCAGGTGGTGATCGGGTCGGGCACCACCGAGGCTTCGACCACGGGCGCGGCGTTGCCGATGAGCACGGGCGCGCTGGTGCGGGCGGTGCCGAGGTCCTCGCCGTCGTTGGGGGTGGCGGTGCACGTGACGAGGGCGTCGCGCCAGAACGCGAACGGGGAGAGCGTGGGGCCCGTGCCGGCCGACGCGCCGTCCACCGTCCAGGTGTAGGTGACGTCCTGCGGGTCGCCGTCGGCGTCGCTCCAGCCGTCGGCGACGCAGGACAGCGTCGTGCGACTGTCCGGATCGGCAGGCGTGACGTGGGCACCGGTCAGGCTGGGTGGGCTGTTGCGGATGAACACGGTGCGCTGGGTCCACCGCGCCGTGCCGGCGTCGTCGATGTCGGCGCCCGCGACCCAGCGCTGGCCCTTGGTGGTGGCGCTGGACGGCACGGTGTCGCCGGCCACCGCGGAGGGCGCCCCGTCGACCGTCCACTGCCAGCTCACCGTGCCCGAGCCCGTGTAGCTGGCGACGAGGTCGTCGGTGGTGAAGGCCGGGTCGGGCGTGACCACCACGGCGCCGGGCGCCGCGTCGCGGATCGGCAGGCGCACGCTGGGCGACAGGAACACGGCGCCGCCGAGCCGGACGACGAGCTGGAACTCGGCCGACGTCCCAGGCAGGGTCGCGGGCACGAGGGCCCCCATGCCGAACGGCAGGTCCGCCGCCACCGACGTCGATCCCACGACGACCGGAGCGCCGATGTCGAGGCAGGTGGGCGCGATCTGGGCGGGGCAGGACGACGCGGGCTCGGGCGCGCGGCTGGCCAGCAGGTAGACCGTGCTCCCCGCGGGCACGCCCTCGATCTCGAAGAGGATCGGGGCGCCGCGGACGAGCGCGCCCGCGTTCGGGGTCAGCTGCACGACGGGAGGTGGTGGGGGTGCCTGGGGCGACGGGCGGGTCAGGCAGCCCGCCAGCACGACCGGTAGTGCGAGGAATGGACGCATCGGTTCCCTCCGGGCCGCCCAGGGTACTGGAGCGGGGCGCGCACAGCCGCGCCGAGAAGGATTTTCCGGTGCCGGAAGCGAACGCCTGCGTTCGCGATCGGCGTCACCGCCGGTACCGCGTCCGTGCCCTCGCATCCGCCGCAGTGGCGCGGGCGGACAGACGCGGGGACCCGGTGTGGCGCGCAGGCGTCGGACGCGAACGGGCCGCCCGGCCGGGCGCCGGTCCGGACGACGACGGGCAGTGCCTGTGACCCGACCTGCGCGCCCGCGCCCGACGCGCGACGAACGGGGCGTGCGCGTACCGTTTCGTGACACGTCGGTACGCCCCTGAGGCGCGCGGCGACCCTCGCATCTCGACGACACCTCGCAGATCCCGTCACCGTGGGGTTCTCAGGGCCCCGCGGTGCGGCTAGGGTGCGCGTTGCGGTCCGCCCGGTCCACCACGACCTGACGCGCCGGCCTCCCCAGGAGCGTGGACGCGATGCCGAGGGTCGTGACGGACGGTGTCTCCCTGGCCTACGAGCTCCACGGTCACCCCGGCCGCACGGCGCTGCTGTGCCTGCACGGCGGGGGCTGCCGCGGGAGCGACTTCGCGCCGCTCGCCGGCCTGCTGGGCGACGACCGGGTGCTCGTGTGCGTCGACCAGCGCGGCCACGGCGACAGCGACAAGCCGGTGGGTCCCTACGACCCCCACACGCTGGCCGCCGACGCCGAGGCGGTGTGCCGGCACGCCGGCGTGAGCCGCGTCGTGGTGGTGGGGCACAGCCTGGGCGGACCGGTGGCGATCGCGCTGCTGGCGCGGGGCGTGCTCGACGTTGCTGGCGTGGTGAGCCTCGATTCGCCGCTGCTGATCACCGACGGCATGTCCGCCGGCATGCAGCAGCTCATCGACGCCTACGCCGCGGGCAACGGCCCGGCGTTCTACCGCGAGTTCATGGCGACCGTCGTCGGCTGGCCGGACGACGGCGACGCCTTCGACGCGCGCCTGGCGCTGCTGTGCACCGTGCCCGACCACGTGATGGAGCCCCTCCTGGAGGGCGTGGTCACCCACGACGCCACCGACGTGCTCACGGCCCACCCCGACGTTCCGCTGCTGCACATCGACGCGGGATCCCACATCACCGACCTCGATCGGCTGGCGGCCGCCCGACCCGACGCTTGGGTGGGCAAGGTGGTCGGCACGGCGCACTACCCCCACCTCGAGAGCCCGGCCCAGGTCGCGGCCATGGTCGCCCACTTCCTCGGCCGCCACGGCCTCTGAGCCGGCATGACGCCCAAGGACAGCCTCGACAGCTTCGAGCAGGACCTGGAGGGGCTCCTGCACGGGCTGGACGCGCGCCTCGGGGCCGACGACGGCGCGCCCGAGCTCCCGGCCGACGCCGCGGTGCGGTTCGAGCTCGGACCCCAGCTCGGGCGCGGCGGCTTCGGCGTGGTGCACGAGGCCTGGGATCGCACCTCGTCCCGTGCCTGCGCGCTCAAGATCCTGCCGACGGCCGGGCTCACGCCCGAGCAGCTCGCCCGCATCAAGCGGGAGTACCGCGCCGGGCGCCGGCTCGATCACCCCAACGTGGTGCGCACGTGGGACCTGTTCGAGGGCGACCGCTCGTGGGCGTTCAGCATGGAGCTGCTCGACGGGTCGTTGCGCGGTCGGATCGCCGACGGTCCGCTCCCGTTCGAGACAGCGGCGCACGTGGTGCTGGAGGTGCTCGCCGGTCTCGATCACGCGCACGCCGAGCACGTCGTCCACCGCGATCTCAAGCCCGACAACATCCTGCTGGGGCCGCCGGAGGTGCCGGGCGGCCCGCTCACCGCCAAGCTCGCCGACTTCGGCATCGCACGGTTCAGCGAGCTCGGAGAGGACCCCGCGCTGCGCGGGGTGACCGGCACGCCGGCCTACATGCCGCCCGAGGCCCTGACGGAGGGGCGCTTCGACCCGCGCGGCGATCTGTACGCGCTGGCGCTGATCCTGCTCGAAGCCTGCACCGGCACCCACCCGCTCGGCCCCCTCGACAGCCGGGACTGGCCCCGACGTCACCAGGAGCTCTCGCCCGTCCGGCCCGTGGACATGCCCGACGCCGTGTGGACGCTCGTGCAGCGCATGCTCGCCCACGACCCCGGCGATCGACCGCGCCATGCCGCGGAGGTCTACGACGTGCTGGCTGCCGTGGTGCCACCGAGACCCGACCGCCGACCACTGCGCGGGGCGAGCTACCTCGCCGCGCCGCCGCTGATCGGACGCGACGACGCGCTGGCGCACGCGCGCGATTGGCTGGATCACCGCCTGCTCGCCGACGCGCCCGACGGGGCGGCTGTGCTGGTGGTGTCGGGCGAGGCCGGGATGGGCAAGAGCCGGCTGCTGGCTGCCCTGCTGCGCGCTGCACCGCCCGCCACGGTGCTCCACGGTCGGGGCCGGGCAGGCCATGACCGGCCGTTCGCCGCGCTGTCCGGCGTGCTCGGGCACCTGCGCGCGTGGGACGCGGGCGGTGGGTCGCCCGACGCGCTGCTGGGCACGGTCGATGGGGCGACGGCCGCCACGGTGGTGCTCGACCGGGTGGTGACCGGCGCCACCTTCGAGCCGGCCACCGACGACCGTCGCGTGCACGCCGTCACCGCCCAGCGCGCGTTCCAGCGCCGCCAGGTCGACGCGCTGCTGGAGGCCACCCACGACCACCCGCTCCTGGTGGTGGTCGAAGACCTCCATGCCTGTGACGAGGCTTCGCTGGAGCTGCTGCTCGGCTTCGCGCAGGCGCTCGCTGCGCAGCCCACGCGCGGTGCGCTGGTGCTCACCACACGGCCGCCGGCGTCAGGCAGCCCGGCGGACGAGCTGCTCGCGCGCCTCACCGAAGCGGGCCACGCCGAGCGCTGCGTGCTCGGGCCGCTCGACCGCGCTGCGACGGCGCGCCTGGTCACCGCGCTGCTGATGGACGAGGGGCGGGGCGCATCCCTGGCCGACACGCTGCACGACGACGCCGCCACGCCGCTGCTGCTCATCCAGACGCTCCACCTGCTGCTCGCCCGGGGTGCCCTGCACGGCGACGGGCCGCTCGACACCGGGAGCCTGCCCCGCACGGTGCAGCAGGTGGTGGGTGAGCGCGTGGCCCGGTTGTCGGCCGTGGCCAAGGAGCTCCTCGCGCAGGGGGCCGTGCTCGGGGCCGAGATCAGCGTGGCCGAGCTCGCCGCGTGTCTCCAGGTCGCGCCGATCGACCTGCTCGATCCGCTCGACGAGGCCGAGCGCGGCGGTGTCATCGGGCAGCGCCCGGGCAGCTCCGACACCTACCAGTTCGTCCACGACGCCGTGCGGGAGGCCCTCGTGGCCGGGCTCGGGGGCGCCGCGCGCGCGCTCCACCGGCGTGCGTGGGAGGGGCTGGTACGGCTGCACGGCGAGGACGACGCAGCCGCTGCGCGCATCGCGACGCACGCCGCCGCCAGCGGAGACGGTCGCGTCGCGTGGCGTTGGGGCACGCGGGCGGCCCGCGCGGCGCTCGATGCGCACGCCTTTGTCGCGAGCGCCGACCTGTACGCGCTCGCGGTGGATGCGGCGCGGCAGGAGCGCATCGACCCCGGTGTCGATGTCTACCGCCGGCAGGGCGACGCCCTGCTGTTCAGCGGTCGCTACGACGCGGCCGGTGTCGCCTACCGCGCAGCGCTGGCCGGGCTCGGCCCCGACGACGGCGACCTGCGCATCCTGCTGCTCGGACGGCTCGCGGAGATGGAGTACCGGGCGTCGCGCCTGACGCGGGCGATGGAGCCGCTGGAGGCGCTGTTGCCCACCCTGGGTGGCGTCCCGCCGGAGGGCGCCGACGCAGGCGCCCGGGCCATCGCCGCGCTGGAGCGCGCGGTCACCGAACCCGACGCTCCGGCGGCCCTGCCCCGGGGGTCGCGCCCACAGGCCGAGGTGCTCGTCCACACCTACCGCAACCTCGCCGAGGTCTCGTACTACCACCGCGCCGACGCCACCCAGTACTACTTCTGCGAGGCCGCGCGGCTGTCGCTGGGGCTCGGGGCCACCTCCGGTGCGGCCCAGTCGCTGGGGCTGTGTGCGTTCGCGATGGCGCAGTCCGGACGCATCGACCTGGCGGAGCAGCTGGCGGCACGGGCGGTCACGGCCACCGAGGGCTGCGGTGATCCCGTCGCGGAGATGACGGCGAAGAGCTGCGTGGCGGCCGTGCGCCTGATGTCGGGCCGCCCTGCGGATGCGCTCCCCCACAGCGAGGCGGGGTGGCAGGTCGCCCAGCGTGTGGTGGAGCCGCTGCGGGTGATGACGGCGGCGGCGATCCACGTCATCGTGCTGTCGGCGCTGGGTCGTGGGGACGAGGGCGCCGCCGTCGCCGCCGAGATGCGGCGCCTCGGTGCCCGCTACGGCTACACCCGCGTGCACGAGATGTCCTACGTGGCCGCCGCCGCCGCGGCGCTGGCGTCGCTGCGCTTCGAGCAGGTGCGCACCGAGGCGTCGGTCGCGCCGTTCCTGGAGACCACCGGCAGCTACATGCTCGCCCTGCAGCTGCGGGCGTATGGCGCCATCGCCGACGTGTTCCTGGGCGACCCGGCCGCCGCGTTGCCGGATGCGCTCACGTGGGCGGAGCGCTGGGCGTCGTCGGGTTTCGCCTCGATGGTGTGCAACCCCGACGCCTACGCGCTGCTCGCGGGCGCGCTGGCCGGCCCCTCCCGTGTGCCGCCCGACCTGCGCCGTCGCCTCGATCATCGCCTCGCGGAGGGCACGGTGGTGGCGCCGCTCAACCGGGCCAAGGCGCCCCTGTTCGACGCTGCGGCGGGCGCGTGGCGGGTCGCCACCGGAGACGCCGCCGGACGCGCGCTGCTCGACGACGGGCACGCGCGGGCCCTTGCCAAGGCACTGCACGGCGACGTGGCGTTGATCGTGGCGGCGCGGGCGCGCCTGGGGCTGTGAGCCGCCCTGGCCGTGGGGCGTAGTTGGCGCTACGCGACGACACGACGGGCCCCTGGGGTGCCACCGTGGGAGCGCGATGTCCGACGAGGCCGCCACCATCGACGCAAAGGTCCTCGACCTGATCCGTGAGGGGCGTGCCGACGCGGCCACCGTCCTGGTGCTGGAGACCCACGGCCCGGGCATCTTCCGGATGATGCGCGGTGTGTTCCACGACGAAGGGCTCGTCGACGACCTCTACCAGCGCTTCAGCGTCGAGCTCTGGCGCAGCCTGCCCCGGTTCCAGGGCCGCAGCAGCGTCTACACGTGGGCCTACGTGCTCGCCCGGCGCACGATCACGTGGCGCCTGCGCACGCCGCACCACCGCAAGGAGCAGCGCCTCGACACCGCCCAGGAGCGCGGGCTGCTCGCCGACCACTGGACGCGCACGGCCACGCCGGCCTGGCGCCGCACGGAGGCCCGCTCCCGGTTCGAGGAGCTCTGCGAGACCCTGCCTGCCGAAGACCGCTTGCTCGTCATGCTGCGCATCGGCGAGCGGATGGACTGGAAGCAGATCGTCGACGTGCTCGACGACGACGGCGCGCGTGACGCCGCCTCCCGCGACAAGGAGGCGGCGCGGCTTCGCAAGCGCTTCGAGCGGGTCAAGCTCAAGCTGCGGGACGCGTTGGGCGCCCCGTAGCCCGGCCCGTTGCACTCAGAAGTTCAGCCAGCCGCCGCCGTTCCACACGGCGTCGTCGCCGGAGCGCGGGTTGTAGCGGGCGAACAGCACCGGACGGGTCGAGGCGTCGTAGTAGGTCGACCCGGTCAAGGTCGACCACGTGTAGCCCACGATGGTGCCGTCCGACATCGCGTACACGCGCATCGTGCCGTAGCCGACGCCGTGGCCGTTGCCGCCGTTGTTCGGGTGGCGCGAGTCGGACGTGCCGTGGACGTCGGACGTGCTGTCGACGACGTACAGCTCGTACTGGTCGAGGCCCGTCTGGTAGGGCGCCTTGGGCACGCGCATCTTCACCGGAGCCCCCGTGAGCACCGCCATGTGGCCGCTCACGGGGCATGACGCCTCGACCACGCCGCACGACACGTTCGAGCAGTTCAGCCGCATGGTGGCGAAGATGTCGCCCGCTTGCAGATCGTGGACGTTGTCCAGGATGTCGAAGCGGTCCTCGGCCTCGATGTGCTCGTAGTACGTTCGCGCGTTCGGCGAGTCGCACTTCATCCAGGCGTGGTAGTCGAGGTCGTAGGCCCGCTCCATCATCTTCGTGAGGAAGCTCGCGCACTGGGTGCGCGCCGTGTAGGTCGTGCCGTCGATGCCGGCGTAGGCCACCTCCGGATCGGGGCCGTAGACGTTGTCGTTGGGGAGCACGTTGTCGGCCAGCTCGATGGCCCAGCCCAGGTGGTCGCCGAACGGCGCGGCGGCCAGGGCGGTGACGGGCAGGACGGCGAGGAACGTGGCGGACAGGAAGATCGAACGCATGGCGGGACTCCAGCAGGGTGTGCGACGGGATCGTCGACGCCGGGTTGGTGGACCCCCTCCGAATCTGTGACGCAGGTTTTTCGGCGACCTGAAGCGCGACCCGTTCGCGCCCGATGACGGGGGGCGCGGGGCCCGCTACCCTGCGCTGCCGCCGTCCCGGAGTCCCGATGCGCGCGTTCCCGATCCTGCTGTCCTCGCTGCTCGCCGCCGGCTGCGACGACCCGTCCGCGACGGGTTCGGCCGCCACGCAGGCGCCGCCCCCCACGCTGTTCCCCACGCTCGACACGTCGTCGTTCCAGCCGGGCCAGCCGTTCGACGTCGTCGTGGGCGGCATGCCCCGGTGGACGCGCACCTACCTGTTCGGCTCGCTCGCGGGCGTGCGCACCGACCACGGCCCCTGTGCCCCACTCGACGGCGGCTGCCTCGACCTCGCGCCGCGGGTCTACACGCTGGGCTTCGGCCTCGCCGACGCCGACGGCGAGGTGTCGTTCCACATCAGCACGCCGCCGGCGGTGGCCCGTGAGGTCACCTTCCAGGCCGGCGTCTACCACGCCGGTCAGCAGCTCTCGGGCCTGTCCGAGACGGTCACGCTGCTGCTCCAGGACGAGGACTTCGACGGCGTCGCCACGGCCGACGACTGCGACGACCTCGACCCCACCGTCTCGGTGTGGCTCACGGGCTACGTCGACGCGGACGGCGACGGCGTCGCCGCCGACGGCGTGGCCTACGCCCTGTGCACCGACGGCACGCTGCCGGCCGGCTACGTCGACACCCCCGGCGACGACTGCGGCGACGACGATCCCCTGGTGCTGCCCGGCGCCACCGAGCTCTGCGACGGGGTGGTCGACGACAACTGCGACGGCATGGTCGACGAGGGCTGCCCGTCCAACGACCCGTTCAACGCCGGCAGCTGCCTGGGCACGCCATGGACGGAGGCCGAGGCGATGGCCTACCTGGCGGGCCGCTCCCGGGTGGTGCTCGACACGGCGATCATCCAGCAGCGAAGCTGCCCCGGTGGCGTGTGCGGCGGCGCGTCCTCCGACTGGATGGTGCACTACCTGACCTACTCGGGCGGCGTGAGCACGCGGTACCGGGACATCCTCGCACAGGTCAACCTGGTCCTGTTCGACAACCGGGGCGTCCCTGCCCTGTCGATCCAGCACACCTCGTTCAGCTCAGGCGGCTACCCCGACACCGACGGCATGGTGTACGGCTTCCCACCGAGCCTGATCACCTACCCGCACCTGCGTGCCTTCAACACCCTCGCGGGCGGCAGCGACTACACCGACCTCGACTACCAGGTGCGCGGCACGAGCATCACGTTCGGCGACGGCTGCGTGCGGTGGACGGCCGAGCCGTTCGGCGCGCCGACCACGCGCGACTGGGCGGTGCGGTTCACGTGGTAGCGACGGGGCTCACGCCCCGAGCACCGCCGCGAGCCGCTCCAGGTTCTCGTGGTTCTTGTTGCCGATGAGCGTGGCGAACTGCGCGCACTCCTCGGCCGACGGGAACACGGTGTGCAACGCCACCCGCGTGCCCTGGGGCACCGGGTGGAGCTGCCACTCCACGGTGAGCGCGTGGCCGACGGTGTGCTCGAGGATCACGCGCCGCCCGGGCACGATCTGCTCGAAGCGCCAGGTGTTGTCGTAGTCGACCCCGTCCGGCCCGTGCATCGTGAACGACCACGACGCGCCTTCCGCGAAGTCGAACGTGTGGAAGGTGTTGGTGAACCCGGCGGGGCCCCACCACCGCGCGAGCGTGTCCGGGTCGGCGAACGCTGCCCAGACGTCGGACACCGGTGCCGTGAGCACCCGTGAGGCGACGAGCTCACGGTCGGAGCGGGGCTCGGCCGGCAAGGCGGAGAGGTAGGCGAGGAAGCGCGTGAGCGTGTCGACCTGGCCCTGCTCGGCGCCGTAGGTGTCCACGACGAACAGGAGCTCCTCGGGGGTGGCGAAGACCATCCGCATCGTGAGCAGCGTCTGGTCGCCCAGGCGCCCGAAGGTGATCGTGGCGTGGAAGGCGATGGGCTCGGTGTCGCCGGCGCCGCGGTGGCGGTAGGCGAGGCGGTGGGGCGCCTCGACCTCGACGAACTCCACGAGGTTGGCGTAGTCCACGCCGTCCGGGCCATGCATCGTGAACCGCCAGAGCCCGCCTGGCCGCAGGTCCATGCTGTGGGTGGTGGTGGTGAACCCGGTGGGTCCCCACCACTGGCTGACGTGGGCGGGGTCGGTCCAGGCCTTGAACACCGTCTCGGGGCGTGCGGGCAGGATGCGGGTCAACACGAGGCTGCGGTCGTTGACGGCAGGGACGTCAGGCGGGTTCGTCATCGGGAGACTCCAGGGTGGCGACGTAGGCTTCGAGGCGGTCGAGGCGAGCGCTCCACTGCGCGCGCTGTCGCGTGAACCAGTCGGCCGCGCCATCGAGGCGCTCGGGCCGCAGGCTCACGACACGGATCCGGCCATGCTTCTCCGACACCACCAGCCCGCAGCGCTCGAGCACCTGGAGGTGCTGGACGAACGACGGCAGGGCCATGTCGAAGGGCGCCGCGAGCTCGCTGACGGTGGCCGGACCCCGCCCGAGCCGCTCCACCACGGCGCGGCGCGTGGGGTTCGCGAGGGCGTGCAGGGTGGCGTCGAGGTCGGGTGCGGTGGTCATGCGGAGACTGTGCTCCGCGCAAACACTTAGGTCAACACCTAAGTAATGTGGTCTCCATGCGTCCCCTCGCCGAGCTCGGAGGAACGGGCAGGATCAGCTGTCGTCCGCCAGCGCGGCGTCTCGGATCGTGGCGTACGCGGTAGCGACGAGTGCCTCCAGCGCGGCCTCGTCGACCGGCGCGTCCGGACGCAGCTTGACGTGCCGCATGAAGCGCCCCGTGCCCTCCAGCAGGCCCGCCGGATCCGGTAGCTCCGACCCTGCGTAGAACCCGACGCTGACGTGCCGGCTGTAGACGGCGACGTAGGCGAAGGCGGCGTCGCCGACGCAGGCCGTGGCCTGACCGTCGTGCATCAGCTCGCACACGTCGTCCCCGCACGCGCGCAGCCGCGCGAACCAGGTGCGGGCCAGCGTCGCGAGGGGCTCGGGTCGGGCGTCGAGCCAGGCGTCGATGGCCGGGTCGTGGGGTCGAGCCGTCGGGAAGGGCATGAGGCGGACCATGGGCGGACTCCGGGCGCGTCGGGGCGGTGCATCGAGCGTACGCCGGTCACCGATCGGTGTCCGCCGGACGCCTCAGTGCCCCGTGGGCACGATCTCGTCGCCCCCGCACTCCACCCCGACGGTGGGGCAGTCGAGGCAGGTGTCGCCGGCCCGGTAGGTGAAGGCCGGGCAGCTCTCGCAGGCGATGGCGCCCTCCGTGTTCGTGAACTGATCGACGCCGCATGCGTCGCACGCCGCGGCGCCGGCCTGCGCGGCGAACGTGTCGACCGCGCAGGCGTCGCACGCGGCGAGCCCGGTGGAGGCGGCGAACGTGCCGGGCGCGCAGGCGAAGCATGCCGACCCGTCCGGCGAGTACGAGCCGGCGGGGCAGGCGTCGCACCGCAGGTGGTCGGCGCTGGCCGTCGAACCCGGGCCGCACCCGAAGCAGAGGTAGGCGCCGACGTCGGGCGCGTAGGTGCCGTCTGCGCAGTCCACACAGGCTGCTCGACCGGGCTGGCTCGCGAAGGTGCCGGCCGCGCACGGCGTGCACGCAGTGGAGCCCGGGTCTGCCGCGAAGGTTCCAGGCACGCACGAGGAACACTGGGTGCGACCCTCCACCTCGGTGAACGTGCCCGGCTGGCAGGGGGTGCACGTGTCGGAGGCCGAGAGCGCTGACGCCGTGCCCGTGGGGCAGGCGACGCACGAGGCGCCGTCGGAGGACGCGGTGCCGGCAGGACACGGCACGCAGGCGTCCGCGGTGTCGTTCGGGGCGAACCCGGGGCTGCACGGCGTGCAGACGTCGAGTCCGGCCGCCGCAGCCACGGTGCCGGGTGGGCAGGTCTCGCACGTCTCCGCGCCACTGCTCGGGGCGTAGGTGCCGACGGGACAGGCGGCGCACGCGTCGTCGCGCTCCGCGGTGCCGGGCGGGCAGGTCGCGCACCCGCCCGCACCGTCGGGCACCGATCCCGGTCCGCACAGGCAGGCGTCGAGCGCGTCGTCCGGACACGGGTCGTCGCAGTCGTCGGCGCCGTCGCCGTCGACGTCCACGCCGAGGAGGGCGGGATTGGTGTCGTCGCAGTCGAGGGGCGGCGCCACGCCGTCGAGGTCGAGGTCGTCGACCACCCGGGACACCACCTCCGACACGGCGACCTGGGCGGTGCCGCCGACGCGCAGCATGGCGCCGACCTGGAGGTGGACCGTGCGCCCACTCACCAGGTGGGCGGTCATCGCGCCGGGCACCACGACCGTGGCCGCGCCGGTGGCGTCTGCCGTCGCGCTGCCCAGCAGGACGTTGGGGCGCGCGAGGTCGAGGCACACCGCCCCCTGGCAGGCGCCCGTCCCTGGGCCGGTGGGGCTGCCGAAGGCGAACACCCGCGCGCCGGGGTCGACGGTGACGGACAGGACGAGGTCGGATCCGCGCCCCAGCGGCGAGACCTCGACGGGGAAGCCTGCGGGCGGCGGCGATGCCGACGTGGCGTAGGGCTCGGCGGTGTCGGCGGCGCCCGGGAGTGCCGGCGGCGTGCACGCGCTGAGGGTGACGAGCAGCAGGGAGACGGCACGGCGCATGGTGGAGCTCACGGGTGGCGTGGGACGCGGCCAGCACGGCGAGATCGACGTGTAGGGACCTCGACGTACATCGGTCGTCTCGTGGGCGCGAGGAGGTGAACGCCGGGTCTGGGCACGGTGTGCGTGGGACCGCGGTGGGATTCCACCACGCCGCCCTCCGGGTAGTCCGGCCGCACCCTGGAGGGACCTGATGAACCACAGCACCTGGCTGACCCTGCTCGCGCTGGCGGCCGTCACCGCCTGCGCCGAGGCCGACACCGACAAGGCGTCCGACACCGACACCGACGTCACCGACTCGGACACCACGGACACGACCGACACCACGGACACGACCGACACCACGGACACGACCGACACCACGGACACGACCGACACCGACGGTGGCACCGACACCGACGACACGGACGACACCACCGGGGGTCCCGTCGACCCGGTCGGCACCTGGTCGCTGACCGGCGGCGTGTACGGCGCCACGACGGCGGGCTTCGCCTGCCCCACGACCGGTCTGGCGGCCGACCCGCCGACCCGCACGCTGACCTGGACCGACACCGGCTCGGGCGTGGGCGTCATGCTCAGCAGCTTCACCTACGGCTGGGACTGCACCCTGTCCGGCACCGACCTGACCTGCATCACCGGGGACACGCGGTCCGCGGGCTCGGACTGGGAGGCCTGGTACCGGCGGTCGTTCACGATGCCGGGTGTCGACGATGGCAGCTCGGTGGTGACCATGACCACCACGGCCACCTGCACGGGCACCGGGTGCTCCAACCTGGTGTACTGCCCGTCGGCCGTCGCCACGTGGACGGCCTCGAAGGACTGACGGTCCTCCCCGCGGGGGGGCGGCGCGGCCGGGTGGTGGCCTGCGGGATACGCGGCGCCATGCGGGCGCGTGCGAGCATCCGTCTGTCGGACGGACGGGCGATGGACGTGGGGCATGGGGACCTCGTCGGTCGCCTGTGGCACGCCGCGGTCCAGCTGGACGATCCACGCATCTCCGAAGCGCACGCGCTCGTGAGCCTGCGCGGGGGGACGCTCCGGCTGTTGGGGCTGCGGGGCCGGTTCGCCGTCGGCGGGCGTGCGCTCGCCGACGTCGCCCTCGCGCCCGGCCTCGAGGTCGTGCTCGCTGAAGGCCTCGGGTTCACGGTCGACGCCGTGATCCTGCCCGACACCGTGCTCGGCGTGGAGACCGACGGCATGCCGGCGCGTGTGCTGCCCGGCACCTGCGCGCTCGTCGACACACCCGCGCCCACCCTGGCGCCACCGTCGCACCCCGCGGCGCGCGCCTGGGTGTGGAACGCCCCCACCGGCTGGCGCCTTCGTGCGCGGGACGGCGTCGCCATGCCGTGGGAGGCCGGGGACGCGGTCGAGATCGCCGGCCGGACGTGGCGCGCGGTGGCCGTGCCCACGGGCGCACGCGGCGAGGTCACCCGGGCCGATCCGGGCGTGGACGCCCCCCTCACGGTGGTGGCCCGCTACGACACCGTCCACCTGTTCCGGGCGGGCCGCGACCCGCTGGTCCTGCGCGGCCTGCAGGCCCGGCTGGTGAGCGAGCTGGCCGCCATGGACGCGCCGGTGCCGTGGGCGCTGCTGGTCGAGGTGCTGTGGCCCGATGGCGGCACCCGCAAGCAGCTCGACATGGTGATGGTGCGGCTGCGATCCCGGCTGCGTGAGGCGCGGGTGCGCACGGATCTCGTGCGCGCCGACGGCTGCGGCGTGATCGAGCTGTTCCTGCGCCCGGGTGACGTGGTCGAGGACCAGACGTGAGCCCAGGCGGGCCGGACGACGCCGGGAGTGCGTGGGGTCTGCCCGTCGACGACGTGGGCCCTGCGCCGGACGGCGCTACCGGCGAGGCACTCGCGACGCCCGAGGCCGACCGGTACGCCGTGGTGGGACCCCTCGGGGAGGGGGGCATGGGCGTGGTCGACGCCGTCGCGGATGCACGCCTGGGACGGCAGGTGGCGCGCAAGCGGCCGCACCCGGGCGTCCCGACCGCGCGGGCCATCGAGCTGCTGGCCCACGAGGCGCAGGTCACGGCGCGCCTCGATCACCCGAACGTCGTGCCGGTCCACGACGCGGGGATCGGACCCGACGGCGTGCCGTTCCTCACGCTTCGCCTGCTCGACTCGCGCCCCCTCGACGCGCTCCTCGACGACCCGCCCCCGCTGCCGCGGCTGGTGCGTCACCTGCTCGACGCCTGCCACGGGGTGGCGCACGCCCACGCCCGGGGGGTGGTCCACGCCGATCTGAAGCCGTCGAACGTGCTCGTCGGCGAGCGCGGCGAGACGTGGGTCGCCGACTGGGGCCTTGCGCACGTGGTGGGCGAGCAGACGCCGCCGGTGGCACCCGGGGCGGGCACCCCCGCGTGGACGGCTCCGGAGGTCGCGCGCGGTGCGCCCCCCTCGCCGGCCGCCGACGTGTTCGCCCTGGGCCGTGTGCTGGACGCGGTGTGTGCGCGCTCGGGGACAGACGACGCGGCGCTGCGCGCGGTGGTCGTGCGGGCCACGGCGACCGACCCGACGGCGCGGTATCCGGACGCGGGTGCGCTGGCGGACGAGCTCGAGCGCTGGCTCGATGGCCGGCGGGTGAGTGCGCACGTCTACACGTCCGCGGAGCTGGCCGGGCTCCTCGTGCGGGCGTGGCGGGGGCCCCTGGTCGGCATCGGGTTGGCCGCGCTGATGGTGGGGATCGTCGCCGGCGTCTCCGCGGTGCGAACCGCCCGCGAGCGGGATCGCGCGACGGCCGCCGAGGCGCAGCTGCAGCAGACGGTGCGGACGCTGTGGGTCGACCGGGCCGTCACCGCCCAGCGGGCCGGACGCGATCGCGACGCGGCGGACGCCGCCCGGGCCGCGCTCGCGCTCGGACCGTCGCCGCGCGCGGAGGGCGTGCTCCTCGCCACGTCGCGAGGCGGCATCGTGCCCGAGGCGCGGGCACCCCTGTCGGGGTGCGACCGCTGGGTGCGACGCATCGACGACGGGTGGCTCTGCGGCGACGGACGCAGCGTCCTGCACCACGACGACGCTGGCGCCGTCGTCGGCTCCTGGCCCGTCGAGGCCACTGATGCGGTGCTCGACGGGGACGGCCTGCTCGCCATCGACGGCGACGGGGTGGTTCGGTTCGGTGCGGGCGGCCCGTCGCGTCGCTGGCGGGCGAGCCTGTCGCGTGGCCTCGTAGCCGGGGGAGGTGGGGCGCTCGTGGACCGCCTGCAGTGGGTGGACCTGGCGCCCCCGGTGACGACGCGCACGCCCTGTCCTCCGGCCGACACGCTCGACGCCGCGGTGCGGGTGCCCGGACGCGGCGGGTGGGTGGTGTGCAGCTCGGGTCGCCTCGCCCACCTGCCCGACGACGGGACGCCGGTGTGGCTCGGTGCCCCGTCGCCGGCGCTCGTGCGCGTCGTGTCCCTCGCCGCGGCGCCGTCCGCGGCGTGGCTGGTGGCCGGCACGCTCGACGGCGAGGTGGTGGTGCTGGATGCCGGCACCGGCGCCGTGGAGGTGCGCCTCCCGGCAGGGGTCGGCGCGGTGCGGCACCTCGCGGTCGGGCCCGACGGGGTCACGCTGGCGGTGGGCGAGGACGGCCGCGTCCGGCTGCTGCGACCGCGCGACGGCGTGCGTGGGCAGGCGCTCGCCCTCACGGACGTGGTGGACGGCGGGTGGGCGTCGGATGGATCGCTCCGGGTCGCCACGCGCGACGCCACCTGGCGCGTGAGCCCGGCGGCGGCCGTGGCGACGGGGTCGTGGCAGGAGGCGGGGGGCATCTCGTCGCTGGCCCTCGACAGCTCGGGGACCCGCCTGGCCGTGGCCGTCGGATCCGAGGTCGTGCGGCGGACGTGGCCCGAGGGGCGTCGGCTGGGCGTCGATGCAGTCCACACCCGGCGGGTCAAGGCGGTGACCTTCGTCGGCGACACGCTGGTCAGTGGCGGCGTGGACGCGTCGGGGGCCCTGGTGTGGCACGGGCCGGGCGAGGCCGGGCCCGCGTCGAACGTCTCCCGCCTTCGTCGGGTGGTGGCGACCGGGTCGGGGCACGTGCTCGGCGTGAGCTACGGACACACGGTGTGGGTGACCGCGCCCGGGGCGCGTGAGGCCGACGCGTGGACGCTCGAGACCGCGTTCCTGGACGCGGTCGCCGCGGGTGCCGGGTCCGAGGTGCTGGCGATGGACGACCGCGGTGCGGTGTGGGCCCTGGACCTCGCGACGTCGCACCTCACGCAGCGCGAGGAGCCGGCCGATCCGCCCGAGGACCGGCTCGCGGTGTCGGCGGACGGCCGGTGGCTCGCCCGGGTGGGCCCGGGCGGGGTGCGCGTCACCGACCTCAGCGCCCACACCGACACGGTCGTGCCGACGTCGAGCCCCATCGACGCGGTGGCGTTCGCGCCCACCGGTCCGTGGCTGGCGTTGGGGTGTCGCGACGGGGTGGTCGCGGTGCACGACGTCGTCGCGAACGCGCGCGTCTGGGAGGCCTACGGCCACGCGGACCGGGTCGCGGCGCTCGCCTGGGACGCCCGCGGTGGCCTGGCGTCCGGAGGCTGGGACGGGGTCGTGCGGGTGTGGGATCCGGTGACGGAGGTGCAGCGTCCGTGAGGCGTGAGGTGCGCGCCGTGTGGGCTCACGATGGGGTCGGAGTCGGCTCCGGCGCACCGCTGAGCACGCTGCGCGCGCGGGCGATGGCCTCGGGCGAGCCGGCGAGGGCGAGCACGTCGTCGGCGAGCAGGCGCTCGTGCCCGGTGGGCAGCACGAGGCCGTCGGGGCCGCGCCGGATGGCGATCACGCTGGCCCCGCTCAGGCAGCGCAGGTTCAGCTCGGCGAGCGTCCGGCCGACGGCGGGACCCCCGGGGTCGAGCGCGACGGTGACGTGACCGAGGTCGGCGAGGAGGGTGTCGCCTGCGGCGCGGGACGCGTCGTCGTCGACCGAGGACGGGTCCGCGTGCTGGGCCAGCCGCAGCGCCATCGACGCCACGCCCGAGGTGTACGCTCCCTCGAAGCGACCCAGGCGACGACCGATGAGGACGGCGGCCGCGGCCGTGGCGACGAGGAGCACGGCCTCGGGCCAGGAGGCATGGACCAGCGCCCGCAGCACGGCCAGGGACGGCAGGCCGATGCCAAGCACCGCCGTCAGCACCGCGAGGCCCTCGATGCCGCGTCCGAGGTCGCGTGAGGCCGCTGCCCCTCGCGTGATCGCCCGCACCACGCCCAGCGCGCGTCGTGCGCTGCGCACCAGACCCACGACGAACGGGATGGCGAGCAGCAGCAGCCCGAGGTCCACGAACGGCCCCCCCGCCCACGTCGCCAGCGCGGGCTGGGCTGCGACGCGGGCGATGCCGAGGATCACCAGCGCCGTCCAGTCCAGCGTGAGCGCGATCACGGACGGTCGGAGCGACGGACCGTCCGTGCCCTGGCGGAGGCGCTGCACGAACGCCTGGTGCAGGGACAGCACGTGGTGCACCGACACGGGCAGGGCCTTGTCGACCGCACCCACGATGGCGTCGCCGTGGCGCAGCAGGAGCGGGGTGGTGAACGCCGTGATCGTGGCCACCGTGACCAGCGTGGGCAGCAGGCTCTCGGGGACCAGGCCCGCCCCCAGACCGATCGTGGCCAGGATGAACGACAGCTCGCCGATCTGGCCGAGCGCGAGGCCGGACAGCACGGCGCGCCGCAGGTCGATGCCCGAGAGCACGCTGCCGAGTCCCACGCTCAGCACCTGCGCGGTCACGATGAGCGCGGACAAGGCCAGCGACATCGGCAGCGAGGCCACGGCGGCGACCGGGTCGACCGTCATCCCCACCGACACGAAGAAGATCGCCGAGAACACGGCACGTAACGGCTCGATCGCGTGCTCCACGGCTTCGCCGCGACCCGACTCGGCTACGACCATGCCGGCGAGGAAGGCGCCCAGCGCCACCGAGTACCCGAAGCTGTCGGCGATCTGCGCGAAGGCGAACGACACGCCGACGGCCAGCACCGACAGCGCCTCGCTGCCGCGCTGACGGTAGGCCACCTGCACGAGGCGGGGCACCACCAGGGTGCCGAGGCCGAGCATGGCGGCCATCACCCCCACGAGCTGCAGGACCAACAGCACCAGCGACGTGGCCTGGACGGCCATGCCGCGCGCCGCGGCGGTCGCGATGGCGAGCAGCAGGATGGCGACGACGTCCTGGACCACCAGCACGCCGAGCACGTGGCTGCGCACGTCGGCGTCGACCGGTTGCTGCCGGAACACGCCGCTGACCACCATGGTGCTCGAGATCGCCACGGCGCCCCCGAGGAAGGCGCTCGCCGTCGGACCCCAGCCCGCGACCGTGCCGGCCGCGAGGCCACACCAGAACAGCGTGGCGATCTGCAGCACGGCCGTGAACCCCGACAGGGGCAGGATCTGCAGGAGCGTGCGTACGCGGAACTCGAGCCCGACCGAGAACATCACCAGCACCACCCCGAACGCGGCGAGGGTCTCGATGCGGTGGGGGTCGGCGAAGAGAGGGATCGGCAGGTACGGACCGACGATCAGGCCGGCGAGCAGGTAGCCGAGGATGCTGGGCTGCTTCAGCTGGCGCGCGAGCATCCCGGTGACGGCGGCGACGGCGGCGACCATCGCCAGGTCGGAGACGAACGTCGCACCGTGGTCCATCGACGGTCCCCTCTCGGAGGGTTCCTACCGTCGGGGAAGGGTGGGGAGCAAGGCGGCGCGGGGGCAGCGCGCGTGACCCCTCCCCCCGTCGACAGCGCGAGGCGACAGGACGGGACCCTCACGCCCCCAGCGCTGTCGTACGCTCCCCGCACGGAGCCTCGATGCCGCTGCTGGGCTGCCCCCCCTTCACCGTCTACACGCCTGCGTGGGTGCTGGTCGCGGTCCATCCGCCGGATGCCCGTGTCTTCGTCGGTGCGCCCCCGCCGTTCTAGGCGCGAGGCGTCACGCACCCGAGTGCCGTCGCGAGCGCCCGCCCCATCGTGGCGTGGAAGGCCCGCGACACCGGAGCGTCGCCGTCCACCGCGTCGAAGCCGTGGTAGGCGCCCTCGACACGCTCGAAGGTCACCGGCACGCCAGCGGCGCGCAGGCGCTCCGCGTAGGTGGCGTCCTCGTCGTGGAACAGGTCGTGGGACCCCACGCCGATCCATGCCGGGGGCAGCCGGGCGAGGTCCGTCGCGCGGCCGGGCACCGCGTAGGGGGGTGGCGCCCGACGGTCCGCGCGGGCGAGGTAGCGGCCCCACCCGAGCGCGTTCGAGCGGCGGTCCCACAGGCGCAGCGCGTCGTCGTCGACGTCGTCGCGGTCCGACGAGCGGTCGTCGAGCATCGGGTAGACGAGCAGCTGGAACGCGGGCTGGGGACCGCCCTCGTCACGGATCCGCTGGCAGAGTGCAGCCGCCAGCCCACCGCCCGCGCTGGCGCCGCCGACGGCGAGGCGTGTGGGATCGACCGCGGGGTGTCGCGTGAGCCATCGCCACGCCGCCGCGCAGTCGTCGAGGGGCGTCGGAAAGGGGTGGCCAGGGGGCAGGCGATACTGGACCGACACCACCAGCACGCCGCTGGCCGCGATCAGGCGCCGGACGATCCCCGCGTCCTGGCGCGCGTCGCCGAACAGGAGACCGCCGCCATGGATCCACAGCAGCGCGGGGCGGGGCGTCGACGCGGTCGCGTCGGCTCCGTAGACGAACACGCGCACGCCGTCGGCGTCGTCCGCCGCAGAGCCGTCGCGGACGAACAGGCCGGTGAGCGCCAGCAGCCCACGCGCCACGGGCACGCTCCACGGTCGCGCGACGCCGTGGGGGAGGCGTCGGGCCCGGGCAGCGAGGTCGGGGTGGTAGGCGACGGGCACGGCGCGCTCCAGGCGGTCCGAGGACCGTACCCCGCCGCCGGACCGCGTCACGCGTCCAGGCAGCCCAACCCGCGCAGCGTCGCGGTCACCGCCTCCTCCCACGGCGTGTGGGGAACCTCCCCGAGCGCGCGACGCAGGGCGGTCTCGTCGAGGCGGACGGGGGTCTGCCACAGATAGCGCATCTCGGCGAGCTCCCGGCACAGCGGCACGACCGGCCCGAGGGCGCGCACGAGCGTCCAGGGGAACGGCAGCACCCACGGCCGGCGCCCGGTGGCGGCCTGGACGGCGTCGCGGACGGTCGTCACCATCCGGGTGCCGTCCGGATCCCAGTGACCGCCGACGTGAAAGCGCGCGAACGGCGGCAGGTCCGCCTCGCGGTCGAGCAGGCGCACCATCGTCTCGGCGACGTCCGGGAGGTAGGCCCACTGGTGACCCACGCCGCGCCACGCCGGGTCGAACACCATGCGGACGGGTCGCCCGGGCTGCACCAGTCCCTGGGCGAACCAGCTGTTGCCGGTGTGGGGCCCGAAGAAGTCCCCGGCCCGGACGATCAGCACCCGCGCGCCGCGATCGACGCTGTCGCGCAGGCGCTGCTCCATCTGCACGCGGATCGCGCCCTTGCGGGTCGTCGGGTGCTGGGGCGCGTCCTCGGTCAGGGCGGGGAAGGCGTCCGGGCCGAAGTTGTAGACCGTTCCGGGCAGGACGATGCGTGCGCGCTGGGCCACGGCGGCAGCGATCGTGTGGTCGAGCATCGGCAGCACGGTCGTGTCCCAGTCGCGGTAGCCGGGCGGGTTGACGGCGTGGACCAGAAGGCAGGCACCCTGCGCGGCGCGGGCGACGTCGTCGGCGACCAGGGCGTCGCCTCGGATGCGGAGGACGCCCCGATCGTCGGCGCCCTCCGCGCCGGTGCGGTGCAGCGCGCGCACCTGCCAGCCGCGGGCGAGCAGGCGGTGCGTGACCTCGCTGCCGATGCCGCCGCTGGCGCCGAGGACGAGGGCGGTGCGGGTGTCGGACATAGAACCTCCAGGGTGGACACCTCCCCTGTGCTCCCGTTCGCGAACTTCGGAAATCCATGCACGATGTGCTTCGGCTATACAAGAATGTATGGACACCGACGGACCGGACTGGGGCCACTACCGCACGTTCCTGGCCGTGCTGCGGACCGGATCGCTGTCGGCGGCGGCGCGTGAGCTGGGCCTCACGCAGCCCACCGTCGGGCGCCACGTCGAGGCGCTGGAGCGGGCGCTCGGCGTGAGGCTGTTCGTGCGCACCCACCGGGGGCTGGCGCCGACGGCACGGGCGGAGGCGCTGCGGCCGCGGGCCGAGGCGGTCGCGGCGTCGGTGGCGAGCCTGCTGCGCGTGGCGACGGCGGAGCCGGCCGCGCTGCGCGGCACGGTGCGCGTGAGTGCGCCGGAGGTGGTGGGCAGCGAGATCCTGCCGGGCATCCTCGCCGAGCTGGTGACGTCGGCGCCCGGCATCGACGTCGAGCTCAGCCTGTCGAACCAGGTGGCGGACCTGTTGCGGCGTGACGCCGACATCGCCGTGCGGATGGTGCAGCCCACGCAAGGCTCGCTGGTCGTGCAGCGCCTGGGCACGATCGAGATCGGTGCCTTCGCCCATCGCGACTACCTGGCGCGCCGTGGCACGCCCCGCACGCTCGCCGACCTCGCGCACCACCACGTGATCGGCTTCGACACCGTGACATCGGACATCCGGGTGCTCATGGACCGGTTCCCCGCAGCGGCCCTGCCGCGGCTGGCGTTCCGCACCGACGACCAGCAGGCCCAGCTCGCGCTGGTGCGCGCGGGCTGCGGTGTGGGCTTCGTGCAGCGGCGCCTGGCGCAGCGCTGGCCGGAGCTGGAGCCGCTGCTCGGGGACGAGGTGGTGGTGCGCTTCGGCGTGTGGCTGGCAATGCTGGAGGATCTGCGCGACGCGCCCGCATGCCGCGCGGTGTTCGACGCGCTGCGGGACGGGATGATGCCGTTCGTGACGCCGGATCGGTGACGGCGCGGCGATCCGCGACCTCGGGGGCGCGTGCCCTGCTCGCCGGACTGGACGGGCGGCGACCGCGGCGGTAGATCGTTGCGTGAGCAACAAATGACCTCCTCCCGCCGACCCGATCTGACCGACACCACCACGCTCGACGAGGCGCTGGCCTACCGCGTGCTCCGTCTGGCGCGCCGGCTGCGCTACGACCTGGCCTGCGTGCTGCAGGGGTGGGACGCGGGTCTCAGCCCCGAGCAGTTCGCGATCCTGTTCCGGCTCCACGAGCGCGACGGGCGCATCCAGCGGGAGCTGGGCGACGCCGTGCTCGACGACCGGCCGAACATCACGCGCCAGGTCCACGCGCTCGTCGAGCGGGGCCTGGTGGAGCGGCGCGTCGACCCCGACGACGGCCGCAGCCGGCGTGTGCACCTGACGGCCGCAGGGCGCGCCTTCTTCGACGACCTGCTGCCCCAGGTGGTGGCACGGCGCCGTGCGCTGTTCGGCGACGTCGATGCCGCCGACCTCGCAGCATTCGCCCGGGTGCTCGACGGCGTCGAGGCCCGCCTGGTCGACGGCGTCCCGCCCGACCCCACCTGATCCGCTCCGTCCCCTCCCGGCGGTGCCGTCACCGTCCGGGTGTTCGTCCGTGCCCCCAAACCGTTGCTTGAGCAACGACAGGAGATCCGATGACCCCACCCGCTCACGCCGCCTCGGTGACCGTACCCGCCGGCATCGACGCCGCGCTCGAGGCCTTCACCCAGGGCGCTGCCACGCGCGACACCGACCGCGTCTGCGACGCGCTGCTCCCCGAGGCCTGTCAGTTCGTCGTCACCCCCGCGGGCCTGCGCGTGATCGCGCGCGACGCCTACGTCGCCGGGTTGGCCGCCGGCGCGATCGGCGGCGCGCCGACCACCCGCGTCGTCGACGCCGTCCACGTCGACGGCCACCGCGCGTGGGTGCGCCAGGTCCGGACGGCCGGCGCCACGCGACTGCGCGACGCCGTCTCCCTCGTCGACATCGACGGCACCTGGAAGATCGCCAGCGTGTGCGTGGAGATCGGCGCCTGACGCGACGGGAGGTCAGCCCGGCGCCGCCAGGGTGGCGAGGTCGGCGCAGGCCGCACGCTCCGCAGCGGCGAGGTCGGTCAGCAGGTCGGCGAGGCCGGCGTAGGTGGCCTCGGCGTCCGTGGGGAAGGGGTCGCAGCCCGCGACGAGGGCGTCGAGCGCGGCGTCGATCGCCCGCAGGCCCTCGGCCGGCATCCCCTGGCGGACCCCTCGCGCCCGGTCGTGGAGTCCGGCGCGGATCGCAGCGAGCGGCGTGCCGTCGGGCAGCCACGTGGCGAATCCGGTCGTCCAGCGATCCGCCAGCGCGTCGTAGGTGCGCGCGACCGTGTCGAACCGGGCGTCGCCGGTGATCACGGCGCCCTCACGGAGGAAGTCGGCGTAGAGACGACGGAAGCCGCCACCTCCCGTGCCGTTCGTCTCGACCCACGCGTAGGCCTGCCGCAGGCCTGCAGCCAGCGCGGGGCCGGCCGGGAAGGTGGTCCGCCAGCCCTTCTTCGACGTGGCGGCCACCTCGTCACGCCACTTGTCGAGGGCCGCGAGGCCGAAGTTGCGCGCGAAGCCCTGCCGCGCGGACGCGCCCTGCAGCTCCGCCACACACCGTGCCACGGCCTGACGTACCGACGCGGCCAGATCGACGTCGTTCCGGGCGCCGAGCACCCCGACGGCGTGCTTGCCCTTCTTGTAGGCGGCGCGGGCCCGGTCGAGGTCGGCGCGGGGCATGCGGACGGTGACGCTGCTGCGGTCGGTGAGCACCACGTCGTCGCCGTCGCGTTCGTGCGCCACCACGGCCCAGGGCACGCCGTAGCCGTGGGCGGGCAGGGCGTGGTGGGGCAGGTGGGCGGCGTCGACCTGGAGGATCGCCGGGGTGCCGGCGTCGAGCAGGCCGTCGAGGTGGCGCGCGGCGGCTGCGGCGCCGCCGGTGGTGTGCACGTCGAGGGTCCACCCGAGGCCCTCCGCCGCGCGCGCGACGAAGTCCAGCGTGTAGGCGTACTGGGTGTGGCAGCGGGTCTCGACGTACAGGCTGGGCAGCATGCCGGCGTAGTGGAAGGCGAACACGGCGGCGCCGAGGCCGCCGCCCAGACCGAGCAGCAACGCCTCGCTCGGGGGCTCCCCGGTGTGGGGCGCATCGAAGCCCGCGGCGAGGAACAGGTCCCGCAGCGCGGCGGTCTGGTCGTGGTGGCCGCCGAGGGTGTCGCCGGGGTCGGCCGGGCCTCCCGCAGCGAGGACGTGGGCACGGGCGGTGGTGTAGCGCTCGCCGGTCCGGGCCATGCGGGCCCGGATCTGGCGCTTGAGGTCGGCATCGCGGGTCATCGATCCCTCCGAGGTGCGCGCGAGGCACGGCTCGCGCAGGGTGGAGTCGCTGCGACCGGTCCCGCCCGCCGAGGCGCAGCGACGCACGTCGGAGGAGATGAAGCTGGCTCTGACGACCCGAGGATGTGCTCCCCTTTGCCCTCCGGGGCGGTCCAGGGCGGGTGGACCGACGAGGGTTGGGCGATGGGCCGTCGCCAGGGGGAGGGTACCGTGTGCGCGTGCCTCCGGGCAAGACCCGCGCGGTCGGCGTGGGGGCAGCATCGCGTGCCGCCCGGGCGGTGGTCGCCGGCCGCTGGGAACGCCGATGCCGAGCCCGGTCCTTCCGGCGCTGGTCAGGTCTCGGTGTCCAGCAGCTGCTGGCGGAGCTTCTTGCCGGCCACGTGCAGGTAGGCGCCGCGGACCCACTCCTCCACCTGGGCCCAGTCCGGGTCGGTGTCGAGCACCACGCCGATCCAGCCGCGCCAGCCGACGTAGGGCGGCTTGAACACCCAGCCCGGGTGCTCCTCCATCAGCGTCGCCTGGAAGCCCGGGGGCATCGGCAGCCACACGGCGAGGTGGGCGTCGCCGTGGTGGTGGTCGGCCAGCATGGCGAACACCTTGCCCTTGCCGGCGAACCACGTCGGCGAGCCGTGCGACAGGCGCTCACCGGCCTCGGGGAGCGACAGGCAGAGGGCGCGGAGACGGTCGATGGCAGCGCGGTCGGACATGGGCGGACGCTAGCACGACGGCAGGTCGTCGGCGTCCGACGGTCGTCATCGGGCGGTGGATCGGCTACCCGGCCGCGGGTGCACCTCCGCGCCCGGAGGGCCGAGAGGATGAGCTTCATCCTGCACAGTGGCCGCGCGCTCCCCGCGTGCGGCGTCCTGCTCGCGCTCGCGGCCTGCACGGGATCTCCCGACCCGGCAGGCGACACCGACAGCGACGACCCGACGGTCGACGCGTGCGCCGCCCTGGGCCTTGCCAGCAAGCCCTTCGACGCCACCGCCAGCGAGCTCACCTACAACGCCGTCGTGCCCGACCTGGAGCTGCCGACGCTCGACGGCACGTTCCGGCTGTCGGCGACGTGGACCGGCTGCGACGCCTACGCGCTCGTGCCGGTCGACGGGGACTTCCTGGCCGAGGACCTGGCCCCGCTGCTCACCGACGCCGACCCGAACAGCGTGTTCGTGTTCCTCTCGGGCGAGGACCGCGACGCGGCGGCGGCCGACGCCGTCAAGGCCGTGCGCGCCGACCTCCGCGACGTGCTGCGCGACCTGGACGACGCCGACGCCGAGCACTGGCGGGCGCGGCTGCACTACGTCTCGGTGGGGCGCGACAACGCCGACGTGGCCGCGATCGTCGACGGGTTGCAGGGCTCGGACCTCGCCGGCATCGACCTGTACCAGCGCCTCCGGCGCGGCGGCTCGCTCGCGGTGTCGTCGTCGGCCGGCTGGCTGCGGGCGCTGTCCCACGCCCGGTACACGCCCAAGGGCTACGCCTACGAGGCGCGCCTGGGCGAACGCCTCGCCGACGAGGCCGCCACCGAGGGCGACCGGCTGCGCGTGATCACGCTGCTCGACGCCGACTGGGACGCCGAGTCGCACGCCGTGGGCGACGTCACCGGGGTGATCACCCTGGACCTGCCGCCCGCCGACGCGCTCGCCCGCTACGACCGCGCCGAGCTCGTGATGCGCGAGATGTGCGGCGACAGCCCGTTCTTCCACGAGGCGGAGGGGTGCACCGGCGAGCAGGGGCGCACGGTGGCGGTGTGCGACGGCGACTGCGGCACCGACGACGACGAGCACGTCTTCTTCAAGATCGTCAGCGGCTACAACACCGGCGGCTGGTGGACCCAGGACGTCACCCAGGCGCTGCCGGCGATCCGGCGCGGCGGGCGGCAGTCGTTCCGGATCACCGGGCCGGGCATCGACGACGCCCGCTGGCACGCCCACGTCGAGCTGCGCCTGCACGACGACGTCGACGACACCGATCTGTCCAGCACCCCCACGGCCGCCGTGCGCCTTCCGGGGTGGACGGGCATCGGCCTGCAGGCGGCCTACAGCGAGCTCACCGCGGTCTACGAGGTCACGCCGCCTGCGGGCACCACCCGCGTGGTGTTCCGCGACGTCGCCAGCACCCACGGCGGCGGCGGCAACGGCGGCTGCGCCGAGTTCTGCACCACCGAGCAGACGCTGACCGTCGACGGCATCCCGTTCGACCACGCCTGGGAGCAGAAGGACGTCTGGGACTGCGCCGCGCGCGTCGACCAGGGCGTGACCCCGAACCAGTGGGGCACGTGGTACTTCGACCGCGCCTCGTGGTGCCCGGGCTGGACGGCGGAGGTGTGGGAGGCCGACGTCACCGACGCCTTCGACCTGACCGGCCCGAACACGCTCACGCTGTCGGCCACCCAGGGCCACGCCTACCCCTACACCGGCACGCTCGCGGCGAACCCGTGGCTGGTGTTCTACGGCGGGCAGGGGGAGCCGATCGTGCAGGCCGTGCCTCGCGCGACGTGCAGCAACGTCCACGTGCGCCTGCGCGACTTCGCCGACACGTTCCCCGACTTCGGGCCCGTGCTCGACGCCTTCGGCGCACGCGCCAGCGACGACCCGGAGCGCCAGGCTGCGTCGCAGGTGGTGCAGGGTGCGGTGTCCAACGTGCTCACCGAGCGCGACGGCGCCTGGGTGCCCGAGCTGGTGTGGCCCGAGGACACGCTGCCGTTCACCACGGCCGCCACGTTCGACCAGTGGTTCCGTGACGTCGAGGGCGTCAACGTCGGCGTCGACCTCGACGACCGGGTGCAGCGCACCGCCGCGGGCACGGCGATGATCGTCGGGCCGGGATCGGCGCCGCACACCACCGCGCCGCTGGTCGACGACACCTTCGGCTTCGGCGTCGGTCGTCAGGATCGGCTGGGGTCGAAGACCTTCGAGGTGGTCGCCACCTTCGACGACGCCGACGCGGCCGGCGCCCGGCTGCGCTTCGCGTCGTCGGACGACCTGTGGGTCTACGTCGACGACCGACTGGTGATCGACAGCGGCGGCTTCGACGGCCACATGACGTCCTACAACGGCTACCAGCGCGCCTGGGTGCTCGACGTCGACGGCCTCGGACTCACGCCGGGCGTGGCGCACACGCTGCGCGCCTTCATCGCCGACCGCGGCCACGACGGGACGTTCCAGTGGTGGGCCGAGGCGCCGGGCTGCACGCCCTGAGCGCGATCGGGTCGACGGTCAGCCGTCGACCAGGCCCAGCGCGTACAGGCTGTCGGCGGTGGCGGCGATCGCCTCCTGCCAGGGACGGGGCTCCCAGCCGAGCAGGCGGCGGGCCTTGTCGCTGGTGGCGTGGCGGGCCTTGCCGAGCATCGGCAGCAGGTCGGCGAGGTCGGCGTCGAACAGGGCCAACACGCGCACCGCCAGATCGGGCAGGCGGCGCGTGGGCACGCGGGAGGCCTTGGGTCCGAGGTGTTCGCGCAGGGCCTTGGCGATGTCCAGCATCGGCATCGCCCGGCTCGCCGTGGCGATGAACCGCTCCCCGGCGGCCTCGGGGGCGGTCATCGCGCGCAGCTGCAGGTCGGCGACGTCGCGCACGTCGACCACGCCGAACCACAGGTTCGGGGCGAGCGGGGGCTTGCCTTGCAGCAGCCTGCGCACGAGTTCGAGGGAGTTGGAGTAGTCCGGGCCCATCGCCGGACCGAAGATGCCGGTGGGGTGGACGGACGCGACCTCCAGCGCGCCGGCGTCCCGCGCCGCGAAGTCCCACGCGGCCTCGTCGGCCAGCGCCTTGGACTTGACGTAGGCGCTCATCGGGCCGCCGTGGACGTCGGTGTGCGACGTCTCGTCGAAGGGCTCGGACCGCAGCGGGTGGCCGTAGTAGATGGCGGCGCAGCTCGACGTGAGCACCACCCGCTGGCACCCGGCGTCGCGGGCCGCGCGCAGCACGCGCAGGTTGCCGTCGACCGCGGGGCGAATGACCTCCGCCTCGACCTTCGTGGTGATCAGGGGTGAGGCGACGTGCTGGACGTGGTCGCAGCCGGTGCACGCCTCGACCCAGCCGTCGTCGACCATCAGGTCGGCGAACACGGTCCGCAGGCGCTCGACGCCGGGGGTGCCGGCGTGGGTGAGCATGTCGCGCATCACCCCGGCCTTGGCCTCGGAGCGCACGGTGGCGCGCACGGTGTGGCCCGCGCGCAGCAGCTGGTCGACGACGTGGGCACCGACGAAGCCGGAGCCGCCGGTGACGAGGACGGTGGACATGTCCTCTCCGTGGCTGGAGGTGGCGTCGAGCGTAGCGCGCCGGCCGCGCTGTGCCCGCACGACCCGCATTCAGGGGACGCGGGTCGCGACGGCGCGGGGGTAGGGTTCCGCCACACCCTGGAGACACGATGCGTCCCTTCGTCCTGCTCCTCGTCGCCAGCACCGCCGTCGCGGCGCCGCCGTCCCCGCCACCGGCCGCCCTCGGCCTGCAGATCGAGCCGTTCTACCTGATGGGCTCGGCCGCCACGATCGTCGTCACCGGCGTCACCCCCGGGGAGCGCGTCGTCCTGGCCGCCTCCACGACCCGACGCGGCGCGGCGATCTGCCCGGCACGGTTCGCGCCCACCTGCCTCGACATCACCCAGCCGGTCTACCTGGCAGGTTCGGCCCAAGCCGGGGCCTCGGGCACGGTCGTGTTCCACGTCAACCTGCCGCTCACCACCGAGCGACGGGTGTTCTTCCAGGCCGTGAGCCCCACCGGACCGCACACGGTGGAGACGTCGGCGCTGCGGGCGTCGTGGTTCCTCGAGCCCTACGGCGACCACGACGGCGACGGCCTGCTGAGCGTCTACGAGGTCTTCGACCACTTCACCGACCCGCTCGACCCCGACACCGACGGAGGCGGCGAGTCCGACGGCGACGAGGTGACCGCCCTGCGGGATCCCCTCAACCCGAGCGACGACGTGCTGGGGGACCGGCCGCCGTACGTGCAGGCGGTGACGCTGACCCCGAGCGACGCCGACGAGACCGACACCCTCGTGTGCGACGCCCTGTCGATCGACCTCGACGGGGATCCGATCACGCTGTCGTACACGTGGCTGGTCAACGCAGCGGTCGTGCCTTCCGCCACCGGGCCGACGCTGGACGGGTCGGTCTTCGACCGCGGCGACACGGTGTCGTGCCGGGTCGTGGCCGAGGCGAACGGCCTGACGTCGGCGGTGCGGCAGAGCAACGTGGTCCGCATCGTCAACGCGCCGCCGGTGGTGCAGGCGGTGACGATCACCCCGATCGTGGCTGGGGTCGGTGACGTGCTCACGTGCACGGCGTCCGTGTTCGACCCGGATGGCGACCCGGTCACCCTGGCGTACACGTGGACGGTCGCGGGCGCGACCACGCCGATCGGTGGCGGGTCCACCCTGGCCACGTCAGCAGCCGGCCTGTCGGCGGGCGACGAGGTCGCGTGCACCGTGGTCGCGGCCGACGACGCCGACACCTCCGTGCCCGCGACCGCCCAGGTCACGCTGCAGTAGCGCCTCACGTCGACAGGTTCGGGCGTCCGGCCGCCGCGAGCGCACGCACGCGGGGCCGCAGCCAGTCGACGAGCGCCTCCACCCGGGCCGACCGCAGCCGGCCGGCCGGCAGCAGCGCCATCAGCGGCAGCGCCTCGCCCGTCCAGTGGGGGAACACCTCGACGAGCCGGCCCGCGTCGAGGTCGTCGGCGACGTCCATGCGGCTCTTGCAGGCGAGGCCCACGCCGGCGAGGGCCCACGCGCGCACGACGGCCCCGTCGCCGCAGAGGTGGGGCCGGACGTCGACGTCGCCGACCTCGTCGCCGCGCGACAGCACCCACCGGACGTGGGGACGGCCCTGGCGCAGCCACGCGACCACCGGCCAGTCGGCGAGCTCCCGGGGGTGACGGGGGTGGCCGCGGGCGGCGAGCAGCGCGGGCGCCGCCACGACGATCCGGTCGGTGGCTCCCAGGCGCGTGGCGACCAGCGACGCGTCCTCGACGGCCCCGTAGCGGACGGCCAGATCGACGCCGTCGGCAGGGAGCGCCTGCAGGACGTCGCTGCTCTGCAGGGTGACCTGCACCCCGGGGTGGGCGGCGGTGAACGCGGCCAGCCACGGCGCGAGGTGCTGCTGGGCCAGATCGATCGGTCCGGTGACGCGCATCGGCCCGGCCACGGCGTCACGCCCGGTCTGCAGCTGTGCTTCGGCGTCGGCCCACACGTCGAGCAGGGCGCGGCACGCGTCGACGAAGGTGCGGCCCTCGTCGGTCAGCTCCAGGGCCCGCGTGGAGCGTTGGACGAGCCGCACGCCGAGGCGGCGCTCCAGGCGCTGCAGGGCGGCGCTCACGGCGGCGGGCGATCGGCCCAGGGTCCGGGCGGCGGCCGACAGGGACGGCCCTTCGGCGATGGCGACGAACAGGCGAGCGTCGTCGAGGTGCATCGTCTTCAACTCCGACGAGAGACTGATTCTCGTAGCCGTTGAAGAACCGGCGGGCCCGGCCCCGTTACCGTCGCGGGTATCGGGGCCCTCGTGGGGTCCCTCGGAGGTCGACATGGAACACCGTCAGCTCGGTCGCAGTGGTCTCAAGGTGCCGGTCCTGTCGTTCGGGACGGGTACGTTCGGCGGACAGGGCGCGTTCTTCGGACGCTGGGGCAGCACCGACGTCGCCGAGGCCACGCGGCTCGTCGACGTCTGCCTCGAGCACGGGGTGAACTTCTTCGACACCGCCAACATCTACTCGGGCGGCGCGTCGGAGGAGGTGCTCGGCGCGGCGCTGCAGGGGCGGCGGGACGACGTGCTGATCGCCACCAAGGCGACGTTCAGCACCGGGCCGGGGGCCAACGCGAAGGGGTCGTCGCGCTACCACCTGATCCGCGCCTGCGAGGACAGCCTGCGGCGCCTCAAGACCGACCACATCGACCTGTACTTCCTGCACGGCTTCGACGCGCTCACGCCGGTGGAGGAGGCGCTGCGCGCGCTCGACGACCTCGTGACCGCGGGCAAGGTCCGCTACGTCGGCTGCTCCAACTTCTCCGGCTGGCAGGTGATGAAGAGCCTGGCCGCCAGCGACCGGCACGGCTGGTCCCGGTACGTGTCCTACCAGGGCTACTACTCGCTGGTCGGTCGCGACTACGAGTGGGAGCTCATGCCGCTCGCGCTCGACCAGGGCCTGGGCACGATGGTGTGGAGCCCGCTCGGGTGGGGACGCCTCACGGGCAAGATCCGCCGGGACCGTGCGCCGGACAAGGGGCGGATCGCCAGCGGCGGCGCGGTCGGCGGGCCGGAGGTGGACGACGACCTGCTGTACGACGTGGTCGACGTGCTCGACGCCGTGGCGGGTGAGCTCGGTGCCACGATCCCGCAGGTGGCGCTGGCGTGGCTCCTCACCCGACCGAGCGTGGCGAACGTGGTGATGGGGGCTCGGACGGAGGCCCAGCTGCGCGACAACCTCGCGGCGGCGTCGCTCACGCTGGACGCGGACCAGCTCGACCGCCTCGATCGCGCCTCGCTGCGCACGCCGACCTACCCCTACTGGCACCAGCGGGACTTCGACGAGCGCAACCCCAAGCCGACGCGCTGGGGCTGACGCCGGACGCGCCACCGTCCTGTATCCCGGACGATGACGTGTCTCGAACGGTCACGAGCGACCTGTTTCCATGTCACCGACCGCCACGCCGGGACGACGGATCCCCGGCGCGGCGGGCGTTCGGGCCACGACGACGTACTGTCGGGTCCGGTCGGGCGGGTCGAGCTGCGCGTCCCATTCGAGCGACGAAATGCCGTGGTGGTCGGCGCGTGGGTGCCGAAGGTCGGGCCCCTGATGGGTACCGCCCCAACGATCGATCGCCGAAATTCCGGGCGTTGAGCAGGTTCTGCGCGAGGTGTCGCGCGATGACACAATGCGGCCTTGCCGAAGGGGGAACCCCGCGAACCCGCAGGCCGCTGCCTATCTTCCGTAAGGGTGTCGTCACCAGCGCGTAGGGATCGTCGTCCGGTGCGTCCCCCGGAGGTTCCATGCAGTCCGCCTTGCTCCCGTCCTGCATCCTGATGTTCCTGCTGCCTGTGGCAGCCCACGCCGAGATCGGTGTCGGCACCTGGGGGCTCGTCGACTACGCGACGAGCGACGACCTCGGGAGCCTGCTCGTCACCGACGGCTCACCGCCCAACGGCTTCGACGCCTACACCGACGTGTGGACGTGGGACGGCACGGCGTGGCCCGACACCGACTTCTACCTGGCGTCGCAGAGCATCACCGTGGGCACGAGCCCGGCGATCTACGATGCGGAGGACTTCCCGTCCGAGGCCACGTCCCAGCTGCCGTCGAGCCTGGGCACGAACGAGGCGCTCTACCGCATCGCCGAGTGCGACCTGGGCACGGCGTCGTGCGCGCCCGTCGGCTTCCTGTGGGTCCAGCTCGACGACGACACGCTGCACTGGTTCATGGACGCCGGCTACAGCGGCGACCGCTTCGAACCCACGGGCGGCGACGTCCTGGCGTTCCTCACGCTGGCGTCCGTGCCCGGCACGTCGGCGTCGTTCCGCTACCTCAAGCAGGAGCTGTAGGCCGCGTCAGGCCACCCGCGCGAGCTTGTCGGGGTTGAGCATGCCGTAGAGGCGCTGGATGCGGCCGTCCACGACGTCGAAGACGTGGACGGCGTAGACCGCGCCGTTCAGGCGGCTCACGAGGCCCGGCTGGCCGTTGACCCACGCGAGGTCGAAGGTCACGCCGGGGGGCAGGATCCGGGCGAAGCCCTGGAAGGCCTTGACGATCTTGGCGGCGCCCTCGATGGGCACGCGGGCCGCGAAGGCCTTGCCGCCGCCGTCGCTGTAGGCCACGGCGTCGTCGGCGAGCAGGTCGGCGAGCGCGGACAGGTCGCCCGTGGCGGCGGCCTGGCCGAACGTGGCGAGCAGGGCGTGCTGCTGGGCCGGGTCCACGTCGAAGCGTGGAGCCTGGGTGGCGACGTGGCGGGCGCGGGTGACGAGCTGGCGCACGTTGGCCGGGGTGGTGTGCAGGGCGGCGGCGATGACGTCGTAGTCCTCGTCGAAGACGTCGCGCAGCAGGAAGGCGGCGCGCTGGGGCGGCGACAGGCGCTCGAGGAGCACGAGGAACGCGTAGGACAGCGAGCTGCGCAGCAGCGGGTCGTCGGGCGGCTCGGCGCCGACGAGGGGCTCGGGGAGCCAGGTGCCGACGTAGTGCTCGCGGCGGGCGCGCGCCGATCGCAGGCTGTCGAGGCACAACCGGGTGACCACCGTCACCAGCCACGCGCGAGGCGTGCGGACGGCCTCCGCCGCGGCCCACCGCACCCACGCCTCCTGCACGACGTCCTCGGCGTCGGCCACGCTGCCGAGCATCCGGTAGGCGACGGCCATCAGGTGGTCGCGGTGGGCCTCGAAGGCCCCCTCGGCGCTCACGTGCCCTGCCACGACACCGCCTCCTCGGGTGCGGGCCCCTGCGGCCACGTCACCAGCGACCAGCCGGTGCGCCGCTCGGCGGCCGGCCCGTGCCACGTGTAGCCCAGGATGGCCGACTTGATCAGCCCACCGGCGACGGTGCCGGCGAGACCGCGCGTGGGCCGATCCTGCGCATCGGTGGCCTGGAGCACGGCGCGGCCGCCACCGAGGCCGATGCAGCGGGTCGCGAAGCCGAAGACGAACGGGGGCACGTCGCGGCCGGCCATCATCGCAGGCAGGTGGGTGCCGAGCCACGCGCCCATCGGCATCGCCGTCACGCACCCCATGCGGATCCACGCGCGCCCCTGCACGGCGGCGAGGTCGCCGATGGCGTGCACGTGGGGGTGACCCACCACCCGCAGGTGGTCGTCGACGGTCACGCGCCCGGCCGCCGTCGTCGGCAGGCCCCAGCGGGCGGGCAGCGGCGACGGGACGAAGCCCGCCGCCCACACCACGGCGTCGACGTCGAGGCGGCCGGCGGGGGCGAGGTCGACGTGGCGCGGACCGACCGTGGTGACGTCCGCGTGTTCGTGGAGGGCGATGCCCAACGCGCCGAGGCGCTCCCGGATGCGCGTGGCGACGTCGGGCGACAGGTCGTCGTCGAGGCTGCCGCGGCCGAGCAGGTCGACCGTCCAGCCGGGGTGGCGCGCGGCGACCTCGGTGGCGACTTCGAGGCCGGTCAGACCGAAGCCCACCACGGCGACGCGGCCGGTCGGCGACGCCGCCAGGCGGGCGTGCAGCGCCACCGCGCCCTCCCACGAGCCCACCTCGTGCGCGCCGTCGCCGGGCGCCGGAGGCGTCGACGAGCCCAGCGCGAGCACCAGCCGATCCCAGGGGAGGCGGTCGCCGTCGTCGAGCCCGATCCAGCCGTTGCCGAAGGTGTCCACCCGGCCCTGCCGGAAGGCCACGCCGCAGCGCGCGAGCTGGGGGGCGAGCGCGTGGCGCACGTCGCGGCCGTCGGCCGCGGCCTGGTGCAGGCGCACCCGCTCGACGGTGTGGCTGCGGGCGTCGACGAGGGTGACGTCGTGGTGCGACGTCCCCAGGCGCCCGGCTGCCGTCAGGCCGGCGTAGCCGCCGCCCACGATCACGATCCGACCCATGTCGCACCTCCTGTGCCGTTCGGGGTCTCCACCCCCAAGACGAGACAGGCGGTCGCCGTGTGACGGACCGCGATCGGAAACCGGCGGGTCAGCCGAAGTGGACCGCGGTGAGCGGGTAGTGCATCAGCGTGCCGGTCCACGCGACCGCGCCGACGTCGTCACCGGCCGCGCCCGCGGCCACCATCAGCGGCAGCAGGTGCTCCTCGCGCGGATGCGCGGCTTGCGCACCGGGAGCCTGGCGCCACGCGACGAGGCCGGCGTCGCGGGTGTCGCGAGGCTGGGTGGTCGTGTGCTTGAGCCAGTCGTCGAAGCGCCGCGCCTCCTGCACGCGCGGCGGGCTCGGGCTGTAGAACTGGCGGAGGTTGTGGAAGCTCATGCCGCTGGCGACGACGAAGACGCCTTCGTCGCGGAGCGGGGCGAGGGCCTTGCCGAGGGCCACGTGGCGCGCTGGGTCCAGGCCCGTGAGCAGCGACAGCTGGACCGTCGGGATGTCGGCCTCGGGGTACATCAGCTTGAGCGGCACGAAGGCGCCGTGGTCGTAGCCGCGGTCGGCGTCCGCGGCGCTGGCGAAGCCGGCGTGCTCCACGAGCTCGCGCACCCGGGCCGCGAGGGCGGGGTCGCCGGGGGCCGGCCACTGCAGCGTGTAGGCCGCGGGCGGGAACCCGTAGTAGTCGTAGAGCATCGGCGGGTGGGCCGACGTGGACACCGTGGCGACGGGCTCCTCCCAGTGGGCGCTGATCATCAGCACCGCCTTGGGGGCCACCTTCGGGAGCGTCGCGAGCCCTTCCAGGTAGGCCCGGAGCGCGGCGAGCTCGTCGGCGGGCATGCCCAGCTCGACGAACGGCCACGGACCTCCCCCGTGGGGCAGGTAGACGACGGGCTGTCGGGCAGTGGCGTTCATGGTCAGCTCCGGGCGGGGATCGGGGCGCCGGACAGGCGACCCCAGGCGACGAAGGCGGCGAGGCCGCCGAGGACGGCGTTGACGGGCAGCATGCCGGTCTCGCCGGCGCCGGCGTGGTCGATGCCGGCCAGCACCATCACCGCCAACAGACCCAGCGCGGCGGCGCCGGTGAGCTTGGGCAGGATGCGCGTGGCGGCGGGGACGATCAACCCGATGGCGCCGAGCACCTCGGCGGTGCCGATCACGTAGTGCATGAAGTCGGGGAAGCGCTCCACCCACGCCATGCCGTTGGCGAGGAGGTCGGCGTTGGACGTGGTCAGCTTCATCGCGCCCGCCATGCCGAAGGCGGCGGCGAGCAGGGCCTGGCCCACCCACAGGGCGATGTGCAGCGGGCCGGACGGGGTCGGGGTCTCGGGGGTCGACATGGGGAGCTCCTCGTCGAGGGGACACCCGTAGGGTATGCGCGTTGCACCAGAGCAACCAGACCGCATGAGCGGGAGGTAAGGTTGCGCGGAGGCAACCATGCAGCTGGAGGACCTGGCGACCTACGTCGAGGCGGTGGACGCGGGGTCGCTGGCGGGGGCGGCGCGGGCGCTCGGGGTGCCGAAGTCCACCGTGAGCCGACGACTCGCCCGTTTGGAGGCGGATCTCGGCGAGGAGCTGGTGGTGCGGCACGCGCGCTTGTTCCAGCTCACCGACGTCGGGCGCGGCCTCTACGAACGCACCGCGGGCGCCGTGCGCGACCTGCGGCGTGCGGCGCAGGAGGTCCACGACGCCCACGACGATCTCGCGGGCGAGCTGCGCCTGTCGATGCCTCAGGACCTCGGCATCGCCGAGCCCATGGTGCGGTTCCTGACAGGGTTTCGGGCCGATCACCCCCAGATCGAGCTGGAGGTGGACCTGTCGGATCGGCGGGTGGACCTGGTGGCGGAGCGCTTCGACTTCGCGTTCCGCATCCACCTCGGCCCGCTGCCGAGCACCGACGCGCTCCAGCTCATCCGGCTGGACACCCTGGGGGGCGGGCTGTTCGCCTCGCCGGCCTACCTCGCCCGACGCGGCACGCCGTCGCATCCGGACCAGCTGGCCGACCACGACACGGTCGCCTCGTGGTCGAGCCGTGGACCGATGCCGCTTCGGATGACCCAGGCGGGCACGGGCGCGCACCTCGAGCTGCGCTTCCAGGCGCCGCTGCGGTCGAGCAGCCTGACGTTCCCCCCCACGGCGGCAGCGCTCGGCGCCGGCATCGCCTACGTGCCGTTCTTCGCGGCGGCGGCGCGGGTGGCGCGCGGGGAGCTCGTGCCCGTGCTGCCGGGTTGGGAGGTCGGCGCGGCCACGCTGTCGCTGGTGTGGCCGACGAGCCGGCTGCCCCACCCGCGACGGCGCGCGTTCCTGGCGGCGTGTCGCGCCGGGCTCGACCTGCGCGCCGTGCCTGCGGCCGACTGACGGTCAGCGGGCCTCGGGCGGCAGCCGGGTGGCGGCGAGCACGGCGCGGACGAGGCGACGGCACTGCGGCACGTCGGGTGGGGCGTCGCGGTCGAGGACCCAGTGGACGGCGCCGACGAACGCGAGGTGGCGCAGCACCTCGACGTCGGCGTCCGCGTCGAGCTCCCCGCGCAGGGTCGCGCGCTCGAAGGCCCGTCGAAACATCGCTTCCGAGCGCACGCGCGCGGCGTCGGCCAGCGCGCGCAGCTCCGGGGCGTCGGTGAGAAGCACCCGCGCCAGCGCGCGACCCTCGGGCTCGGCGAAGTTGGCGCCGAGCTGGCGGACGAGCGCCACGAGGTCGTCCTCCAGCGAGCCCGTGGCCGGGGTGGCGTCGAGGCGCTCGAGCTGGGGCTCCAGCAGCGCCTCGACGAGGTCGGCCTTGGTGGGCCAGCGCCGGTAGATGGTGGAGCGGTGGACCCCGGCCGCACGCGCGACGCCGTCGACCGTGAGCTGATCGTAGCCGGCGCGGTCGAGCTCCTGGAGCGTGGCGGTGCGCACGCTGCGCAGCACCCGCCGGCTGCGCGGTCCGCTCTGTACGCCCTTGGTCCGTCTGGCCTCGTCCGACATGGGCGCCCTCGTAGCCGCGGGGCGTGGTGACAGCCAGCGTCGGCGCGGTCGTCACCAAGGCTCACGAGTTGGCGACGCCGTGTAGCCATTGCGGATCAAATGGCGATACGCTGTCGCCAAATCGGGAGGTCGCCCATGGCTGCGCGGACCTGGGACCAAGAGGTCGATGTCGTCGTCGTCGGGAGCGGGGCTGCCGGGTACGTCGCGGCGCTCGTGGTCGCCGATCGCGGTGGCACCGCGCTGATCGTCGAGAAGGAGCCGAAGTGGGGCGGCACGTCGGCCTACTCGGGCGGCGGTCTGTGGATGCCGAACAACCCCCTGATGGCCCGCGATGGCGCCGGCGACTCCCGCGACAACGCCCTGCGCTACCTCGACGCGGTGATCGGAGACGTCGGCCCGGCGAGCAGCGCGGCGCGTCGTGAGGCGTTCGTGGACGCAGCACCCAAGGTGGTGCAGGACCTGGCCGACAAGGGGATCCCGTGGATCCGCGCCGAGCTGTATCCGGACTACTACCCGGACAAGCCGGGCGGGATGATCGGGCGCGGCGTGGAGTGCGCGGTCTTCGACGGCAAGCGCCTCGGCCCGTGGCTCGCCACGCTGGCGGGGCCGCCGAACGCGCCGCCCGTGGCGATGACCACGCGGGACGTGCACTACCTGCCGGTGGCGGTCCGCACCTGGGCGGGCTTCGTCGGGACGATGCGGGTGTTCGCCCGCACGCTGTGGTGGATGCTCACCGGTCGTCGACCGCTGGGCATCGGGGCGGCGCTGCTCGGCCGGTTGATGCGGCTGGCGTTGGACCGGAACGTGCCGGTGTGGTTGTCGTCGCCGATGCGTGAGCTCGTCGAGGAGGACGGGCGCGTGGTCGGCGTGGTCGTGGAGCGCGACGGCCGTCCGGTGCGCGTGCGCGCGCGTCGGGGCGTGATGCTCACCGCCGGCGGCTTCGCCCGGAACGTCGCCATGCGGCGCGCCCACCAGCCCGTCGGCGACACGTTCACCTCGGTCAGCCCTGGCGACACGGGCGACGCCATCCTCGCGGGCGAGAAGCTGAGCGCGGCCACGGCGCTGATGGACGACGCGTGGTGGGGCCCGTCGTTCCTGATGCCGGACGGCACGCCGGCGTTCGCGGTCTATGAGCGGTCGATGCCCGGCTGCATCCTGGTGGACGCCAACGGCCTGCGGTTCACCAACGAGTCGACGTCGTACATCGACGCCGGCCACGACATGCTCGACCTGAACCCGGGCGGCGAGCCGGCGCCGACGTGGCTCGTGCTCGATGCCCACCACCGCCGCCGCTACCTGTTCGGGCAGGCGCCCCCGGGGCTCACCCCCAAGGACTGGTTCACCTCGGGGTTCCTCCAGCGCGCCGACACGCTCGACGACCTCGCGCGCCAGTGCGGCATCGACGCGAAGGGCCTGAAGGCGACTGTGGCGGCGTTCAACGAGGCTGCCGCCCGCGGGGTCGACGGCGCGTTCCATCGGGGTGCCACCGCCTACGACCGCTACTACGGCGACGCCTCGGTGCGTCCCAACCCCAACCTGGGCCCCATCGCCCACCCGCCGTTCTACGCAGCGCGGATGGTGCCGGGCGACCTGGGCACCAAGGGGGGCCTGCTCACCGATGCCCACGCCCGCGTGCTGCGCACCGACGGCACCGTGATCGAGGGCCTCTACGCTGCGGGCAACACCACGGCGTCGGTGATGGGCCGCACCTACCCGGGGCCCGGCTCCACGCTGGGGCCCGCGGTCACGTTCGCGTGGATTGGCGCGCACCATGCGCTGGACACCCACGGCGCGCCGAAGGTCGCGTCGCCCCGCACCGAGGAGGTCGTCCCATGAAGCTCACCGGCAAGGTCGTCGTCGTCACCGGAGGAGGTAGCGGCATCGGCCGCGAGCTCGTGCTCGCGGCGCTGAAGCGTGGCGCGCGCGTCGCTGCCGTCGACCTGCGGCGCGAAGGGCTCGACGAGACGGCATCGTTGGCGGCGGCGGGCGACGCCCTGTCGCTGCACGTCGCCGACATCACCGACCGGGAGGCGATCCTCGCCCTGCCCGACGCGGTGATCGCCCACCACGGTGCGGTCGACGGCGTGATCAACAACGCGGGCGTCATCCAGCCGTTCGTGCGGTTCAACGACCTGGACTTTGCAGTCATCGACCGGATGATCCAGGTCAACCTGTACGGCACGCTGCACGTGCTCAAGGCGTTCTTGCCCCACCTGCTGGCGCGTCCCGAGGCCCACGTGGCCAACGTCTCCAGCATGGGCGGCTTCCTGCCGGTGCCCGGTCAGACGATGTACGGCGCGGCGAAGGCGGCGGTGAAGCTGCTCACGGAGGGGCTGTTCGCCGAGCTGCTCGACACGAAGGTGGGTGTGTCGGTGATCCTGCCGGGTGCCGTGGGCACGAACATCGCGGCCAACTCGGGCGTGCAGATCGCGGGGATGGACGAGGCCGACGCCGGACCGCTCAAGCCGCTGCCGCCCCCCGACGCGGCCCGCATCATCCTCGACGGCATCGAGGCGGGCCGGCTGCACATCCTGGTGGGCAACGACAGCAAGCTGATGTTCCTCGCGAGCCGGGTGGCGCCCAAGCGGGCCACGGCACTGGTGGCCCGTCAGCTCCAGGGGCTCCTGAGCTCGTAGCGGGCGCTGGCGTCGGCTAGCCGTCGGGGGCGCGGGGACGGTCCCGCACGCCGCCGAGGGTCGGATGGACCGCGACCACCCACCGCAGACGACCGCCGCGCTGGGCCGGCGCGCGGTGCTGGCGCTGGCGTGGCCGATCGTGGCGGCCCAGGTGGCGACGGCGCTGACGGGCGTGGTCGACACGGCCGTCATGGGGCGCACCGGCACCAAGGAGGACCTCGCGGCCGTCGCCGTCGCGACCACGGTGTTCTCGTTCCTGTACTGGAGCTTCGGCTTCCTGCGCATGGCGACCACGGGGCAGACGGCCCAGGCCCGCGGGGGCGGCCGTCACACGGAGGTCCACGCGATCCTCGTCCGCGCGCTGGCGCTGGGTGCGGCGCTGGGCGTGGGCGTGGCGCTGGCGTTCCCGTGGCTGCAGCAGGGGGCGCTCGGCCTGTTCGAGGCGCCGGACGACGTGCGGACCCGCGCGAGCGCCTACATGGTCGCGCGCATCGGCGGCGCGCCGGCCGCGCTCACCGGGTTCGCCGTGATGGGCTGGCTGCTCGGCATGGGACGCACCCGCGCCCTGCTCGTCTACCAGGTGGTGCTCAACGGCACGAACGCGGTCCTGGACGCCGTGCTCGCCGGTGCGCTCGGCTGGGGCACGGCCGGCATCGGCGCGGGCACGGCGATGGCTGAGTGGCTCGCGCTCGGCGTGGGTCTTTGGCTCGTGCGCGACGGCCTGCGGGACGCGGCGTCGCTGCGGGCGTCGCTCTGGCAGCGCGACCGCTGGGCGGCGCTGTTCACGGCCAACCGCGACATCCTCGTGCGCACGCTGGCGCTGCTGGCCTCGTTCGGCTGGTTCGTCCGCAGCGGGTCGCTGGTGGGGGTGGCGGCGCTGGCGGGCAACCAGGTGCTGCTGCAGTTCATCACCGTGAGCGCGTTCGTGCTCGACGCCTTCGCGTTCGTCGCGGAGAAGGAGGTGGGCGAGGCCGTCGGGGCAGGGGACGCGGGTCGGCTGGCCCGGGCGATCCGGGTGACGGGCGAGCTGTCGCTCGCGGCCGGGCTGGCGTTCTCGCTGGCGTTCGCGGGGCTCGGAGGCCTCGTGATCGACGCCATGGTGGCCGACGTGCAGGCCCGTGGCGTCGCGCGGACCTTCCTGCTCGCCTGTGCCGTGGTGCCGACGTTGGGCATGCCGGCGTGGCTGCTCGACGGGGTGTTCCTCGGGGCCACGCGGGGGCGGGCGTTGCGCAACGCTGCGGTGGTGACGGCCGTGGTGTACCTCGCGCTCGACAGCCTGCTGCGACCGGCGTGGGGCAACGCGGGGGTGTGGACCGCGTTCCTGGGGATGTACGTGCTGCGGGCGGGCACGCTGGCGGTGGCGCTGCCCGCGCTGTTCCGTGCCGTGCGGGCTGCGGGCGCTACGGCGTCGCCTGCACCGTCACCGTGATCAGCGCCGAGACCTCGCCCTCGCCAGCGAGGTCGTCGATCCACCCGGCCTGCAGGTACATCGGCGTGCCCACCGGGGTTCGGCGCCCGACCGGGAGCGAGACCGTCGCCGTTCCCGTGGCGTCGGGCAGGACCCGTCGGGCTGTGTCGGCCTCGACCTCGCGGCACACGTCGATGTCCGGCAGGCAGATCGGTGCCGCCGCGGTGTGCAGACCCGCGAAGAACCAGGCCTCGCCGCCGGTCGGCACGCCGGTGAGCGTCATCGTGAGGGTGCCGCCGGGCACCACGGGCGCGACGGTCAGGGACACGTCGCACAGGCCGTCGCCGTCGCTGTCCCCGAGGGCGTCGTCGCCGCGGCAGACGTCGCGCAGGTCGCACACCCCGTCTCCGTCGCTGTCGGGATCGGGGGCCACCTGGTCGTCGCAGTCGATGCTGGCGGGCAGGCCGTCGCCGTCGGCGTCGCCGTCGATGCGGTCGTTGCGGAGCAGGCGCAGGCCCTGGCCGTGGACCCAGAAGAACAGGTCGTCGTCGCCGTCCCCCTCCACATCGAGCGCCACGCCGCCGGTCACGGCCTCGCCCGGGCCGTAGAAGACCTCGGCCGGTCCGAAGGAGTTCGGGCCGGTGCCGACCCGCGGGAAGCTGTAGATGGTGGCCTCGGGCTGGCTGACCACCAACGGCTCGACGATGCCGTCGCCGTCGAGATCGATCATCACCACGCTCGCTTCGCTGGGCGTGGTGATCAGCCGGACGCCGTTGGCGAGCACGCCGTTGGCGGTGGCGAACAGGTACGCGCCGTTCGCGAGGCCGGCGACGACGTCGGGGTCGCCGTCGTCGTCGATGTCGCCGGTGCGCAGGTGCGCTGCGGTCTGGCCTCCCGAGGTGCGGCTGTACGGCGGCCCCATCCCGAACGGGCTGCCGTCGAACACGCTCACCTTCCGGCCGAACGCCTCGCCGAGGATGATGTTGTCGTAGCCGTCCCCGTCGAGGTCGCAGACCGCGACCTCCCGGACGTGGTTGTTGAAGGTGTTGTCGATGAGCCGGGCCGTGGAGAACGTGCCGAGGCCGTCGAGGTTGACGTACTGGAACAGCTCGTTGGTGCTCCACAGCGCCGACGCGATGTCGAGGTCGCCGTCGCCGTCGAAGTCGCCCCAGCGCGGCTGGCGGGTGGCCTCGGCGTAGGTGTCCAGCGTGGTCGGCGGGCCGTAGGTGCCGCCGAGGTTCTCGGCCCAGCCGAGCGTGTCGCGCGTGCCGTAGAGCACGTCGAGGTCGCCGTCGCCGTCGGCGTCGCCGAGATCGGCGGTGAGCACCTCGCCGGGCGGGCGGATGCGGCCGGCGCGGACCAGCACGCCGCCCTGGTTGTCGAAGATCAGGATGCCGTCGCCGCCTGCGCAGGCCAGCACCTCGGGCCGGCCGTCGCCGTCCATGTCGCCGGTGACGGCGCAGCTGCCGTAGGAGACGTCGTCGACGACGAGGGTGTCCCAGGCGAGCGCGGGCGAGGCGACGGCGAGCAGCGCGCCGACGAGCGGGGTCGGGACCGGACGACGGACGGACATGGGGGCTCCCGGCGGGCTCCCCGTCGCGTCGGTCCCGGAGGCGGTCGACGCTCGGCCCGCGGACCGTCGCGGCAGGCGTCGGTCACCGGGGGAAACGACATCCGTGCGCCGATCGCGCAACGCGGGTCAGAAGCCGTTGTGGTCGCACGGCACCCGCTCGGGCTCGCCGACGAGCTGGCAGCCCGTCAAGTCGAGGCCGAACCAGGCGTCCTCGCAGGTGTCGGTGCCCTCGCCGACGCGGCGCACCGCGGCGAGTGCGCCCTCGGGTCCGAAGAACAGCGTGGAGGCGTCGTCGCCACCGACCACGACGTAGGGCACCGGACCGAGCTGGCAGGTCTGCTCGGTGTGCGAGCCCATGCACCCCTTGGACTGGTCGGCGAGGGTGCCGCACGAGACGCCGTCGTCGCCACAGAAGTGGCTCTCGGAGAGCGGGCCCGCGAGGCAGGGGCTCAAGAACGGGGACGGACACCCGCTCGCGAGCGTGATGCCGAGCAGGGTTGCGCAGAGCCGGAGCGCGGCGGACGGGCGGTCGGGCATGGGACGGGTCCATCGGCGGGGGCGGTCCCTGGACCGTACCACCCACAGTCGTCGGTCGCCGACGAGGTCGTCGGCAGCGGCATCGTCTGGGTGCCCGTCGGTCCCGCAAGGATTCCTCAAGGTGCGATCTCGTAGGTTCCAAGGTGTGAGGAGGACGACGCCATGGGAATGCGCCGCTGGACTTCGATGCTGGCCCTGACGCTGGGTGCGTGCCAGAGCGTGGAGGGCACCGTCAACACCGACGACGGCACGACCGACACGGACACCACCGTCGACACGGTGGACGTGACGGACACCGACGTCACCGACTCGGCGGTGTTCACCGCCGTGGACTGCACCGACACCACCACCACCCTCGAAGCGGTCGTGTGCGCCACCGAGGGCTTCCTGGCGACGCTGTCGGACGACGAGCGCGCGGAAGCGGTCTACGACCTGAGCGACACCACGTCGCGCACCCTGTGGTCGAACCTGCCCACGGGTGGCAAGGCGCGCGCCGGCCTTCGGCTCGAGGACATGTCCGACGCCAGCCGTGCGGCGGCCGAGCAGGTGGCGGCCACGGTGCTGTCGGATGCCGGCTACGCCGACTACGTGGGCGTGCGCGCCGCCGATGCCTACCTGGCGTCGTCGAGCGGTGGCGGTGGTGGGTACGGCGACGGCCTGTACTACGTCGCCGTGTTCGGCACGCCGTCGGTCACCGAGGACTGGGCGCTGATGATCGGCGGCCACCACCTCGCCTACAACGTCGCGTGGGTGGACGGGGTCGGGTACCCGACGCCGAACCACATCGGCTCGGAGCCCAAGGCGAGCTTCACGCTGGGTGGCGAGACCTACGCGCCGGTGGTCACCGAAGGCGCCGCGTTCGCCGCGGTGTTCCAGGCGCTCGACAGCGACGTGCTCGACGACGCCTTCCTCGGCACCGTGATGGCCGACGTCCTGTTGGGGCCCGACGAGTACGGCACGGGCAGCACCGCGGCGGTGCAGTACCCCACGGGCAGCCAGCGCCAGGGCGTGCTGGTGTCGGAGCTGTCCACGGACGACCAGGCGCTCGTGCAGACCGCGATCGGGCAGTGGGTGCAGGACTTCGACGGGGAGATCTCCGACGCGCTGATGGCCGACTACCTGTCGACCGAGGCCCTGGCCGACACCTACATCGCCTGGACCGGCACCCGCAGCAGCGGACCGGACGTCGAGGTCGCGGGCACCTACTTCCGCATCGACGGTCCGCGGCTGTGGCTGGAGCTGGCCTGCCAGTCGGGCGTGATCCTCCGGAACGAGACGCACTACCACGCCATCTGGCGCGACAAGCAGTTCGACTACGGCGGCGAGCTGTGACTCCCCCCCTCGCGGCGCTGCTGCTGTACGGAGGGGTGGCTCTCGGCCATCCGGCGCTCTCGAGCGCCCTGCGGCTCGACGTCGGCGTGGACGCTGTCGACGTCGAGCTGCAGCTCCCGGCCGACCAGCTCGCGATGGCGCGGGAGCGGCGCGCCGACCCGGTCGACCCGCTGCCGGGGCCCGAGGTGCTCGCACCGTGGGTGGCGTCCCACGTCCACCTCGACGACGCACGCGGCACGGCCCTGGTGGGCACGGTCACCGGCCAGCGGTGGGCGCAGATCGACGGGGCGAGCCACCTCGTCGTGACGCTGCGCTTCGACGTGCCTCCCGAGGCGGACCTGTCGACGCTGTGGGTCGAGGACGACGCGATCTCCAGCGTCGTCGCCTCGCACAAGACGTGGGTGACGTGGGGCACGGACGTCGCGATGGGACGGCTCGATGCCGCCCCGGTCGTGGTGGGCGTGGTGTCGTCGACGGTGCCCGCACTCCGCGTGGACCGCGTGGGGGCGGGTCCGATGCGCGGCCTGCGCGCGGCGTTCGCGCTGGGCGCCGTCCACATCGCCGAGGGCACCGACCACCTCCTCTTCCTGCTGACGTTGCTGCTGGCGGCGCCGCTGGTCGCGGTGCGCGGCCACTGGGCGCCCCGCGACAACGCCCGCGCCGCGGTGGGACGCGTGCTCGCCATCGTGACGGCGTTCACGGTGGGTCACTCCGTCACGCTGGCGCTTGGCGCCGTCGGCGCGGCCGCGCTCCCCGGCGCAGTGGTGGAGTCGGCGATCGCCTTGTCCATTCTCGTGTCGGCGATCCACGCCCTGCGACCGCTGCGCGTGGGCGGCGAGGCGTGGATCGCCGGCGCGTTCGGCCTGCTGCACGGGCTGGCGTTCGCGTCGGCGCTCGCCGGGATCGGGGTCGACCGGCTGAGCCTCGTGACGGCGCTCGTCGGCTTCAACCTGGGGATCGAGGCGGCCCAACTCGCTGTGGTCGCGGTCACGGTGCCGGCGCTCCTGGTGCTGGCACGCGGCCCGTTCGGCACGGCGTGGCGGGGTCTCGCGGCGGGGGGCGCGATCGTCGCGTCCACGGCCTGGCTGGCCGAGCGGGCGCTCGGCGTGACCAACCCGGTGGCCCCGTGGGTCGACGGTCTGCGCGATCACGCCCTGGTGGCCGTGGTCCTGCTCTACCTCCTGGCAGCCCTCGGGAGCGTGCGGGGCGCCGGGCGGACGACGATGGGGGCGGGGGTCGAGGCCTGACGGGATACGCTCGCGCCGTGGATCGCGAGGTGATCGATGGCAGGCCACTCCTGGGACGACGCGTACAAGGCCGGCACGCTGCCGTGGCACACCGGGTCCACCGAGCCCGTGCTCGCCGAGGCCCTGGCGTCGGGCGTGCTCCCGGGCGGGCGGGCGCTCGAGATCGGGTGCGGCCTCGGCGACAACACCCGGGCGCTCGCGCTGGCGGGCTACGACGCGCTGGGCGTGGACCTGTCGCCGACCGCGGTGGCGCAGGCCACCGCCCGGCACGCGGGCACCGGCGCGCGGTTCGCCGTCCACGACATGCTCGCGGCGCCGCCGCCCGGCGGGCCCTTCGACCTCGTCTTCGATCGCGGCTGCTTCCACGTCTTCGACGACGCGGAGGCCCAGGCCCGGTTCGCGCGACACGTGGCGGAGATCCTCGCCCCCGGTGGGCAGTGGCTGTCGCTCGTCGGCAGCACGGAGGGCGGCCCGCGCGACGGCGGCCCACCCCGACGCAGCGCGCGCGACGTCACCGCGGCGGTCGAGCCCGTGCTGGAGATCGTCTCCCTCGTGCGGCAGACGGTGGCCGAGGTGGAGGACGCGCCGACGTTCTGGGTGATGCGGGCCTGTCGGCGCGCCCAGCCCGCGGCGCCGTCGACGCGACGGTAGGTGCCGGGGCCCGTCGGTCGCACCCATCCCCGTCCGGATGGGGCCGTCACCAGCGGGCGACGTAGGCCTCGGCGATGGCGACCTCGGCCCGGTAGACCTCCACCACCCAGTCGACGAACACGCGCACGCGGGCGGCGAGGTGGCGCTGCTGGGGCCAGACCACGGCCATCGGCAGCGAGGGCACGGGGACCTGGGGCAGCACCCGGACGATGGCGCCCTTGCCGATGAGGCGACGCAGCTGCGCAGAGGCCGGCACCTGCGCGAGGCCCAGCCCAGCGATCGCGAGCGCGAGCCAGGTGTCGGCGTCGTTGGCCGCCACGCGATGGCGGGGTGGGAAGGCGCGGTCGCCGACCTCGACGTCGAACACGCGGCCGGTGCGCGGGGAGAAGAAGCCCACGAAGGCATGTTCGGCGAGCGCGTCGGCGGTCTTCGGCGTGCCGTGGACGGCGAGGTAGGCGGGCGCTGCCACCGTGACCACCGGCAGGTCGCCCAGGCGTCGGGCGACGAGGCCGTCGTCGTGCAGATCGCCGCCGCGCACGGCGCAGTCGACGCCTTCCGCGAGCAGGTCCACCGGTCGATCCGAGCTGCCGAGCTCGACGGTGAGCTCGGGGTGGCGGCGCAGGAAGTCGGGGAGGCCGGGGGCGAGGACGTGGCGGGCCGCCGACGCCGGCGCGTCCACCCGCAGCCGCCCGCGCGCGACGCTGGCAGCGTCGTGGATGCCGGCCTCCAGGATGTCGAGCTCGCGCAACAACCGGCGGGCCTCTTCGAGGTAGGCGGCGCCGTCGGGCGTGAGCGCCACGGTGCGGGTGGTGCGCTGGAGCAGGCGGACGCCCAGGCGTGCCTCCAGCGCCTTGACCGCAGCGCTCACCGTGGTGGGGGCGAGGTGGAGTGAGGTGGCTGCCTTGCGGAAGCTGCCCAGCTCCGCGACGCGCACGAACACCTCGATGGTCTGCAGGCGGTCCATGCGTCGATTGTACGCGATGCGTGCACAATCCATCCGAACATGCGTGATTGTCCGTCGATGGACCCGGAATACGGAACGGGCACCCTGGAGGTCTGCATGATGCCCACCCGCTCCCTCGGTTCCACCGGCCCCACCGTCTCCGCCGTCGCGCTCGGCTGCATGGGCATGTCCGGCATGTACGGTGCGGCCGACGAGGCCACGTCCATCGCCACGATCCATGCGGCGATCGACGCCGGCATCACCCTGCTCGACACCGGCGACTTCTACGGCATGGGACACAACGAGCGCCTGGTCGGCCGCGCGATCGCCGGGCGGCGCGACGCGGTGCAGCTGTCGGTCAAGTTCGGTGCGCTGCGGGGCCCCGACCACAGCTGGCTCGGTGTCGACGGCCGGCCGGCGGCCGTGAAGACCTTCTGCGCCTACAGCCTCGACCGGCTGGGCGTGGACCACCTCGACGTCTACCGCATCGCCCGCGTCGACCCGAACGTGCCCATCGAGGAGACGGTGGGTGCGATCGCGGATCTGGTGAAGGCCGGGTACGTCCGCCACATCGGCCTGTCCGAGGTGGGTGCCGACACCGTCCGTCGCGCCGCCGCCGAGCATCCGATCGTCGATGTGCAGCTCGAGTTCGGGCTCGCCAGCCGGCGGCAGGAGGCGACGGTCTTCCCCACGCTCGCCGAGCTCGGCATCGGCGTCACGGCCTACGGCGTGCTGTCGCGCGGCCTGCTCACCGGGTCCACGCCGGGTCGGGGCGACTACCGGGCGGCGCTGCCGCGGTTCCGGGGCGACAACCTCGCGCAGAACCAGGCGCTGGCGGCGTCGCTGGCGGCTCGGGCTGCGGACCGCGGGGTGGCGCCGGCCCAGCTCGCCATCGCCTGGGCCCTCGCGAGGCACCCCTACGTGGTGGCCCTGGTGGGGGCGCGCACGCCGGCCCAGCTCGCCGACCTGGTCGCCGCGGCGTCGCTGACGCTGTCGGACGAGGAGCTGTCCCTCCTCGAAGCGGCCGTGCCCGCCGATGCGATCGCGGGATCGCGGTACGACCCGGCGCAGATGCGGATGCTCGACAGCGAGCGATGAGGCGCCGCCGTGGCAGGATGGTCGGTCCCCGCACCGGAGGGCGATCGTGCAGGCGATGACGGCGTTCTTGTGGATGGACGGCACGGCCGAGGCGGCCGCCGCGTTCTATGTGGCCCTGTTCCCCGACACGCGGATCGACGCGGTGCGGCGCTTCACCGCGTCCGGGCACGGCGTGGAAGGCACCGTGATGAGCGTGGAGCTCACGCTGCTCGGTCGCCCGGTGGTGCTGCTCAACGGCGGGCCCTACTACGCGCTGACGCCTGCGGCGTCGTGGTGGTTGCCGTGTCCCGACCAGGCCACCCTCGAGCGGTACTGGGCCGCGCTGGGCGACGGCGGCGAGCCGATGGCCTGTGGCTGGGTGACCGACCGGTTCGGCGTGACCTGGCAGGTGGTGCCGGACGTGCTCGACGCGCTCCTGTACGGCCCCCACGGCGACGCCGTGATGGCCCAGGTGCTCACGATGGACCGGCTCGACCGCGCGCCGATCCTGCGGGCGGCCGGGCGCGCGTGACCGACGCGGTCAGCGCACGACCTTGATCGAGAAGTTCGGCGTGCCGAGCGCGCCGAACAGCCGCGCCCACAACGGGAAGTACATCTCGGCCCCGCGGGCCGTGGTGATGTCGCCCAGGTCGAGGACGTCGGTCCACCCGAAGCCTTGCAGCAGCGCGGTGACCGTGGCCTTGGCGTCGGCGTCGTTGCCCGACAGGAACACGGTGTGGTCGGCCCCTGCGAGGGCGGCCGGGTCGGCCATCAGGCTGGCGTTGAGCGTGTTGAGCGTCTTGACCACGCGCACGCGGGGGAGGGCCCGCTGGACGCGCTCGCCCATCGAGTCGTCGTTGCACACCGTGAGCCGTGGCGGGAAGCCGTGGGTGAAGTCGAGCCCGTTGGACAGGTCGACCAGCACCTTGCCCTCCAACGCATCGGCCAGCGGCCCGAGCACCACCAGGGTGATGGCCCCGGACAGCGCGTTGATCACCACGTCGGCCTCGGCGACGGCGTCGGCGAACGTGGCCAGCCGGATCGTCGGGTGGCCTGCGAGGAACGTCGACAGGGGCGGGTCGCCCATGCGGCCCGGCTCCGTGCGCTCGGCGCTGGCGGAGGGATCCCGCGTGCCCATGGCGACGGCGTGACCGAGGGACGCGAGGCGGCCGGCGAGCGTCTTGCCGACGACGCCTGTGCCGAGGACGGCGATGTTCATGGGACCTTCCGCGGGACGGGGGGTGGGGAACGGGACCGGTACCGTCGGAGCGTAGGTCCCGCGGGCGGGGTCGACAACGGGCCCGGCGCACGAATCACGCGGGGGCGCGGTCCGCCAGCGCGCGCTCGAGGCCGTCGAGCAACAGATCGAGCCCGAACGACAGGTCGTGCAGGCCGTCGTGGTGGCCCTCCACGATCGACACGGTCATCCGCCGCAGGGCGGGATGGCGACCGTCGGCCAGGGTGGGCAGGTAGGCCGCGGCGACCGTGCGGTACTCGCTGGGCTCGAACGGGAAGCGCAGGGCGTGCAGCGTGAACCCGTACAGGTAGCTGTCGAGCGCGTTCCACACGTGGTCGGCCGTGTCTTCGGACAGCCCGGCCTGAAAGAGCGTGGCCAGCGTGGTGTCGACGTAGCGGAGCATGTTCGGGCCGACGTTGGCCCGCGACATCAGCTGGGCGCACGCCCACGGATGCGCCATCAGCACCGCGTGGGCCGACACCGCCCGCTGGCGCATGGCCACCTTCCACGGTGTGCCCGGCGGCCACAGGTCGATCTCGCCGACCACCTCGTCGACCAGCGCGTCGAGGAGGTCGTCCTTGTGGGCGACGTGGTTGTACAGCGACATCGCCTTGACGCCGAGGGCCGCGGCGAGGTGGCGCATCGACAGGGCGTCGAGGCCCTCGGTGTCGGCCAGATCGAGGGCGGCCTGGAGCACCCGGGCCCGGGTGAGCGGTTCGCGACGGCGCGTCATCGAGCGTCCTCCGATCCGGTGATCAGGCGACCACGAGGCGGCGCCCCTGGGCGTGGCCCTCGGCCTGCCGGCGGAACGCGTCGGGTAGCTGCGCCAGGTCGAAGCGGCCATCGACCACCGGGCGCAGCGCGCCGTCGGCGAGGAGGGCGGCGAGCCGGTCGAGGTCGGCGGCGTTGGGCGTGCCCACCATGCCCACCAGCCGCTGCGTGGTGAACAGGTTGGCCACGGCGACCGTGAGCAGGCGCGGCACGGGCCCGAGCCAGTCGCCCCCCTGGCCGGCCCCGCAGACGTAGGCGCCGGTGGGCGACAGGATGCGGCGCAGGGCCGAGAGCGGCTGGTCGCCGATGAAGTCGAGGATCGCGTCGTAGACGACGTCTCCGGCGGTGACGTCGGTGGTGGTGTAGTCGACCACGTGGTCGGCGCCGAGGGCGCGCAGGCGCTCGGCGTTGCGCGCGCTCGCCACCGCGGTGACGCGGGCGCCCATCGCGTGGGCGAGCTGGACGATGAACGAGCCCACGGCACCCGAGGCGCCGAACACGAGCACGTGCTGCCCCGGCTGGACGTCGGCGTGGGTGGTGAGCGCCTGCAGGGCGGTGAGCCCGGCGACGGGGATCGACGCGACGTCGACGGGGTCGACGCCCTCGGGCACGCGCGCCACGTGCTGCGCGTCGACGACGACGTAGGGCGCGTGGGCGCCGCCCTCGGCCTGGCCGAAGACGGCGTCGCCGGGCTGGACGCGGGTGACGCCGGGCCCGACCCGGGCGACCACACCGGCGACGTCCATGCCGCTGCCGACCATCGCCGGACGGCGCAGCCCGAACATCAAGCGGAGCAGGAACGGGCGGCCCTTGAGCAGCACGAGGTCGCCCGACGTGACCGACGAGGCGGTGAGCTGGACGAGCACCTCGCCGTCGCCGGGGACGGGCATCGCGCGCGGCGAGCGGACGAGCTGGTCGACGTCGCCGTAGCCGGTCTGCCGCCACCCCTCGAAGGTGGCGGGGAGCGGGGCGACCGCGGGCGGGGAGACGGCGGGGGACGTGGCGATGGCAGCGGACATGGGACCTCCGAGGTGGGACATACAGTGTAAGCGTACACCGTACGTAACCGCCTCCGGAGAGACCGCAAGGATCGCGTGCCCGTGGGCGTTGTTGACGGTTCGGGATGAAGCGGGACCGGGGTGGCGCGCTACCCGGAGCGCTCGATGGAGAGCCTGATGTCGTCCACCCTCCGCACCGCCGTGCTCGCCGCGTGGCTCGGCGCCGCCCCGGCGGTCGCCGCCCCCGAGCCCGCAGTCCCCGCCCCGCTCGACGCCCGCCTGACCGACGTCGCGTACCCGTACCCGACGGCGGTGCTGCCGTTGACGGTGCAGCGTCAGGACCTCGAGCTCGTCTACATGGACGTCCACCCGGCGCGGCCCAACGGGCGCACGGTGGTGCTCCTGCACGGCAAGAACTTCTCGGGGGCGTACTGGGGGCCCACCGTCGAGGCGCTGACCGGCGCGGGCTACCGCGTGGTGGTCCCCGACCAGATCGGGTTCGGCAAGTCCAGCAAGCCCGCCGCGTTCCAGTACACGTTCCACGCGCTGGCCGAGGCCACGCTCGACCTGCTCGACGCGCTGGAGGTCGACCGCTTCGCCGTCGTCGGCCACTCGATGGGCGGCATGCTCGCCACGCGCCTGGCGCTGTTGCATCCCGATCGCGTCGAGCAGCTCGTCCTCCTCAACCCGATCGGCCTCGAGGACTGGCAGGAGAAGGTGCCGTACGTAGGCGTCGACGCCTGGTACGCCGCAGAGCGCGCCAAGACGCCCGAGGGCATCCAGGCCTACATGACCGCCTCGTACTTCGACGGGCACTGGAAGCCCGCGTACGCGCCGCTCACCACGATGCTGGCGGGCTGGCAGGTGGGTCCGGACGTCGACCGCATCGCGTGGACCTCGGCGCTGACCTACGACATGATCTTCACCCAGCCCGTCATCCACGACGTCGATCGCCTCGCCGTGCCCACGCTGCTCCTCATCGGCGATCGCGACCGCACGGCGCTGGGCAAGAACCTCGTCCCCGCCGAGGTCGCCGCCACGATGGGCGACTACCCGCGGCTGGCCCGCGAGGCGGCCGCGCGCATCCCGGGGGCCACGCTCGTGCTGCTGCCCGGGCTCGGCCACCTCCCGCAGGTCGAGGCACCGGCGAAGACGCACAAGGCGCTGATCGCGTTCCTCGACGGTGGGAGCGCCGGCTGATCAGAGCGGGCGACGACCGGTGGTCCCCCAGCACCACAGGCGCTGCGCGGTGTCGACGGCGCAGACGTTGTCGTCCTCGAGGTCGAGGCCGGTGAAGGTGCCCGGGGGGGCGTGGGTGCTCGCGCGGTCGAGGTTGCTGATGCAGGTGATCGCGCCGCTCCGCTCGAGGCCGCAGATCGACAGCCGGCCAGGGATCAGGACGTCGAAGGTGCCAGCCGGCGCGACCGCGGATCCCCCGCCGAAGAAGGTGCCCCAGCACACGCCGGCGCCGTCGGGTCGGACGCCGCAGGTCATGTTCTTGCCGGCGCGTACGTCGACGAACGGGCCCGACGGTGCGGCCGTCGCGCCGGCGGTGCTGTTGCCCCAGCAGGTCAGCGCCTGCGTGGCGTCGTCGAGGGCGCAGGCGTGGTCGAAGCCCACGGCGACGGTGTCGGCGACGAGGTTGGCGGGCGGGGTCGTCTCGCCGGCGACGTCGTTGCCCCAGCAGTGCACGGACCGGTCGTCCGCGACGGCGCAGGCGGCGTCGTCGCCCACCGACAGGGCCGTGTAGACGCCCCCGGGCGGCGTGTGGGCGCCCGGAAGGCCGTGGCCCCAGCACCGGATGGCGCCCACCGCGTCCAGACCGCACCCCCAGTAGGTGCCGGTGTCGACCGTCCACAGCGGGACCGGGGGAAACGTCTCCTCCCCGTACAGACCGAAGCCCACGCAGGTGCCGAAGCCGTCGTCGTCGAGCCAGCACGGGTTGAGGGGCAGCGCCACGGGGACCGTCGCCCGCTCGGTCGGGGCCTGGGTGGCCCCGTAGGAGAAGAGGCCGCTGGCCACGAGCGCGCCGGCGGCGTCGAGGCCCGCGGCCACGGATCCGCTCTTCGACGCCAGCTCGGTGGCCGGCATCGTGGCGATGCCGCCGGGGGTGGACGCTGACGGCAGGCAGGCCAGGGTGCCGTTCGCCTGGTGGATGCACAGCTCGTTCGCGCGGCCGAGGAGGCGTCGGTAGTTCGACCAGACCCCCGACAGCGAGCTGGTGAACCCGCCGCAGCGGATCGAGCTCGTGCCCGTCGGGTGGCCGCAGACCCAGATGTTGCCGATCACGAGGTGGTCCATGACCGGGCCCGCGGCCATGCCGGGCGGCGCGTTCTGGCCCCAGCAGGTGACGGCGCCGTTGGCGCTCTCCGCGCACCCCGCCTCGTTGTAGGCGGCCAGGTGGATGTAGGTGCCGAGCGGGGCGTCGAGCTGGTGGTGGTTGTTGGCGCCCCAGCAGGCGATCTCGCCCGACGTGCGCAGCGCGCAGGCGAACAGGCTGCCGACCACCAGCTCCGTGAACGGACCGGCCGGCGGTGGGTAGGTGGTTGCGAAGCGCCCCCAGCACACGGCCTCGTCGTCATCGTCGAGGCCGCACGCGAGGGTCGAGCCGGCGTCGAGGCTGTGCAGCGGGACCTCGGGCACGTCCTGGAGGTCGTTGAGGCCGCTGCCGAAGCAGTTCGGCGTGCCGTCTGCGCGGAGCACGCAGGTCAGGCCGGTGGTGACCACCACGTCGACGATCTCCTGGCTGCCGACGACCTGGGTGTCGGAGCCACGGCTCACGTCGATGGCGTCGGCGGCGGTGACGGTGCAGATCCACGTGCCGGGCACGACGTCGGCGGCGGCGACGGTGTCGCCGGGCAGGGTGGTGGTGGCGGTGGCCGTCCACGGCAGGCCGTCGAGCGTCCAGGAGACGGTGGAGGTCACGACGTCGCCGTCGGCGTCGGCGAGGCCGGTGCGCAGGGTGCACACGAGGTCGTCGAGGCCCGGACGGGCGGCGCGGGGCAGCAGCAGCACGTCGGGTGCGTCGGGCGGGCTGTTGACGACGATCGTGGAGGCGCTGGCGGGGGTGCCGGTGTGCTGTCCGTCCGAGGGGGTGGCGACCACGGCGACGATCTGGCCGCGGGTGGCGGCGCCGGGCGGGAGGACCGCGTCGGGGCCGGTCTGTGCCAGCGTGCCGTCGACGGTCCACGCGTAGGCGACGGTGACCGGATCGCCGTCCGGGTCGGCCGTGGTGGCGGTGGCGGTGACGCCGGTGGTGACGGTGGGGCGGGGCGTCAGGGTGAGACCGGTGATCTCCGGCGGACGGTTCGGCGGGTCGGTGTCGGTGTCGGTGTCCGGGAGGTCGGTGTCGGTGTCTGGGAGGTCGGTGTCGGGCAGGTCGGTGTCGGTGTCCGTATCGGTGTCCGTGTCTGCCAGATCGGTGTCGGTGTCCGGGAGGTCGGTGTCGGTGACGTCGGTGTCGGTGTCCGTGTCGGCCAGATCGGTGTCGGTGTCGGTGTCCGGGAGGTCGGTGTCGGTGTCGGGCAGGTCGGTGTCGGTGTCGGTGTCGGTGTCGGGCAGGTCGGTGTCGGGGACGTCAGTGTCGGTGTCGGGGACGTCAGTGTCGGTGTCGGGAACGTCGGTGTCCGTCTCCCGGCGATCGGTGTCGACCCGATCCGTGTCGTCCACGTCCGTCTCCGCCGGATCCGTGTCGCTCTCGACGGCCTCCGTGTCTGTGTCGTCGACCTTGTCGGCGACGTCGGGCGTGCAGGCGGCGAGGAGCCACGCGACGAGGAACGGGACGGGACGCATCGAGACCTCTCCGGGAAGCGCGCACGATACCGTGCGGTCAGGCTCCACAGTCCACGAAACTGAGCATCGCGCCGCCCCGCTCCGTCACCCGCTGCCCGAGTTGTTCATGGACATCCGGCAGCGGCCTTTCTAGGCTGGGGCGTCGAGACCGAAGGTCGAACCCGTGGACGCGCTGGCCGATGGGCCGTCGCCGACGCCCGCGTCGGAACCAGAGCTGACCGTCGTCTGCCCGATGTTCAACGAGGCGGACGGCATCGTGGCGGCGCTCGATCGGTTGGTGCCGGCCCTCCAGGCGCTCTCCCTCGACCGGGAGCTGGTGCTCGTGGACGACGGCAGCACCGATGGGAGCGGCGATCTCGCGCGGGCGCGGCTGGCGTCGGTGCCATGGGCCCGCGTGGTGGGCCACACGCCCAACCGGGGGCGGGGCTTCGCGCTGCGCCAGGGCCTCGCGGCCGCGCGCGGTCGGTTCGTCGTCACCACCGAGGCCGACCTCACCTGGGGTGCGGACGTGCCGGCGCGGCTGCACGCTGCCTTGGTGCGCAGCGGCGCCGACGTGGTCGTCGCGTCGCCGTACCGGGCGGGGGGCGGGCTGTTCAACGTGCCGCTCCACCGTCGCCTGGGAAGCCAGGGCATGAACCTGCTCCTGGGCACCGTGCTGCCGGTGACGATGTCGACGGGGATGACGCGCGGCTACCGGCGGGAGGCGGTGCGGTCCCTGACGCTGACGGCCGACGGCAAGGACCTCCACGTCGAGATCCTCGCCCGGGCGGTGGACGCGGGACTGCGCATCGAGGAGATCCCCTGTCGGCTGACGTGGCCGCCGGGTCGCCGGGGCCGGATGCCGGACGCACGGATGGTCGCGCGACACCTGCTCGCGTTCTCCCGGCTGGCCTGGGACCGCCCGTGAAGCGGGGGGCCATCACGGTCGACGTCGATCCGGTGCCGGGCCTCGATCCGTGGGACACGGCGGTGCCCCGGATCCTCGATCTGCTCGGCGCGGTCGACGTGCGCGCCACGTTCTTCGTCACCGGCTCGCTCGTGGACGGCCCGCGCGCCGGGCGCGTGCTGCGGGACGCCGTGGCGCGGGGGCACGAGGTGGCGAGCCACAGCCACACCCACCCCGGTGGCTTCGGCGCCCTCGACGCGGCGCGGCAGGCCGAGGAGCTCGACACCGCGGCGGCCACGCTCGCGGACGCCACCGGTGCGCCGGTCGTGGGGTTTCGCGCGCCGGCCTGGGACGCGGGCGTCGTCACGCTCCAGCTGCTCGCCGAGCGCGGCTACCGCTACGACTCCTCGGCGTGCCCGACGTGGCTCGCGCCGCTCGGGCGGGCGGCCGCGCGGTGGTTCCGTCGGCCGGTGCGACCGTTCGGGCCCGCCGCGTGGCAGCGCGCGCCGCTGGCGCCCTACCACGTCGATCCCGATGCGCCGTGGCGTGCGGGCGGCGGTGCGCTGGTGGAGGTGCCGGTCGGGGTGACCTGGGGCCGGCTGCCAGCGTGGTCCACGCCGACGGCGCTGGTGCCCGGACCCGTGCGCGCGGCGGTGCGGCGGGGCTGGCTCGCGGGGCCGGCGCCGGTGTGGCTGCTGCACGCCCACGACGTCGTCGACGTGCCGCGACCGTGGTCGATGCCCCCGGTGGACGCCCGCGTCGCGATGATCGTGGCGTGGCTGCGCGCGGCCCGCGACGCCCTCGCCCTGCAGACCGTGCGCGAGCTCGCCGATGCCTGCTGACGCCTACGCCGACGCGATCCGCCCGGCGGTGCCGCGGCTGGTCTCGCTGCTCGACCGCGACCCCACGTCGCCGACCTACGGCTGCTTCGACCGGCTGTGGTGGTCGTGGAAGTTCACCGACATGCCGGCACCGCGGCTGCAGGAGGGCGTGCTGTGTCTCGCCCTGCTCGCCGACCTCGACGTGCCGTCCAGCCCCCTGGCCGGGCAGGCGCGCGTGTGGACCTGGGTGGCCGCCGGCCTCGACTTCCTCGCGACGCTGCAGCACCGGTCCGGGTGCTTCGACGAGGCCTACCCCTACGAGCGCAGCTGGGGTGCCACGGCCTTCCTGGGCGCAGCCGTCGCGCGCACGGTGGAGGTGGCCGGCGACCGCCTCGACACCGCCGCCCGCACACGCGCGCTGGACCTCGCCGTGCGCGCCGGGCGCTGGCTCGCCGACCACGACGAGACCCACGGCTTCCTCGCCAACCACCGCGCTGCGGCCGCCGACGCGCTCGTCACCACCGGGGAGCTCGCGGGCGACGCGGCGCTGCGGCGGGCGGGGGCGGCCCTCGTGGACGGCATCGTGGCGGCGGGCTCGCCCGAGGGGTGGTTCCCCGAGTACGGCGGGGCCGATCCCGGCTACCAGAGCCACGCGCTGGGCTACCTCGCGCGCATCTGTCGACGCACGGGTCGCCACGCGGACGTCCTCGATCGCGCGGCGGGCTTCCTCGGGCTGTTCCTCGGCAAGGACGGTGGCTTCGGCGGCGAGACGGGCGCGCGGGACACGTCGTTCCTGTTCCCCGGCGGGATCGAGGCGCTCGCGTCCGACAGCCCGCACGCCGCCGCGCTCGCCCACGGGGTGCGCGAGGCGGTGGCCGCGCGTCGGCTGACCGGGCTGGACGCGATGGACGACCGCAACCTCATGCCGATGCTGGCGAGCTACCTGACCGCGGCGCACGCGGCAGCACGCGGCACCGCGCTCGGGCCGGCGCCCCTGCCGCGCGACGTGCCCGGCACGCGCTGGCTCCCCGATGCGGGCCTCCTCGTCCACACGACCCCGCGCTACCACGCGGTCGTCGCCGTGCGGAAGGGCGGCGTGGTGGTGGCCACCGGGGCCGACGGCACGGCGTTCGTGGACGGGGGGTGGGCCGACGCGCGCCACACCACGCAGCTGCCGCGGACCGGACCGGTGGCGGGCCCGGGAGCCGACGGGGTCGTCGTCGTGCGCGCGCCGGTGGGGCGACGCCGACACGCGGTGTTCGGTCCGGCGAGCTTCGTCGCGTTCCGCGCGAGCAGCGCCGTGGCGGCTGCGGTGCCGCGCGCGTCGACGGTGGTCAAGCACGCGCTCGTGCGGCGGCTGGTGACCGGGCGCGCGTCGGGCCGCGGCCACCTCGAGCGGGTGCTGCAGCTCGACGACGAGGGGATCACCCTGCGCGACACCGTGGTCGACGCGCCTGCGACGCTGGCGCCCGTGGAGCGGACCGCGGCCATCCACATGGGCTCGGGTCGCTACCACCAGCCGCGCGAGCTGCTCCCGGCGCCCCCGGTGGACGTGGTAGACGATCGCGGCTGGCCCCGCCGGACCCGCACGGTGCGCGTCCGGTTCGGGACGGGCGAGGGGTCGCATGACTGAGCGGACGTCGTCCGCGTGCGTGGTGGGGCTCGGCACGGTGGGGCTCCCCACGGCGGCGCTGCTGGCGCAGGCGGGGCACGCGGTGTGCGGTGCCGAGCGCGACCCGGCGCGCCGGGCCGCCATCGTGCACGACGACCTGGTCGAGCCGGAGCTCACCGGGATCGTGCGCGCGCTCGTCGCCTCGGGTGCGCTGGCGATCGCCGACGCCCCCGCGCCCGCCGACGTCTACGTGATCGCCGTCTCCGGCACCGCCACCGATCCGTGGTCGGCGCTGGAGGCCGCGTCGCGGCAGGTGGGTGCGGTGGCGCCGCCCGGCGCGCTGGTGCTCGTGGAGTCCACCGTCCCCGTCGGCGGCACGGCGCGGGTGGCGGGCTGGCTCGGTCGCGACGACCTCGACGTCGCCCACGTGCCCGAGCGCGGCACGCCGGGCGCGATGCTGAGCGAGCTGCGCCACCTGCCGCGGGTGGTCGGCGGCCTGACGCCGCAGGCCACGGCGCGGGCGGTGGCGTTCGTCGACGGGGTGCTCGGCGACACCGTGCAGCCCACCGACGCGACGTCGTCGGAGCTGTGCAAGCTCGTGGAGAACGCGGCGCGCGACGTGGCCGTGGCCCTGGCCGACGAGGTGGCCTCGATCGCCGAGGCGGTGGGGGCCGACGCCGCCACCGTGATGCGGCTCGCCAACCAGCACCCGCGCGTCGACCTGCTGCGGCCCGGCACCGGCGCCGGCGGGCCCTGCCTGCCCAAGGACACCCACTGGCTCGTGGACGGTGCACCGACCCAGGCGGTGCTGTTCCGCACGGCGCGCGCACGCAACGAGGCGCGACCCGCGGCCGTCGCCGACCGGGTGGTGGCCCTGGCAGCCGAGGTCGACGGTCCGGTGGCGTGCCTGGGCGTCACCTACAAGCCCGACGTGGCCGACGCCCGCGGCTCGACGGCGGCCGAGGTGGTGCGCCAGCTGCAGGCCCGCCTGCCCGGTCGCGTGCGCGTGGCCGATCCGTGGCTCGGCGCCGGAGACGGCCGGGTCGGCGTGGCCGAGGCGATCGATGGCGCCGCCGTGGTGGTGATCCTCGTCGCCCACACGGCGTTCGCCACGCTGGCGTTGCCGGCGGGGGCCGTGATCGTCGACGTGCCCGGGGTGCGGGCGTGAGCCCCGTGCTCGCGGTGGTGCTGGGCACCCGGCCCGAGGCGATCAAGATGGTGCCCGTGATCGCGGGCCTGCGCGCGCACCCGGAGGTGGTCACCCGCGTGGTGGTGTCGGGACAGCACGACCTGTCCGCTCTGCTCGACGCCGCCGGCGTCTCGGTGGACGCCCACATCGACGCGCCGCCGGCGGGCACGCTCGCCGAGGGGCTGGCGCGCGCCACCGTGGGGGTGGAGGCGGTGCTGGCCGCGGATCCGGTCGACGGCGTGGTGGTCCACGGCGACACCACCACCGCCCTCGGCGCCGCCCTCGCGGCCCACTACTGCCGCGTGCCGGTCGCCCACGTCGAGGCGGGCCTGCGCACGCACGACCTGTGGTCACCGTGGCCCGAGGAGGCCCACCGCGCGGCCATCGATCGGCTGTCCGACCTGCTGCTCGCCCCGACGGAGGGCGCGCGCGCGCTGCTGCTCGCCGAGGGCGCCGATCCGGCGCGCATCGTCGTCACCGGCAACCCTGCCGTGGATGCCGTGCGGGCGACGGCTGCCCGCGTGGCGCGACGGCCGCTGGCGTCCGTGCCCGGGCTGGAGGCGCTGCCGGGGGTGCTCGACGGTCGGCGTCTGGTGGTGTGGACGACCCATCGTCGCGAGAACCTCGGGCCGCCGCTGCGAGCGCTGGCGCTGGCGGCACGGGACGTGCTCGACGCACGCCCCGACGTGGTCGTGGCGGTGCCCGTCCACCCGAACCCGCGCGTGGGGCCGGTGCTGCGCGAGGTGCTGGGGGACCACCCGCGCGCCGTCCTGCTGCCCCCGCTTCAGCACGAGGCGTTCGTGCGGTTGGTGCTCGCGTCGACGCTCGTGGCCACCGACTCGGGCGGCGTGCAGGAGGAGGCGCCATCGCTCGGACGCCGGGTGGTGGTGCTCCGCGACACCACGGAGCGCCCCGAGGGCGTGGCCGCGGGGCTCGCCCGTGTGGCTGGCGTCACGCGCGACGGCGTGCGGCAGGCGGTCCTCGACGACCTCGAGCGCGGGCTGCTGCCCGACGAGGTGGTCAACCCCTACGGGGACGGCACGGCGGGGGTGGCGATCGCGCGGGCGCTCGCGGCGTGGGTGGCGCAGTCCGTCGTTGACGGGGCGCGGGGCACGGGCCAGGGAGGGGCATGACCCTGTCGTCCTCCTCTCGTCGCCTCCCCGGGTGGCCCGCGCTGTCGTGGCGCCGCGTCGCGCGGTGGTGGCTGTGCGCGTGGATGGTGCTGGGGCTGCTCCCCGGCGCCGAGGAGATCGTGGAGTCCATCGTGCACCTGGTGCACGACGGGCACCTGCCGCACTCCGAGGCCCACGCCGCGCAGGCGTCGTCCGAGCACTGTCCCGACGACGCCGAGCACGGCTGCACGCCGCTGTCGCACCACTGCGGCTGCTGCGTGTCCCTCGCCGCGCTGCCGCCGAGCGACGACGTGATCGTCGTGCCGACGGCGGTCGTGGTGCAGGTCGGTGTCGCGACGACGACCGTGCGCGGCCCGCCCGTCCGCTTCCTCGAGCCCCTGCGCCGCCCTCCGATCGCCTGAGCCTGGTTCGCACCGTCGGCCACCGCGTGTGCGGTGGTCCGTGGCGTCCTGTGGACGCCGTGCCTCCACCTCGCTCCAGGAAGTCCCCATGCGCACAGCGCTCTGGGGAGCGCTGCTGGCGTCGACGCTCGGGTTCCTCCCCGGCGCGGCGCCGGCCGCTCCCCTCGTTCCCGATGATGTCGTCGCCGCGGCCCTCGCCGCCCACCCCGAGGCGGTCCGCGCCCTCGCCACCGTCCAGATCGCCGCCGCGGACCGTCGGGCGGCGTCCGTGTTCCTCGACAACCCCGTCGTGGCGTTCGGCGGGTCGGTGATCGGTGGCCTCGTCCAGGGGTCCCTGTCGCAACCGATCGGCCTGGCCGGTGAGGGGTGGCACGTCCGTCAGGCCGCGGCCGCGGAGACCGGCGCCGCCGGACACGACGCGGATCGGGTGCGGCTGGAGCTGGCCGCGTGGACGCGGGTGGCCTACGCCCGCGCCGTCACGCGCACCGCCCGGCTGCGGGTCGCGGAGGAGGCGGTGCGGCAGGCGTCCCGGCTGAGGGAGGCCCTCGTGGCGCGCCAGGCGCAGGGGGAAGCGCCCGCGCTCCACGTGGCGCTGGCCCGAGCGGCCGAGTCCGAGGCCGTCGCGGACGCGATCGTCGCCGCGCGGGAGCAGGCGGAGGCGCTGACGACGCTGGCGGCGTTCGATCCGCGCGTGCTCGGCGCGGCGCTCGCCGACGACCCCGCGGACGTGGTGCCCGAGGCCGGTCCGAGCGGGCTGCGCGCCGACGTCGACGCCGCCCGCGGTCGGGTGGTGGCGGCCGAGGCTGCGCTGGCGGCCGCCCGCGCCGCGGTGGCGCCTCGCGTGGACGTCGGGGTGTTCTTCCAGGTCGACCGCGCCCACGGTGAGCCCGGGGACCTGGGCCTGCAGGCGTCGCTGGCGCTGCCCGTGTGGGCGCGCAACCAGGGGGGCATCGCCCGGGCGCGTGCGGCCCTCGACGTCGCGCGCGGCGAGCTCTCCGTCCTGCGGGCACGGGTCGACGCCGAGCAGGCCACGTTGCCGCAGGTCGCCGAGGCGGCCTAGCGTCGGCTCGACGCGCTGGGGGACGTCGGCGCGACCGCGCGGGAAGCGCTGGCGAGCATCGAGCTGGGGCTGGCGTCGGGAGAGATCGCCGTCTCCGACGCCGTGCTCCTGCGGCGCGAGGTGCTGGCGGGCTGGGACGCGGGCCTGCGGGCCCGTCAGGAGGCCGTGGAGGCCCGGGTCGCAGCGTTGCTCGCGCGCGGTGACGCGCGCCTGCTCGGTGGGTCCGTCGCGCACGCGCCGGTCGCTGGGGAGGTGACGCCATGAAGCGCGCGGTCCGCCACGCCCTGCTGCTGGGGCTGCTCGGGTGCCAGGGCCCGGTGTCCGGACCGGTGGCGCCGCCCGAGGCTCCCCACGACGACGACCACGACGACCACGACGGCGACGACCACGGTGATCGCGTGGTCCTCGGCGCGCGGGCACGGGACAACGCCCGGTTGGTGGTCCGGCCGCTCGTGGTCGAGCCGCTCGCGGCCGCGGTGCGCCTGCCGGCGCGCGTGGTGCTCGATCCCCGTCGCGAGGCGCGGGTCTCGGCGGTGACCGGCGGGGTCGTCGACGGCCTGGCGGTGCGTCCGGGGGATCGCGTGCGTGCGGGTCAGGCCCTGGCCACGATCCTGTCGCCGGAGCTCGCCGAGGCCTTTGGCCGTCACCTGTCGGCGAGCGTGCGGCGCGACGTGGCCCGCGAACGACGCGATCGCCTCCGCACCCTGGTGGACGGCGGCTTCTCGTCCGAGGCCGAGGCGGCGGACGCCGAGGCGACGTGGCTGACGGCGGTGGCCGACGCAGAGGCCGCCGAGGAGCGGTTGCTCGCGTTCGGCGTCGCGCCGTCGGACCTCCGACCGGCGGCCGGCAGCCACTTCGCGTCGCGGCTGGCGCTGCGCAGTCCGATCGACGGGGAGGTGCTCGCGGTGGACGCGGCGCTGGGCGCCTCGGTCAGCCACGATCAGCGCCTGGTGCACGTCGGGGACCTCGACACCGTCTGGTTGCTGGTCGAGGTCTACGAGCGGCACCTCGCCGGGGTGCGACCCGGGGCGTCAGTGCGCTTCACCACCGAGGCGTGGGGGGAGGAGACGTTCGAGGGCGTCGTGGACGCCGTCGGCGGGTGGCTCGACCCGGACAGCCGCACGATGGAGGTGCGCGTGATCGTCGACAACGCCGACCACCGCCTCAAGCCGAACATGTTCGCCGAGGCCGAGCTGGCGCTGCAGGGTGCGGCCCAGCGGACGGGGCTGGTGATCGCGGAGACGGCCGTGCAGCCGGTGGAGGGACGGCCCAGCGTGTTCGTGCAGGTCGACGACGCCACGTTCGAGGCGCGTGCCGTGCGGACGGCACCGCTCGGCGGCGGCCGGGTCGAGCTGGTCGAGGGCGTCCGCCCGGGGGAGCCCGTGGTGGTGGACGGCGCGTTCACCCTGCGCAGCGAGCTCGAGCGCGCCTCGTTGGGGCACGGCCATGCCCACTGACCCCACGCCGATCCGCCATGACGAGGCGGCTGCCCTGCTCGCCGGCGAAGCGCCCGGGGTGCTCGACCGCTGCATCGCGGCCGCGCTCCGCAACCCCGTCGTCGTCGCCGCCGTGGTGCTGGTGGTGGCCGCGCTGGGCGTCCAGGCCGCGACGCGGCTGCCGATCGACGCCGTGCCCGACGTCACGAACGTGCAGGTCCAGGTGATGACCGACGCGCCGGGCCTGGGACCGCTCGAGGTGGAGCGGTTCGTGACCTACCCGGTGGAGGGGGCGCTCGCGGGCCTGCCGGCGGTGGCCGAGCTGCGCAGCCTGTCGCGCTTCGGGGTGTCGGTGGTCACCGTCGTGTTCGACGAGGGGACCGACCTGTTCCAGGCCCGGCAGCTCGTGGCCGAGCGCCTGGCCAGCGCCCGATCCGAGATCCCCGAGGGGGTGGGTGCCCCGGAGCTCGGACCGCTGTCGTCCGGACTGGGCGAGATCTTCCAGTTCGAGGTGCGGGGCGACGGCCTGCCCGAGGCCGACCGCGCGATGGCGCTCCGGGACGTGCTCGAAGCGCAGATCGCGCCCGCGCTGCGGCGGGTGCCGGGCGTGGTGGAGGTCAACGCCTTCGGCGGCGAGCTGCGGAGCTACCAGGTCACGGTCACCCCCGAGCGCCTGGCGAGCTTCGACGTGTCCCTCGAGGCGCTGTTCGAGGCGCTGCGGCGGCACAACGCCAGCGTGGGCGGCGGCGCGATCGTCCGTGGACGGGAGCAGCTGCTGGTGCGCGGCGTCGCCCGCTACGAGACGCTCGACGACGTGGCGGCCGTCGTCGTCGACACCACACCTGAGGGCACGCCGATCACCGTGGCGATGCTCGGCGACGTGGGGTTCGCGCCCGTGCAGCGACTCGGCGCGGTGACCCGCGATGGGCGTGGCGAGGCCGTGATCGGCATCGCGATGATGCTCACCGGCGCGAACGCGCGCGTGGTGGCGGGCGACCTCAGGAGTGCCCTCGACGCGCTCGCGCCGTCGTTGCCGGACGGGGTGACGGTGGACGTGTTCTACGACCGCACCGAGCTGGTGGACCGCACGGTGCGCACGGTGGCGCGCAACCTCGCGGAGGGTGGTGCGCTCGTCGTCGTCGTCCTGCTGGTGATGCTCGGCAGCCTGCGCGGCGGCCTCGTGGTGGCCAGCGCGATCCCGCTGTCGATGCTCGGTGCCTGCATCGGCATGGAGGCGATGGGGGTGTCGGCCAACCTGATGAGCCTGGGCGCCATCGACTTCGGGCTCGTGGTGGACGGGTCGGTGGTGATGATCGAGCACGTGGTCACCGTGGTCGGTGCGCGACGTCGCGCGGGTCTGGCCGTCGACCGCGCCGTCGTGCTCGCCGCGGCGCGCGAGGTCGCGGGGCCCATCGCCGTCGCCGTCGGGATCATCACGCTGGTCTACGTGCCGATCCTCGGGCTGACGGGCATCGAGGGTCGGATGTTCCGACCGATGGCGATCACGGTGGTGTGTGCGCTGGCCGGTTCGCTCGTCGTCGCCCTGCTGGTGATGCCGGTGCTGGCGGCCGCCTGGCTGTCGGACGCCGACCTCGATGACACCTGGCTCCTGCGGCGGGTGCGGCGGCTGTACACGCCCGCGCTCGACCGCGCGCTGGTCCATCCGGCGCGGCTGCTCGTGGTCGTGGGCGCGCTGCTCCTGGGCGCGGTCGCCGTGGGCACGCAGATGGGTGCGGTGTTCGTGCCGCGGCTGGACGAGGGCGCCATCGCCATCCAGATCGTGCGGCCCACCTCGGTGTCGCTCGAGGAGTCGCTGGCGACGGCCGGTGCCGTGGAGCGCACCCTGCGCGAGCGATTCCCGGACGAGGTGCTCACGGTGGTCTCGAAGACCGGCCGACCCGAGATCGCCACCGATCCCATGGGCGTGGACCTGTCCGACGTGGTCGTCACGCTGCGACCGGCGTCGGGGTGGACCGCGGCGCGACATCCGACCGAGCTGGTGGCGGCGATGGAGGCCGCGCTCCGTGCGGACGTGCCTGGCGTGAACCTGGCCTTCTCGCAGCCGATCGCGCTGCGCACGAACGAGCTGGTCGAGGGCGTGCGATCCGACGTCGCCGTCCTGCTCCACGGAGACGACCTCGACGTGCTGCGCGCGACGGGGGACGCCGTGGCGCGCGTGCTCGCGGGGGTCCCCGGTGCGGCGGACGTCAAGGCCGAGCCGGTGGCGGGTCTGCCCGTGGTGCGTGTGGAGGTGGATCGGGCGGCGATCGCGCGGCTCGGCGTGCCTGCTGCCGACGTGCTCGACGCGGTCGCGACGCTGGGCGGCCGGCCGGTCACCGAGGTGGTGGTGGGGCGGCAGCGCTTCGTCGTCCAGGTGCGGTTCGCGCCGTCGGTGGCCGAGAGCCTGGACCGCATCGGCGGCATCCTCGTGGCGCGCCCGGGGGGCGGCGCCGTGCCGCTCGATCAGGTCGCGCGGGTGGTGGTGGAGGAGGGCCCGGCCCAGATCAGCCACCTCGGGGGTCAGCGGCGACTGGCCGTGGAGGCCAACGTGCGCGGCACGGACGTGGCGTCGTTCGTCCGGCAGGCCCGGGCGGCGATCGCTGCCTCCGGCGTCGTGCCCCAGGGCGTCGTGCTGAGCTGGGGTGGTCAGTACGAGCACCTCCAGGACGCCGCCGGTCGGCTGGCGATCCTCGTGCCGCTCGTGTTGGTGCTCGTGTTCGTGCTGCTGCAGGCGCAGCTCGGGTCGGTGCGCGCGACGCTGCTCGTGTACGCCAACGTGCCCCTGGCCGTGACGGGCGGCGTGCTCGCGCTGGCCGCGCGTGGCCTGCCCCTGTCGATCTCCGCGGCGGTGGGGTTCATCGCGCTGTGTGGCATCGCGGTGATGAACGGTGTCGTGCTCGTCGGTCGCGTGCTTGCCCTGCGCGCGCAGGGGTGGAGCGCGCGCGCGGCGGCACGGGAGGGGGCGCTGTCGCGGCTGCGGCCGGTGCTCATGACGGCGCTGGTGGCGGGCCTGGGCTTCCTGCCGATGGCTCTGGGGCACGGGGCGGGCGCGGAGGTACAGCGTCCGCTGGCGACGGTGGTGATCGGCGGGCTGGTCACCAGCACCTTGCTGACCCTCGTGGTGCTCCCCGCGGTGTTCGCGTGGGCGTGGCGTGACCCCTCGACGCCCGACGACGCAGGATAGGCCCAGGTCGGGGTGGCTGCACCGCGCGCCGTGCCCAGGAGTCGACATGCGTCCCCTCGTCTCGATGATCACCCTGGGCGTGCGCGACCTGCAGCGCGCCTTCCGCTTCTTCCACGACGGCCTCGGCTGGCCGTCCGAGGGGATCCTCGGGGCCGACGACGCGGAGGGGGGCGTGGCCTTCTTCCCGCTGGAGACCGGGCTGGTGATCGCCCTGTGGCCGCGCACCGATCTGGCGGCCGACAGCGGTGTGTCCACCGACACCGGCGACGCCGTGGGCATCGCGCTCGCCCACAACACGCGCTCGCCGGCCGAGGTCGACCAGGTGCTCGATGACGCGAGGGCGGCGGGTGCCACGGTGGTCAAGCCCGGGCAGGAGACGTTCTGGGGTGGGTACGCCGGCTACTTCCGGGACCCCGAGGGCCACCTCTGGGAGGTGGCGTGGAACCCGCACCTGCTGCCGCCAGACCCGGCGTGATCGTGGGTCCACAAGACATCGTACATGATGTGTAAGCGGGTCCTGCCGGTGCGAAGGCATCGAAGATGATGTGGTGACGCTCGGAGCATTGGACGTTTCACAACACATCATGCGCGATGGGATAGATGTCGATATCGGGTGCAAGACATCTTCGGAGATGCGTATGCAGATCACCAACCTGCTCACCGACGACGCCGTGCTCGGCGAGCTCGGGGCGCGGGTGCAGCGCCAGCGGCTCCACCGCAACGTCACCCAGGCCGCCCTGGCCGAGGAGGCCGGCGTGTCCACGCCCACGGTGCAGCGGCTGGAGGCCGGCGCCTCGGTGCAGCTCGCGAGCCTGCTGCGCGTGCTGCGCGCGCTCGGGCTGCTCGACCGGGCTGACGGTCTGGTCCCCGAGCCGGGCGTGCGTCCGATGGACCTGCTGGAGCGCGAAGGCCGTCGGCGGCAGCGGGCGTCGTCGCCATCGAGCGCCGCAGCGACGGACGACACCCCGTGGACGTGGGGCGAGTAGGCCGTGACCGTGCCTGTCGAGGTGGACCTGTGGGGCCGTCGGATCGGCGCGGTGGTGTGGCCCGAGGGCGACCGCGCGGCGTCGTTCGAGTACGACCCCGCCTTCGTGCGCAGCGGCATCCAGGTGGCGCCGCTGACGATGCCGCTGTCGTCGCAGGTCCACCAGTTCCCGACCCTGCCGGCCGTCAGCTTCCACGGGCTGCCCGGCATGCTCGCCGACGTGCTGCCCGACCGCTTCGGCAACGCCGTCATCGACGCCTGGCTCGCCCGTCAGGGCCGCACCCCCGACAGCTTCGGTCCCCTCGATCGGCTCTGCTACATCGGCGAGCGGGCGATGGGCGCGCTCACCTTCCAGCCCGCGCGCGGTCCCGGGCCCGGTCGCGGCGCGCCGCTGGAGGTGGCGGGGCTGGTCGAGCTCGCCAGCCAGGTGCTCAACGACCGCCTGGGTCTGCACGCCGATCTGTCCGCTGACGACCCCTACGCCGGCCTGCTCGACATCCTGCGGGTGGGCACGAGCGCGGGCGGGGCGCGGGCCAAGGCGCTGGTGGCGTGGAACCCGGACACGGGCGAGGTGCGGTCGGGTCAGGTCGACGCCGGGCCCGGGTTCGGCCAGTGGCTGCTCAAGTTCGACGGCGTCGCCAACAACCGCGACCGCGAGCTTGCCGACCCGCTCGGCTACGGCGCCATCGAGCTCGCCTACCACCAGCTCGCCCTCGCGGCGGGCATCGAGATGATGCCGTGCCGCCTGCTCGAGGAGGGCGGGCGTCGCCACTTCATGACCCGTCGCTTCGACCGCACCGACGACGGCGGACGCCTGCACATGCAGACGCTGGCGGCGCTGGCCCACCTCGACTTCCACGCCGCCGGGGCCCACGGCTACGAACAGGCGATCACGGTGATGCGGCGCCTGGAGCTGCCGATGGCCGAGATCGAGCAGCTCGTGCGACGGATGGTGTTCAACGTCGTCGCCCGCAACCAGGACGACCACGTCAAGAACATCGCCTTCCTGATGGACAAGCAGGGCCGGTGGCGGCTCGCGCCGGCCTACGACGTCACCTGGTCGTTCAACCCCGACGGCGCGTGGACCCGCACCCACCAGATGACGGTCCACGGCAAGCGCGACGGCTTCGACCGCGGGGACCTCGAGGCGGTCGCCCGGGCGGCGTCGCTGCGCCGGGGTCGGATCGACGCCCTGCTCGACGACGTCGTCGACGCCGTGCGCACCTGGCCGCAGGTGGCCGCCGATCTCGACGTCGACGCCGACCGCATCCGGGCGATCGGGGCCACGCACCGGCTGCGCTGGTAGGGCCGCCGGGCGCGGGACTGTCACCATCTGTCGCCGCGTGGTTGCGTTGGAGCGCACTCCAAGGGCTACGTCGTCCGGGTCGGCGGGCGCGGTCCTGCGCTGCCGGCGAGGGACGGGGGTTGCGATGGTGGGCATCCGCGACGCGGCGGCACGCACCGGCCTGTCGGCCGACACGCTCCGCTACTACGAGCGCATCGGGCTGATCGAGGACGTCACCCGCGACGGGGCCGGTCACCGCCAGTACGGCGACCAGGACCTGCGCTGGCTGGAGTTCCTGCTCAAGCTGCGGCGCACCGGGATGCACATCCACCAGATGACCGCGTACGCGCGGCTCGTCCGGCAGGGGCCGCACACCCAGGCCGCGCGCCAGGCGATGCTGGAGGCCCACCGCGACGAGGTGGTGGCGCGCATCGCCGAGCTCACCGAGCACCTGTCCGCCCTGGACTACAAGATCGCGCTCTACCGCGACGGAGGCATGACATGACGATCGCCACGCGAACGCTCGGCACCCAGGGACTCGTGGTGGGGGCCCAGGGCCTCGGCTGCATGGGGATGAGCGACTTCTACACCACCGGCGGCGACGAGAAGACCTCGATCGCCGTCATCCACCGGGCGCTGGAGCTGGGCGTCACCCTGCTCGACACCGCCGACATGTACGGCCCGTTCACCAACGAGGAGCTCGTCGGGCGCGCGATCGCCGACCGCCGCGACCAGGCCGTGATCGCCACGAAGTTCTCGGTGGTCCGCGAGGCCGACGGCAGCTGGAAGGGGCTGCGGGGCGACGCCGCCTACGTCAAGCAGGCCTGCGAGGCGAGCCTGCGGCGCCTGGGCGTCGACACGATCGACCTGTACTACCAGCACCGCGTCGACCCCCAGACCCCGATCGAGGAGACGGTCGGCGCGATGGCCGAGCTCGTGAAGGAGGGCAAGGTGCGCTACCTCGGCCTGTCCGAGGCCGGCGCCGACACGATCCGGCGCGCGTGCGCCGTCCACCCGATCAGCGCGCTGCAGTCGGAGTGGAGCATCTGGACCCAGGACATCACCAACGGACCGCTCCAGGCGGCGCGGGCCCACGGCGTGGGCATCGTGGCCTACAGCCCGCTCGGGCGCGGCTTCCTGTCCGGCGCGTTCCAGTCCCGCGAGGACCTGCCCGAGGGCGACTACCGCCAGCACAACCCGCGGTTCGCCGAGGAGGCGTTCGCCGCCAACCTGGCGATCGTGCGGGGCGTGCAGGCCGTCGCCGAGGCCCACGGGGCCACGCCCGCCCAGGTGGCGCTGGCGTGGGTGCACGCCCGCGGCGCCGACGTCGTGCCGATCCCCGGCACCAAGCGGCTGACCTACCTGGAGAGCAACGTGGCGGCCCTCGAGGTCACGCTCACCCCCGACGAGCTCGGCACCCTCGACGCCCTCGGCCAGGCCGTGGTCGGCCTGCGGTACCCCGACATGTCCGGCGTGCAGCGGTAGGTCGAGGGTTTGCCGGACGGTTGCACAGCGCTGCAGCGCTTCGGGTAGGGTCCTGCGCAACGGGCGGAGGACCGATGGGCGGCGCGCGCTGGGTGTGGACGCTGGGGCTGGTGGCCGGTGTCGCCGTGGCCGGGGACGACGCGACCGTGGTGCGGCCGTCCGAGCCGGTCGTGACGGGGCCCTACCAGCCCTACCTGATGTCGACGAGCCCCCGGGCGCTGGCCCAGGGCTCGTTCGCGATCGAGCTCGGCGGGGGCTTCGACGGCCTGGCGCCGCCGGAGCTCGACGCCGACGACCTCGATCCGGACGACCTGGAAGAGGCGCTGGAGGAGCGCGCGCGCGACGCCACCGACCGCGGCACGGCGTGGTGGGAGAGCGCCGTGGGCCTCGGCGGCGGCGTGCAGCTCGAGACCGGCGTCCGCCTCGGCGATCGCCAGGGCACGTTCGGCCTCGTCGAGGGTCGCGCCGAGGTGCGCGTGGCCACGATCCCCGAGCGGCTGTCGCTGCCCGTCCAGCTCACGCTCGGGGCGGGCTGGGCCGTCGACGCGCGCGGCTTCCACGCGCTCACCGGTGTGCTCGCCTTCGCCGGCGAGGCGGGCCGTGTCGACGTCACGGTCAACGCGCGGTTGGCGCACGTCTTCGAGCCTGAGCGCGATCCCGTCGACGTGCGGGTGAGCGCGGGCACGCTCGTGCGGGCCACGCCGTGGCTGCGCGCCGGCGTGGAGTACGCGGGCGTCGAGCTCGAGGAGAAGCCCGACGACGAGGACGCCGCAGACGGCGGAGGGCGCCACTACGTCGGCCCCACGGTGGTGCTGTCGGCGATGAAGGACCACCTGCGCTTCAGCGTGGGCGGCGGCGCCGTGGTGGCCGGTTGGGGGGTCGGCCCGGCCGTGCAGGGCTCGGCGGCCTGGCAGTTCTGACGCCGCGGGGGTGCACCGGCGTCGGGCCGCCCCGAGCGCTCATCCCACCACACGCGCCGCGATGCGCACGAGGCTCGGCGCGTCGGCGGGGACTGCCGTCATGCCGGCGTCGATCGCGGTGGCCACGACGTCCACGGCGTCGCGGACCACGCCGGGGACGGGCACCTCACGGCTCCGTGCGAGGGCGTCCCGGGCGGCCGCGGGGGCGTCGCGCCGCCAGCACGCCACCGCCGTCCACGCCCAGGCGAGCGCGACCAGGACGGGCCGATCCGCCTGGGCGAGGCGGGCGCGGGCCGCGGCGAGGGTGGCCAGGGCGGCGGCCGGCTGCCCGTCGAGCAGCTCGGCGAGCCCACGCGACAGCGTGGCCTGGCCTTCGACCGCCACGTCGCCGACCTCGCGGGCGAGCCGCTCCGCCTGACGCAGCCGATCGAGCGCCGTCGCGACGTCCCCGGCGTCGAGCGCGACGCCGCCCAGGTTGAGGAGGTGCTGGGGGACGGCGCCGAGGATGCCAGCGGCCCGGTCCCCGTCGAGGGCGGCGACGAGGTCGGCCTCGGCGCGGGCAGGGTCGCCGAGCTCGAGCCACATCAAGCCCGCCGACGACCGCGCGCGCCGCGCCTCCACGGGCTCGTCGAGCGCTTCGTACAGGCCCACGGCCGCCTGCAGGTGCCCGAGCGCGCCCGCCGGGTCGCCCGCGAAGTGGCGGACGCTGCCCCAGCGCACGCACGTCATCGCCTCGACCTCGAGCCGGCCGGTGGCGCGCGCGCCGTCGAGGGCCGCGGCGAGGTGGCCTTCGGCTGCGGCGACGTCGCCCTGCAGCGCGGCGAGCCACCCGCGCCGCGCGAGGGCCTCCGCCCGGACGTCGGGCGACCCACAGGCCGTCGACAGGTCGGCCTCGGCACCGGCCACGTCGCCCGTGAGCGTGCGGACGGCGCCGCGGAGCAGGTGGGCCTCGGCCGACCGTGGCCCCCGCGACGGGTCGGCGGCCGCCCAGGCGACCAGCGCGTCGGCCAGGGACGGACGGAGCGGACCCTCCCGGAGCATCGTGCGTGTGGCCAGCGCCAGCAGCGTCCACGCGAGGTCCGGATCCGCCTCCGACACCCGCCGCGCCGCCGCGATGCGGTCGTCGACGGTGGCGGGGTGGGTGGCGACGTGGCGTGCCTGGGCGTGCACGAGCGTGTCGCCCGCGGCACGACGCGCGACGGCGCGCACGGCCGCGAGCGCGCCATGGGGCGACCGCCAGATCGCGCGCTGGGCCAGGGCGTCGAGGTGGGCCTGCACGGTGGCCGCGGGGGCGTCGACGAGGCGCGCGAGCACCGACGGGGCCGGCGGTGCGCCGAACAGGCACGCGGCCGACAGGACCCCGCGCAGCGCGGGGGGCAGGCTCGCCCACGTGCGCGTGGCCGCGGCCTCCGCGCTGGCGTCCTTGCCGTCGCTGCGCAGCGCGTCGGGGTGGCGGGCCAGCTCGCCGAGGTCGTCGACGCCGACCACCCGGGCGCGTCCCGCGAGCAGCGTGAGCGCGAGCGGCAGGCCGTCCAGGTGGGCTGACCACGAGGCGAGGACGGCGGTGGGTGGCACCGACGCCACACCGACGTCGGCGAGCGCGCGGGCGAGCAGCGTCGCGCCGTCCTGTGGCGGGAGCGGCTGCAGGGTGACCACCCGCTCGCCCGCGACGTCGAGCGGGCCGTGGGACGTGACCACGACCCGCAGCGTTGGCGCAGCGTCCGCCCAGGTGTCGAGCAGGGTGCGGACGGCGTCCTCGACGTGTTCGGCGGCGTCGAGCACCACCGCGGCGACCCCGCGCGCGGCGAGGGCACGACCGACCCGCGCGCTTGCGTCCGGGCCGAGCCCCGCGGGCACCCGCGCCGCGTGCGCGACGGCGTCGACGACACCCTCGCCCTCCACCGGCTCCAGCGGCACCACCAGCGCGCCGACGTCGGCGGCCCACGCGCTGGCCAGCGCGGTCTTGCCGACCCCGGCCGGACCCACGAGCGTCACCCGCGAGGCGGTTGCGCACGCCGCCTCCAGCGCGGCCCGGTCGGCGCGGCGCCCGACGAGCACGTCGTCTTCCGCTGGGGGCTCGTAGCGGTAGCCGACGCCGCGCACGCCCACGAGACAGCGTGGCGCAGTGGGGTCGTCCTCGACCTTGGCCCGGAGCCGGGACATCGCGTGGTCGACGGCGCGGGTGCGCACGGCCTTGGGAAAGCCCCACACCCGCACGAGCAGCGTGTCGCGATCGACCGTGCGCCCCTGGGCGGCGACCAGCGCCTCGAACAGCGCCACCTCCTGCGGGGTGAGCGCCACGACGGCGTCGCCACGACGCACCTCCTGGCGGTCGAGGTCCACCTCCCCACGGTCGACCGGCCACGTCCGTCGCATGCGTGGGCCTATCGTCGCGACCGGGCTGCGACACACCTGCGACGGAACGCGCGGCGCGAACGGGCCACTCCTGCGCTGCCATCCCTGGGGGAATCCATGCACCGCACCCTGACCGTCCTGTCCCTGATGCTCGCCGCCGCCTGCGGGGGCGCCACCTCCGAGCAGCAGGTCGCCCGCTACTGCGAGACCAGCTGCGCCAAGCTCGTCAGCTGCGACCTGATCGGCGGCATGTCCGAGGACGCCTGTGTCGACAGCTGCACCGTGACCGCCGACGACAGCTGCGACGTGGACCAGACCGAGGCCGACCAGTGCATCGACGCCTTCGAGACGTCGACGTGCGAGGAGCTCGCCCAGGGCTTCCCGGAGACGTGCAACAGCACGTGCGACGACTCCGACGACACCACGGACACGACCGACACCACGGACACGACCGACACCACGGACACGAACGACGCCACCGGCCCCTGCGCCGAGCTCGCGGCGTGCTGCGACACCCTGACCGGCCCGGAGAAGCAGGCCTGCGACCTGGTGGTCGGCACCGGACAGGACCTGTCGTGCACCGCGACGCTCGAGGCCTACGTCACCAACGGCCTGTGCGAGGGCTGACCGCTACGCCACGCACAGCACGCCCAGCACGAAGCCCACGCCGGCGGCGACCCACGCCGCCTGGCGCCCGTCGCGCAGCGCGAGCAGTCCGAGCACCACCCACGGCCACGCGAGGAAGGCACCGAGCCACGCCACGGCGAACGCCAGCTCGGCGCCCCCGGGCAGCCAGCGCGCGACGACGATGCTCCCCGCCACGGTGAGCGGGACGGACGCGACCACGGCGACGAGCGTGCGGCCGCGGCCGTGGTCGCGACGCTTCCACGGGCCGATCATCGCGTCACCTCCTGGCCGAGCTGGCGGGCACCGAGAGCGGCCGCGGCGGCCACCGCCAGCAACACGCCGTCCGTGACCACCATCGCCACCCGACCCGAGGCGAGCAGCGCGGCGGGTCCGGGCGCCGTGGCGAGCAGGCTCCACGCGGCGGCGACGGCGAGCCACGCGGCGGCAGCGGTGAGCAGCGCCGCCGTAGCGCGGCGCGCGGGCCACCTCGCCGCCACCGGCACCGTCAGCCCCCACACGGCGAACAACAGGCCGGTCTGCCAGGGTCCGCGGCCGGGCAGGTCGAGCGGCAGCGCCTGGGCCGACAGCAGCGCGGCCGACAGCGCGGCGAACAGGCCGGCAGACGCCACCACCGTGGCCACCTCCACGCCACGGGCGAACGCGCCGGTGGGGTGGCGCAGCCGCCAGACGGCCACGCCGTACAGGGTGAGCGCCACGCTGCCGACGGCGACCAGCACGTAGGCCAGCCGCACCGCCAGCCCGCCCCAGTCGCCGAAGTGCAGCGCGACGCCCCAGCGGTTGATCGTGGCCGTGGGGGTGGCCGTGCGCGGCGCGGCCACGCGCAGCACGCGGTCGTCGGTCAGCGACAGGTCCACCTGCGCCCCGAGCCGCGCCAGCCCCGGCAGGTGGCCGTAGACGTAGGCGACGGCGTCGTCCGCGCCGGGGTGGGACAGCTTGATCCAGTGGGGGTCGAGGCCGGGCAGCTCGGCGCGCGCGCGGGCGATGAGCGTGTCGACGTCGGGCAGCGGCGCCGTGGTGGGCGCCCCCTCCGCGATCGCCCAGTCGTAGCCGAGCTCGTGGGCGGCGGCGCCGCGGTCGCCGGCGAAGGTGGTGACGACGTGGGCGCCGGCGAACACCGTCCCCAGGCACAGCATCGCGCCGGTCACGGACACCACGGCCAGCGGCAGCGACAGCACCGTGCCCAGCAGGGTGTGCAGGTCGGCACGGCGGGCGCGCTCGGGCCGTCGTCGCAGGCGACCGAGCTGGGGCAGCAGGTCGCGCAGGTGCACGCCCACCCCGGTCAGCAGCGACAGCGACAGCACCAGGCCCACCCCGCCGGCGAGCCAGGCGCCCTTGGGCAGGTGGTAGAAGAAGTGCAGGTAGTACAGGTCGCGGACGATGTGCGAGCGCTCCGGCACCGACGCGCCGGTCGACCCGTCCACCCACCGCACGACCTCGGTGCCGTCGGTGGCCTCGACGGTGCGCTCGGCGAGTCCGCCGGCCTCCCCGGGCAGGTGCAGCTCGATGCCGTCGACGGGCACGGCGCCGACGCCGTCGAGGACGTGCGCATGGCCAGGACCCGCGGCGCCGGCGCGCACGAACGGGTCGGCCCAGGCCATCAGCGTGCCGTGGACCGGCAGCGCCGTGGCCGTCACCAGGATGACGAGGAGCAGCGGAGCGGCGAGCACCCCTGCGGCGGTGTGGACGTCCCACACGAGCGCGAGGGTGTCGCGGGAGAGCGGGTGGGGCTTGCGCGTCGCGTTCATCGGGCACCTGGAGGCGGGGCGGTCCCCGCCGTGGAGGGGGGAGCGATCACCAGGACAGGGAGAGCTTGCCGGCCACCGACCGGCCGGGGCGCTGGACGCCGAAGACGTCGAAGGTCTTGCCGTCGAGCAGGTTGTGCAGGTCGAGCGTGGCGACGAGGTGCAGGTCGCGGGCGGTCTGCAGGCTCCACGTCACGCCGACGTCGTGGACCACCTGCGCCGGGATCACCTGCTTGGTCTCGGCCAGGCCGGCCGACGGCCAGCCGCGGAAGAAGGCGTGGACGTAGCGGGTGGTCCAGTGCAGCCCGAGGGTGGACGCGGCCACGCCGACGTGGGGCACCTGCACGGCGAGGCGACCGGTGGCGTGCAGCCAGGGCCGGTTGGGCACGCGGTCGCCCGCGTAGGTGACGAGCGGGCCCTCGTCCGAGGTGTTGCGCAGGTCGAGCCAGCTGGTGCTGCCCGACAGGCTCACCCAGTCCCCGGGGGCGCTCCACGCGAGCGCGCCGTGCACGGCCAGCGCCCGGGCCCGGAACACGTTCTGCCACTGCAGGGTGACGTCGCGGCTCATCAGCACGACGAGCTGGTCGGCGAACCGCGCCGCGCCGCGCACCGTGGCGTCGAAGCGCCCCGCGGGGCTGTCCTGGCCGACCAGCTGCAGCGACAGGTTGGCGTTGTGGGAGCGCTCCGGCTCCAGCTCGAGGTTGGGGGACACGAGGATGCCGTCGCCGAACACCTCGTCGGGGCCCGGCAGCCGCACGGCGCGCTGGTAGCTGGCCTTGAGGAACAGGTGGGGCACGAGGGTGGCGCGCAGGGCGGCCGTCGCCCCGAACGGCGCCTCGGCGCGGGTCAGCGTCTCCCAGGCGTAGGCGGCGGTCAGGCCCGACATGCGCGCGCGGTACACGTAGGAGGTGACCGCGGCGCTCACCTCCAGGCGGTCGCGGACCACCTCGCCGGTCCACCCGAGGCTCGTGGTCACCTTCGTCTGGCGCTGGTCGGCCTCGTAGGCGTCGCGGGGATCGTCCGGGGCCTGGTCGCGCTCGTCGCCGGTGCGCCAGGTCACGTCCGGGGTGACGACGAGCTCCACCCGGTGCCGGGGGTGGGGCAGCCAGCGCACGAGGCCACGGGCGTACAGGGCCTGCTGCCACGTCAGGCGGTCGTGGGGCTTGCCGTCGAGCTCCCCGGCCGTCGGCCGCTCGCGCACCTCCTGGCCGAACCAGTCGTAGACGACGGTGGCCTCGTCGAGCAGGCGGGTGCGGCGCCACGACCACGCCGCGAGCAGCTCGGTGTCGAAGGCACCGACGAGCTTGCGCCACCGCGCGGTGACACCGGTGGCGGTGCGCGCCGTGGCCACGCCGCCGTAGGGCACGGTCATCACCTGGTTGTGCGGGATCTCCTTGTGGGTGTCGGACGCCAGGGCGGTCAGGTCGAAGCGGTCGGCCCAGGGCTTGTCGCGCACCACGAGCCCCACGCGTCCGCCACCGGCCCGGTACGCGGCGTGCTGGCGGGTGAGGGTGACCGGCGACAGGGCGCCGGTGCGGTCGGCGACGTCGACGTCGATGCGCCAGTCGTTGCGGGCGCTGTCGAAGAAGCCTCCGGCGACGACGCCGACCCCGTGGTCGAGCCAGCGCACCTGGCCGGTGAGCCGGTGGGTGTCCCAGGAGCCGGACTGCCAGGACACGTGGCCGTGGGCGCCGGGCTCGGGGTCGGGCGGGACGAGGTCGAGGGCACCGCCCAGCGCGTCGGCGCCGTAGCGGATCGGGACCACCCCGTGGAAGACGTCGACGTGGCGGACGAGCTCGGGCGGGACGTCGGCCACGGTGGTGCCCAGGCCCGTCGACGCGAGGGGGACGCCGTCGAAGAACACGCGCACCTGGTCGTCGCCCAGGCCGTCGAGGGCGAGACGCTGGGAGGCGCCGAGGCCGCCGGTGCGCTGGATGGAGATGCCGGCGGTGCGCGCGAGCTGCTCGCCCAGGTCGATGGTCTCGCGCTGCGCGGTGGTGGTGTCGACACGGGTGACCGCCTCGGTGGAGGCCCGCGGATCGGACGCGGTCGCGTCCTGCTCCACCACCACCTCGTAGGCGTCGTCGTCGGCGTCGTCCGACGGCGCGTCGGGGGGCGCGGCGTCCTGGGCGCGCGCCTCGGGGGCGACGGGGAGGAGAGGCGTGAGGAGGACCGTCAGCGTGACGAATGTCGATAAGGTGGGTTGAATCGTCATCGTGGCGCGTCGCTCCGCAGGATCTTCTCGGGCCGGTCCTCTTATTGATAGTGAAAGTCATTTTCAACTAAGCTAGACCACGATCTCCCAACCCCCCAAGGAGGTCTCCGTGCGTCGCACCCCCGCCCTGCTCCTCGCCGCCCTGCTCCCCGTCGCCTGCGCGCCGTCGCCCACCGACACGTCCGTCGACGACACCGACACCGACGCCGCCGGCGGCACGTCCGGCTACGTCGTCGGCTCCATCGTGATCACCGACAGCGGGCGCACGATGTACGTCCAGGTGGTCGACGCGCTCACCGGCCACCTCGACAACCGCACTGCGATCGAGGTCCCCGGCAACGCGCTGCTCGAGTCGGTCGGCGGCCACGTCTTCGTCGGCCTCGTCGAGGAGCCCACCTGGATCCGCTACGCGCTGCAGGACGGCCAGCTCGTCGAGGACGGCCGCGTGAGCTTCGGGGCCTACGGCTGGCCCGCCATCGACTACGGCAACACCTTCGTGCGCGACGACCTCGCGGTGTCGGTGAGCACGTCGCTGCTCGAGGCGATCCTGTGGGACCCGTCGACGATGACGGTGATCGGCAACGTCGACCTGTCGGTGCTCCACCACGAGGGCTACGGCGTCGAGGTGTTCCCGGTCACCGACCACGACGGCCTGGTCTACATCCCCGGCCGCCACGTCGACTGGGAGCAGGGCCAGCTCGAGCACGAGGCGATGCTCGTGGTGCTCGATCCCGACGCTGCCGAGGTCACCCAGGTGCTGCGCGACGACCGCTGCCCGGTCACCGGGCGCATGGTCTTCGACCCCGACGGCGTGGGCTACGTGATGGCCGACGGCCGCAACTACAGCATCCAGATGTTCGCGCGCGCCCGCGGCGACACCGACATCCCCCGCAACTGCTTCCTGCGCCTGCAGCCCGGTGCCGACGCCTTCGACGTCGACTGGTCGCCCGACGTGATGGACCTGACCGGCGGGCACGAGTCGCTGACGGCGCTGGAGACCGCCGACGGCGGGTCGGGCATCGGCTTCGCGAAGGTGTTCTACGAGGACGAGCTCCCCGACGACGTCGCGCCCGTGGACTTCTCGTTCTGGGGCTACCCGATGGCCCGCATGTGGCGCTTCGACCTGCGCACCGACCCGCCGACCGCCGCGCCGGTGGACGGCCTGCCGCTGTCGGGGATCGGCTTCTCCAGCGTGCCGCTCGACGGCGAGCTGCTCAGCGGCGAGACCACCGACGGGGCGACGACCACCGTGTTCGCGATCGATCCCGAGACGGCGACCTCGCGCGAGATGTTCACGATGGACGGGTACTTCTACGGGGCGTTCCGCCTCTGATCAGGCGGCGGCTGCGCCGAACCTGCCGTGAGATCGCGCGCCGACCGATGCGTCGGCGCGCGTCGTGCCGTCCAAGGAGCAGGCGGGAGACGCGCGCTGCGTCCGCACCCGCTCGGGAGGTCACGATGGGTACGGTCTCGGTCACGATGTTCCAGTCGCTCGATGGGGTGGTCCAGGCGCCCGGCGGCGCGGAGGAGGACACGAGCGGCGGGTTCGCCTTCGGGGGCTGGTTCATCCCCCACGCCGACGCGCGCTTCTTCGCGTTCATCGTCGACGTGTTCGCGCGCCCTCAGGCCTTCCTGCTCGGGCGGGCCACCTACGCCATCTTCGCCGGCTACTGGCCCCAGGCCACCGACCCGGACGACGTCGTGGCCCGGGCGCTGAACGGGCTGCCGAAGTTCGTGGCGTCCACCACGCTGGAGCGCGCCGACTGGGCGGGCACCACGATCGTGCGCGACGTGGCCGCGGCGCTCGACGGTCTCAAGGCGCGCTTCGACGGCGAGCTGCAGGTGCACGGCAGCCCGGGCCTCGCCGCGAACCTGCTGGCGATGGGGGCGGTCGACACGCTGAACCTGGTGACCGTGCCCGTGCTGCTGGGGCGCGGCAAGCGGCTGTTCGACGGACGGGCCATGCCGTCGGGCCTGCGCCTGGACGACGCCGCCGTCTCGGACACCGGCGTGGTGCTCGCCCGCTACGTCCGCGACGGTGGCGTGCGCCAGGGCGAGGCGCTGCCGCCGCCGGTCTGATCGCGGTGGCCGCACGCCGACCGCGGGGTGGTGTGTCCCGCATCCGGGGCTAGGGGACAGGGCAGGGAGGATCGGTCATGCTCCACTGCCTGTCCCTGCTGCTCACCGTCGGCGCTGCCTGGGCCGACGAACCCGGCGACGCCCCGCCGTCCGACGACACCCCCGCGGTGTCGTCCACCGCGTCGCCGGACCCCGCGGAGGAGCCGGCGCCCACGCGTCAAGAGGTGCGCGACCAGAAGGTCCGCGACCGCGCCGGCCGCATCTTCGATCGCCGCTCGCTGGGCAACCACCCGTTCATCACGCCCCAGTTCGCCGAGAGCGCGCTGGTCACGTCGTACCTGGGGTCGGGCTTCGGCGCGGCGGCGGTGTTCTACGAGACGCTCGACAGCGACGGCAACCAGGCGCAGGGCACCTACGTCGCCGCGGCCGGCGGGCTCGAAGCAGGGGTGGGTTTCGGCAAGTGGGTGGGCCTGGACGCCCACGCTTCCGGTCTTGCCGGGGTGTCGGCGGTCACGTCGGGGGGTGTGCAGCTGGGTGCCGCCGCGCTGTGGAACGTGGGGGGCGGCCTGCCGATCCGCGTGGTGCAGGCGCGGTCCACGGCGTTCACGATCAAGCCGGTCGGCGACTACACCGACGCCACGGGCGTCGACATCAACGCCGCCCTGCAGGAGGTGGTCCGCCAGTCCGAGGCCGGCGAGAACCTCGATCTGGTCGAGGCGTCCCGCTACCTGCTGGTGCGCACCCGGTCCTACGGCGGGGGACTCCAGCTGGCGTTCGCCCAGTCCGCCGGATCCCTGTTCGGCCTGCAGCTGTCGGCAGGGGCCTCCTACCAGCGCATCGTGCAGACCTACTACGACGGGCAGCCCCAGACCGCGACGGGCAACGGGCTCGACGTCTCGGGCGGGCTGGCGCTGTCGCTCGACTTCAACCCCGTCCCGCTGGCGATCATGGCCGAGTACGGCATCGACGTGGGCCTGGGCCTCGGCGATCTCGCCGGCACCACCGACCTGACGCACGACGTGGGGCTCGGCCTCTACCTCAACGGCATGACCAACACCGTGGGGCTCCAGGCCTTCGTCGCCCTGGCCCAGGACGAGATCGACGCCGGCGCGATGCTGGCGTTCCGCGCCTACTTCTAGGCCGAGCGGTCGCGGGATCGGGTCGGTCCTGCCAGGTGGGTTGCGCTCCGGGCCGGCGCCAAATAAAAGCGAGCACTCACGTTTGTTTGAGGGTGGCGTGGAGCAGGAGCCCCAGCAGGCGCGCGCGGTGCGCACACGGCAGGCGGTGGTGGACGCGGCGGTGGCGTGCCTCGCGGGGCAGGGCCTCGCCGGCTCGTCAACCGCCGCAGTCGCCCGCACGGCGGGCGTGTCGCAGGGCGCGCTGTTCCGCTACTTCCCCACGAAGGTGGACCTGCTCGCGGCGGCCGTGCAGGCCGTCCTGGCCGGGCTCGTCGCCCGGTTCGTGGACGAGGTCGCCGCCGACCCGCGCCGCGACGGGGACGACCTGCTCGCCGTGGGGCTGCGCGCCCTGTGGGCGGTGTTCACCGACCCGGCGCTCTACGGCGTCTACGAGGTGTTCCTCGCCGCGCGCACGGATCCGGCGCTGCAGCAGGCCCTCGACCCGATCCTCGCCGCCCACGCCGACGCCGAGCTCGCGGTGGCGCGGCGCCTGTTTCCCGTCGCCGCCCAGCAGGTGGCCGACTTCGACGCCGTGGTCATCGGCCTGCTCACCACCTTGCAGGGGGCGGCGATCGGGGTCGCCGCGCGTCCGGCCGACGGTCCGCCGATCGAGCTCGGCTTCATCGAGACCCTGATCCGCAGCGTGCTCGGGCTGCCCGCGTGGTCGGAGGACCCATGAGCGACCTGTTCGCCGCACTCGGCGCCAACGCGATGTTCCTGGTCGCCGTGCCCGCCTTCCTGCTCACGATGCTGCTCGAGTGGCGCATGCTCGTCGGGCGACGCGATCTGGCGGGCTACGACGGCGCGGACACGGCGTCGTCGATGTCGATGGGGCTGGGCTTCCTGGCGCTGCACGCGGGGTGGTCGCTCGTCTACCTGGCGTTCTTCGCCGTCGCGCACCGGTCGTTCGCGATCTTCGACCTGCGACCGGTGTGGTGGTCGTGGGCGCTACTGCTCGTGCTCGACGATCTGACGTTCTACGTCTTCCACCGTGCCGGCCACGAGATCCGGCTGATGTGGGCCGCGCACCACACCCACCACAGCTCCACCCGCTACAACCTGTCGACGGCCCTGCGGCAGTCGTGGTGGGAGCAGCTGTTCACGCCGCTGTTCTGGCTGTGGCTGCCGATCCTCGGCTTCCCGGTCGAGATGCTCGTGGTGCAGGCCAGCGTGTCGCTGCTCTACCAGTACTGGCTGCACACCGAGCTGCTCGGTGACCTCGGCCCGCTGGGCCTGGTGTTCAACAGCCCGCGGGCCCACGCCGTCCACCACGGACGCAACCCGCGCTACCTCGACCGCAACTACGGCGGGATCCTGATCGTGTGGGACCGGCTGTTCGGCACCTACGAGCCGCTGTCCGAGCCGGTCGACTACGGCACGCTCACGCCGCTCGGCAGCCACAACCCGCTGTGGGTCGCGTTCGCCGAGCCGCTCGCGATGCTGCGGGACGTGGGGCGTGCCCGGTCGTGGCGCGCGCGCTGGATGGCGGTGTTCGGGCCCCCGGGGTGGACGGACGACGGCGTGGACCGCACCGCCCGCGGGATGCGGACCGCGGCGCTCACGGCATCGGTCCCACCGCCACCCGTTCCCCGGTGATCGCCCAGCGGGTGTCGCAGCAGGCGCCGGCGAACACGGGGTCGTGGGTGACCAGCAGCAGGGCGCCGGCGTAGGCCGCCAGCGCGGTCTCCAGCCGCTCGATCGACGGCAGGTCCAGGTGGTTGGTGGGCTCGTCGAGCACCACGGCCCACGCCGAGGTCGCCAGCCCGAACGCGATCGCGAGCTTGGCCGCCTCGCCCGGGCTCGGCTGGGAGGTGGCCAGCAGGCGCGCCGGGTCCACGCCCAGGGCCGCCACCAGCTGCAGCGTGCGGCCGCGATCGTCGGGCGGCAGCGCGTGCAGGCGGTCGCGCCACGCGCGCGCGTCGGCGGCGGTCTGTTCCTGGGGCACCACGAGCAGGCGGTCGTCGGGCAGCGTGCTCGTCGCGAGCAGGGCGCGGAGCAGGGTGGACTTGCCCGCACCGTTCGGCCCGGACAGGTGCACGTGGGCCCCGCGCTCCAGCGCCACGTCGACGTCGCGCAGCGCGCGGTCGCCGACGGAGACGTCCTGGCGGGGCAGCGCCAGCAGCGTGGCGTGGGGGGCCGGGTCGTGGGGGACCGTCAGCGCGCCGCCGAGCGCCCTGGGGCGCCTGTGGTCGGCGAGGGCGGCCTCGGCCCGATCGACGCGACCCCGCGCGACGGCCACTGCACGCCCGTGCCGGGCCTCGCCCATCGCCGCCTTGCCCTTGGCGAGGCTGCCGCTGGCGTCGGTGTCGTGCAGGTTCTTCATCCGACGACGGGTGGAGGTGGCGTGCACCGACGCGTCGTGGGCGTGTCGGCTCGCGCCGAGCAGGGCGCGCGCGTCGCGCACCGCCTGCTGGGCGCCGGTCAGGGCGTCGACGGCGGCGCGGTCCTCCACGTCGAGGGCCGCGCGGGCGGCCGAGGGCGGCAGGTCGAGCGCGCGCGCTCCGCCGTCGTCGACCACGATCGTGCGGGTGCAGAGGCCGTCGAGGAAGGCGCGGTCGTGGCTGACGACGACGCCGATCCCGCGGAAGCGACCGAGCGCGTCCACGAGCGCCTGCCGCCCCCGCGCGTCGAGGTGGTTGGTGGGCTCGTCGAGCAGCAGCACAGGCGGGTCGGCGGCCAGCGCGGCGCCCACCTGCCACCGCTTGCGCTCGCCCGGCGACAGCGTCGGCCAGCGCTCCAGTGCCTCGGGGTCGAGGTCGAGCGCGCCGCGCACCCGGCAGGCCAGCGCCTCCCAGTCCAGGGCGAACGCCAGGACCGCCTCGGACAGGTCCTCGACCGACTGATCGCAGCGGTGGACGGGGGCGGGGCCGCGGACCGTGCCGGTCGTGGGCGACAGGCTGCCGTCGAGCAGGCGCAGCAGCGTGGACTTGCCGGCGCCGTTGGCACCGACGACGGCCGTCCAGCCGGCCTCGAGCACCAGGTCGACGTCGGACAGCACGGGACGGGGAGCGAGGGGCCAGCCGAAGCCGACCTGACGGAGCACGATGGACATGACGCACGCGGTGTAGCGGGGAACGTGGGGCTACGGGTCGGGCGTCAGTTCAGCATCGGCGTCGTCCTCGGCGCGGTGGGCGCGCGTGGGGGAAGCGTACCGGGGTGTGCCGGGGTCGGCAAGGGCGCGGTCGGTCACCACACGCCGGTGTAGCCCTCGGCCACGAGGTTCCACGACCGGCCGTAGACGTGCAGGCGGTCGGTGGGGTCGCCGTTCGGGTCGACGAGCGCGCCGCCGCCGTGGGTCCACGCGAGCAGGCCGCCGGCGAGGTTGGCGACGGGGACGCCGTCGGCGACGCGCTCGGCCGCCCATGCGCCGGAGCGCACCCCGAGCGTGCACACGGCGACGACGGTGCGCCCCGCCGCGTGGGCGGCGTCCACGTCGACGTCGTGCGGGGTCACCGCGCCGGGCAGGCCGCTCACGGCGCGCTCGTCGGCGGAGCGGACGTCGACGATCACCGCCTCGTCGCGGTCGAGCAGCGTGGCGAGCGCGGCCGGCGTGAGCTCGCGCACGGTGTCGAACGCCGGGCGGAACCCGCCGTAGAGCGTGGCGAGGCGCTCGCGGCGCGCGTCCGGGTCGTCGGGCGCGGACGCGAGCAGCGCGGGGGCGAGCGGCAGGGCACGCCGGGTCAGGGCGAGCAGGGTGGTCAGGCGCACGGCAGCCTCCGCGGAACGTCGTGCGCGATGTACGACTGCGGGACGGCGCGGGTCGCGCCGGGGTGACAACCCGGGACAGCCCCGCGGGTGCCTGGCGCCACGGTGACGTGTTCCCTGCGCTGTCCGGCCCGGTCGGGGTGCGGCGGAGGTGGACGTGCTCGGACTGCTGCTCGCGCTCGCGGCTCACGCCCAGGACGAGACGCCCGCCGACTGGGACGTGCTGCGCGATCCCGAGGGGTGGGAGGAGGTCGCCGCCCGCGACATCGACATCGGGCAGGTGGTCGTCTCCCGCCGCGAGATCGGGGGCATGTGGTGCCTGCGTGCCGACGCGGACACGAAGGCGAGCGCCGACACGCTGATGGACGTGCTCTGGGACATCCCGCACGCGCCGGACTGGTCGTCGAACACGCTGCTCGTCTCGGAGGTGCTCGAGCCCGGCGACGACCACATGGTGTTCTGGCAGCACCTCGACGTGCCCGGCTGGACGCTGGTGCACGATCGCTACTGGGTGCTCGCCGTCGACGCGATCCGTGAGCCCGACGCGCTCGGCTTCGCCTGGGAGCGTGTCGACGCCGAGCAGGACTGGCCGGACGTCGTCGCCAAGGCCGAGGGCTTCGACAAGGGCGCGATGCAGCCGCCCATCATGTGGGGCGAGTGGCGCTTCGAGCGCACGCCTGGCCTCACCCACGTGGTGTGGCGGGGCTGCCAGGACATCGGCGGGCGCGTGCCGCTGTGGCTGCAGGTGTGGGCGTCGGGCCGCTCGCTCCCGGCGGCCGTCGCCGACCTCGTCCACGCCGCCGAGCAGCGCTGACGCTGGCCCGTCGGTTGCAGGGCCTCGGGGACCCGATCCCGGAGCCCCCATGTCCCTGCACGGCATCCACCACGTCGCCTACCGCTGCCGCGACGCCGCCGAGACGGTCGCCTGGTACCAGCGCCACCTCGGCATGGACTTCGTGATGGCCTTCGCCGAGGACCAGGTGCCGTCCACCGGCGCGCCCGACCCGTACATGCACGTCTTCCTCGATGCGGGCGGGGGCAACATCCTCGCCTTCTTCGAGCTGCCGACGCGGGCGCCGATGGGCCACGATCCGAACACGCCCGACTGGGTCCAGCACCTCGCCCTGCAGGTGGACTCCGACGCCGAGCTGCTGGCGATCAAGGCGCGCCTGGAGGCCGACGGCATCGACGTCGTCGGGCCCACCGACCACACGCTGTTCCGGTCGATCTACTTCTTCGACCCCAACGGGCACCGGCTGGAGCTCGCCGTGCCCGCGCGCCGCCCCGACCTCGAGCGCAAGGCGGCCGACCTGAAGTGGCAGATGCTGGAGGAGTGGACGGCCACGCGCCGCGCGCCGGTGCACGCCCGCTGGCTCCACGACGGTTCCGCCACCTCGTGACGTGCACCCCCGGTCGCCTGCGGTAGACCCAGGGTCGCGCCGCCGCAGGAGGCCGTCGTGACCGTGCTCCACCACATCCCCGCCCGCACCGCCCACCTGGGTGTCGTGCCCATCAAGCGCGTGCTGCCGTCGCGTCTGTGCCGCAAGGTCGGCCCGTGGGTGTTCCTCGACCACTTCGGGCCCGACCGTCACACCGCGGAGCGCAGCCGGGACGTGCGCCCCCATCCCCACATCGGCCTGTCGACGGTGAGCTACCTGTTCGAGGGCAGCATCCACCACCGCGACTCCCTCGGCAGTGACGCGCTCGTGCGTCCGGGCGAGATCCACTGGATGCGGGCGGGCCACGGCATCGTCCACAGCGAGCGGGCGCCCGAGGACACGCTGGGCACCACGGTGCGGTCCCACGGCCTGCAGCTGTGGTGCGCGCACCCCGACGGTGCCGAAGACCAGGAGCCGGCCTTCGGCAGCTGGCGGGACCTGCCCGCGCTCGACGTGGACGGCGTGCGGGTCGAGCTGCTGGCGGGCACGGGCTGGGGCCAGGAGAGCCCCGTCGCCGTGACGTCGCCGCTCGTCTACGGGATGGTGCACCTGCGGGCGGGCCAGTCCGTGGCGCTGCCCGACCACGCCGAGCGCTGCGTCTACCCGGTGAGCGGGCGGGTGGGCGTGGACGGCGAGGCCGCCGACGCGTTCGAGATGCTCGTGGTCGACCCGAGCGCGCGGCGCCTGGAGGCCGGCACCGACGCCGTCGTCGCCGTGCTCGGCGGCGACGCCATCGGGCCACGCCACATCTGGTGGAACCTCGTCCACAGCGACGCGGGCTACCTCGCCGAGCAGGCCGAGCGCTGGCGCCAGGGCGGCTTCCCCACCATCCCCGGCGACGACGCCGAGTTCATCCCGGCACCGGACGGGCCGTGATCGCCGGAGCGGCCGGCCCGCGGGTGCGGCGGACGAGGTCGACGGCCGCGTCCTCCCAGCGGGGCAGCGCGAACGTCATCCCGGCGTCGAGCAGGCGGCGCGGCACCACCCGGCGGCTCTTCTGCATCAGCTCGGTGTCCGTCTTCAGGAACACCGCGCCGACCTCCGCCATCCACGGCGTGATCGGCAGGCCGAAGCGCACGCCGAGCGCGTCGCGCAGCTGCGCCATGAGCGCGGCGTTGGGGATCGGCTCGGGTGCGGTGACGTTGACCGGACCCACCAGACCCGGGTCGTGCAGCATGCACGACACCGCGCGGACGAGGTCGACGTCGGCGATCCACGACACGTACTGCCGCCCGCCGCAGAACGGCCCGCCCAGGCCGTGCGCCACCAGCCACACCAGCCAGTCGAAGATGCCGCCCTTGTCGGGGCTCATCGTGAAGCCGAGCCGCATCGCCACCTTGCGCGTGGCGGGCGTGGGCACACTGGCCAGCGCGAGCTCCCAGGCGCGCGCGATGTGGATGCTGAACGCCCAGTACGCCGGGGCGTGGGGGTCGATCGGGTCGGTGCGGCCGTGGTCCTCGTCCTGCACCACGTCGACGCTGTGCGTGTAGATCGACGCCGTGGACGCCTGGAGCCACACCGGCGGCGGGTGGCGCACGCCCGCGATCGCGTGGCCGACGGCGAGCGCGCTGTCGACGCGGCTGGCCATCATCGCGTTGAGGTTGGGCCACGTGTAGCGGCAGTTCACCGACTGCCCCGTGAGCTGGATGACCGCGTCGGCGCCGTCGATCACCTCCCACCACGCGCCGGGCGTGCGCCCGTCCCACCGCAGCGACGGATCGGACGCGCCGCGCCCGATCACCTGCACCTCGTGGCCCTGCGCGCGCAGCCCGCGCTGCAGGATGCCGCCTACCTGTCCGCTTCCTCCGGGGAGCACGATCCTCATGGTCCCTCCTGGGTCGAGGGATTGTGGTAAACACGTTCACCTAAAAAGGCAACGGCATGAGGAGGGTGCGTGGGAGCACGACGAGGCCGCCCGCCGGGGCGCACGGCGCAGGGTGAGGCCACCCGCGCGCGCCTGTTCGAGGTCGCCGTCCGGCGCTTCGCCACCCACGGCTGGGAGGGCACCACGATGCGCGACATCGCCGACGACGCGGGGGTGAGCGCCGGTCTGCTCTACCGCTACTTCCCGAGCAAGGCGGCCGTGGTGCTGGCGCTGTACGACGACCGGTCCACCGCGTTCGCGACCCGGGCGGCGGCGCTCGAGGGCGGCAGCTGGTTCGCGCGGTGCATCGCCACGCTGCGGCTCAGCCTGGCCACCCTCGACCCCCACCGCGACGTGCTGCGGTCCGCGCTCGGGCCGCTGCTCGTCGACCCGGACGCTGGCCTGCTCTCGGCAGGCGGCGCGGGCGCGCGCGCCCAGGTTCGCGGGGCCTTCCTCGCCGCGGTCACCGGGGCCGACCACCCCCCCGACGGTCCGCTGGCCGACGCCCTCGGGCGCCTCGCCGACGTCGTGCAGCTCGCGTTCCTGCTCGGCTGGGTGGTCGACCGCACCCCCGACCAGCGTGCCACCCACGCGCTCGTCGAGGTGCTCGCGGGGCTGGAGCGCCCCGTCACGCTCGCGCTGTGGGTGCCCGGCGCGGGTGCCGCGATCCGGCGCGTGGCCGACCTGGTCGACGCCATGCTCTACGGGCAGGGTGGAGAACGGCTGGGGGAGGACGCGTGAGCACGACGTTGACGGTGCCGACGGACGGCGCCCGGATCGCGGTGACGGTGACGGGCGAGGGGCCGCCGATCCTGTGGGTCCAGGGCAGCGGGGTGACGGGCGCGGGCTGGACGCCGCAGGTGGCGCGGTTCGCTGCGTCCCACACCTGTGCGGTGTTCGACAACCGCGGCATCGGCGCGAGCACCGCGTCCGGCCCGATCACCGTGCCCGACATGGCCCGCGACGCGATCGCGGTGCTCGACGCGCTGGGCTGGTCGCGGGCGTGGCTCGTGGGCCACTCGCTCGGCGGCCTCATCTGCCAGGAGGTGGCGATGACGGCGCCGTCGCGGGTGCGCGCGATGCTGCTGTCGTGCACGTTCTCGCGCGGTCCGGAGGCCACCGGCCTGCGCGCCCCGATGGTGTGGTGGGGCCTGCGCTCGCGGGTGGGCACGCGGGCGATGCGGCGGCAGGGCTTCCTGGGCATGGTGGCGCCGCCGGACCAGCGCACGCCGGAGGTGGCGGCGCGGCTGGCGCCCCTCATCGGGCGCGATCTCGCCGACAGCCCGCCGGTGCTGATGGCCCAGGTGCGGGCGATGGCGGCGTACGACCGGGCCGACGCGCTCGGCAGCGTCGAGGTGCCGGCGCTCGTGCAGTCCGCGACGGACGACGTCGTCGCGCCGCCGGTGTTCGGCCAGCGACTGGCCGCGTCGCTGCCGCGGGCCGTCTACCGGGAGCTGCCGGGCACCCACGCCCACACGCTCCTCGACCCCGCGCCGTTCGACGCGCTCGTCGCGGACTGGCTGGCCACCACGTGACGTGACGGTGTCGCCAGATCCCACGAGGCCCGCCAGACCGCGATCGGTGCGCTATGCAGGGGCGAGTCCCGTCCACGTCCCGCTGCCGCCGGAGCCCGCCGCGTGTCTTCCGAGCCCGACACCTCGCCGTCCGCGCCACGCCGTCGGACCTGGGTCCTGGCGCCGGGCCTCGATGCCGCGCTGACGTCGGTCTACGACGCCGCGGTGTTCTTCGTCCGCTTCTTCACCGACGGCATCCGCCCGCCCTACCACCCCAAGGAGGTGCTCAAGCAGTGCTACGAGGTGGGGGTGCGGTCGCTGCCGCTGATCATGCTGACGGGCTTCGTGGTCGGCGTGGTGTTCACCAAGCAGTCGCGGCCGTCGCTGGCGTCGTTCGGTGCCACGTCCTGGCTGCCGTCGCTGATCACCATCGCGCTGGTGCGGTCGCTGGCCCCGCTGGTCACCGCACTCATCTGCGCGGGCCGCGTGGGGTCGAGCATCGGCGCCGAGCTCGGGTCGATGCGCGTCACCGAGCAGATCGAGGCGATGGAGGTCTCGGGCATCAACCCGTTCAAGTACCTCGTCGTCACCCGCACCCTGGCCACCACGTTCATGGTGCCGGCGCTGATGCTGTGGTGCGCGTTCGTCGGGCTGTGCGGCTCCTACCTCAACGTGCACGGCAACGAGGGCACGAGCGTCGCCAGCTTCATCAAGAACGGCTTCTCCACCATCAGCTTCTTCGACGTCGGCAGCTCGTTCGCGAAGTCGTTCGTGTTCGGGTTCACCATCGGTCTGGTGGCCTGCTACAAGGGCTACCACGCCACGTCGGGCACCCAGGGCGTGGGGCGCGCGGCGAACGCCTCGGTGGTGATGAGCATGTTCTTCATCTTCATCGAGGAGGTGCTGATCGTGCAGATCATCACCTTCCTGCGGGACACGACATGAGCGCGTCCGGCCGTCCGCCCGATCCCGAGGCCGCGATCAGCCTGCGCGGTGTCACCAAGTCGTTCGGCGACCTGCACGTGCTCAAGGGCGTCGACCTCGACGTGTTCCCGGCCGAGAACGTGGTGGTGCTGGGGCGGTCGGGCACCGGCAAGTCGGTGCTGATCAAGATCCTGGTCGGCCTGCTCACGCCCGACGAGGGCACGGTGATGGTGCTCGGCCAGGAGGTGCCGAAGCTGCCACGCAAGGAGCTCGACGCCCTGCGGCGGCGGGTGGGGTTCTCGTTCCAGGGCAGCGCCCTGTACGACAGCATGACCGTCGCCGAGAACCTGGAGTTCCCGTTGCGGATGAACCTGCCCGAGCTGTCGCGCGCCGACATCGAGGAGCGGGTCCGCGCCGCGTTGGACGACGTCGGCCTCGCCCAGTCCTACGGCCAGATGCCGGCGGAGCTGTCGGGCGGTCAGCGAAAGCGCATCGGCATCGCGCGCACGCTGATCCTGCGTCCCGAGATCATGCTCTACGACGAGCCCACGGCGGGGCTCGACCCCGTCACCTGCACCGAGATCAACGACCTGATGAACGAGGTGCAGGAGACCCACCACACCGCCTCGATCATCATCACGCACGACCTGACCTGCGCCCGCCAGACCGGCGACCGCGTGGCGATGCTGCTCGACGGCCAGATGGAGCGCGTCGGCTCCTTCGACGAGGTCTTCGACAGCGACGACCCCCGCGTCCGCGGCTTCTACGACTACAACTTCACCGAGCGCGACCAGCCATGAGCCCATCTCCCAACCGCCGCGCCGTCCTCGTCGGCCTGTTCGTGACGGTCGCCGTCGCCATCCTGGCCGGCGGCATCCTCACGATCGGCGACATCCACTCCACGTTCACGCGCAAGATCACCGTCCACGCCGTGTTCCCCGAGGTCAGCGGCCTGCAGGTCGGCGACAACGTGTGGGCGGCGGGCCTGAAGGTGGGCACGGTCAGCGAGCTCGGCTTCGTCGGCCCCGGCGAGGTCCAGGTGGCGCTGGAGGTCGACCGCGACGCCGCGCCGTTCATCCACGGCGACGCCCTCGCGAAGATCGGGAGCGACGGCCTCATCGGCAACCGCATCGTCGTCCTGCACGGCGGCACCGACGGCTCGTCGTCGCTGGCCGACGGGGCCACGCTCGGCACCGACAGCAGCGTGTCCACCGAGGAGGTGCTCGACACCCTGCAGAAGAACAACGAGAACCTGCTCGCCATCACCAGCGACCTCAAGGACGTCGTCCACAAGGTCAGCGAGGGCGAGGGCACGGTGGGTCGGCTGCTGATGGAGGACGGGCTCTACGAAGACGTCCGCGGCACGGTGGCCTCGCTGCAGCAGGCGTCCGACAACGCCGTCGACCTCACCCACGCCATCGCCGCGTTCGCCGCCGACCTCAACAAGCCCGGCACGCTCCCCCACCAGATCACCCACGACACCACCACGTTCGCCAAGCTCACCGACACCGTCGACCGCCTCAAGGAGGCCGGCGAGGCCGCCAAGCAGCTGGTCACGGGCCTGGCCGACACGGTGAAGGACCCGAACACCCCGGTGGGCACCCTGCTGCACGACCGCGAGGCTGGCGGCGACGTGAAGCAGACGCTGGCCCAGCTCAACGAGAGCACGGCGCTGCTGGCGGAAGACCTGGAGGCGCTGCAGCACAACTTCCTGCTGCGGCCGTACTTCAAGAAGAAGGAGCGGGAGGAGGCGAAGGGGAAGTAGGGGACGGCAGGCCGTTCCCCCGGAGCCCCCATGCGCACCGCCGACCTCTGGTTCGACCTCCTCTCGCCCTACGCCTACTTCGCCTGGAAGCGGGTGCGTCCGCTGCTCGCCGCCCGCGACGTCGCCGTGCGCCCGCAGCCGGTGCTCCTCGCGGTGCTGCTCGACCACTGGGGCCAGCTCGGTCCGGCCGAGGTGCCGCCCAAGCGCGTCCACACGTTCAAGACCTGCCTGCGCTACGCGGCGCGCCACGGCCTGCCGTTCCGCGGTCCGGCCACCCACCCGTTCAACCCGGTGACGGCGCTGCGGGTGTGCCTTCCCGAGGTCGCCGGCGACCAGCAGGAGGCCGTGATCGACGCGCTCTTCGACGCGGGCTGGGGCGCGGGTGTCGATCTCGGGGACCCGGTCGCGTTGGCCACGGCGCTGTCCGGCGCCGGCCTCGACGGTCCGGCGTTGCTGGCGCGCACCCAGGATCCGGCGGTGAAGGCCGCACTCAAGTCGCAGGGGGCGCGCGCGCTGGCGCTGGGCGTGTTCGGCGTGCCCACCGTGACGATCGACGGGGAGCTGTTCTGGGGCAACGACGCCCTGGACGAGCTCTGCGCATGGCTGGACGGCGACGACCCGCTGGACGCCGCGGCGCTGGAGCGGTTCCTCGCGCGCCCTGCTGGGGTGGTGCGGCAGCGCGCGGGAGGGTGAGCGGCGGCTGCGGCTACCGCACCACGCCCGCCACGATCCGCTCGAACACCCACGTCGGCAGCCACCGCACCAGGAACACCAGCGCCTTGGCGTCGAACGGCGTCGCGTAGCGGCGGCGGGGCCGGTCGGTCGACACCGCGGCGGAGACGGCCTGGGCCACCACGTCGGGGTGGGCGCGACCGCGCTCGGCGCGCAGCAGCCGAACCATCGGCGCCACCCAGCGGGTGTACACCGTCCCCGAGGCCGTCTTCTCCAGGTTGTCGGCGGAGATGCCCGACCACTCGGTCTCGATCGAGCCGGGCTGCACCACCACCACGTGGATGCCGAATGGCGCGACCTCCATCCGCAGCACGTCCGACAGCACCTCCAGCGCGTGCTTGGTGGCGTGGTACCAGCCGCCGATCGGCATCCAGATCTCGCCGCCCATCGAGGTGATGTTGACGACGTGACCGCGGCGGGCCGCCCGCATCGTGGGCAGCACCAGCTGGGTGAGCCGCATCGCGCCGAACACGTTGACCTCGAACTGGCGCCGCGCCTCGTCGAGCGGGACGTCCTCGAGCGCGCCGTAGCTGCCGTACCCGGCGTTGTTCACCAGGGCGTCGATGCGCCCCTCGGCGGCCAGGATCGCGTCGACGCCCGCGGCCATGCTGGCCTCGTCGGTGACGTCCATCGCCAGCGCGTGGGCGCCCTGCGCGACCAGGTCCTCCATCTGCGCCGTGCGGCGGGCCGCGCCGTAGACGGTCCAGCCCTGCGCGAGCAGGCGGCGGACGATGGACTTGCCGATGCCGGCGGACGCGCCGGTGACCAGGGCGACGCGCGATGAGGACGGGTTCGCGACCATGGGACCTCCAGGGGACGCGCTGGATGTACGCCCGTCGACCGGCGTCGACACCCGCCGATCGCGCCAACGGGCTCGCCGACCGCGCCAGTCTGCGCGTCACGCTACCAGCCGCAGCCCTCCGACCACAGGTCGTCGCCAGCGTCGGCCAGCGCCTGCGACCACGTGCCGAAGAAGTCCTGCATGCGGGCGCGCAGCTCGGCGAGGTCGGCGTCGCCTTCAGCGGCCTGGACGAAGGCGGGGTCCTCCGGGTCGAGCAGGCCGTCCCGAGCGCCCAGCCCGGGCACCCGGGTCGACAGGCGCGGCGTGTCGGCGCGCTCGCCCCACGGGTCGTCGTCCGACGTGGGGCGCAGGCCCGGCTGATCCGACCACGCCTCGATGAACGTGATGTCGCCGGCCTCGTCGAAGCTGAACTCCTCGTAGATCGGGCAGCCCTGGCCCTGGTGGGCGTCGTAGACGAACGTGACCCGGCAGCGCCCGAACGGTGCCGCATCGAAGAACTGGCAGTCGCGATCCTCGACGATCGACGGGTACAGCCGCAGCAGCAGGTCGCCGCTCTCCATCTGCTCGCGGCCGTAGCCGGTGAGCAGCAGCCACGGGGGCCACTCCCAGCGCACCACGCGGTCGGCGTAGGCGGGGAACCCGGCGTCGGTGACGCGGCGGTCCATGGTGTCGAAGTAGGCGAGCGAGGCGTCGACGTAGGCGGACGCGGGCAGCGTGGCCGTCACGCACGACGCACCGGCGGCGTCACCGGCTGCTGCGCACGGCGTGACGGCGTCGGGCGCGGCGGTGCACGCGCCCACCGACAGGGTCGTGAACGCCACGCATACGGCGAGGAGGGGGAACCGCATCGTGGGGGCCTCGGGGGCGACGGGGCAGGCGACCGACCTTCCCAGCGTACCCCGCGCGCCCCGGGCGCGACGTTCAGGGCTGCGCAAGGTGCACGGGGCTACGGTGGCGGCATGGAGGACGACATGGGCGACGTTCGGGGACTGGATCGACGCGAGGTGCTCGCCGGCCTGCTCGCGGTGGGTGCGCTGGCCTGCGCCACCGGCACGGTGACCAAGGACGACGACACCGACACCGACGGCACGAACGACACCGACACCGACACGTCCGACACCACGGGCTCCGACACGGACGTCGTCGACACGGACGGTGGCGTCACCACGACGTGGCTCACCGGGGGCACCGCGGCGATGGGCACGGCCTACGCCGTCACCTTCGACGACACGTCGTGTGCGCAGACCTGCGAGCTGACGCTCGGACCCTGCTACGCCGACACGATGGAGCGCCAGGACATCTCCGAGGCCGTCGACGGCCTGGGCACCCGGCTCGCCCTGCGGGTGGTCGACCCCGACTGCAACCCGATCGCCGACGCGGTCGTCGACGTCTGGCACTGCGCCCCCAGCGGCCTGTACTCGGGGTCGGACGCCGCCTCGATGTGCACCAGCAACGACAGCGCAGCCCGGGCGTCGCGCTGGTTCCGCGGCACCCAGACCACCGACGCCGACGGCGTCGCCACCTTCGATACGTGCCTGCCCGGCTGGTACAGCGGCCGCGCGGTGCACATCCACTTCCAGGTCCGGCGCGGCACGCAGGCGTGGGTCACGAGCCAGCTCGGCTTCCCCGAGGACCTCCTGTCCGACGTGTTCACCACCCACCCGGCCTACAGCGACCGGGGCACGGCCGACACGCCCAACGCGCGCGACAACATCCTGTCGTCCGACCTGACGAGCTACCTGTTCCGCTGGCGGCAGGCGTCCGACGGCGCCCTCGTCGTGTGGAAGACCATCACCTTGCGTGGGGCCCTGTCCGACGGGACCTGCTGAGGGGGCCACGATGGCCACTGTGTTGTTGGTCGAAGACGACCAGGCGCTCGGCGCCCAGATCGAGGGACACCTCGCGGGGCTCGGCCTCGACGTGCTGCGCTGGCGCATGGGCCACAGCATCGACCCCGACATGCCGCCGCCCGTCGATCTGGTGGTGCTCGACCTGATGCTGCCCAACCTGTCCGGCTTCGAGGTGCTCGAGCAGCTGCGCAAGGGCAGCGACGTGCCCGTGCTGGTGCTGTCGGCCCGCGACGGCTCCGAGGACAAGGTGCGGGCGCTGCGGTTGGGTGCCGACGACTACCTCACCAAGCCCTTCTGGCCCGAGGAGCTGACCGAGCGGGTCAAGGCGCGCCTGCGCCGACCGGTGCTCCAGCGCCAGGACCGCGTGCAGCTGGGGGCGCTCGCCGTCGACCTGGAGCGTCGCGAGGTGTGGGTCGACGACACGTCCGTGGCGCTCACGCCCGTGGAGTTCGAGATCCTCGCCGCCCTGGCGCGTCGACCGGGCGCGGCGGTCACGCGGCGCTGGCTCGTCGCGAACGTGCTCGACCCCGAGCGGGAGGGCAACGAGCGCACGCTGGACGTGCACGTGTCGCGGCTGCGGCGCAAGCTCGGCCCGGGGATGGTCGAGACGGTGTGGGGCGTGGGATACCGGCTCGCGGGCGATCGCATCCGGGAGTCCTGACGGTGAGGATCCGCGCGCGCATGGCGCTGGTGGCCGCCGCCGTCGCCATCCCCCAGCTGGTGGGCCTCGTGTGGTGGGACGGCCACTCGCGCCACCAGGCGGCGGCCACCGCCCTCAGCGGCATGCTCGAGCGCGCGGTGTCGGCCCCGGACGCCCGCGAGGCCTGCCTCGACGACCCCGCGCAGTGGTCGCGCGGCGCGGAGATGCCGGGGCCCCCGCGCCGTGACGGCGAGGACGCGGGTCGGCAGGGACCCGACGTGCCTCCGCCCGACGGCGACGGTCCACGGGGAGGTCCCGGCGGTCCCCAGGGTCCGGGCGGCCCAGGCGGCCCGGGCGGCCCGGCGGGTCCCGGCGGCCCACCGGACGACCACGACCGCCACGGCCCCTGGGGCGGAGGGCTCAAGCGCCCCGAACTGCACGCCTACGCCGCGGGGGACGTGGCCGACGCGCTGGCGCTGGACGCGGCAGCGATGCCGGACGGCGCCACGACCGTGGTGCCCTCGGCGTGGTGGTCCAACGACGTCGCCGTCGCCGTGCGCACCGGGTGGGGGGGCGGCTGCGAGGTCGTCGCGGTCCACGGGGGCACCGTCCGGGGCTTCCTCGGCAGCGTGCTCCCGGCGTCACCGCTGTGGGTTGCACCCATCGTGCTCGTAGCCACCGTGATGTGGCTCGCCGTCGGTCCCACCGTGCGCCGGCTGCGCGACCTCACGGCGGCGGTCCACGACGGTCGGCACCCGGTGGCGATGGCAGGCGACGACGAGATCGCCGAGCTGTCGCGCGCCTTCGACGCCGCGGCATCGGCCCTGCGCGACGAGGTCGCCGCGCGTCGGGCCCGCGAGGAGGCGCTGCGCGAGTTCGTGGCCCACACCGCCCACGACGTCCGCATCCCGCTCACGGTCCTTCGCGGCCACCTGGCCGGGCTGGAGCAGGGCGCCGACCCCGCCGTCCTGCGGCAGGCCGTCGCCGAGGCGCACTACCTGGGCGCGCTGCTCGACGACCTCTCGGCGCACGCGCGGATGGAGGCGCCCGAGCCGCTCACGCGGGTGGAGCTGGGTCCGGTGGTCGCGCGGGTCTGCGCCCGCCACGCACCGATCGCGCGCCGCTTCGACGTGGCGCTGGACCACGGCGTCCCCGAGACCCCCGTGTTCGTGCAGGCCGACCTCACCCTCGTCGAGCAGGCGCTGTCCAACCTCGTCTACAACGCCATCCGCCACAACCGCGCCGGCGGCCACGTCGCCGTCACGCTCGACGGCGACGACAGCGGCTTCTTGCTCGCGGTCCTCGACGACGGGCCCGGTGTGCCCCCCGAGGAGCTGCGCCACCTCACCGAGCGCGGCTTCCGGGGCTCGGCGGCCCGGGCACGGGACGGGGTGGGCGAGGGCCTCGGCCTGCACATCGTGGCGCGCATCGCGGAGCGCCACGGCTGGACGTTCACCCTGGACAACCTCGACGAGGGCGGGTTGCGCGCGGAGCTTCGCGGGCGCTGACCGGCGTCAGGTCTGCGCAAGGTGGGGCCGGCTACCTGCAGGGCATGTCTGGAGGCCCCATGCAGCAGCTCTGGCTCTGGCGCGTGACGACGCTGGTGGCCTGTCTCGGCTGGACGTGGACCGCGTGGACCCGGGTGGCGTCGACGTGCGACGACGTCGCCGAGGCCCGGCAGGTCGCGGCCGCCGTGGCGCCGGCGCGCGTGCCCGCTGTGGTGCGTGTGCCCGTCGCCGCGGGCAGCGATGTCGACCCCGGCACCCGCGTCGCCGGCCTCGCCGCCGCTGTGCCCGACGTCGTGCCCGCCGCGTTCCTCGAACGCGCCCGCGAGGAGGTGCGCGCCGAGCTCGCTGCGCGACGACGCGCCCACGACGAGGAGCGCCTGGACCACATGCTCGACGACGCGGACGCCTTCGCCGAGGCCCACGACCTTAGCCAGGATCAGCAGGCCGACCTCGAGCGCGCGCTGATCGCGATGCACGAGCGGATGCAGGCGGTCGGCCCGCCCGACCCCCTCAGCGACGGGCCACCGTCTCCCCTCGCGCACGAGCGGATGGAGGCCAACGTCGACCAGCTCGACGACGACCTCCGCGACATCCTCGGGGACGATCTCGCCGAGGCCTTCCACGCCGAGACCGGTCCCCCCGGCCGCCCCCCGCCGGGACCGCGCTGACCGCCTACTTGCGCAGGAACGACAGCATCACCGGCTGCACGACCACCTCGGTGGTGCCGGGCTGACCGGGTCGGCCGTCCTGTCCCGGACGCCCGTCCTGGCCGCGGTCGCCGATGTCGTAGCCCGAGCCCCCCGAGCCTCCGCCGGCCGCACTGCCGGCAGGACCGGCGCCGCCGGCGTCCGCGATCATCGTCACGTGGGAGGCCCACGACTGCACCGACGGGTCGAGGATCAGCCGCACCCAGCCGCCGTCGCCACCATCCCCACCGTCGCCGCCATCGCCGCCGTCGCCGCCGTGGCCACCCCGGCCTCGGGAGACGCCGTTGCCGCCGTCGCCGCCCTTTCCGCCGCCACCCCCGCCGCCGCCGCGTCCGCCGCGTCCGCCGGAGGCGTCGATCGTGAGCGTGCCCTTGGCCTCGTCGAGCAGGTAGCGTCGGACGTGGCGCTCCTTGGTGTCGGGGTGCACGCCGACCACCTCGACCGCGACCATGCCCGGCGTGGCCCACGGCCCGACGCTGACCTGGACGTGGTAGCCGGACATGCCGGTGCCGCCGCGCTCGCCGCGGGAGCCGTTGCCACCGTCGCGGCCGTCGGTGCCGTCGGCCAGGTACATGCCCTGCTCGTTGCGCTCGGCGTCCCGGCCGTCGGAGCCAGCGCTGCCGGTGTGACCGCCGTAGCCGAGGGGGCCGTCACCGCCGCGCCAGTCGGCGTTGTACTGGCAGTCGTACTTGGGCCGCACCACGGTCTCGACGCGGATGTCGGGGAACTTCTTGAGCGCGAACGTGACCGGCAGCTCCTTGCCCCAGCTCTCCATCGGGTCGGACAGCAGCGTGACCGTGCCGTTCGCGATGCCGCCGGGGAAGCTCTCGTCGATCTGGTTCCACATCAGGCCGTTCGTGGTGCACTTGCGGTCGCCCTTCTTCGTGATCGCGCAGACCTCGAAGTGGTGCTGGCTGCCCGGGCACAGGTTCACGGGCTCGTGGAAGCTCAGCTGCAGCTCGACCACGTTCTTCTGGTCGACTGCACACGTGAACGCCAACAGGCCAGGCAGCAGGAAACGGCCGGTCGAACGGCGCATCGGACCTCCGGGACGGTGGGGGCGGGCGCACTTGAGCACGAACCGTCCGCCGGATCCACCCTCCGGGGTCAGGTGAGCGCCGCCGCGTGGTGCCGGAGGTGATCTTCGAGGAACGACGCGATGAAGTAGTACCCGTGGTCGTAGCCGGCGTGGCGGCGCAGGTGCAGCGGCTGGTCGACCGCCGACGCGGCCGCCTCCAGCGCCTCGGGCCGCAGCTGCGTGGCGAGGAAGCCGTCCGCCAGCCCCTGATCGACGAGCCACGCGCCGTGGCCGCTGGGACCCTTGGCCCGGAGCAGGGCCGTGGCGTCCCAGGCCTCCCACGCGGCGCGGTCGTCGCCGAGGTAGGCCGGCAGCGCCTTGTGGCCCCACGGGCAGTCGAGGGGGTGGCAGATCGGCGCGAAGGCCGACACGCTGCGGAACTGCTTGGGACGCCGCTGGGCCAGCACCAGCGCGCCATGGCCGCCCATCGAGTGACCGCAGATCCCCGTGCGGGACGTGTCGACGGGGAAGTGGGCCTCGACGAGCGCGGGGAGCTCGTCGAGCACGTAGCGGGCCATCTGGTAGTGGGCGCGCCAGGGCGCCTGGGTGGCGTCGAGCCAGAAGCCCGCGCCCAGGCCGAGGTCCCAGCTGCCGGCGGGGTCGGTGGCCACCTCCGGCCCGCGCGGGCTGGTGTCGGGGGCGAGCAGCGCCAGGCCGAGCTGGGCGGCGACGCGCTGACCGCCCGCCTTGATGGCGAACGTCTCCTCGGTGCACGTCAGGCCCGACAGCCACAGCACGACCGGCACGCGACCCTGCTGCACCTGGGGCGGCAGGTACAGCGAGAACCGCATCGGCGTGCCGGTGCTGGTCGAGGCGTGTTCGTAGAAGCCCTGCACCCCGCCGAAGCTGCGGTGCTCGGATCGCGTCGTCAGCGGCATGGTCACCTCAGAATGTGACGACGGAGCGGATCGACGCGCCCTCGTGCATCAGGTCGAACGCGTCGTTGATGCGGTCGAGCGGCAGCACGTGGGTGATCAGCGGGTCGATGCGGATCTTGCCGTCCATGTACCAGTCGACGATCTTCGGCACGTCGGTGCGACCGCGAGCTCCGCCGAAGGCGCTGCCGCGCCAGACGCGCCCGGTGACGAGCTGGAACGGCCGCGTGCGGATCTCCTGACCGGCCCCGGCCACGCCGATGATCACGCTCTCGCCCCAGCCCTTGTGGCAGCACTCCAGCGCCTGGCGCATCACCTGCACGTTGCCGATGCACTCGAAGCTGTAGTCGGCGCCGCCGTTCGTCAGGTCGACGATGGCGGCGACCACGTCGGGCACGTCCTTCGGGTTGACGAAGTGGGTCATGCCCATGTCGCGGGCCAGGGCCTCCTTCGCCGGGTTGAGGTCGACCCCGATGATCTTGTCGGCGCCCACCATCTTGGCGCCCTGGATCACGTTGAGCCCGATGCCGCCGAGCCCGAACACCACCACGTTCGACCCGGGGGGCACCTTGGCGGTGAACAGCACCGCGCCGATGCCCGTGGTGACGCCGCAGCCGATGTAGCAGATCTTGTCGAACGGAGCGTCGGGCCGCACCTTGGCCACCGCGATCTCGGGCAGCACGGTGAAGTTGGCGAACGTCGAGCAGCCCATGTAGTGCAGCAGCGGCTTGCCCTGGAACGAGAAGCGACTGGTGCCGTCGGGCATCACGCCCTTGCCCTGCGTGGACCGGATGGCCTGGCACAGGTTGGTCTTGGGGTGCAGGCAGTAGTCGCATTCGCGGCACTCGGGCGTGTACAGCGGGATCACGTGGTCGCCGGGCTTGACCGAGGTGACGCCCGGACCCACCTCGCGCACGATGCCGGCCCCCTCGTGGCCGAGGATCACCGGGAACGCACCCTCGGGGTCGTCGCCGGAGAGCGTGAACGCGTCGGTGTGGCACACGCCGGTGGCCATGATCTCGATGAGGACCTCGCCCTGCCGGGGACCCTCCAGCTGCACGGTCTCGATGGTGAGGGGCTGGCCTGCCTGCCAGGCGACGGCTGCGCGGACGTCCATGGGTGCCTCCGGGGCGCGGGAACGGTCCTGGGGGTCATACCGCCTCCCGCGTCGCGGCGGGGCGGTCGAGACGTCGCGATTCGTGTGCCGACGATCGCGGTGGTGACGCGGCGCGCAGGCGATCGTGCCGCGGGCGTGACACGCGGGGCGCCGTCGGGCACACTCCGGTCCACACGGGAGGACGGATGCGCGGGGCATGGGTGGCGGTGGCGGTCGCGGCGAGCTGCGGCGGGAACGCGGGGCCGGTGGACGTGGAGGCGGTGCTCCTCGACTTCGAGGACGACGCGGGCGTGTCGTTCGAGGACTGCGGCAGCTTCGCCTACAGCGGCCAGTGCTTCGGGTCCGACCCCGACACCGAGGGGGGCGGCTGCCTGGTCGACGCCTTCGGGGCGTGCACGCCGGCGCGCTACAGCGTGCGCTTCGTCACCGTCGAGGGCGACCCCATCACCAACCACTACTACGTGGTGCCCACCGGCTCGGGCTGCGGCGTGGTGTCGTTCCGCGACACGTCGAAGGACAGCTTCAGCGACGTCGACCTCGTGCGCGAGGACTGCGGTGGCGTCGACCTGCTCAACACCTGCCCGGGCGTGACGCTGTCGGCGTGTGACGAGACCGATCGCTGGGGTGACGACGCCGAGTAGCGGTCACGCGGACGGCGTCGCCCGGCGGTCGGGGTGCGCCCAGGTGTACAGCACCGGGATCAGGACGAGCGACAGCACGGTCGACGCGAACAGGCCGCCGACCACCGCGCGGGCGAGCGGTGCCTGGGCGTCGGCCCCCTCGCCGAGGCCGAGCGCCAGCGGCACGAGCCCGAGCAGCGTGGTCAGCGTGGTCATCAGGATCGGGCGCAGGCGACGGCGTCCGGCGAGCGCGGCGGCGTCGTGGGCGCGCATGCCCTCCTCGGCCTGCAGGCGGCCGGCGAGGTCGACCAGCAGGATGGCGTTGTTGACCACGATGCCGCCCAGCATGATCGTGCCGATGCCGGACTGCAGGTTGAGCGTGGTGCCGGTCACGAACAGCGTGACGAGCACGCCCACCGCGGCGAACGGCACCGACAGCATCACCACCAGGGGGTCCTTGAGCGACTCGTACTGGCCGGCGAGCACCATGTAGACCAGCAGCAGCGACAGCAGCAGGCTCGTGCGCAGCTCGCCGAAGGCCTCCTGCTGGGCCTCGTACGCACCCGAGGCGTCGAACGTGTAGCCGGCGGGTCGCGGGATGGTCGCCAGCGCCGCGTCGATGTCGGCGGCCACGTCGCCGCGCGCGCGTCCGTCGACGTTGGCCGACACGGTGACGGTGCGGCGCTGGTCGCGTCGGGCGATCGAGATCGGGCCCCGGCCCGGCGTCGACGCGAGCAGGCTGCGCAGCGCCACCTGGGCGCCGTCGGGCGTCGTCAGGGTCATGTCGAGGATGTCGTCGACGGTGCGGTGGGCGACGTCGTCGAGCTGGACGAAGATCCGCCACGCGTCGCCGCCGCGGCGGAACTCGCCTGCCTGCGCACCGGCCACGGCCACCTGCAGCGCGCGGGCGACGTCGCGCACGGTGAGCCCCACGCTGGCGACCTTCGCGCGGTCGACGGTGAACTGCACCTGGGGCACACCCTCGGGCCGGCTGTCGGTGACGTCGGTGACGCCGGGGACCTCCGCCATCTGCGCGGCGACCCGGCCGGCGAGCGCGGCGAGCGTGTCGAGGTCGTCCCCGCGGACCTCGACGGTGACGCCCTCGTCGGCGTCGCCGAGCAGGCGGTTGAGCGCGAACGAGCCCTGGGGGGCGCGGGTGCGGATCTGCATCCCGGGGACCTGGCCGTCGAGGCGGCGGCGCAGGTCGGCGGCGATGGCGGTGTTGGACCGGCTGCGGCTGCTGGCCGGGCCGAGCGACAGCCGCACCTCGCCCTTGGCGTCGCCGGTGGTGCCGCCCTCCACCGTGGTGACCGACGCCGTCGCCTCGGGCACCGCCTCGCGCACGACCGCCTCGATCCGGGCCGTCTGCTGGTCCACCAGCCCCAGACGCGTGCCGAGCTCCATCTCGCCCTCGACGCGCACCTCGCCTTCGTCGGACGGGGGCAGGAACTCGGTGCCGAGCAGCGGCACGAGCAGCAGGCTCGCGACGAACAGCGCCGTGGCGAGGCCGACCGTGGCCCCGCGGTGGGCGAGCGCCGTGTCGAGCGCGCGGGCATACCCGGCCTCCAGCCGCGCGACGGTGGCCTGGGCCCAGCGGGCGAGCCGCGCGAACCGCTCCGTGCGCACCGTGCCGGGCTGGGGCAGGCGCGCCGCCAGCATCGGCACGACCGTCAGCGACACCAGCAGCGACACCACCAGCGCCAGCACGATCACGTACGCGAGCTCGCGGAACAGCAGGCCGGTGACGCCCTGGAAGAACAGGATCGGCAGGAAGATCACGAGCGTGGTGAGCGTGGACGCCACGATCGCGGGCCCCACCTCGGCTGCACCGGCCACCGCGGCCTGCATCGGGTCGTCGCCCCGCTCCCGTCGCTGGAAGATGTTCTCGAGCACCACGATGGCGCTGTCGACCATCATCCCCACGCCGAGCGCGAGGCCGCCGAGGGTCATCAGGTTCAGCGTGAAGCCGCCCTGCTGGAGCAGGACGAACGTGCCGAGCACGCTGATCGGGATCGCCAGCGACACCACCGCGGTGCTGCGCACGTCGCGCAGGAAGAACAGCAGCACCAGCACGGCGAAGCCGCCGCCGTAGACCACCGAGCGGGCGACGTTGTCGATCGACTGCTCGATGAAGTTGCCCTGGTTGGTGACGGCCACGACGTGCACCATCGGCAGGTCCCGGTTGATGCGCGCGACCTCCGCCAGGATCGCCTCGGACACCTCCACGGTGTTGGCGTCGGCCTGCTTGCGGATCGCCAACCGCACGCCGGGGGCGTCGCCCACGCGGATCACGCGGGTGAGCGCCTCCCAGGTGTCGTCGACGCGGGCGACCTGGCCGAGGGTGACCGAGGCGCCGTCGCGGGTGGCGACGACCGTGTCGGCGAGCGTGTCGAGGTCGCCGAACTCGGCCGGGGCGCGCAGGGCGACCTCGTAGCGGCCGTCCTCCAGCTTGCCGGCGGGCAGGTCGAGGTTGGCGTCGACGAGCGCGTCGAGCACCTGGTCGAGGCCCAGACCGAGCGCCCGCAGCCGCGCCGGGTCGAGGCTGACGCGGATCTCCCGCACGAAGCCACCCCACGGGTCGACCTGCGCCACGCCCGGCACGCGCGCGAACCGGTCGCGCAGCTCGTTCTCGACGATCTCGGTGAGCTCGACGGGATCGAGCCGGCTCGACACGCCGAGCAGCACGACCGGGAAGCTGTTGATGTCGAACTTGCGGATGGTGGTGCGGCCGACGTCCTCGGGCAGCTCGTCGAGCTCGTCCTCCAGGCGCGCGCGCAGGTCCTGCACGGCCACGTCGATGTCGGTGCCCCACGAAAAGCCCACCGTCAGCCGGGACTCCCCCTGCTCGGAGGTCGACGACAGCTCCACCACGCCGGGCACGGTGGACACGATCTCCTCGAGGATCTGCGTGACCCGGCGCTCGACCACCTCGGGCGCCGCGCCCTCGTAGTCGGTGCGGATCGACGCCGTGGGCCGCTCGATGTCGGGGAGCAGGTCGATGCGCAGGCGCGCGAGCGACACGAGCCCGAGCACCACCACCATGAGGGTGACCATCGAGGTCAGCACCGGGCGACCGACCCCGAGCCCGGGCAGGTTCATCCGCCCTCCGCCGCCGCCTCGCCGCGGGCGTCCTCTCCGACAGGGACCACGACGGCGCTGCCGTCGCGCAGCTGCTGCTGGCCGAGCACGACCACCTGGCCGTCGATGCCGGTGCCCGTGACGGCCACGCGATCCCCGTCGCGGATGCCCACGGTGACCGGGCGCTGGGCGACGTGGGTGCCGTCGGCGTCCAGCACGAACACGACGGTGGCGTCGTCGCGGGTCACGAGCGCGTCGACGGGCACGACGGTGGCGTCGTCGACGGTGTCGAGCACCACGTCGGCGCGCACGAAGCCGCCGGGGCTCAACCGCCCGTCGGGGTTGTCGACGACGAGCTCGACGCGCGCCTGCCGGGAGTCGGGGTCGAACACCGGCGCCACGCGGTCGACGCGGGCGGTGAACGTGCTGCCCGGGTGGGCGTCTGTGGACAGGGTGACGGCCTGGCCGGCGTGCAGCAGCGTGTGGTCGCGCTCGGTGACGTGCACGACGGCGCGGAGCGGGTCGGTGTCGACGATGGTGAGCAGCGCCGTGTTCGCCGACACGATGGTGCCCGGGTCCGCCCGCCGGGCGGCCACGTAGCGCACGTCGTCGCCATCCCACCGGGCCACGATCGCCGTGTCGTCGAGCTTGACCCGCGCCGTGGCCACGCTCGCCTGGGCCTGGGTGACCTCGGCCTGCGCCACCTCGGCCTGCGCGCGGGCCCGCTCGGCGTCGGAGGCGGCGTCGTCGAGCTCGGCGTCGGCGATGGCGCCGGCAGCGCGCAGCGTCCGGGCGCGCTCCAGGGCGCGCGTGGCGATGTCGGCCTGCACGCCGGTCTGGGCGGCGTTGGCCTGGGCGACGGCGAGGCTGGCGGTGGCCTGGCGCACGGCCTGGCCCACGTCGTCGCGATCGAGGGTGGCCACGACCTGTCCCGAGCGCACCGGGTCGCCCAGCGCCACCGGCATCGTCGCGATGCGTCCGCTGACGACGGTGGTCACCGTGAGCTGGGCGCTCGCCTCCAGGGTGCCGTACAGCGTGCGCCGTAGGGTGATCGGGCCGTGCTCGACGGGACCGAGCGCCACCGGGACCGCGCGATCGACCGAGGCGTCGCCGGCTCCGCCGCCCGCACACGCGGCGACACACGCGACGGCGACCAGCAGCGTTGGCAGGGGTGTGGCGACGCGCACCCGGCTCCTCCCGTGGCCGGCGCAGGGTAACGCCGGCAGGCGATGCGGCTCCCGTCGGGGTCGGATCGTGCCAAACCGTGGCGAACCGTCTGCGGGGCGGTCGGGCGTGCGGGCCCCGCGCTACGCCTGGACCTGGAGGTGTCCGTGAAGCAGTTCTGGGACGAGCGCTACGCCGAGGCCGACTACGCCTACGGCACCGCGCCCAACGACTTCCTCGTCTCCGTCGCCGACCGGATCCCGCGCGGGCCGGTGCTCTGCCTCGCCGAGGGGCAGGGTCGCAACGCGGTGTGGCTGGCCGCGCGCGGACACGACGTCACCGCGGTCGACCAGTCCCCGGTCGGGATGGCGCGGGCGGCGGAGCTCGCGGCGGCGCGGGGGGTGCCGCTGCACACCGTGGTGGCCGACCTGGCCGAGCTGCCGATCGCGGCGGGTGCGTGGAGCGGCATCGTGTCGATCTCGGCGCACGTGCCGCCGCCCGTCCGGCGCGCGGTGCACGCCGCGGTGGTGCAGGGCCTCGCGCCGGGCGGTGTGTTCGTGCTCGAGGCCTACACCCCGGCCCAGGTGGGGCGCGGCACGGGCGGTCCGCCGGTGGCCGAGCTCACGATGACCCTGGAGGGCCTGCGCGCCGAGCTCGCCGGGCTCACGTTCCTGCACGCGGTGGAGACCGAGCGCGAGGTGCGCGAGGGGCGCTACCACAGCGGCATGGCCGCCGTGGTGCAGGTGCTCGCGCGCAAGGACCCGGGGGCTACGGCAGGCTGAGCGTCACCTCGGCGGGGCCGACGGTCGTCACCGCCTCGTGGCCCCTACACGATGCGAGCCACGCCACGACGTCCGCCGCGGTCACCGCACCGAGCGCCGCGTGCTCCGCGGCGGCCCAGGTCGGCAGGTCCTGGCCGTGACGGACGAGCGCCTCCAGCACGCGGTCGGCGTCGGCCATCGCGAGCAGGTGGTCGGCCTGGGCGGCGCGGATGGCGCTCGCGAGCTCCGTCGCGGTGGGGCCGTCCTTGGCCAGCCGTCGGAACGCATCCACCACGGCCTGGCCGAGCGCCTGCGCGCGCGCGGACGGCAGGCTCGCGGTCAGGTCGAGCACGGCGGCGTCGCGCCACGTGGGCACGGTGACGTCGGGCGGCAGGGCCTCGGCGTCGCCGGCGAGTGCCGCCCACGCCACCTGGCGGACGAGCTCTGCGCCGACGGCTTGCCAGGCGGGCGAGCTGGCCGGGGTCGGGGCGCACGTCAGGCCGAAGGCGGTGCGCTGGCGTCCGGCGTCGGCGGTCGACCACGCGCGGGGGGCGGCCGGCACCACCTGGGGCACGGGCTCGGGGTCGGCCTTGGCGCCGCCCTTGCGCGTGTAGTCGGACCACATCTCCTCGGCGAGCTGCAGGGCCTCCGTGGCGTCGGTGCCGCCGACGATGGCCACCGTGAGGTTGCCCGGCGCCCACAGGCGCTCGAGCTCGGCGAGCAGGGCGGTGAACGGCAGCGACGACGCCACCTTGATCTGGTCCCACCGGTCCATCGCCAGGGGGTGGGCTGCACCCAGCACGTGGGCCTTGCGGGCGTGGTCGGCCCGGGCCGCGGGGTCGGCGTCGCGCAGGCCGATCATCTCGTCGGCCAGGAGCTGCATCTCCCGGCGCATGCCGCCTGAGTCGAGCGTGGTCGATCCGGCGGTCATCGCCCGCAGCAGCCAGAGCATGCCGTCGAGGTTGCCGGCCGTGCCGCGCGCGACGAGCTGGTCGGCATCGGGCGCGTGGGACGCGGTGTAGCGCGTGCCGATGATCGCGCCGGCCTCGGTGTAGCGGGGGGCGGGGAGCTCCACGGTGGTGTTGAACCGCAGCATCTCCCACGCCCACTGGCCCATGCCCCGCTTGGACTCGGCGAGGCTGGGGTCGTTGACCACCACCGACGTCCGCACCAGCGGCAGCTCGTCGTAGCGCAGGGCCACGAGGCGCACGCCGTTGGGCAGCACCTTGCTCGCGACGGCGCCCAGATGCGGGGCGGGCACGGGGGCGGCGCCGGGCGCCACGGGCAGCCGCGCTTCGACCGGCAGCGGTGTGTCGTCGGGGACCACGCGCGGGTCCAGCGCCACCTTGCGGCCGCCCTGCTCGTACGACGGCACCTTGCCCTTCGCCGCGAGGGCCGCCTCGGGGGAAGCCCCCGGGGGAACGACGACGCGGGCCATCGCCTGATCGGGCTTGAGCCACGTGTCGACGAAGTCGCGGATCTTGGCCGTGTCGATCTGGTTGAGGCTCATCACCCGGTCGAGGAACCACAGGGGCTGGCCCTTGGCGACGTTGCCGCGCACGTCGGTGATGAGGTCGTCGCCCTGCAGGGGGGTGAACGCGCCCATCGCCAGCGAGGTGTCGATGACCTCGTAGATGCGCTGCACGGTGATCCAGCGGTCCTCCAGCGCGATCGGCATGTTCGTGCGGGTCAGCGCGTCGAGGAAGGCGGTCTTGAGGCGGTTGGGGTCGGTGCCCTCGGGCAGGTGGATGCGGCACAGGTAGGCGGAGGCGCCGCGCTCGTGCACCACGGAGCAGCGCGGGTCGTAGTGCTGCTCACGCGAGGCGGACTCGTCGATGAACATCTCGATGATGCGGCGCTCCCAGAACTTGCCCGCGAGATCGAGGGTGCCCTGCAGATCGCCGAAGCCGTCCGGCAGCGACCAGCCCACCAGCAGCGTGGGTGCGTCCACCGGACCCACCACGGCGGTCAGCGGCGCCTTCTTGTCGCGCTTGGGGGGCACCTGCTCGGTGGGCAGGGTGCGCACCTTGCACTCGCCGGCCTCGGGGCGGGTGCCGTCGGCCTTCTCGAACAGCACCTTGTCCGGGAAGGTGTCCTGCACCATGCGGCTGACGGCCTGGATGTCGAAGTCGCCGCTGATGTAGAGCGTGACGGCTCCTGGGCGCAGGTTGCGCGACCAGGCGACGAGGTCGGCGGGGGTGAGGGCGTCGATGGCGGCCGGGTTCAGCGGTGCGTCGTCGCGGGCGATGCCAGCCGGGAAGAAGCCGGCGGGCATGGCGCGGGCGAGCAGCGACATCGGCGCGTCGAGGCCGTCGACGAGGGCGGCGTCGGCCCGCGCCTGCACGCGCGACAGCGCATCGGCGTCGAGGCCGCCGAGCGGGTCGGTGAGACGGGCGCCCTCGAGCGTCAGCAGCGTGGACAGGGCGTCGGACGGACCGGCCGAGATCCACACCGTGCTGTCGGCCATCGCCACGGCGTTGGACCGCGCCCCGACCGCCTGCAGGCGCTCGGCCACCGTGGCGCCGCCGCCGGGGCGGGCGTCGTACCAGGCGCGTTGGAGCAGCCACGACGCGCCGGGCTTGTCCTTCGGGTCGTCGTTGCTGCCGCGGTCGACCACGGCCGCCACCGACACCACCGGCTGGCGGTGGTCTACCCGCAGCGTCACCCTCAGCCCCGACGGGAAGCACACCTCGCCCAGCGTGCGCTCCAGGGGCAGCGGCACCTGCTCCCACGGCGGCTGGGGGGGCATGGCGAAGGCGGTGGCGAGGGTGGCCAGCAGCACGAGCATGACGAGTCCTCCGAGGCGCGCGGAGTCTACCGCGTCCCCCGCGGAGGGGATCGGATCGCGGAGCGACACCTGCAGCCGGTCGCAACCCGCGATGCCGGGCCCACCGTCCCGGACGGCTACGCGGCCCCGTCGTCGGACGCGAGGAGCGCGCGGAGCCGCTCGGGGATCGCCGCCGTCCAGCCGCCGCCCATGCCGTCGTACGCCATGCGCTGCATCGGGTCGTCGAGATCGAAGCCGGCGTGCTCCAGCACCACAGTGGTGCCGTCGGCGTGCGGGGTGAGCGTCCAGGTGACCACGGTGTCGAGCGGCGGGTTGCGCCACGTCCACACCAGGCGCGTCGGCGGCACCACCTCGAGCACCTCACAGGTGACCTCGCCCCACGGACCGGCGTCGAACGTGCCGACCGCGCCGACCTCGGCCCGCAGGTCGGACGGCATCAGCCACCGGGACAGGCGAGCGGGGTCGGCGAGCGCGCGCCAGACGCGCTCGGGCGGGTGGGGAAGCGTCCACGTGGCGCGGATCGTGGCCTTGCTCATGGGTCGTCCTCGTCGAGCAGGAACGCGAGCCGCGCCATGCGGTCGCGCCAGAAGCGCTCGTAGGTGCCCACCCAGTCCTGCACGTCGCGCAGGGGCCGCGCGTCGAGGCGGTAGATCCGGTGGCGGCCCTGGGCCTCGTCGGCGACGAGCCCGACGTCGCGCAGCACCTTGAGGTGCTCCGAGATCGCGGGACGCCCACGGTCGAAGTGGGCCGCCAGCTCGTGGACGGCCTTGGGGCCTTCCGCGAGCAGGCGGAGGAGATCGCGGCGGATCGGATTCGCGATGGCGTCGAAGACGTCGGGTGGCATGCCGACCCTATACGTCGGAACTTTCCGACACGTCAACTTTCTCCGACGCGTTCCCTACACCGCGACGTCGAGCGCGATCGCGTACCCGTCGTCCACGCTGCCGCTGATCGACGGCGTCTGCAGCGACGCGCCGTCGCTGAACACGTTGTCGGACGCCAGGGTGATCCGGGCGAAGTTCGACACCGAGGCCTCGTAGCCGGAGGAGGCGAACACCGTGTCGCAGGCCCCCTCGGGCATCGCGATCTGGCTGGTGGCCACGGTGTTGCGCGCGCTGCTGGTGGCGGCGAGGCTGGCGTAGACCTCGAAGTGGATGTGCGGCCACCGCCCCGAGTAGCAGCCCGGGTAGATCGTGGTGAACTGGACCCAGCCGTCGTCGTCGGTGACCTGGACGCCGCGCAGGTAGTTCTGGTTCGCGTCGGTGTAGAGCGAGTACTTGCCGTCCTGCGTGCAGTGCCAGAGGTAGACGGCGTGGCCGGCCAGGGGCGTGCATGTGGCGGCGTCGAGGATGCGCATCCGCACCCGCAGCACCACACCCGCCGCGGTCCCGCTCATGCTGCCGATGCTCGTGCGGATGTCGCTGCGGACGATGTCGTCGAGGGTCAGCGCGTTCGGGCCGTTCGACCCGTCGCCGGGGTAGGGGCCGGCCGTCTCCTCGGGGATGTCGGCGCAGCTGTCGGGCAGGGTGGTGTCGAGCGCCGTGTCCCAGTCTCCGGTGTCGACACCGATCGTGCCGATCGTCCCCTCGGACTCACAGCCGACGAGGCCCACCCCGGCGGCCGCCGCGAACCAGGTGAGGACCTGGCGACGGTCGAGGAGCTCCGTCATCCGCGCCAGATCGTTGGCCAGACCCCGGGAGTCGTCGTCGTGCATCGCTGCCTCCTTCGCGGCATCGGTGTGCCGCTGGAGACGTCGTAAGCAGTGGACCTTGCGCAAAACTCAAGCGCCGGCGTCAGGCACCGTCGGGGCACGTCCCGGCGCCGGGCAGCGCGAAGGCCGCCACCACGTGGTCGACGAACGCCCGCACCTTGGGTTCGAGGTAGGCGCGCTCGGGCCACACCACCCAGGCGTGGCTCGGGGCTCCCACGACATCGGCGAGCACCTGCACCAGTCGGCCGTCGGCGAGCGCGCCGCGGACGACGTGGTGGGGCACGAGGCCCACACCCAGGCCGGCGAGGGTGGCCCCGCGCCGAGCGAACAGGTCGTTGCTGCGGAAGGGGCCGTCGACCGTGACGCTCCCGCCGTCGCGCAGCGGCCACGCGGTGGTGGGCGGGCCGTTCTCGGCCACCGCCAGCACGCACGGCATGCGGGCGAGGGTGTCGACATCGGTCGGCGTGCCGTGGCGGGCCAGGAACGCGGGACTGGCGACGGCGATCAGGTCGGTGGCCATGAGCCGCCGCGCGACCAGCTCGGGGTGGACGAGCGCGCCCGCGCGGATGGCGACGTCGAAGCCCTCCGCGACGAGGTCGACGTGGCGCGGCGTGACGAGCAGCTCGAGCGAGACCTCGGGCCAGCGCGCCAGGAAGCCCGAGAACAGGTCGTCGACCACGCCGTCGAATGCGGTGGGTGCCGTGACCCGGAGCAGTCCGCGGGGCACGTCGTCCTGACGGCGGACGTCGTCGACCGCGGCCGCCGCCTCATCGAGCACGCGTCGCGCCCTGGGGTACAGCGCCTCGCCCGCGCGGGTGGTGACCACGCGGCGCGTGGTGCGGTGGAGCAGGCTGACGCCGAGCCGTTCCTCCAGGCGGGCGAGCTGACGCGACAGCGTGGGGCGCGGCACGCCCAGCTCCCGCGCCGCCGCCGCGAGGCTGCCCCGTTCGACCACAGCGACGAAGGCGTCGAAGCCCTCGGCATCGTGCATGGCGCCATCCTGCATCGTTTGTGCACGACTGATGGTCGAATCGTGCCAATTGGTGCATCAACGTCACGCGTTTACGGTTCGGCGTCCACTGGAGGTTCCATGAACGCACGATCCGTCTCGTACTGGCTCACCACCGGCCTGATCGGCCTGCTCTACCTGGCGTCCGGCGCCGCCTACCTGTCGGGGGCCGAGCCCATCGTCGAGGGGGTCGTCGGCCACATGGGCTACCCGTCCCACGTGCTGCCGCTGCTCGGCGTGCTCAAGGTGCTCGGCGCGATCGCCCTGCTCGCGCCGGGCTTCGCGCGGCTGAAGGAGTGGGCCTACGCGGGCATCTTCTTCAACCTGCTGGGTGCGGTGTGGGCCCACCTCGCGGTCGGCGATGGCGTGGACGGCGCGATCATCCCGATCGTGCTGATCCCGGTGCTGTTCGTCAGCTACGCGCTGCGCCCCGTCTCCCGTCGCGTGAGCGCCGACGCGATGGTGCCGGCGCTCGCCTGATCCGCCCCGACGCTCGTGCGACGTCGCTGTGCCGGTCGGATCGCGGCGTCGCACCGCCCGTGGCGTTCCGTGACGAGCCGTCCGGTTCCGACGCTCCCGATGGCGGTACCATCCTCGGCAGGAGGTCTGTCATGGACGTCGTCGACGGCAAGAAGGTCCGCATCCGGTTCGACGGGACGCGGTGCATCCACAGCCGCAACTGCGTGCTCGGGCTGCCCGCGGTGTTCCGCGCCAACGTCGAGGGAGAGTGGATCGACCCGGACGCCGCGACCCCCGAGGAGGTCCTCGCGCTCGCCGAGCGCTGCCCCTCCGGCGCCATTCAGGCCGAGCGACGCGACGGCAAGGTCTCCGAGCAGCCCAGCGGGCGCAACGTGGTCGCCGTGCTCGAGAACGGTCCCTACGCGGTGCGTGGCGACCTCGTCGTCTCCGGCGTCCCCGCCGGCACCCGCGCCACCCTGTGCCGGTGCGGCGCCTCGGCGAACAAGCCGTGGTGCGACGGCTCCCACCACGACGTGGACTTCAAGGCCACCGGCGAGTTCCCGCCACCTGGCGCGCTGCCCGACTGGGGCGCGCCGGGTCCCCTCGAGGTCACCCCCACCAAGGACGGTCCCCTCAAGGTCAAGGGTGCCCACGAGGTCACCTGTGGCACCGGGCGCGCCGTCCGGCGAGGCGCCACCGCGTTCCTCTGCCGGTGCGGCCACTCCGGCGACAAGCCCTTCTGCGACGGCTCCCACCGCACGGTGGGCTTCACGGCCGACGGCGGCTGACCGCGCAGGTCGCGCCGTCAGCTGATGATCGCGGGCCAGTGCTCGCTGATCCACGACCGCTGGGCGGCGTGGTGCTGCCACGTCGGGTCGTGGGGGTCGAAGCGCACGCCGAGGTCCAGCATCCCGCCGATCCAGCCGTCGAGCGCGCCGACGCGCTCGGGGTCGGCGACCACCATCATCACCTCGGACTCCCAGTAGGCTGACGAGATGTCCACGTTGAAGCTGCCCACCGCCGCGAGCTGACCGTCGATGGTCACCGCCTTGGCGTGGACGTGCGGCAGGATCGCGCCGACGTCGGCGTGCCAGTGCGGGCGGGCGGGTTGGGCACACGCGACGACCGTGGCCCCGGCGCCGGCAAGCACGTCCCAGCGCCCATGGATGATCTCGGTGGCGAAGTCGCGCCCCGGTGAGCCGGGGAACGGCACCTGCCCGCCCTGGTGGCGCGGGCGCACGTGGCCGGTCACCACCTCCACGGCGACGCCGCGGCGCAGCGCGTCGACGAGCGCGTGCTGCAGCTCGTGCTGCAGGGCGAACGTGTTGACGATGCGGATCCGGTGCCGGGCCCGTGCGAACAGCTCGCGCAGGGCGTCGAGCGTGTGGGTGTCGCGCAGGCTCGTGTGGGCGATCCACCAGAGCGGCACGCCCGTCCGGGGACCAGCGGCCACGGCTGGCCCGGGCGTGCCCTCGGCCTCGACCCACGCGCCGTCGAACGCGGCGGCGACGCAGGCCACGACGGGGCCGGTGACCTCGGTGGACAGGTCCACCCACGGCACGCCGTCCTGGTCGGTGCTCGGCGTGAGCACCACCTCGTCGGGGCTCGTGAAGTAGTGATCCGCCACGTTCCGACCGTGCACGAGGGCGCGGTCGTCGTCGGCCACGACGAGCTTGCGGTGGTTGCGGCGCTTGAGGTCCGACACGCCCTGTACGGGGTGCCACGCCCGCACCTGCACGCCCTGGGCCTCGTCGAGCGCGGACAGCACGGGGTTGTCGCGCGCGAGCGACCGATGCTGGCTCCACAGCGAGTCCACCAGCACCTGGACGTCGACGCCGCGCGCCCCGGCCCGGGCCAGCGCGTCGGCGAAGGCCCGACCGACGGTGTCGTCCTCCCACATGAACGTCTGGAACCGCAGCCGCGTGGTGGCGCCGTCGATCAGCCGCAGCGTGGCCTGACGTGCCGCGCGGCTGTCCGACAGCCACGCGAGGGAGGCGGCCGAGGTGGACACGGCGCCGCAGCGCAGGCGGAGCGCATCGCCGAGCGACCCGCGCGTGACCGGGACCGACGCCGCGCGGACGGCGTTCTCGAGCGCGTCGGGCGCCAGCGCGGCGAGGTCCTCGGGGCGGACGTGCAGGAAGCCGCTGCCGCCGATCGGGTTGACCGACAGGGCGATCGGGTAGCCCTCCGCGCGCAGCGCCCGCGCCACGCGGTCGAACACCACGGCGTGGGCGGCGGCCGGCACGTCCCGCGGGGCGCCGTCGTCGAGCACGCTGCCGGCGAGGAGCACGGCGTCGACGCCCAGGCGTGCCCGCACGGCGTCGGGGTCGCACGGCTGCAAGGCCACCGCCCACACCCTGCGGCCCTCGCCATGGGCGCGGGCGACGAGGCCGGGGTCGAGGTCGACGGGGACGAGGGCGACCGGTGCACCGTCGCGGCGCACCGGGTGGGCGACGACCTGCAGGCTGTCGGGGCCGACCTCCGGGTCGCTCGCGAGGCCCCAGGGCGCGGCGGCCACGTCGGGGGACACCACGGCGCGCCCCCCGGTCAGTGTCGTCGTCGCCCGCACCGTGCCGGCCTCGACGACCGCGCACGGGCCGTCCGGGGGCATCCACACCAGCCCCGCGGGATCGACCTGCACGCACGCGATCTGCGTGCCCCGGGCCAGCGGGACGGAGGCGAAGGCCGCCCAGCGCAGGCGCAGCTCGCCGAGCGACGGCCCGCCCGGCACGAACAGCAGGTCGGCGGCCCAGTCCGTGGTGAGCATCAGCATCGGGCGCAGCGACCAGGTGGTGCTGGTGGGCGTCACCAGCAGGTCGAGCGCCAGGGTGTCCAGCAGGCGCGCGACGCCCGCGGGCGCCTCGGTCAGGCCACCACCCACGGCGTGAAGGTGGAGCCCGCCGTTCCACCCGAGGACCTCGCGCAGGTCCTTGGCCGTGCCGTGGGGCACCTGCTGCAACGTCAGCAGGTGGACGTCGCCGCCGGGGACGACCCGCGCCAGCACCGGCAGCGCGGCGCGCGCCTGGCGCAGGTCGGCCAGCGCGAGCACACCGACGCCGCCCGTGCCGGTCTCCGGTCGCACGAGCGCCACGGCGCGGCCGCCCTCGAGGTGGCGCGCCACGCTGTCGACCGGGGCGTTCCGGTCGAGGATTGCCACCGACCCCTCCGGGGCGTCGTCGTCGGCCACCTCGAACCCGGCGCCCTCCAGCGCGGCGTGGGCCGCCGCGCGCCACGCCTCGGCCGCCTCCAGGTCCACCTGGGCGCGGCTCCACGCCGGGAAGATCGACGGGGTCGGGTCGGGCGCGGGCGCGAGGTGGACGCGGCCGCCCTCGCGCACGAGGCGCCGCACGTGCACCACCACCGCCTCGGCGGGCAGGGCGGTGCCGACGTGCACCACGGCGCCGTCGAACCCGGAGGCGACGACCGCGTCGACGGCGGGGGACGGATCAGGCGGGGAGGGCATCGACCACCGTGGACACGCCCTTGGCGCGCAGCGCTGCCGCTTCGTCCGGATCCACCGTCCAGGCCTCGACCATGAGCCCCTTGTCGTGCCAGCGCGCCAGCCGCGCGTCGGTGAGCAGCTCGGTGTGCGGGGCGAGCACCTGCACCCTCAGCCAGTCCACCCACGCCTGCCACAGGGTCAGCCGCTCCACCCACGACCGCGCCACGGCCCAGCCCACCACCAGCCGCGGGTCGAGGGCCCGCAGGCGCCACGCGGCGAGCGGGTGGAACGAGGTGGCCCAGATGCGCTCGTGGGCCCCGAGGCGATCGACCAGCTCGGCCACGCGGGCGCTCGGTCCCAGCCCCACGAGACCCTTGACGTCGAGCTCCACCCGCAGCCCGAGGTCGAGCGCCGTGGGCACGGCGACGTCCGCACGTGGACCCGGCTGGCCGCGGTCGTGGGCGCAGATCAGCCCGTCGGGGCCCACCCGGACGTCGAGCTCGACCGCGTCGGCGCCGCGCCGCGCGGCGGTGCGGATGGCCTCCAGGCTGTTCTCGGGCGCGTGCGCGAGACCGCCGCGGTGGGCCACCACCAGGCCGCCGGGCGGCGGCGGGGTCTGCGGCGCGGGCGGGCGCAGCGACCACGGCAGCGCGGTGGACCGGGGCTCGCGTGGGATCATCGCAGCCTCCCCGAGCGAGCGTATGCACGCCGCGCGACGGGGTCACCCCGCCCGGCGGCGCGGTGCGACGGAAGGTGACGTCGCTGGTTGTCTGTTCGCGCCGACGATGGCGCAGGGCCCGGCTACCGCGGCCGTGCCCGGGGTGCGCGAAGTACCCCACTTGGAGGTCCCATGGCGTCCCTCTCCGTCGGTGACCACATCCCGACGTTCACCCTCCCCGACCAGAACGGCCAGCCGGTGTCCAGCGAGGCGCTCGTCGCCGAGGGGCCGGTGGTGCTGTTCTTCTACCCGCAGGACTTCACGGTGGGCTGCACCGCCGAGGCGTGCGCCTTCCGCGACGCCCACGAGGACTTCAGCGACGCCGGCGTGCGGGTGGTCGGCATCTCGTCCGACGGCATCAAGAGCCACGCCGACTTCGTCGCCAAGCACGGGCTGCCCTACACCCTGCTGTCCGACGACAAGGGCCAGGTGCGCAAGGCCTTCGGGGCGCCGCGCTTCCTGCTGGGCCTGGCCGACGGCCGTGTCACCTACGTCGTCGACGGGCAGGGGGTCATCCGCCACGTGTTCAACTCGATGGTGCAGGCCACGCGACACGTCCAGGAGGCGCTGCAGATCGTCACGTCGCTCGCGTCCGAGGCCAGCGCGTGACCACGGGCGGCGTATGCTGGCGGAGCGGCCCCGCGGTCGCTCCACCTCCATGCTCCCGAGGTCTCCATGAAGCGCACCAGCACCGCCGTCTGGCGCGGTGACGGACCGTCCGGCACCGGCTCGCTCACCACCCAGTCGGGCGTCCTCGCCGACCAGCCCTACTCGTTCCAGACACGCTTCGTCAGCGAGGACGGCACCGCGGGTACCAACCCCGAGGAGCTCCTCGCCGCCGCGCACGCGGGCTGCTTCGCCATGGCCACCGCGTTCGCGCTCACGCGCGCCGGCCACCCCGCCACGCAGCTGACGGTCACCGCGGCGGTCGACCTGTCCAAGGACGACAGCGGCTTCGTGATCCGTGGCATCGCCCTCGACCTGCAGGCCACCGTCGACGGCATCGACGACGCCGCCTTCCAGGAGCTCGCCGCGGCGGCGAAGGCGGGCTGCCCGCTGTCGCGCGCCCTGGCGTCCACGCCCATCACGCTGTCGGCCCGACGCACCGCGTGACGGTCTGGCCACGCCGGGTGGTGCTGCGCGCCGTGCTGCCGGCGCCCCCCGGCTGGCCGGCGTGGGCCGACGTCGACCAGGACGCTGCGGAGGCGACGCTGGACGCCGCGGCGCCGGGCCACCTGCGGCTGGGGCTGGCCGTCGCCGTGCTCCTGCTCGGGTGGGTCCTGCCGCTGCTGCGCACGGGGCGCACGTTGGCGGCGCTCGACGCCGATCGGCGCGACGCCGTCGTGGCCTGGGCCGCCGCGCTCCCCGGTGTGGGCGACCTCGTCGAGATCGCCCGCATCGTGGCCTGCCTGGTCTACTTCGACGCCGACGCCGTGCAGCGCCACGTCCGGGAGGTGCTGTGACCGGTCGGCTCGACGGGCGGCAGGTCCGTGGCACCCACGCGATGCGCGCCGACGTCGTCGTCGTCGGCAGTGGTCCCGCGGGTGCCGTGGTCGCCGCGCGCGCCGCCGCCGCAGGGGCGCGGGTGGTCGTCGTGGAGGCCGGGCCCTGGGTGGCGCCTGGCGACCATGCGCCGGGCGCGCTGCGGGCCATGGCGCGCAGCTACCGATCGATGGGGGCGTCGGTGGTGCTGGGTGCGTCGCCGATGCCGTTCGTGCAGGGACGCATGGTGGGCGGCAGCGCCCCGATCAACGGCGCGATCTGCTGGCGGCTGCCCCGCGACGTCCACGAGGGCTGGGTCGCGACCGACCCCGCGCTCGCCGAGGCGCTGCCGTGGCCGGCGATCGAGGCGGCCACCGACGACGTCGAGGCACGCCTCGGCGTGGCGCCGACCGATCCCGCCATCGCCGGACGGAAGAACACGTTGATGGCGATCGGCGCCGAGGCGCTCGGTCTCGCGCACCGCCCGATCCGGCGCAACGTGGTCGGCTGCGAGGGCCTCGGTCGCTGCCTGCAGGGCTGCCCCGGCGGCCACAAGCAGACCCCCGAGCGCACCTGGCTGCCCGACGCCGTCGAGCGCGGCGCCACCGTGTTCCACGACGCCACGGTCGACACGATCACCGTGTCCGGCGGGCGCGCGCGGGGTGTCGCGGGGCGCACGCGGGGCGGTGCGCGGTTCGCGGTCACCGCCGAACGGGTCGTCGTCGCTGCGAGCGCCATCCAGTCGCCGCTGTTGCTGCGCGCGAGCGGCCTGCGCCATGGGCCGGTCGGGGACCACCTCCAGTGCCACCCCGGCATGTCCGTGTCCGGACGGTTCGCCGCGCCGGTGCGCGCGTGGGAGGGCGCCACCCAAGGACACGAGGTGATCGGGCTGCGGCACGAGGGCCTCAAGTTCGAGGCGCTCGGCATGGGCCCTGGCGTGCTCGCGGGGCGTTTCCCGTCTGCCGGACGCTCCCTCGCGGCGCAGGTCGCCGACATGGACCACTGGTGCGAGTGGGGGGTGGCCGTGCGGTCGACCACCCACGGCCGCGTGCGACGGGTGCTCGGGCGCACGGTGGTGACGTGGTCGGCGACGGCCGACGACGTGGCGCGGTTCCGGCGCGGTCAGCGCGTGCTCGGCGAGCTGTTGTTCGCCGCGGGTGCCGAGCGCGTCGCCCCGCACCTGCGCGGCTTCGATCTGGAGGTGCGCGACGTCAGCGCGCTCGAACGCCTGGAACGCGACGGACCCCGGAGCGCGTCGGCCTACACGGGCGCCATCACCCACCTGTTCGGCACCTGCCGGATGGGCAGCGACCCCGCCGCGAGCGTGGTGCGGCCCGACTTCCGCCACCACCACGTCGACGGCCTGTACGTCGCCGACAGCAGCGTGTTCCCCACCAGCCTGGGCGTGAACCCCCAGGTGCCGATCATGGCGCTGGCCACGCTGTGCGCGGCACACGTCGTGGGTGCGCCGGCCGCGACGCGGTAGACGCAGGGGACACCGGAGGACGCATGGCGGGTGGCGGCCTGATCGCCTTGCTCGACGACGTGGCGACGATCGCCGACGACGTCGCCACGCTCACGCTGCTCGCGGCGAAGAAGACCACGGGTGTCGTCACCGACGACATGGCCGTCACCGCCGAGCAGGCGATCGGGCTGGCCGCGTCCCGTGAGCTCCCGGTCGTGTGGAAGGTCGCCCGCGGGTCGCTGTTCAACAAGTTCGTCATCCTCGCGCCGGGCGCGCTGGTGCTCAACGCCGTCGCGCCGTGGAGCATCCACCCGATCCTGATGGCGGGAGGCCTGTTCCTGTCGTTCGAGGGCGTGGAGAAGCTGCTGGAGAAGACCGGGCTGCACGGTCACGGCGACGGCGACGCCCACGAACCCGCAGCAGGGTCCGGCGCCGACCCGACCCCCCTCGACCCCGTGGCGTTCGAGCAGCAGCGGGTCTCGGGTGCCATCCGCACCGACCTCATCCTCTCGGGCGAGATCGTGGCGCTCACGCTCGCCGAGGTGGCCTCCTACGGGCTGCTCACCCAGGTGGCGGTGCTCTACGGGGTCAGCGTGCTGCTGACGGTGGGTGTGTACGGCGTGGTCGCCGTGCTCGTGAAGGTCGACGACGTCGGCGCCGCGATGGTGGTGCGGGGCGGTCGGATGGCGCGGGTCGGCCGCGTGGTGGTCGCGAGCGCCCCCAAGCTGCTGCACGCGATCTCGTGGATCGGCACGTTCGCGATGCTCGTGGTGGGCGGTCACATCCTGCTCGACGGCATCCACCCGCTGGCCCACGCGGTGGAGGATGGTCTGCACCACGTGCCGCCGGCCCTGCGGACGGTGGCGGGGATGGGCATCGATCTCGCGGTGGGGGTGGTCGCGGGGCTCGGCGCCGTCGGGGTGATGGCCACCGGCGCGCTGCAGGCCCTCTGGCGCCGCACCCCCTGGGGGTGACCGTCGGGGCCGTGGCCCGCGGATCGTGCACGCCGTCCTGACGCAGATCGGCACCCCGTGGCGTTACCCTGCGCTCGCTGAGGTGAGACGATGAACCGTGCATGCCGCGTCCTCGTGCCCCTGGCGGTGACGCTCTCGGCCTGTCCCGAGCCCACCGACGACGTCGACGACACCGACACCGACAGCACGCCCGCCGTGTGCGTCGCCGACCCGCCGGAGGCCCTGCAGCGCTACCCGGGCTGGCAGGGCGACGGCACGTTCCTGTCGCTCGACGGCCGGGAGGCCACCCCCGCGGGCGACGTGCTGCGCATCGAGGGCTTCCCCGCCCGCATCGCGGTCGCACCTTCGGGAGGGGTCGCCTACGTGGCGTCCTCGGCGAGCGACGACCGCGCCGTGTTCGTGGTCGACGTCGACACCTGGACCGTGCGCAGCCGCCTCGACCGCAGCGGGGTGTTCCCCGGGCTGGCGTTGTCGCCCGACGGAGGCCGGCTGTGGGTGCCGGGCGGCGCCAGCAACACGGTGTGGGCCTTCGACGCCGACGACGCGGGCGACCTGACCCGCGGCACCGATCTGGACGTGGGGGGCTATGCCGCCGGGCTCGTGCTCGACGACGCCGAGGATCGCTTGTTCGTCGGCCTGCTGCTCGAGCGGCAGGTCGTCGAGGTCGACCTCGCCACCGACGCCGTCGTCCGCACCGTCGACGTCGACATCCCGCCGTACGCGCTGCTCTACCTGCCCGACCGTGGCGAGCTGTGGGCCGGCGAGATCGCGGGGGAGGAGATCGTGGTGATCGACGTCGACACCTTCACCGTGTCCGACCGCATCGATCTGCCGTTCGCGCCGATGGCCATGGCCCGCAGCGCCGACGGGGCGTCCGTGCTCGCCGCGGTGGCGAACGCGAGCGACCTCGCCGTCATCGACGTGGCCTCCCACACGGTCACCGGCCGCCACCCCATCGCGGGCACCGAGGTGGCCGACGACGCAGGCGACCGCCTCGCCAACTCCAACCCCAACGGCGTGCTGGTCGATGCCGATCGCGACCGCGTCTACGTCACCCGTGGGGCCGACAACGCGATCGCGGTGCTCGACGCGGACACGTACGAGCTCGTCGGCCAGATCCCCACCGGGGTGATGCCCACCGACATGGCGCTCACGCCCGACGGCGCCACCCTGCTCGTCACCGAGGGCAAGGGCAGCGGCGCCGGCCCTGGCAACGGCGCCAAGGACCTGATGACGGGCTCGGCGTCCAAGGTGGACCTCGTCGGCCTCGACCTGCTCGCGGCCACCACCCAGGCCGAGGCGGCGTTCCGTCGTCCGCTCGACCGGTTCCCGTTCACCTGCGACGGCACGTTCCCCGTGCCCGACACGCCCGGTGAGCCCACGCCCATCGAGCACGTCGTGCTGGTGGTCAAGGAGAACAAGACCTTCGACTGCGTGCTCGGCGACCTCGAGGGCGACTTCGAGGCCGACCCCGAGTACGTCCGCTGGGGCCGCGAGATCACCCCCAACCTCCACGCCCTCGCCACCACCTTCGCCGCGAGCGACAACTTCTACGTGCTCGCGCCGGAGTCCGACACGGGCCACACCTGGCTCACCACGGGCACGCTCACCGAGTACGCCGAGCGCGCCTACCTGGAGCAGTCCCAGTCCGGCGCGTGGCTGTCGTTCCCGCTGGAGACCGGGTCCGTCCCGCTGGTGGGCAACCTGTTCACCCACCTGCTCGACCACGACATCGACTTCCGCGTGCACGGCGAGATCGTGGGCATGTTCGCCGAGAGCCCGCTCGGGCGCGGCACGGCGATCACCCGCACCGACGCGACCTACCCGGGCGGGGCCTTCTACAACACGTCGGTCGAGGACGAGGCGCGCGCCCGCTACCTGCTCGACCGGTGGGCGAACGAGGGGATGCCCCAGTTCACCTACCTGCTGTTCCCCAACGACCACACCAACGGTACGGCGCGCGGCAGCCAGACCCCCGAGTCGATGGTGGCCGACAACGACTTCGCGGTCGGCGTGCTGGTCGAGGGGCTGTCGCAGATGCCGGTCTGGGAGCACACGCTGGTGATCGTCCTCGAAGACGATCCCCAGGGCTGCGGCGACCACGTCGACGCCCACCGGTCGGTGTTCCTCGCCATCAGCCCGTGGGTCAAGCGCGGCTACGTCAGCCACGTGCAGGCGTCGTTCGCGTCGGTGTTCGCCACCGTCGAGCGCATCCTCGGCCTGCCCCCGCTCGGCCGGCCCGACGGCGGCGCGGCGCCGATGTGGGACCTGTTCACCACCGAGCCCGACACCACGCCCTACACGGCGCTGCCCCGCAACATCCCGCGTGCCGTCAACGGCGACACCAGCTTCGCCGCGGACTGGTCGGCGACGATGGACTTCAGCGGCCCCGACCGCAACCCGGCGCTCGGTCCGCTGCTCGACGCCTACCGCCAGTGGCAGATGGGGCGGATGAGCCGTTCGGAGGCTGAACACCAGCTCGCCGCCCTCAAGGACGATCCCGCGCTGTGGGACGCGCTGGAGGAGGAAGCCCTGGAGGACGGGGAGGCGTTCGACGCGGCGTGGGCGCAGTACGCGGCGTGGCTCACGGCGCAACAGCTGCCCGTGCCCGTGCGTCCCGGCCAGCCCCTCGTCCCCACCGTCCGTCGCGCGCACGACGACGATGACGACGACGACGACTGAGTCGCGCCGTCAGGTGCCGTCGTCGTCGGGGAAGCGGCCGTCGAGCGGCAGCCCGTCGAGCGGCGCGAAGCCGACCATCGCGTAGTAGGCGCGGTCGGCCTCCTCGGCCGGATCGTAGAGGCCGGTGGTCTCCGACAGCGCCTTCTCCAGGTGGGCCCACACCCGCTCGAGCGCCGCCTGGCTGGTGAACGCCAGGTAGGAGTACATCTTGCTGCGTTCCTCGGGGAAGCCGTGGAGCAGCTGCGTGGCCCGCCGCTGGGAGTGGGCGATGGCCTCCTTGCGCGTGATGGGCTCGGGGGCGCGGAACTCACGGGCGGAGCGGTAGTGGCCGCCGGTGCCGTCGGCCCGCACCGGCGTGCGGGTCAGGAAGCCGGCGTCGAGCAGGCTCGCCACCACGTCGTCGACCTGCTTGCGCGACACGCCGAGGCTGGTGGCCAGCCAGGTGGCGTCGTGGGCCGGACGCGCCGTGTAGGCGGGCACCCGGAGCACCGCGAGCAGCTCCGGCACCCACGGACAGGCGCCGCGGATCGCTTGGGCACGCTCGATCGCCCGCCACGCGTCCGCCGCCGACGGCAGCTCGGACGGATCGGTGAACGCGTGCAGGAAGACCAGCGCGCGCTCGCGGTAGTGCTCGGCGAGCATCAGCAGGTCGGCCATCGACAGGGTGGCCTCGCCGATCAGCAGCCGGCGCAGCGCGAAGCGCGACAACCCCGTGCCCTCGTCGTCGCGGTAGGGGAGGCGGTGGGCGTGCACCTCCTGCAGCACCATGGTGGCGAACATCGGCAGCCCCGGGTCGACGTCCTCCAGCTTCGGCACCACCGCGTCGATGAGCGTGCGGACGGCGGCGACCACGTCCACACCGGCGTCGTGGGCGAGGGCGAACACCACGTGGGCCGGGATGCGCCGCGCGCCGGTCTCCCACCGGTAGACCACGTTGGTCTGGAAGCCGAGCTGCTCGGACAGCGCCTTGGTGGAGCGGTCGCCGCGCAGCGCGCGGAGCAGCTCCTGGGCCATGGCCTGGTAGTCGAGGTCAGCGTCCATGCCGCCCGTTGTCGCATGGGCGCGTGGACGCCGCAAGCATCGGCGGGGTCGGTATCGTCGCGCCCCCGGGGCGGCGCCGCGCGGGGGATGGCGATGGACGCCGTCAACCGCGGGCGTCGGTCGCTGCGCGCCACGGGTGGAAGAGCTGTGCGGCGAAGCCGTCCGGCACCGGCCCGTCGTCGACCCCGAACACCCTGGGGTCCTCCTCGGGGAGAAAGTGCGTTCCGAACAGGCGATCCCACACCGTCAGCAGGCCGCCGTAGTTCGCCCGCGTCCCCACGGCGTGGTGCCACCGGTGGAAGGCCGGCGTGGCGAGCACGGCGCCGAGCGCGCCGAAGCGCCACCGCACGTCGCTGTGCAGGAAGATCGCGTACAGCGTGAGCAGGGGGATCGCGGCGGCGACGCTCGTGGGGTCGTACCCGAGCAGCACCAGGGGCACGGTGCGCGCGGGCGTGGCGAGCACCGTGTTCAGCGGATGCACGCGCGCCGCGGCCAGCCAGTCCAGGTGGGTGCTGCTGTGGTGGACCGCGTGGATGCGCCAGAGCCAGGGCACGCTGTGGAACGCCCGGTGCAGGGCGTACCCGAGCAGGTCCGACAGCACGACGATCTGGAGCGCCTGCGCCCACCGAGGCTGCGCACCGAGGGGACCGAAGCCGACGGTCTCGGGTTCGAGCCGCCAGCCGAGCGCCAGGGCCACCGCCACGAGGACGACGAGCGTGGCGCCCCGGGCGACCGCCCGCACGAGCGGTCCGGTGAGGAACCACGCGACGTCCGTGCGGCGGTCCCGCCAGCGACGGCGGTGGCCGAGGCTCGGTGCCAGCCGCTCCACCGCGGCGAAGAGGACGGCCAACACCACGAGGGCGACCACGGGCTGCAGCATCCCCACCTCCCGCCACCGTCAACGCAGCGGGGACCGGGATGTTGGGAGCGCGGGATCAGTCCCGTCGCAACGTCACGATGGTGCGCAGGTCGTCGAGGTCGCGACGCTGGCTCACGCGGCCGCCGGTGCCGTCGAGCACGTCCAGGCGCACCGCCCGCAGCCCCTGGTGGCTGCCGAGCAGCCCCTTGGCCCAGGCCTCCCGCAGGTGCAGCAGCGACAGCCCGTGGACGTCGAAGACGACGTCCACCCCGTCCTCCCACGGCGCCGTGCAGCACAGCGACGGCGTCGCGCCGTCGAGCGCGCGCGTGAACGCCTTGAACAGCGCCGACGTCTTGAGCTGGGCCTGCGCCTTGGCCGGACCGACCAGGTGCAGGACGAGGACGTGACTGGGAACCGTGCGCGCCTGGTTCATGACCGACTCCGGGGACCGTCGTCCGCAATCGGCTTGCTCGGCCTGAAGTTGTGGGTCAAGCTCGGCGGCTGGCGTGGGGGACACGATGGCGACGTGGTGGGTTCGGGTGGCGACGGCGTGGCTGGTGGTCGACGGAGGCGCTGCGTGGGCGGCGCCGCCAGACGCGGTCGAGACGGCGGCGGCGCAGGCCCCCGCGGCATCGCGGGTGGAGGTGACGGTGACCACCCCCGAGGCCGGCGGCGTCGTCGGCGCCCGGTTCAAGGTCTGGAACGCTGACGACATCGTGTTCCGCCGCTGGATCCGGGGGGACGTGCCGTACAACAAGGCCGAGAGTCTCGTGCGGATGGGCGAGGGCTTCACGCTCGACACCGCCGCGATCGAGGGCCTGCTGGTGGCCTCCCTCACGGCGCACTACGGCGGCGACGGCCAGGCGTTGCCGGAGCTGCACGTGGCACTCCGCGTCCGCGAGGTCGTCGCGCTCGAGTCCCCGGTGGCGCTCGCCGGGCGGGTGGCGCTGGACTGGGTGGCCACCGACGCCTTCGGCGACGAGCTGGGGCGGGGTGGGGGCCTGGGCACGGCCGCAGCGCTACCCCCCGACGACACCCTCGAGGGCGTGGCGCTGGCGGCAGTGGCGCAGGCGGTGGAGCAGGCTGCCGACTCGGCGGCGATGCGCATGGCGGTGACATCGGCCCGGGAGCACCGCAGCGCGGCGCCCGGCGCTGAGTCGCCCATGGCGGTCGCCGCCTGCGCGAACCCCGTCGCCGACCTTCCGGGCGTCGTGGCGAGCACGGTCGTCGTGCGCGCGGGCGATCGGGTGGGGGCGGGCGTGGTCGTCTCACCGGACGGCTACGTCGTCACGGCGCGCCATGTGGTGGCGGGCGCATCCATCGTCACCATCCGCCGGGATCGCGGCGAGGCCGTGGCCGCGAAGGTGGTCCGTGAGGCCCGCAGCGCCGACGTCGCGCTGCTGTCGTTCCCGGCCGACGGAGGCGCGTGTGTCGCCCCCCGTGCCACGGGCCCGGTGATCGGGGAAGACCTCTACGCCGTGGGCACGCCGCTCGGGGAGTCGCTCGCCTTCTCGATCAGCCGCGGCATCGTCAGCGGGCTGCGGCAGGTCGAGGGCCTGTCGGTGCTCCAGACCGACGCCTCGTTCAACCGGGGCAACAGCGGCGGCCCGCTGGTCGACGCCGCGGGTGCGTGGCTCGGCGTCGTGAGCGCCAAGGTGATCGGCGGCGGCGCCGAGGGGCTCGGCTTCGGCATCCCCACGGCCGACGCCCTGGCCGCCCTCGGGCTCACATGGACCGTCGCCGCGCCCTGACCTGCGCGCAGGTCTACCAGAGCATGCGCGCGGCCACGCCCGCCGCCGCGAACCCAAGACCGACCAGCAGCACGAGCAGCCATGGGCCCGGGCGACGTCTCGCGCCGGCGGCTGGCGGTTCGGGTGGGCTCGGTTCGAGGCGCTGGCGCGCCTGGGCGAGCAGCGTGCGGGCGCCCGCGCTTCGGCCCGGTTCCATGGGCGCGATCCGGTTCCAGGTCTGGACCGCCTCGAACAGCACGCCGGCGGCCCGGCGGGCGTCGCCCTGGGCCAGCAGCGCGTGCCCGAGGGCGGTGCGCAGCTCGGCCAGCGGGAGGCACGGCGTGTCGGGGCCTGCTTGCCATGCGTCGAGGCCGGCGCGTGCGGCCCGTTCCGCGTCGCGCGGGCGCTGCACGTCGAGCAGGGCGAACGCGAGCGCGCCGTGGCACGCCAGCACTTCGGGGGCGTGGGGCGGGTGGACGAGGGCCATGCGGGCGCGGGCCTCCTCGGCGAACGCCACCGCAGCCTCGCCGTCGCCGCGCTGCCGCGCCAGCCGCGAACGGCCGAGCACCATCAGCGCCTCCACCCCGGGTGGGCCCGGTCGGGCCAGACCGGCGACGTAGTGGGCGTCGGCCTCGTCGCGGCGTCCCTCCTGTTCCAGCTGCAGCCCGCGCGTCCGCCACGCGACGGTGTCGCCTGGCCACCGCAGCGTGGGGTCCTGGGGGGCCGTCGCCTGGGCGAGCGCGTCGGCGGACAGCTCCGGTCGCCCCAGTCCTGCGGCGTCGTCGGCCAGCCGCATCCAGGCCAGGCGTGCGTCGGGGTGGTCCGGACCGACGCGGGCGACGCAGATCCGCGTGGCCTCCTGGGAGGCGGTGAGGGCGGCGTCCACCTCGCCCCGCAGCCGGGCGTGGGTCACGGCCAGACCGCGCAGGCAGGCCTCCACCGAGGGCGCGTCGGGACCGTCGTGCGCCGCGAGCTCGGCGATCACCTGCGTCCATGCCTCGACGGTGGGCTGGGGTGCGTGGGGGGAGGTGATGGCGCGGTGAAGCTGCACGAACAGGCGCTCGCGCCGGGCCAGGAGGTGGGTGGCGACGTGGGACCCTCTGGCCGTGCGGGCGGCGACCTCGGCGAGGCGGCGCTCCGCCTCCACGACGTCGTCGGGAGCGCCGGTGGACGCCACGCGCAGGGCGGTGCCGATGGCCGTACGCAGGGCCAGCACGTCGTCGCCGCCCAGTGCGGCGTCGACGTCCCGGGACAGGGCGCGCGCGATGTCGGCGGCCTCGGGCAGGCGTCCCATCGCGTCGAGCAGGACGGGCAGGTGGGAGCGTGCGACGAAGGTGCGCGGGTGGGACGGGCCATACCGATGGACCGCCGCGCGGGCTTCGATGGCGTCCGCCGCCAGGGTCAGCGCCGTCGCGCGCTCCTCGGCGGTGGCGTCGGGTCGCGTCGCCTGGCGGACGCGCTGGAGCGCGGTCGCGATCGTGTGCGGGTGGTGAGGACCCAGGTGGGTGATCTGCCAGGCGTGGACGTCGGCGACCGCGGCGCGCGCCTCCGCCGTCCGCCCCGTGCCGAACAGAGCGTCTGCGATCGTGTTGCGGACGAGCCGGAGGTCGGCGTGGCCCGGGCCCAGCACGTCGTCTGCGCCGAGTGTGGCGTCGACGTGGGCCGCCGCGGTGAGGCCGCCCGCGCAGTCTCCGGCGTCCACCGAAGCCCAGGCGAGGTCGTGGTGCACCTCCAGCGTGCGCACGTCGCGGGGCCCGGCGGCCTCGGTCATCGCCGCCAGGGTGGCGTGCAGGGTGGACAGGGCGTCCGGGTGGGCGGCGAGCACCTTGGCGACGGCGAACCGGTGCCGGGTGCTGAGGGTGTCGACGTGAGCTGCGCCGAGGACCTCCGTCCGGATCGCCAGGGCCCGTTCCAGCGCGGCGAGCGCCACAGGCGACGTCGTGTCGCCGCGCGCGCGGGACCGGAGCCACCCGTCGAGGTGGGCCAGCGTGCCTGCCTGCCGCGACCGGTCGCCAGCACGCGCCACCACCCCGGGGCCGTGACGGGCGAGGGCGTCGAGGAGGGTGGCGACGTCCCCCGGCAAGGCTCCGTCTCGCTGGACGGCGGTCGTGACGGCCGCCTCGAGCAGCGCCAGCCACACGGCGTCGCCTCCGGTCGACGGACCGTCCAGCAGCGCCGTGTGCACATCCTGGCGGTGTGCGGTCCACCAGGCCCTGCCGACCCAGGGATCGTCGGGGACCGCGTCGCGCAGGTCGACTGGTTCCGGCATCGTCGCTCCCCGCGCGGACGGTACCACGTCGTACGGCCTGTCAGGGTTGTGCGTCACCGCGTCGCGGATCGGGTACAGTGCCGTCGCGCGCCGGCATCGGAGGAGACACGGTGATGACACACTGGCGGATGTGGGTGGGGGTGACCCTCCTGGTCACGGCGTGCGCGGGCACCGGCGACAAGGTGTCGGACGACACCGACACGCAGGACCCCGACAGCGACACGGACACGGTCGACACGGACACCGTGGACACAGACACGGTCGACACGGACACCGTGGACACGGACACGGTCGACACGGACACGGTCGACACGGACACGGTCGACACGGACACCGTGGACACGGACACCGTGGACACGGACGCGGTCGACACGGACACCGTGGACACGGACGCGGTCGACACGGACACCGTGGACACGGACACGGTCGACACGGACACCGTGGACACGGACACGGACACGGTCGACACGGACACGGTCGACACGGACATCGCGGAGACGGACACGGACACGGATGGTCCGGACACCGAGTCGGAGACCGATACCGACACCGACCTTCCCGACACCGATGTCCAGGAGACCGACACCGACGTGGTCGAGACGGACACGGACGTGGTCGAGACGGACACGGACGTGGTCGAGACGGACACGGACCTGTTCGACACCGACGACACCGGCGGGGACACGGGTGGCGACACTGGCGGGGACACGGGTGGCGACACCGGCGACAGCGATGTCGACACCGACACGGTGGTCGCGGCGCTGACGTGCACCCAGTTCCGATTCACCAACTGGCTGTACTTCCACAACGCGGCCAACGGCTCGCTGCCCACGCCGAGCAACACCACCGAGCTCCTGCTCACCGAGGACGACGTGTTCGACGCCGGCGCGGCGGTGCTGTCCAATGGCACGATGTCGGTGCCCTACCGGTTCGCGTTCGACTACTTCACGTTCGACGACGACGGCGGTCCGCTCACGACGGGCAACCGCTTCAACTCAGCTGACGGCGTGGTGCTGATGTTCGGCCGTGACCGGGCGGCCTACGTCAACGCCACCACCGGCCCCACCGCCGGCGGCGCCCGCGGCTTCCTCGCCGACGGCCTGGGCTTCGGCGTGCACCTCGCCACGTTCGACAACCGGCGCATCGAGATCGCCGACGGCATGCGCACGGCGCTGGCCACACGGACCGAGGACGTCTACACCGACGGCGGCTGGCGCCACGTCGTCGTCGACGTGTACGCCGACCGCATCCGCGTCGACTACGACCACGGCACCCAGGTGCTCACGTGGAACGGCACCGTGAGCCTCACGGCCTTCGACTGGGGCTTTGGCGCGGCCACCGGCGGCTCCGACTCGGAGCAGCGCATCCGCAACGTGTGCGCGGGGCCGATCCTGCCGTGAGGCTCGGCGTGAGGCTCACGATGGCATGAGGCTCACGGCGCGTCCGGGCTCACGGCGAGCCGTCCAGCGCGGCCAGTCGCCGCTGGGCGTAGGACCACGTGCTGTAGAGCGCCCTGTCTTCCTCGATGCGTCCGTAGGCCATTCGCGACAGCTCGGGCCACCCGAGCTGTTCGTACAACAGGCCCACCACGAGCCACCAGTGGGTGCCCAGCGACTCGGTGGCGAGCATACGCGTCCGCCACCGCTGGAGCGCCTCGTCCACGTGTCCGGACGCGGCGAGGGCGGTGACGAACGTGTGCAGGGAGCTGTCGTCGAAGCGGTCCTTGGCCAGCGCGAACGGGCGCAGCGTGTCCACGGCCGCTTCTGGGTGGCCGCTGAGGATCTGGGCCCACGCCGTGTTGTTGCAGGCGTCGTGGTCGCCGCGACCGCATGCGTCCTTCAGCAGGTCGATCTGGCCCGGGAAGTCTCCAGCGACCTCGGCGACATGCGCCGCGGCGTCGCGGATCGACGGGTCCTTGGGGAACTGCGCGCGCGCTGCGTCGGCCGCCTCGACGGCGGCCGGCACGTCCGCAATCGCCAGCAGGTACAACCTCCGGTAGACCAGCTGCCGGTCGTCGGGCTGGAGCGCCAGGGCGGCGTCCACCGTGGGCAGGGCCTGCTCGGTACGGCCCTTGAGGTGGAAGTTGAGGTAGTTGGCGACGGCGACCCGAACCTCCGGATCGGTTCCCGGCAGCATGGCGGGGATCGCGTCCAGGCTCGCCTGGCGCCCCGTCGCGGCGAGCGCGTGGCCGAGCAGGGCGAGGTGGGCTGCGTCGGGGCCGCCGGCGCGCTCCTGCACCGCGCGGAGCAGGAGCTTCGTCGAGGGGGACGGGTTCTCCTCCAGGCCGGTCGCCGCCACCATGCTGTCGAGGATCGCCTCCGCCTCCTCGATGCGCCCGTCGTCGATCCGATCGGTGATCTCGATGCCGAGCCCCGCCAGCGTGTCGGGCGCACCACGCACCCTGCGGCGCTTGTCGTTGCCCGTGGTCCAATAGACGAACGTCGCGCCGACGCCCGCGAAGCTGGCGTGCACCTCCCGCAGGCCGCCGCCGAGGGGCGCGCTGGTCACTTCGAGGATCGTGAAAAGGGTGCGCAGCGTATCGAGGTTGACCGACGAATCGTCGAGGTCGGGCATCATCCCGGCGACCTTCCGCCCGTCCTCGACCTGGTCGGCGTCGACGCCGCTCACGTCGAGGACGGAGGTGGGGTCCCCGCCGTTGCGGAGGATGTCGAAGAAGCCCACGATCGGTCGTACGTCGGCATCGATCTTGTTCTTCGAGCTGCCCTCGAGCAGCGATCGTCCGAACGCGAGCCTCGACGCGATGTCGGCGGGGTTCGAGGACAACGGGCGCATCCGCTCGAGCAGGTCGACCCACATGGCGATGTCGTTGGTCTGGAACAACCGCTCTCCCACGGCTTCGAGGAGCGACAGCCGGGTCGCCTTGTCGAGCGCGGCGATCGACGCCATCGCCGCGTCGAGCCCGGCGGTGCGAAGGCGGGCCTCGAACCGCAGCCCGCGTTCGGTGTCGTCGGGTGTGTCGGCCTCGGGCACGGCCAGCACGTCCTCCCACCGCTTCAGCCGGGCGAGGAGCGTGACCCGCTCGGCGCGGAACGGGGGATCGACCTTGGCGTCGGTGTCGGCGTCCTCTGCTTCGGCCTTCCGCGCGGCGGCGACGCGATCGAGCAGGGCCAGACAGCGTTCGAGGACGGCGTCGTCGGGCTTTCCGGAGCCGTCAGGACCGACGACGCAGGCCTCCATCGCGAGCTCGACCACCCGGTTGTCGTCCGGCATGACGGTCAGCAGGGCCTCGTAGTCGTCGAGCGTGCCGTTCCGGTCGAGGGGGGCGCTGCTGTATTCGCCCCACGGCGAGGAGAACCGGACGATGGCGCGGGCGCGCAGGAACGCGGGCTTGGTGGGGTAGCGCTCGGCGATGCGCTCCAGCTCCGCCGCCGCCGCGTCCGGCAGACCGACGTCCTGGAGCAACACGGCGTAGGAGGACCACGGCAGCACCGCGTGCTCGGATCGCTCCGCCGCCTCCCGACCCGCGCGCAGACCCGCCACCGGGTCGGTGGACTTGAGCAGCACGGCCTTGGGGCGGGCGACGAGCGTGGTCTCTTCGCGGAGGAAGGGGGTGTCGAGCTGGTCGGACAGCGTGCGGGCCTCCTCCAGCGACAGACCCTGGCCGTCGGACACGGCATGTGTGCTCACCGCCAGGCGGTCCGGGGTGGACGTGTCCCAGGTCAGGTCGACGGTGAGGTGGTCGAGGTGCACGCTCACCGGGGCGGTGGCAGTGTCGAGCTCGAAGCCGGTTGGCAAGGACACGGTGGTGGTGGCGGTGACGTCGAACGGTCGCAGGCGCAGGCGCGGCGGGTGCCGCTCGTCCTTCGTCGCCTCGATCGCCGCCTCCACGAGCTCGGCGTCGAAGTTGGGGACGTTGGCCACGGCCGTGGACGTGTGCGCCCACAAGGCAGCGTCGAACAGCGTCGTGATGCCTCGCTCGGCGTTCGACGCCGACACGGTGATGGCGAAGGTGGGTGCGTCCGGGTCGCGGCCTTCGGTGGTCCAGGTCAGGTCCTCGGCGGTGCCGTAGGCGCGCTTGGACCAGTTCTCGAGCCACTCCGTGATCTGGTCGTCGGACGCGTGGATGTAGTCGCTCCGCAGATCGTGGCCGAGGTAGCCCTGCCACGTGGAGGACTCGACGATCTCCGGGTTGCCGTACTCGCGCAGGTCGTAGGCTCGGGTCTCGACGAAGGTCGACGACTGCACCGGGGTGCGCACGAGGTCCTTGGTGTTGGGGCGGATCAGCAACGCCATGCGTCCCTGGTCGCCGCTGGGCAGCTCGCCGATCGGCACGTCTGGTGCGGTCACGTCGACCCAGGTGTCTCCCTTGCCGACATGGACGATGGCGTGGTTGAACCGGCCGGGGTCGGGCAGCTCGGTCAGCCCCTCCGTCCACGAGCCCGTCGCCAGCAACGCCACCTCGGCGTCGACGCCCGCGGCCCGCAGCACGGCCACGACGGCAGTCGCCATGTCCTTGCAGTCGCCGTAGCCCCGGGCGAGCGACTCCTTTGGGCTGTAGGGCACGATCGCCTGCTCACCGAACTCGACGCCGGTGTAGCGCAGCCGGGCCTGCACGCCGCGGACGGCGATCCGGATCGCGTCGAGGCCGGACGCCGTCTTCACCTCGTCGACCAGCGACTCCAGCCCGGCCGCGTCCAGCCGGTCGTCCAGGCGGGCGCCGTAGGCCTGGGCGGCCGCCTGCCACCCGTCGATGGTGGAGTACCGGAGGAAGGGTTGCCCGATGACCTCGATCGGCAGATCGGTGCGCCACGACGGGGTCTCCTCGATGTCGCGGAGGTCGACCTCGGCGACCTGGACGTCGCCGGCGCGCCGGGTCTTGACGCGCCCGTCGCGGTCGTCGCCGAAGCCGGCGACGGCGACCTGGAGCCGGGCTGTGCTGGGGGCTTCGACCCGGACCCGCACGTGGCGTCGCGTCGCGTCCATGCGACCGAGCAGCACCGATCCGGACGCCCCGGCGCTCGTGAACGGGCGGTGCTCGCGGATGGTGATCACCTCCTCCACCAGCGATCCCGCCACCACGTGGGGCAGGGGCCCCCGCAGGACCTTGCTGTCGGCGAACATCGTGGGGTCGCCATTGTGGGTGCCCGCTTCGGTGAGGGTAGACCCGTCGAGCCAGGCGACGTCACCGCGGGGCGAGATCACCCGCACCTCGATCTCGGGCCGGTCCTGGTGCCAGGGTGCCCAGTAGGCCTCCGTGGCGCTCCACGCCGTCGCCCTGTCGGGCTGGCGAACGACGTAGACCAGGCGCTCGCTGCGCGTCTCGCGTCCTTGCGCATCGATGCGGATGGTGGTCTCGGCGAGGAGGACCTCCACCGCATTGTCCGATCCCTCCGACGCCTGCACGCCGTCCGCGAGCATGTCGGCGACGGGCGCCTCGAACGCGGAGGCCTCCGACCAGTCGGCGGCGCCGGCGATGGCAGGAAGGAACAGGGCGAGCAGGACGAGCAGCCGCATGAGCACTCCGGGGGACGGGGCACGCTATCCGACGTGGCAGCCGGTGCGCACGGTCGGCGTCGGTTTCGCACAGGATGCGGTGCAGGAAACAGGACGGAGGCTTGGGCGTGCTCGCTAGGGGCGTGCGCGGTCGAGGGAGCCGAGGCGATATCGCGCGAACGCCCAGGGGCTGTCGGGCCCGCGTGTCATCGGAACGCGCTCGAAGCACGTCCTCGCCAGACCCGGCTCCCCGAGGGCCTCGTAGATCAGACCGCCCACCACCCACCAGGACGGGTCGGGAGGGTGGGCCCCCTCCACCACAGCCTGCCACCGGGTCAGCGCAGCATCCAGGTCCCCGGACGCGGCGAGCGCGCCCGTGAGCGTGCGGTTGGCCGTGTCGTCCAGCGGAGCACCACCCTCGGACAGCGGTCGGAGGACCTCGATCGCGTCCGCGGGCCGATCGGCCCAGAGCAGCAGCCACGCCGCCTGTGGGCAGGACGCCGGCGTGCCGGCATGGCAGTCAGCGAGGACGAGGTCGGCGGCGCGGTCGACGTGCCCTCCGGCGACGAGGGCCTCCGCGAGCTGCTCCCGGACCCAAGCTTCGGCGCCTGTCGAGGCGAGCACCTCGTCGGCCTCGGCCGCCACGCGCGCGGGGTCTTCCGCACCGAGTACGGCGAGGTACAGCACCAGCAGCGACGGTTCCTCGGGCGCCACCGCCCGAACGGCTTCGATGGCGGCGACGCGGCCTGGCACGCCGTCGGGCCACGCGAAGGCGACGTGCATCCCGACCGCCCAGGCCGTGCCGCGGTCGATGCCGCGCAGGAGGGCGGGGAGGGCCGCCGCGCTCGTGGGGCGGGAGGCACCCGCCAAGGTGTGCCCGAGCCGCAACAGCCGTTCGCGGTCGGGCGGCGCGCCCTCGGCATGGGTCGTGTCGACGAGGTCGTCGAGCTGCGCGAAGGCTCCCGCGACCGTTCGCGACAGGCGGCGCAAGCTGTCTGCGACGGCGGCAGCGCCCGCGAGGTCATCTCGGGCCAACCGATCGAGGATCTCCACGCCCAACGCGTCCGGGGCGGTCACGGTCGCACGCACCTGCCGGTGGCGCGTGGTTCCCGTGGTCCAATAGCCCTGGCTCCACGACGGTACTGGACCGGTCACCGTCACCTCGCGCAGGCCGTGGCCGAGATCGACGATCGCCGTGCGGCTGGCGCGAAGTCGACGCACGACGCGGGTCCCTCGCCCCACGTCCCAGTCCGCGTCTCGGTCGACGAAGGCCAGGAGGCTGTCCGTGAGACCTCCTCGGGGCGAGAGGCCGCGCAGATCCACGCGGGACGCGGTAGCGTCGACGCCTCGCAGGCGATCGGTAGCTCGGCCTTCGAACGGTGTGAGGTCCGCTTCGGCGTGCAGTGGCGCGTCCCGAAGTGCGCGCACCATGGCGAGTCGGGCGCCGAGCGCCGGAGGGTATCCACCCCGTGTGCTGACCCGTTCGAGCAGCGATGCGAGCGGGTCGTACGCCTCGTCGTCCCACAACATCCGGTCGACGGTCCCGAGCACGGTTCGGCCTGCTGTCGGTGCCACGGCGTCGAGCCACGCGAACGCGTCGTCGAGACCGCGTAGCGACATCCGCGCGAGGAACGCGGGCGCGAGCTGACCCGGGCTCAGTGCCCCTGCAGACGGTGCATCCAGGACGTCTTGCCACCGACCGAAGTCGGCCAGGAGTCGATCGCGGCGGGCTGCGATCTCGGGAACCATCCACGACGTCGTGCTGGCTTGGACCTGCGCCAGCCAGGTGGCGCAGGCGGGCGCGTCGAGCCCGGTGGGGGCCGTGGGAAGCCCCGGGCGCGTCGTGCATACCGTGGTGGGGAGGATGAGCAGGCGGGTGTTGTCGGGATCACGCCGCACCACCTGCTCGAGATCGGCCAGGGCCCCTCCTGGATCGTCGGGCGCACCGTCGAGGCGTCCCCAGGTCGACGTGGCGCGAAGCGAAGCGCGCACGCTTCGCATGGCGAGATCGTCCGGTGCTGCGGTGATGCGCTCGTCGGCGGCGCGAAGGCCCGCGTCGCGCAGTCCGAGCGTCGTCAGCTGCAGCACGGCGGCGGCGGCGGCGAGGGGGGCACGCCCAGCGGCGGCCCAGGCTGCACGCGCATTGCGCACCGTGCCTGTCGGCGTCGACGCCACCGCGGGAGAGACCACGAGCGTCGTCCCCTGCTGCTGGAAGAGGGGCGCATCGAGGGCCGTCCGCAGGGCCTTCGCGTCGCCGAGGGCCAGGGACATCCCGTCCGTGGTCAGGGTGGCGGCCACCCGGATCCGTCCGGCGTCGTCGGTGGACCAACGCGTCGTGAGGTGCGCGTGCGGGACGTCGAGTGTCACGTCCGCCGGAGGCGTCGTCGCGACGAAGCCCGCGGGCACCTCGACCGTGATCGTGCTGCGCTCCTCCCGTCGAGCGAGCGACACGCGGGGCGGATCGACCCACGCGCTGGTGTCCTCCAGCGCACGGTCGAGCAGGGCGGGGTCCAGCGCCAGCACCTCTGTGCCGAGCTCGTGCACACGGATCGCCGCCGTGGCGCCGCCGGGGTGGGATTGTCCGGTCAGCGCACGGTCCTGACGGACCCGTAGCTCCAGCGAGGGTGCGTCGGCGTCCTCGCCCGTGACGGTGACCTGGAGGGCCTCACGGGTGCCAAGCCACCGGGCAGCGACCTGGTCGATGGGGCTCGGGCTGCCTTCGCCCTGCGGGGCCCGCAGCGCGCGGCGGACGGCGCTGGCCTTGTCGCCGTGGGAGCGGAGTGTCTGGACGATCGACGGGAAGCCGAACTGGGAGAGGTCGATCTCAAGGTCCGTGGCGGAGACCGAGGGCGGCAGTGGAGTGGACAGGTGCGGGGCGTCGGGGAGCCCGACATCCAGGGCCCACCGACCGGCGACGTCCTGCTGGAGGAACGTCACGGGGCCGTCCGTCTGGCGCGGGTCGGCCCACACGTCCGTACCCGGCAGGTGCACCAGGACGGCGTCCATCTGGCGCGCTTCGGGAAAGGGACGCACGTCACCGGGCCGCGCCGACCGGTCGACGAGGGAGAGCACCGCGGGCACGTTGGCGGCGCGGAGCAGGCTCACCGCCGCTGCGGCGACGTCCTCGGGATCGCCTTCGCCGTCGAGGAGCAGGTCGTGCAGGGTTCGCGGCCGCGGGTCGGTGTCGCCGAACTGCCCCGGTAGCACCACGACGCGTTCCTGGAGTCCTCGTACGGCGCGGCGCAGCGCCTCGTCCGCCGGGAGGCCACGGAGGCTCTCGACCAGGGGTGCGAGCTCGGACGTGTCCGGATCGATGGTGAGCACGCGATCCCAAGCCTGCGCGACCTCCGACCACGTGCCCGCCAGCGCGTAGTGGACGGACGGTTGGGCCGCCCCGTCGAGCGGGAGGGTGGACCTCCAGGCCGGGACGGGTGGAAGGGGCCCGAAGGTGTAGGTGGCGTGTCGCTCGCCGTCGGCCAGCCACCCCTCGGCGGTCTGCGCGGCCGTGGGATCGAGGTCGTGAACGGCGGTTCGCACGGTGGCGCTGGCGGGAGCGTGGAGGTGCACCCGGACGCGACGCACCGGTGCGTCGAGGTCCTGGAACGGCACGCTCCCCGAGACGAGCGCGAGCGACGTCCCCGGCAGGTCGGTCACCGACGCCATGATCTCGACGATGGCGCCTGGCTCTAGCGGCGGGAGGGGCATGGTGAGGGTCGTGGCCCGGTCCCGTGCGCCCGAACCCTCGGGCGCGTGGAGCGACGTCGGGTCTACGGCGACCACCTTCCCGGACGGTGTGACGACACGTGCGCGCACCTCGGGGCGTGTCTGGTCCCACGGCGACCAGGCGATCCGGATCACGCTCCAGCGATCGAGCACGTCGGCGTCGCGCACGACGTAGACGAGGTGGCGGGCGGAGCTTCGACGGCCGTCCTCGTGGATCCGGACGTCGCGGGCGTCCAGCACGATCTCGACGGGCGCGCTGGTGTCGCCATCGCGTGCGTCTGCCTGCAACGTCGAGGCGGTCGCCGTGAACGCTTCGAGGTCCGTCCAGTCACGGGCGGTCGCGGGCGCACAGGACAGCCACAGCAGGAACAGCACCAGCCTCATCGGTCACCCGGGACGTGCAGGCGTCTATCGCTGTGACCGTCTGCGTACAGTAGCGAACGGTCGACCGGCGACAGGCCGGGTCGGGCACACGGACCGCGCAACCGCTTGCGCGCCGGCCGCCGCGCCGGGCTACGCTCCCTGCCCACGCGAACCCACCGATCCGTCCCGGGAGCCCCATGCCCACCGTCGTCACCGGCGCCAGCGGCCACCTCGGCGCCACGCTCGTCCGCCAGCTCCTCGCGCGCGGCGACGCCGTCAAGGCCGTCGACCTCGAACCGGGCCTGGGGCTCGACGGCCTCGACGTGCAGGTGCACCGCGGCGACATCCGCGACGCCGCGTTCCTGGGCACCGTGGTGGAGCCCGGCGACGTGGTGTTCCACCTGGCGTCGATCATCTCCACGTCCGGCGACAAGGGGGGCCTCGTCACGTCGGTCAACGTCGACGGCGCGGCCACCGTGGCGCGCGTCTGCCGTGAGCGCGGCGCGGCCCGGCTGGTGCACACCAGCTCGATCCACGCCTACGACATCGACACCCACGGTGCGCCGGTCACCGAGACCACCCCGCTGGCGATCGGCCGCTCCCGATCGGCCTACAACGTCAGCAAGGCCAAGGGTCAGCTCGCGGTGCTCGACGAGGTCTCCCGCGGCCTCGACGCGGTGGTGGTCAACCCGTGCGGGGTCATCGGACCCTACGACTACAAGGCCAGCCGGATGGGCAAGTTCTTCCGGGCGATCGCCAAGGGGAACTCCGGTCCGGTCGGGCCGGGCGGGTTCAACTGGGTCGACGTCCGCGACGTGGTCGACGGCATGCTCGCCGCCGCGGAGCGCGGGCGCGCGGGGGAGGCCTACATCCTGGCCGGTCACTACAACACCAACCTCGCGCTCGGTCGCATCGCTGCCGACATCGTCGGCAAGCCGATCCCCGACCGGGTCATCCCGATGTGGTTCCTGTCGCTGCTCCACGCCGCCGGCCCCGTGCTCTCGGTGCTTGGACGCCGTCCGCCCGTGACGTCGGAGGCGCTCGACGCGCTCAAGGCCAACCCGGAGATGTCGCACGCCAAGGCCACCGCCGCGCTCGGCTACCAGCCCCGACCGGTGGCCGACACGATCCGGGGCATCTACGACTGGCTCACGGCCGAGGACATCCTCGCCAAGGAGTCCGCCGCGCGCAAGGCCGCCCGGGCCGCCAAGGCCGCGTAGGTCGGCGCCGCGGCGACCGGATACAGGGCGCCCCGCCTCGAGGTGCCCATGTCCGCCTTCGCCTACGAAAAGCCGTTCCCGCTGGCGTCCGACCCCACCCGCTACCGCTTCCTCGGCAGCGACGGGGTCGAGGTGGTGCAGCTGGGCGACACCACCTTCCTGCGTGTGGCACCGCAGGTGCTCACCGAGCTCGCCCGCCAGGCGCTGCACGACTGCTCGTTCTACCTGCGCACGAGCCACCAGGAGAGCGTCGCCCGCATCCTGACCGACCCCGAGGCCACCGACAACGACCGCTACGTCGCGCGCACGCTGCTGCGCAACGCCGCGATCGCCGCCCAGGGCACGCTGCCCGTCTGCCAGGACACCGGCACCGCCATCGTCGTCGGCAAGAAGGGCCACCTCGTGCTCACCGACGGCCACGACGAGGAGGCGCTGTCGGAGGGCATCTGGAAGACCTACCAGACCGACAACCTGCGCTACTCCCAGGTCGTGCCGCTCACGATGTACGAGGAGAAGAACTCGGGCAACAACCTGCCCGCGCAGATCGACCTGTACACCACCCACGGCAGCACCTACGAGCTGCTGTTCCTCGCCAAGGGCGGCGGGTCGGCGAACAAGACCTACCTGTTCCAGCAGACCAAGGCGCTGCTCAACCCCGACAGCCTCGAGGCCTTCCTGGTCGACAAGATGAAGACGCTGGGTACGGCGGCCTGTCCGCCCTACCACGTCGCCTTCGTCATCGGCGGCACGAGCGCCGAGACCTGCCTGAAGACGGTCAAGCTGGCCTCGGCCAAGGCGCTCGACGAGCTGCCCACCACCGGCTCGATGGGCGGGCGGGCCTTCCGCGACGTCGCGCTCGAGCAGCGCTTGTTGAAGGCGGCCTGGGGCACGGGCATCGGCGCGCAGTTCGGCGGCAAGTACTTCGCCCACGACGTCCGGGTGATCCGCCTGCCGCGCCACGGCGCGTCCTGTCCGGTGGGCATGGGCGTGTCGTGCTCGGCCGACCGCAACATCAAGGCCCGCATCGACGCGCAGGGCGTGTGGCTCGAGGAGATGGAGCACCACCCCGAGCGCTTCCTCCTCGAAGCCGAGGCCGGCGACGAGGGCGGCGTGCGCATCGACCTCGACCAGCCGATGGACGCCATCCGCGCCGCGCTGTCCGAGCTCCCCGTCAAGACGCGCGTGCTGCTCACCGGCACGATGGTGGTGGCCCGCGACATCGCCCACGCCAAGCTCAAGGAGCGCCTCGATCGCGGCGACGGCCTGCCCGAGTACTTCCAGCGCCACCCGGTCTACTACGCCGGTCCCGCGAAGAAGCCCGAGGGCATGCCGTCGGGCTCGTTCGGGCCCACCACGGCCCAGCGCATGGACCCCTACGTCGACCTCTTCCAGCGCCACGGCGGGTCGATGGTGATGATCGCCAAGGGCAACCGCGGTCAGCAGGTCACCGACGCCTGCAAGGCGAACGGGGGCTTCTACCTGGGCAGCATCGGCGGACCGGCGGCCGTGCTCGCGGCCGAGAGCATCAAGAGCGTCGAGGTGCTCGACTACCCGGAGCTCGGCATGGAAGCGGTGTGGAAGATCCGGGTCGAGGACTTCCCCGCCTTCCTGCTGGTCGACGACAAGGGCCACGACTTCTTCCAGATGCTGTAGCCGATGGTGGCACCGCCCCGCCGTGTGCTCGAGCTGTTCGCCGGCATCGGCGGAGCGGCCCGGGCGGTGGACGGCCACGCGACCGTGGTGGGCGCGGTCGACCACGACCTGCGCGCCACCGCCGTGTACCGGGCGAACCACGCCGGACGCGTCCACGTCAAGAACCTCGTCTCGGTCAAGGACGACTGGCTCGCGGCGTTCGACGCGGACCTGTGGTGGATGTCGCCGCCGTGCGCCCCCCACGGCATCCGGGGCGCCCAGGCCGACGTCGACGACCGCCGCAGCGCCGCCTTCCTGCGCCTGCTCGGCGCCGTCCGCACCGTGCGGCCTTCGTGGGTCGCCCTCGAGAATGTACCGTGGTTCCAGGGCTCACGGGCTCACGGCCGCCTCGTCGAGACGCTCGACGCGGCCGGGTACACGTGGACCGAGGGCACGATCTGCCCCACCGAGCTCGGGGTGCCGGCCGTGCGCCGCCGCTGGTACCTGGTGGCCGGTCGTGAGGGCGTGACCCCCTGGGCGAACCCGGCGCCGTCACCGTCCGCGCCGGGTCGGGCGCTGGCGGACCACGTCGGGCCGTGGCGCGACGATCTCGCGGTTCCCGACGCCCTCCTCGCCCGGTTCGGTGACGCCATGCACGTGGTCGACGCCGACGGCCCGGACGCCGTGGCGGCCTGTTTCACCCGGGCCTATGGCCGATCGCCGGTCTACGTGGGCAGCTACCTGCGGCAACGGGGTCCCCGCGGCCCCGCGCTGCGGTACTTCGCTCCGGAGGAGATCGCGGCGTTGTACGGCTTCGGGACCGGGTTCTCGTTCGGCGACCTCCCGGCGGCGCACGCGTGGAAGCTGATCGGCAACAGCGTGTCGGTCGACGCCGTGCGTCACGTGCTCACGGCCGCCGGCCTGGGCGACGGCCCGTCGGCTTGACCGGTCCGGCGACGTCCGCGTACCCTCCGCGCTCCCACGCCTGTCGGAGGGCTCCGTGGACGACGTGACGGCCCTCACCGTGGAGCTGGCGCTGGTCGCCGCCGCGATGGGCGCCGCGGTCGTCGCGGTGCTGGCTGCGACACCCCAGGTGCTGCGGGCGATGCGCCGGCAGGGCCCCGCGTGGATGGCGGCGCTGGCCGCGGCGGTGGTCGTGTCCGAGGGGGTCGGGCTGACGGTCGTGCCGCGGTCGATCCTCGACATGAACCACCACGGCCTGCAGGTGTGGTCGGCGGTGACACGGGATGCGTGGTCGGACCTCGGCAACGCCGAGCACGGGCCGGCCCACCTGCTCACCTGGCGCGTGCTCCAGCCGCTGCTGCCGGCGGGCGCTCGTCCCTGGGGCGCGGGGCACGTGGCGGCGAGCCTGTCGGTGCTGCTCGTCGGCCTGCTCACGTGGCGCCTCACCGGGCGTCGGCACGCCGGCGTGATCGCCGCGTTCGTGCTCGGGCTCGCGCCGTTCCACCTGCGGCTGGCACCGTCGCTGTCGGGCTACGGCGCCTGGGAGATGTGGTCGTTGCTGGCGGCCTGCGGCGTGGTCGCGTGGCGGTGGACCGGCACGGTGCGCGACGCCGTGATCGCCGGCGCCGCCGGCTACCTCGCTGCCTCCACCCGCGCGGACGGGCTCCTGTTCCTCCCGGCGTTGCTGCTCGGTGTGGGGCTGGCCGCACCGGCCCGTGGACCCGTCGCGTGGCGGTCCGCCTGGGGCGCGGCGCCGTTCGCCGTGCTGTGGTCGGCGCGCTTCGTCCGCGCCCTGTTCCACCACGACGAGCCGCTGGAGGCCACCGGGCTGTTCGTGGCGCACCTGCCGGCGCTGGTCGTGGTGAGTGCTGTGTGGGCTGCCGCGGCCATCGCCGGGCGCCTCGCGTCGCCCCGGGGCCTGACGGTCGGTGCACGGGGTGCGCTGGCGGTGGGGGTGGCGCTCACGGGAGCCGCGGCCGGGCCGTTCACGGGCACGTGGCCGGCGTTCCCGGGGGTGGTGGACAGCGTGCTGCGGGTCCATCCCCTGCTGCATCCGCTGCTCGCGCCGCCGCTGGTCGTGGTCGCGGCGGGCGTGGGCCTGGCGTGGCTGGGACGACGCCGTCCGGTGGCCGCAGCCGTCGTGGTGGTGCTGCAGGCGTTCGCCACGTTCCTGCACTTCGTGGTGGTCGGCGAGGACAGCGTGTCGTTCTACGTGCGCGACGCGAGCGGTCTCGGCTGGGGTCTGGCGGCGCTGGCGGGGGCGGGACTCGGCGGGGTCGTGCCGGCCCGGTGGGCGGCGGCAGCGGTCGGCGCCGTGGCGCTCGCCGTGGTGGTCGACGCGCGCGGCATGCTCACCCACGCGTGGCCCACCCAGCAGGAGGTGACCCTGCTGTTCGGACCCGTCGACGCCCTGGCGCCCGAGGCGACCGTGCACACGCTGGCACCGACGGACCTGGTGGCACCGGTCGACGCCGCGATGTTGCGCCCGCTCCGCGTCGATCTCGCCGGCCTGATGTCCCACGACAACCGCCTGGCGGACCGCCCGCGCTGGTCGACCGTCGCCGCCGCCCTGGCCGATCCGCCGGCCGCGGTCGGCCACTACTGGTGGCAGGGCCTCGCCTGCGTCCAGGCGGAGGCCGGGCGGTCCGGACCGGACGGCGATCGGGTCTACGCGGGGGGACGCTTGTGGCGGTTCGACGCGCGCCAGCGGGTGTCGTCGCCTCCTGCCCACCCGGAGCTGGAGCCGTGGCTCGATCTGGCGGCGCTGCCGTGCGCCGCGGACGGGGACGGGACCTGCATCGCCCCGGGCGACGACGGGTGTGCCCTGTGGGCGTGCGACCGGCGCGGACCGCCGTCGACGCCCTACCTCGACCCCCTGTGTGCCGCGATGGCCGAGGCGTTCGTGCTGGAGCCCGTGGCGGTGGTGACGGCCGGCGGCGGCTCGCTGGACTCGGACCGCCTCGTGCAGCTCGACCCGTCGGCCCGGGTGGGCCTGTTCCGCATCGCCGGCGTGCGCGCCGGGGACGAGGCACCGTGAGCCGCGGGGGCGCTACCCGGCGTCGCCACCCGCCGCGCTGCGGCCCGCGCGCCGTCCCGAGAACACGCAGTCGGCGATCGACAGGCCGCTGACGTAGTTGTTCGACGAGACGCCGACGGCGGTGCGTCCGGCCGCGAACAGGCCGGGGATCGTGGACCCGTCGCCGCGGCGGACGGCGCCGGTGGCCTCGTCGACCACGAGGCCGCCCAGCGTGAGCGTGGGGCAGGGGAAGCGCTTGGACGCGATGCCACAGTCCATCGCGTGGAACGGGCCGGTGGGCATCGCCTGGCGGAAGTCGTCGGCCTTGCCGAAGGGGTCGGGGGTTCCGGCGCTGGCGGCCGCGTTGTAGGCGTCCAGCGTGGCCCGCAGCGCGTCGGCGGGCACCTTGATCGCCTGGGCGAGCGCATCGATGGTGGGGGCCGAGCGGCTGTTGGCGAGCATGTTGAGCACGCCGGGGGCCTGCTGGAACCACTGCGCCTGCCCGGGCCCGAGCTGACGGAAGGCCTCGCGTCGCAGCGCGTCGTCGACGATCAGGATGCCGACGCCGCCGTGCTCCTCGACCATGTGCCGGCCCAGCTTGGCGCCGTAGACGGCCTCGTTGCAGTAGCGCTGGCCCGCCTTGTCGACGAAGATGCCCTTGGCCCAGGCCAGCGGCGGGTTGATGAACCGCCAGGCCGACACCACGCCCATGCGGTCGACGGCGGCCCCCACCGACTGACCGAGCCGGATGCCGCTGCCGTCGCAGGCGGGGGTGCCCAGGGGCATGCCGGGGCGGTAGGCCGGGGCGAGGTCGGCGACCATCCGCCGGTTGTAGATGAAGCCACCGGCCGCCAGCACGACGCCGCGGGTGGCCCGCAGCCGGCGCGGCGTGCTGGCCGTGCGCTCCAGCCGCTCGCACCGCTGGGTGCACGTGCGCGCGAGCGACGGCGCGTAGTTCTTCACGCGGGACGCGAGGTTCCACCAGAAGCGGTGGCGCCAGCGGGCCCAGGCACCGGCGACGACGTCGACCTCGACACCGACGACCCGGCCGCCGCCGTCGACGACGAGGCGGCGGGCGGTGGCCCGCGTGAGGCTGCGGACCCCCGCGGCGGCCGCGGCGCGCTGCAGCGGGGCGTAGAGCGCCGCACCGGGCAGGCCGCGACCCTTGGCGCGATGCCCCCGCGGGGCCGGCTTCGCGACGGCGGCGTAGGTGTCGATGGCCTCGTTGCCCGAGTAGTACAGGTAGTGGCGGTTGGTGGGGTACGACGTCTTCACCGGGCAGAGGCTGCCTTCGAACGGCACGCCGTGGCCCTCCAGCCACGTCAGGTTGGCGTTCGACTGCGCGCAGAAGCGCTGGAGCGTGGCGTCGCTGACGCAGCCGTCGGTCTCCAGGCCGAGGTAGCGGAACATCGCCTCGGGCGTGTCGTCGTAGCCGTTGGCCTGCTGGAAGCGCGTGCCCCCGGCGTAGACGACCCCGCCGCTGATCGCCGTGGCGCCGCCGCCACCGGCACGGTCGACGCAGAGCACGTCGGCGCCGAGCTCGCGGGCCTGGAGGGCGGCGCAGACGCCCGCCCCCCCGAAGCCGACCACCACGACCTCGGCGGTGTCGTCCCACGGCACGGCGTCGGGGTCGTCGACCACGCGGGGCGCCTCGACGCGGCTGTGCCAGTCGGGGTCGCCGGGCGCGGGGAGGGTCGAGGACGTGGGGGCCTCACGGCTCACGGCTCACGGCTCACGGTGGGGCTCTCCTGCAGCGGGCGCGGGCGCTCACGGGCAGGTGCAGGCGTCGCCGGACGTGTCGAGCGTGAGCGAGGTCATCGTACCCTGGAACGTCATCGTGGTGGTCTGGTTCGCGTCGGACGACACCACCACGGGCGTGCTCGAGAAGGTCGTGAGGTCGCTGCTGAACGTGAAGTCGTTGAGCGGGAAGTCGCTGCAGTCGTTGATGGACTGAGGCGTGCCCGACGGCGGCGCGCCCGACGTGCCGCACAGGATGCCGGCGCACGAGATCGTGCCCACCGAGCAGTAGTCGGTCATGGCGCCCACGTCCCAGCCGAGCGTGGTGCCGGCGAGCGTGCCCGTGCTCACGCCGCAGGTCTGCGGCCCGGCGTCGTTCTGCAGGTCGGTGGTGATGGTGACCAGCCCGAACGCGCTGGTGACGAAGTTCTGCGTGAGGCTGTAGGACAGGATCTCGGCGTTGCCGCCCCCGGGCGCGCCGCCGTCGTCCTCGAAGCGCACCACCATCGTGCCCGGACCCATGTGGTCGTCGGCGCTGTAGGGCTGGGTGACGGTGATGTCGAAGTCGACGAGCGCGTCGATCGAGAAGACGCTGCCCTCGAGATCGTAGGTGGCGATCCAGCGGTCGCAGGCCGGGGGGCACGGGCCGGTGACGAGCGGATCGTTGTCGTCGCAGTCGTCGGCGCCGGCGAAGCCGTCGAGGTCGTGGTCGCCCGAGACGCGGTGGACGACGTCGCTGGTGACGCGTTGGCCGGGCGACAGGCTGCCGGCCTGGAACCACACGTCGCTGTAGGGCAGGCCGCCGGGGACGTTGCGCTGGATGACCGTGGTGCCGGTGGCGTCGGCGGTGCCGCGGCCGAGGATGAACGAGCCGAGGATGCCCAGACAGGGGCTGCCGCTCGGGTGGCACGGACCCGCGCCGGTGCCGGTGGTGGAGGCGAACAGGTAGACCGTGGCGCCCGGGTTGGACCCTGTGACGGTGAGCGTGAGCGGGCTGCCCGGCACGAGGGCCGACGCGTCGAGCGCGATGGGCGCGGGCGGCGGCAGGGGGTTGTCGGCGAGGTCGGCCTGGGCCGCGCAGGCGCTGGCGAGCAGGAACACGGGGAGCAGGTGACGCATGGGACACTCCGGGGCGGGGCGTGGTCGGGGGTCCGCGGCGGGAACGGTCGCGGACGCACCCGGTGGATCTTGGCATGGAACGGGCGAACCGTCGAACCCTCACAGGAGGTTCGGGATCACTCGACGGTGGTCAGGGCGATGGTGGCCACGGGGTTGATCTCGGGGAGCTCGCACTGCACCACCGCCTCCGGGTCGTCCTCCGGCACGTTCAGCTCGAGGGTGGTGAGCACGGGCACGTCGGCCAGGCTGACCGACAGGCCGGTGAGCTGCAGCGTGATCGGATCGGTGCCGCCGTCGTGGGTGACGACGGTGGCCTCGAGGTCGGACGTCAGGTCGTAGTCGTCCGCGGCCTCGTCGTCGTCGGCGTCCACGTCCATGGTGAACGGCGTGGCGGCGCTGCCGAGGGTGATCGTCGACACGTCGCCGCCGGTGGCGGTCAGCTCGAACGCGAGGTCGGCGACGGTGACCTGATCGGTGCCCACGGCGAGGATCAGGTCGCCGATGCTCGGCGTGATCGTGGCGACGATGCGGTTGGACAGGGTGACCATGCCGCCCGCGACGAGCGGCGCGTTGGCGTTGGTGGTGAGGGTGACCGGGACCGAGAGCGTGGCCTCGCCGAGCGTGCAGGTGATGGTGAGCTCGGTGGTGAGCGTCTCGCCCTCGAACATGCAGGTGTGGTCGCAGCCGTCGTCGTCCGCCGTGCCGCCGTCGTCGCACTGTTCGGTGCCGTTGGTGGTGCCGTCGCCGCAGGTCTGCACCCCCACGCAACCCGGGAGGCAGCCCCCCTCCCCGCCGTCGTTCTGGGTGTCGTCACACACCTCGTCGCCCTCCACCACGCCGTTGCCGCACACGGCGGCCGGGGTGGTGTCGGTGTCGGTGTCGACGTCGGTGTCGTCGTCGGTCGGGGTGGACGACGTGCACGAGGCCGCGATCCCGAGGCCGCACAGGGCGGAGAGGATCACGGACGAAACGGACATGTGGCGCATGGGAGGTCTCCACCGTCGACGGGGCGCCCGTCGCTGGGACCACGCTACGGCCGTCCGACGGCGCCCGTCAACACCCGATGCGAGGGGGGTGCGTCCCGCGAACAGGACGGTGGCCAGGGCGTCGTGGTGGCGTGCTACGGTCGCCGAGGAGGGAAGGGGTGGATGTCGGGTGACCACTGGGTCGACGCCGCCGTCGAGGGACCGGCGTCCCACGCGCTGGTCGTCGGTGTCAGCAGCTACCTCCACCTGCCGGGTGGCGACGACCCGTCCGAGGTCGGCGAAGGCTTCGCGCTCGGGCAGCTGTCGTGTGCGGCCGTGTCGGCGCACCGGGTCGCCCGGTGGCTGCAAGGGACCTACCGACCCCCCGTCGGTCAGCTCGCTTCGCTGCACGTCCTGCTCGCGCCGTCGCCGGCCGAGGTCGCGGTGGGCGTGGCGCCCAGCGACCAGCTGCCCGACCGGTCCGCCGTCGAGGACGCGCTCTTCGCGTGGAAGGCGCGGTGTGACGCCGATCCGGCCCACACCGGCATCCTCTACCTGGCCGGGCACGGGGTGCAGCTGACCCGCGATGGCGGCGTGCTGCTGCTGCACGACTTCGGGCGTCCGAACCGCAACCTGTTCCACGGCGCGGTCGACCTGGGGGCCGTGCTCGACGGCATGGCGCGGCCGGGCACCGCGAGCACGCAGTTCTATTTCTTCGACGCCTGTCGGCAGCGCCCGGCGGTGGCGCGTCGCTACGATCGCTTCGAGGGGGCGCTCGGCTTCGACGCCCCCGCCGGGCGTGGGGCCGCCAGCCAGCCGGCGTTCTTCAGCACCGCCGAGGACACCGTGTCGTACGGCCAGGCGGCGACGGGCACGCTGTTCGTGCAGTCGCTGCTCGAATGCCTCGACGGTCCGGCGGTCCATCCTCCCGACGACACGTTCGACGGGTTCGGCGTCCGGGTGGGATCCCTGTGGGAGGCGCTGCACCCCGCCATGGCGCGTCGGGCGGCGGAGGTGGGGGTGGTGCAGGAGCCGGTGCTCGGCGGCGTGCCCGGCGCGCCGGCGATGCTGCATCGCGTGGACGGCGCGGCCACCGTGCAGGTGAACGTGGCGCCGGATCCGGCCCGGGGCGTGTGCACCGCGAGCCTGCGGGACGCGGAAGACCTCGAGGTCCACGGCGCCACGCCCTGCGAGCCCGATCCGTCCTGGGACGTCCGCGAAGGGATCTACCGCGTGGTCGTCGACGTGCCGGCGGGCAGCGCCTGGGTGGGGCGCTCGAGGATCGTGACGGCCACGCCCGGCACCACCCTACGGGTGGCGGCCGACGTCGGAGGTGGCGGATGAGCGGCACCCTCCGCATCGTGTTCGCGGCCGTCGGCGACGACGTCGCCCCGTCGGTGGCCGTCACCGTCCGCGACGGACGCCTCCGACACGTCCGCACGCAGCTCGGCGTCGACCCGGTGGAGGTCCCGCCGGGGCTGTACCAGGTGTCGGCCGTGCTCCCGACGGGCGCCACCGTCCAGGATCTGGTCCAGGTCCGGGACGGGGGCGAGACCGTCGCTGTGCTCGGCGCGCCCCCGCCGAAGCGGGTGCCGCCGTGGTCGCCCGTGCCTGCCGCGGTGCCGCGAGGGGTCGAGTCGCTCGATCGGCTCGGCCGCGTGGTGATCCCGTCGGTGTCCCCCGAGCGCCCCCCCGAGCTGGTGGACGGTCACGGCCGGGCCCTCGATGGCGCGGTGGTGCGGATGCCCGGACGGCTGGGCGTGCGGTGGTCGGTCACCCTGGCGGCGTCTCCACAGGCCGTGCCGTTCCTCCGGTACGTCGACGGTGGAACGGAGGTGCGCGTCGCGCTGCCGCTGGACGGCGGCCGCCGGACGGTGTGTGAGGTGCAGCGCGCTGCGGGGGCGCCGGCCCACGCCGTCGAGGTGGTGGTCCACGGCGATCCCGGCTTCGTCGCGCTCGCGTCGTACGTCGAGCGGCAGGCGGTCTTCACGGCGGGAGCGCTGGCGGCACGTCACGCGCAGGACGCGCTGGCGGACAAGGTCTCGGATCCGGTGCGCGCTGTGCTCGGCGCCTACGTCCTGGTGCGTCTCGGCACCACCGGGCCCGTGCGGCCGTGGTTCGCCAACCTCGCGAACTGGTTCCCCTGGCTGCCGGATGGCCTCGTGCTCCACGCGCGGCTGCTCGACGACGAAGGCGAGCGCGACGCGGCGCGGCTGGCGTGGATCGAGGCGGCGGGCCGGGGGCTGCCGTTGTGCACGGACGGGCTGTCGATGCTGCTCGCGGGCCTGCGCGCGCGGCTGCGCGCCGGTCCGGACGACGCGGTCCAGGAGGCGCTCGACGGGCTGCTCGCCGACGGCGATCGCTTCGTGTGGGACCGGCTGTTCACCACGCGCGTGTCCGACCCGACCCCCTGAGGTGCCCATGTGGACCGTCGAGCTGCTCTCCGCCCGCCAGGGTGACGCCATCCTCGTGACCTGGGGAGCGCCTGCGCGGCGGATCCTCATCGACGGCGGCCCTACGGGGTTCGACGACACCCTGCGGGCCCGGCTGATGGCGCTCCCGGAGGCGGAGCGTGCGTTCGAGCTGCTCGTGATCACGCACGTCGACGACGATCACATCGGCGCCCTGCTCCAGCTCGTCACCGGCGACGACCCCGTGCCGGGGCTGCGCTTCGGCGACGTGTGGTTCAACGGGTACGTCCACCTCGACGGTGGTCGGGTGCCGGAGAACACCCGCCTGGAGGTGCTCGGGCCCGAGCAGGGTGATCGCCTGTCGCGGTGGCTCTACGAGACTGGCCAGCCGTGGAACCAGGCCTTCGACCGACGCGCCGTCGGCCTCGGACCGGACGGGGTCCCGTCGATCGACCTCGGCGACGGGATGGTGCTCCAGGTCCTCGGACCCGACCGGCCCAGCATGGACACGATGCGCGACACGTGGCTCGACAAGGTGGGGGAGGGCGCGTTCGTGCCCGAGACCGAGCCGGCGGGGTTGGAGCTGTTGGGGCCGCCCCCCGTGCTGGAGTTCCGGGAGGACCTCGAAGACCTGGCCGCCCGCAAGACGCCGTCCGATCACGGTGCTGCGAACGGCAGCTCCATCGTGCTGCTCGCCCGGTGCGAGGGGGCCTCGGTGCTGCTGTCCGGCGACGCCCACGCGTCGACGCTGCAGGCCGCGATCCGCGCCGTGTCCCCCGACGTTCCCCTGGCGCTCGACGCGTTCAAGCTCCCGCACCACGGCAGCCGCAGCAACGTCACCGCCGACCTCGTGCGCGCCGTGCGCTGTCCGATCTGGGTGTTCTCCTCGGACGGCACGCGGTTCCATCACCCCGACGCCGAGGCGGTGGCGCGCGTGATCGTGCACAGCGCCGTCTCGCCCGAGCTCGTGTTCAACGCGCGCAGCCGCGAGAACGCGCCGTGGGGCGACCAGGTCGAGCGCGACGTCGGTGGGTTCCGCACCCGCTACCCGGCGCCCGGCGCGGGCAGCGTCGTGCTGACGTTCGGGGCCTAGACCCGATCACGTGGTGGCCGCGAACCACAGCGCGCGCGCCGAGGTGAGGGCCTCCGACACCGACGCCAGGGCGACCGGCTTGGTGAGGACCTCGTCCATGCCTGCGGCGCGGCACGCGGCGTGGAAGGCCGGGCGGGTGTCGGCGGTGACGGCGAAGATTGGGATCTCGCCCGTGATGCCGGGGAGCTGCCGGATCCGCCGCGTGGCCTCGACGCCGTCCACGCCGGGCATGTGACAGTCCATCAGCACGACGAGGTAGTGCTGGCGGGCCACGGCGTCGCACGCGGCGAGACCGCCGTCGACCACGTCGACCATCAGGCCGCGGCTGCGCACCATCTGCTCGAGGAGGCGTCGGTTCACCGGGTGGTCGTCGACCACCAGCACGCGGTCGGGGATCGACGCCGACCCGTGCAGGGTGCGCCGGTCGGTGGGGCGTGCGGTCGGGGCGACGATGCGGAACCGCGCGAGCGTGCCGCCGCCGGGGCGATCGACGAGCTCGAGGGTGCCGCCGAGCCCCGCGACAAGGCGCCGGCACGCCGCGAGGCCGAGGCCGAGGCCCTGGGCGTCGCGGGCCACCACCGTGGTGGTGTCGACGGCGAACGCGCCGGTCTGGGGTGCGCGCACCGAGGCGGGCAGTCCCGGACCGCGGTCGGCGACCTCGACGGCGAGCGTGGCGCCGTCGTCGGCGAGGAACCGCACGTGGACGGGCCCGGGCGCCGCGTGGCGCATCGCGTTGTCGATCAGGCGGTCGACCACGTCGTCGACGGCCCGGCGGGGCAGGCTGAGCAGCCGGTCGCCCATGGGGGGCGCGTCGACGTGGAGGTGTCGGTCGGCGGCGACCTCGCGTCGCGCCCAGCGGTCGACGATGTCGCGGCCGAGGATGCCGAGATCGACGTTCTCGGGGGTGCCGCGGCTGCGCACCGCCACGTCCGACACGACCAGCATGTCCTCGACGGCGCCGAGGAGGCGGCGCGCGGCGTCCTCGATCGTGCGCAGGCCGTCGGCAGCGTCGGCAGCGGACCGTTCGTCGGCGCGACCGAGGAGCTCGGCGGTGGCGAGGATGGTGTGCAGCGGGGTGCGGAGCTCGTGGCTGACGAGGCCGAGCAGGCCGTCGGCGGCGTGCGAGATCGCGTCGAGGCGGGCCTGCGTGGCTTCGCGTTCGTGGGCGAGGGTGTCGCGTGCGACGAGGGCTGCGGCGTGGGCGGCCACCGCCCGCGCGCCGCGCATCGTCGGCCGGAGCTCCTCGCGGTCGAGCAGGCAGCCGTCGACGTAGAGCACGCCGAGCACGTCCGGGCCGTCGTGCAGCGGGATCGCCAGGGCGCCGCCGCCGCGCAGGTGCTTCAGGCTCGCCGCGTTGCCGAGGTCACCGCGCTCCTCGATCGCGGGGGCCACGATCTCCCGGCCGAGGCGCGCGCACCGCCGGACGATGGAGCGGGGCGCGGCGCTCCGTGGCGCGGCGTCGCGCTGGGCGCTGGCCGTCTCGACGAGGTTCGGGCCGAGCAGGAGCGCGACACGATCGGCGTCGAGCATCGTGCGGCAGGCATCGACGAGGCGCTGCAGCGCCGTGTCGAGGTCGTCGGCGCGGTGTGCCGCCTCCATCGCGGTGGTCAGCGTGCGGAAGCGCGCGTCGCGGATCTGGTCGGTGGCGCGACCGAGCTGGCTGGCCAGCGTGCGCACCCGACGCAGGAACGGCGCGTGGTCGACCTCGCGTGCCCACACCTCGGCGCGGTCGAGCTCGTCGCGGGCGCGCTCCTCCTCGCCGACCTCCGACCACGCGAGCGCGGCCCACAGGCGCGCGTCGGCGAGCTCGCCGGTGGCGCCGCTGCGCACCAGCGTCTCTACCACCTGGCGCAGGGCCTCGTCGGTGGCCGCGACATCGGCCAACCGGGCGTAGCACACGGCCGCGAGGGCGCCGGACCGGGCGGCTTGCACGGCGTCGTCGTGCTGCGACGCGATGTCGACGGCGCGCAGGCAGGTGACCAGCGCGTCGTCGGCGCGGCGCCGGACGGCGAGCTCAGCCCGTCGCCGGGCGTTCTCCACCTGCTCGCCCGCAAGGCGGTGGGTGTCGGCGAGGGCTTCGGTGAGGTCGAGCCACGGCTCGGCCTCGCGCAGATCGCCCTCGGCGAGCCAGAGGTCGCAGAGGTTGCCCGTGGCCACGGCCTGCAGCTCGGGCTCGCCCAGCGCCTCGGCGTGGGTGGCCGCCCAGCGTCCGGCCTGCTCGGCCTGCTCGACCCGACCGCTCTCCGACCAGGCGACGCACAGGTTGGTCTGGACGCGGACGCACTCGATCTCGGCTCCGAGCCGGGAGAAGATCGTGAGCGCCTCCTGCCAGCGGCGACGTGCGCCGTCGCGGTCGCCGCCCTGGTAGCGGGCCGCGGCGGCGTTGTTGAGCAGGCGGGCCCGGTCGAGGGCCGGCAGCAGCGACTCCTCGCGGGCGGCGGCGTCGAAGCGCTCCGCGGCTTCGTCGAGGCGCGCCGCGTGGAACAGGATGCGCGCATGGATGGTGTCGAGCAGGGCGCGCTCCCGCGTGCCCGCGCCGACATCGGGGCCGATGGCGTCGAGCAGCTCGGCCGCGGCGCCTGCGCTGCGCGACTGGAGCAGGCACTGGGCGTGGATGCCGCGCATCTGGAGCCAGTGGGCGACGGCGGTCGGATCGGCGGGGACGGGCGCGTCGGAGATGCGGGAGCACACGGCGAGGGCCGCGTCGAGCAACCCTGCGCCGCGCAGCACGCGCGCTTCGGCGACGTCGAGGTCGGGTCGGAGGTGGGCGATGTCGAGGGCACGGGCGCGGGCGATGTCGTCGAGGGCGTCCTGGTGGCGGGCGCGGTGCCCGCTGAGCAGGTGGGCGCGGAGCAGGAGCGCGCGGGCGCGCGACGGCGATGCGACGGCGTCGTGGCAGAGCCCGTCGAGGAGGGTCAGCGCCTCGTCGACCGCACCCACCGCCGTCAGCATCCGCGCCACCGCCAGGTGGACGGCGGGCAGGGTGGAGCGCCCGATCATCGCCCGGCCCAGCTGGGTGGCGGCACGGGCGTCGGTGGCGGCGAGGGCCGTCAAGCAGCGCTCGGCCTCGTCGGCGAGCAGGTCGGGCGGTGCGACCAGCAGGTGTTCCGCGTAGGCCGCCGGGCGATCGGGCGCTGCGCTGCGGGCGACGTCGAGCCACCGGGCGTGGAGGTGCTCGGCCTCGGCCGGGTCGGGCAGCCACGCCAGGCGCGTGGCGTCGTCGGACCAGCGCACACGCTGGCTGTCGACCACGATCATGTGCCGGTCTTCGAGCCACTGCAGCGCCTGGTCGGCGTCGCGCAGGGCCAGCCGTGTGACGGCCGCGATCCAGGGCACGGGCGCGCCGCTGCGCCGCAGCGCCAGGGCGCTCGCGAGCTTGCGGACCGTGGTGGGCGCGGTGTCGACCGGGATCTCGGCCTGGGGCACGTCGATGCTGGCGGCGCTGGCGGCGACACGGTCGAGGACCCAGTGGCCGTCCTGCCAGCACAGGGCGCCGCAGCGCGTCGCCTCACCGAGCCACGCCACCAGGCGACGGGGCGAACCGCCGGCGGCCTTGCGGCCGAGGTGGGGCAGATCCGCCGGGAGCGAGCTGGCGCCCAGCAACCCCCGGAACATCGCGTCGACCTCCTCGACCGACAGCGGGCCGAGCTCGAGGAGGTACGCATCGTGGAGCGACCCGAGGAAGCCGCGGTCGCTGACGGTGACGACGAGGCGGTCCTCCCACCGCTCCAGGAGGTCGCGGTGGCGCTTTCGCCAGCGCTCGACGTCGTCCCCGAGGCCGATCGTTCCCGACAGGACCGGGGTGTCGGCCAAGGTGGCGGGATCGAGCCAGGCCACCGGCATGCCGCGGGCGGCGCCCTCGATGGCGATCCGCCGGAGCAGGTGGCTCTTGCCCGAGCCCGGACCGCCGGCGATCACCAGGACGCCACCCTCGGCCCACCAGGCGTCCAGGACGCTGGCCTCGTCGGTGCGGGCGGCGTGCACGAGGCCCGCACGCCGCAAGACGGTCTCAGTGCCCGGGATCGGCAGCACGACCTTCCGGTCGCGCACACGGTCGGCGACGTGCGCCGCGGAGGGGCGCCGCAGCGGGTCGTCCACCACCATCGCGTCGAGCAGATCGAGCAGCCACGGCGGGCCTGCGTCGTTGCCGTCGTCGAGGGTGGCCCAACCTCGCGGGTCGTCGTCGTCGGTGCCGAGGAGCTCCCGCGCGAGCCTGCCGAGGGCGAACACGTCTGCCGCTGCCGACGGCAGCGCCCCACGCAGCCGCTCAGGCGCGGCGTAGCGTGGCGTGCCGCCGCTCGTGCCCACCGTGCCGAAGTCCACGAGGAACGGGCGCGTCGGGTCGCTGTCGGCGAGGACGACGTTGGCGGGTTTGACGTCGCCGTGGGCCACGCCGGCAGCGTGCAGCAAGGCGAGGGCGTCGGCGAGGGTGCCGAGGAGGGCCGGCACCTCGGTGGCCGGGTCGAGCGGGTGGGCACGATCCAGGGACGGCCCGTGCGCGAGCTCCATCGCGATGTGGGGAACCGGCGCGGTGCCGGCCCCGACGAAGCCGACGACGGCCGGGTGGCTGACCGAGGCGAGCGCCCTGACCTCGTCGCCCGGCGCCTCGCGGAGGAGCTTGACGGCGACGCGGCGCCCGTCGGCCCCCACGGCCTCCCAGGCCGTGCCGAACGTGCCCGACCCGAGCGGCGCGTGCAGACGCCACGGCCCGACGGTGTCGCCGGCGCGGACCTCCGTGCGCTCGCTGTCGGGCAGGGTCGTCACCATCCCCTCACCATCCGAGCAAGACGCTCAGCTCCGAGACCAGCCAGTCTACCGCGCCGTCGCGGTCGCCACCGGGTCGCCAGCCGCCGTCCCCGAGCTGCTGCAGCGAGGCCGTCCCGACCAGGTCGCCGCCCCGGACGTGGAGGTCGACGAGATCGACGGCGCTGTTGGGGACGTCCAGGAGGTCGGCGATGTCGGTGCCGTCGCGCGGCGCGACCAGGTCGGTCGCGCGCCAGCCCACGGGCTCGGACCCGTAGGCCGTGCCCTTCATCGTGACGTAGGTGGTGTCCTGGCCGCCGTTGTAGCGCTGGCCGCTGTCGACGGTGTCGTAGGAGCGACGGGTGGTGCGCAGCTCGCCGGAGGTGTAGCCCATGGGCGAGGTGGAGAAGCCCGTGCCGTCGTTGTCGATGAGCAGCGGGGCGGCGTCGGTGTGGTGGTCGAAGGCCGGAGGCGTCATCACCACGCCGGACGGCGCGAGCGCGTGGCCCGCGGACAGATCGAGCAGCGTGTAGCCGGGCGCGACGTCGCCGAGGAGCGGGTCGACGTCGGCGGTCCACGCGATGGCGAGGCCGCGGTCGGTGGTCTGGCCCTGGTCGGCCAGCGCCGTCATCATCATCTCCCACGCCTCGGTCACCCACTGGGTGCGCGTGGGGCGGAAGGTGACCGCCATCCCGCCGACGGTGACGGCGTCGAAGGACATCTCCCAGCCCGCCTCGTCGTCGATGTCGACCCAGGTGCCGCCCGTGGCGACGCAGACGCTGCGGCGACCGTCCGGCGCGCAGTGCAGCAGCGTCGAGGTGGTGCCGTGCACGCGGATCCAGGCCTCGGCGTGGCCCATGGGCCGACGGCCGGCGCGGTCGGTGAGCGACACGAGCGCGGCCGGGCGCACGCGGGTGCCGCTGGCATCGGGCTGGAGGAACGGCAGGATCGCGCCGCGCAGGGCGAAGTCGCGGGCGCCCGCCTGGTAGGCGGACAGGGCGCGGGCGATGTCGACGTCACCCACGGAGAGGGCACGCGGACCGATCGAGAACCGGACGCGGTTGCCGGTGCTGCCGGCCTGGAGGGCGGCGCGGACGTGGCGGGCGGGCACGCCGGCGTCGAGCAGGCGCAGCACGGCCCCGGACACGAGGGCGGCGGCCTGGCTCGACCCCGCGCCCATCCACAGGCCCTCGGCGTACGGGTTCTTCAGGTCGATCGTCTCGGCGACGATGCCGTCGACGAGGCCGTCCCCGTCGACGTCGGCGTCGAGGCGACCGCCGGGGGCCAGCACGTCGAGCGTGGGACCGCGGTTGGCGTAGGGCGCGAGCGTCAGCCCGCCGCTCGCGTCGAGCGCCGTGGCGGCCACGGCGATCACCAGCGGGCTGGCCGCGGGCCACGTGGGGTCGGCGGCGCCGTCGTTGCCGGCGGCCGCGACCATCACGATCCCGGCGTCGGACACGGCGTCGAGGGCGTCGAGGAGCGCGTCGGACGGGGCGTACCCGGTCGCGAACGACACCGACAGGTTGACGACGTCGGCGTCGGCGTCGATGGCCTCGTACAGGCCCTCGACCAGCGTCCACTCGTCGCCGGCGTTGTTCGCGTCGAGGATGCGGATCGGCGTGAGCCGCGCCCCGGTGGCGACGCCTTCGTCGCCCGCACCGCGGCCGACCATCGTCGCCGCGAGGTGGGACCCGTGCTGGTGCTCGTCGCCGGCGTAGGCATCGCCGTCGACCACGTCGACCGGGTGGTGGATGGACACCCCGACGAGCGGGTCGGGGATGGCCCTCAGCGGCGCGAGCAGCGAGGGGTAGGCCACGCCGGAGTCGAGCAGCGCGACCGTGCCGCCGACGGCGTCGGCGGGGTCGGCGAGGCCGAGGTGGTCCATGTACCAGCGGTGGGGGGTGGCCCCGGGCGGCACCGACAGCAGCGGAACGCCGAGCAGATCCAGCGTGCCGTGGGTCTGCCCGGCCTCGCGCACGGTGCGCACCTGCGGGTCGGCGTGGGCACGCGCGAGCGCGTCCGGTCCGCGCAGGAGGGCCACGCCGCCCCGCCCGACAGGATGCACCACGGTTGCACCAATCCGAGACGCCAGCGCCGCGGCGTCGCCGACATCGACGAGCACGTCCTGGATCGGAGGTGGTGTGGCTGGATCTGGTGGATGCCACGAGAAGAGGGCGACCCCCACAGCGAGGGCGCCCAAGCCGATGGCGCTTCGGCTCGAGATGCGCATGTTCATGGTGACCCCTGTCGATCCGGACCCTGCTTCCGGATCAGCACGTCGCGTCGCTACCCAATGCGGCGCGTCCTGGCGGCTATCGGGTGTGTTGGACGAGTGTTTAGGATTCCCGGTTTCGAACCGGTTTCTGAGACATCTCGTGTCGAGTCGGGTCCCCCGGATCGGTTGGATCCCGTCGCTTGCCGACCGTGTGGCGGGATCGCACCCCACTGGCACAGCGAATGCTGGCAGGATCCGGTCTTGGAGGGGTCATGAACGATCCGCACGCCCACGAGACGGCGCTGGTGCACCTGTACCGAGGCGAGCTCGGTCGGATGACGACGTACCGCGTGCGTCTGGACACCACGACGAACTGGGCGCTCGGTGCCGTGGTCGCCACGGTGACGTTCACGCTCGGTCAGCCCGAGGCGCCGCACGACGTGCTGTTGCTCCCGTACGTGCTCGGCTGCGTGTTCGCCGGGCTGGAGGCCCGTCGCTACTGCGAGATGGAGGTGTCCCGCGAGCGCGTGCACACGCTCGAGGCGGGCTTCTTCGCGCCCATGCTCGGCGGTCCGTCGCTGCCGGGATGGCAGGAGGCGATCGCGGCGAGCCTGCACGCTCCGAGCTCGCCGGTCGGCATCTGGCAGGCCCTCGCGGTGCGCGCCCGTCGCAACTACGTGTGGCTGTTCCTGGCGCTGTACGGGTCGTGGTGGGCCAAGCTCGGCCTGTCGGGCAAGCCGCTCGTCGCGGCGGCGTCCACGTCGTGGATGTCGGGCGAAACGGCGATTGCAGCGGCCACGCTGCTGGTGCTGCCGTGGGTGGTGCTGGGGCTCATGGGCAAGACCGCCGGGATGCTCAAGCCCGCCGCACGCCCCGCGTCAGCACGATCCGCAGGGCACTCGTCGCCCACGACGTCAACGTCTCCCTGACGGTGGGCGGCACGGCCGGACAGCGGCGCTCGAGCAGCGCGAGCGCCTCGTCGACGTCGTGCCAGGCGAGCCACGCCTCGAGGTCTGCGCGCTCCAGGCGGTAGCGGTCGACGACGTCGCGCTGCTGGCAGCGACCGAGGCGCTCGAGCTGGAACCGCTCCCACGGGGTGACGGCGTCCGGGGGCACGATCACCTCGAGGTCGCCCGTGACCCACACCGGCGGCAACGGGGTGGTCGACGCCGCGGCCCAGCGTCGTCCGTCCGGCGTGGCCGCGAACACCCCGGGCGCGCGGCGGAGCAGGCCGGTGCGCTGTAGACGCGCGAGCACGGCGTGGATCATCCGCGTCTCGACGACCTCGAAGCCGTCGTCGTCGTAGGGACGGTGGGGCTCGCCCTCGAGGGCGGGGTAGACCCGCTCGCCGTCGCGTTCCCAGGGCGGGATCAGCACGTCACGGTGCTGGTCGCGCAGCAGCTCCAGGAACACCAGCTCGTCGACGGCGCCTGGACCGGCTTGCGCGAGGGCCGCCCGGATCGCGGGCACCACCACGTGCAGGTCGCGATCGACGAGCTTGTGCACGAGGCGGTCGGTGGCCTCCTCGGTGGTGCCGGCGAGCGTGGCCTCCAGGCCGAGGTCGAGGTGCAGCACGCGGGCGAGCGGGTCGAGGGTGACGACGTGCAGCGCGTGCAGGCCCCGTAGCGCGCGGCTCCAGCGCGGGTGGGTCTCCAGGGCGCCAGCCGTGGCGAGGCCGTCGTCGGCGAGGCGCCGCCCGAGCTTGCGGGCGTCGGCGACCGTGACCGTGCCGGCGTGGGTGACGCGGGTGTCGTCGTGGGTGAGTGCTGCGGCGAGCGACGCCATGTCGTGCAGCAGGCCGAGGACCCCGGGGCCTGCCGTCGACAGGTCGTCGGTCTCGTCCATCACCGCCTCGGTGAAGTCGTAGGGGACGGGTGGCGGCGGCGGCAGATCGGGGTGGAGGCGGTAGCGGCCTTCGTAGGGGGCGGCGTCCTGTTCGGGGACGGCCGTGATCAGGCCGAGCCCGTGCAGCGCACGGACGGCAGGCGCGTCGTGGACCGGGTCCCACGCGTGGCGACCGATCACCACATCGTCGAGCGCGTGGCGTTGGGCGGCGGCGAGCACGCGGCGGTGCTCGGCCCGCAGCGACGCCACCTCCTCCACGAGGTGGGCCACCGTCTCCGACCGCTCGCCAGGATCGCGCCGCGCGTAGCGCACGAGCACGCGCCCGCGCAGCTCCGGGAGCAGCTCCCGCTCGAACGCGGCGTCCACCACGCGCCGCCGGTCGTCGATCACCTCGGTGACGTGGGCGTCGAGGGGGACGATCGCCTCCAGCTCGGCCCAGAGGACCGGATCGGCGACCTGCAGCACGCTGACGACCTCGGCCGACGCCGTCACGACGCGCGCTCGATGCGGTAGGGGTAGCCCTGCTCGGTGAGGAAGAGCTGGCGGCGCTCGGCGTACTCCTGCTCGGGCGAGTCGGCGGTGACGAGGCTGTAGAACCACGCCTGGTTCTGGCCCGCCTTGGGTCGGAGCACGCGGCCGAGGCGCTGGGCCTCCTCCTGGCGACTGCCCCAGCTCCCCGACACCTGGATGGCCACCGACGCGCCCGGCAGGTCGACCGAGAAGTTGCCGACCTTGGACAGCGCCAGCACCCGCAGCTCGCCGTCGCGGAACCGCTGGTAGAGGGCGCGCCGCTCGTCGAGCGGCGTGTCGCCCGAGATCACCGGGATGCCGAACCGCCGGGCGAGGAAGCCGAGGTGGTCGAGGTAGGTGCCGAGCACCAGGACCTGCTCGTCGGCGTGACGGGCGAGGAGCTTGTCGAGGATGGCGCCCTTGCGCGCGTTGTGGGCCGCGATGCGGTAGCGCTCCTTGGCGCTGGCCGTGACCATGCGCAGGCGATCCTCGGGCGACAGCGCCACCCGCACCTCGATGCACCGCGCGGTGGCGATCCAGCCCTGGTGCTCCAGGGCCTTCCACGGCAGGTCGAAGCGCTTGGGGCCGATGAGCGCGAACACGTCGCCCTCGTGGCCGTCCTCGCGCACGAGCGTGGCCGTCAGGCCCAGGCGACGGCGGGCCTGCAGGTAGGCCGACTCGCGGAAGATCGGCGCGGGCAGGAGGTGGACCTCGTCGTAGATCACGAGCCCCCACGACGCCTCGTGGAACAGGCGGAAGTGCGCCGGCGGCGCGTTGCGCGACGGGCGCCACGTGAGCAGCTGGTAGGTGGTGAGGGTGACCGGCGCGAGTTGCTTGGACTCGGCGGTGTAGGCGCCCACCTGGTCTTCGGTGAGGCTGGTGCGCTCCAGGATCTCGCGCCGCCACTGCTGCAGGGCCGTGTGCCCGGTGCAGAGGATGAGCGTGCGCATCCCCAGGCGCACCATGGCGCCGATGCCCACCATGGTCTTGCCGGCGCCGCACGGCAGCACCACCACGCCGCTGCCGGCGCCGGGGCCGCCGTGGAAGGCGTCGATCGCCTCGATCTGGTAGTCGCGCAGGGCCCACGGGCGGCCGTCGGGGAGGGTGGGGGCGAGCGCCATGGTGAGCGGGTCGCCGTCGTCGTAGCCGGCCAGATCCTGCACGGGGTGGCCCAGCGCCGTGAGCACCTGCTTGACCTCGCCGCGCTTGCGCGGGAGCACGCGCAGCGCGTGCGGGTCCCCCGGATCCTCGCCGAAGAGGTCGTGGGTCTCCTTGAGGTGGCGGATCTCCTCGACGTCGACGGGGTCGTCGGCCTCCAGGCGGAGCCAGGCGCCGTCGCGCACCAGCCGCACGCGACCGTAGCGCGCCATCTTGTCGCGGATGGTGGCCGGGACGTTGTCGGGGATGGGGTACTTGGCGAAGCGCGCCAGCGTGTCGATCACCGCGTCGGCGGTGTGGCCGGCGGCGGCGGCGTTCCACAGCGACAGCGACGTGATGCGCCACGTGTGGATGTACTCGGGGCTCTTCACGAGCTCCGCGAACGCCAGCAGCGCGTCACGGGCCTCCTCGAAGCGCGGGGACTGCGTCTCGAGGAGGAGGGTGTGGTCGGACTGCGCGATGAGCGGGTTGTCGGGCACGTACGTCATCGCCGTGCCCTATCCCGGCGCGTGGCCGGGGCGCCGTCACGGGAGGCCGCCGCCCTGCGATGGCTCCGTCTCCTCGACGTACAGGCGCAGGTCGTCGACGAGGAGCTGCTTGGTGAAGCTGTCGGCCGGGGTGTGGTTCACCACGATCTGGGCCTTGATCGCCTTGCCGAGGTCGTGGTCGAACGTGAACATCGACGCCGACAGCGTGGTGTACTGCCCGGCGATCGGCAGCTCCGACGTCGCGATCGTGTCGGACGACCGCACGCTGCCGTCCACGAGCAGGTTGAGGACCACGTCGCCCACCGGCTCGCCCATGCTGGGGCGCTTGCCGACCTGGACGGTCAGCGTGATGCTCTGTCCCCGCCCGGTGACCGTGACCAGGGCGGTGGACGAGGCGATCCGCGCCTCGGACACGGTGGACGGGAAGTCGAAGTAGAGCACCTGCTGGCCCTCGGCGGCCGTGAACGCCGGGGTGGCCAGCGACGGCACGAGCAGGCCGTTGCTGACGGCCGACTTCACGCCGCCCCAGCCGTCGGGAAGGCCCCCCTGCCACTCCTGGGACAGCGCGGGCGTCTCGAAGCCCTCGGTCCACACGGGCGCGGGCCCCTCGACGTCGGTGTCGTCGGTGTCGATGGCATCGGTGTCGTCGGTGTCGGTGGTGTCCGTCGTGTCGGTGGTGTCCGTCGTGTCGTCGGTGTCGACGACGTCGGTGTCGGTGTCGTCGGTGCTGCCGTCCTTGGGGCCGCTGCACGCGGCGAGGAGGATCCACAGGGTTGCAGCGGCATTGCGACCCCCTGCCCAACGGGTGATCGGAAGGCGCGAGGTCGAGGTGGACGTGGTCATGCGAGGCTCCTGCGTGCTCGGGCTGCCGTATCGGTGCTCGTGTGCGCGCGAATCTCACGCCAACCTCACCGGGAGCGCGGAGGGTGCGTGCACGCCCGGGTGACGCTGGAGCGGCCGGACGGATCGACCGTGGTGCTCGGTCACGGCGACCTGATCGGTCGCCTGCCCACGGCAGCGCTCGTCCTCGACGACCCCTGCGTGTCGGAGGCCCACGCGATGGTGAGCCTGCGGGGCTCGGGCCTGCACCTGCTCGCGCTGCGGCGCCCCGTGCGCGTGGACGGACGCGCACTGCCCGACGTGCCGCTCGCGGCCGGCATGGTGCTGGAGTTCGCCGACGACGTGATCGTGGGCGTCGTCGACGTGGAGGTGCCCGACGAGGTGGCGGCGCTGTCGGGTGACGGGCTGCCGCGGGTGGCGTTGCCGTCGGTGGCGTCGCTGTACGTGCAGTCCTCCACGCGCCTGGTGCCGCGGTTCGAGCCCGAGGCCGACGCGCACCTGTGGAGCCTGGGCGAGGCGTGGCGCCTGCGCACCCGCAACGGCGCGGTACGCCCGGTCCACGTGGGCGCGTCGTTCGATGTGGCCGGGCGCACGTTCCAGCTCGACACGATGGCGCTGCGTCACGCCGCGGGCCACGCGACGGTGCAGGTGGGGGCGGTGCACGCGCCGCTGCGCCTGGTCGCGCGCTTCGACTCCGTGCACCTGGTGCGGGAGGGCGCGCCCACCGTGGTCCTCAACGGGGTGCTCGCCCGCCTCGTGAGCGAGCTGGCGGTCCTCGGCTGCCCCGTGGGGTGGGAGGCGCTGTGCGCCCAGCTCTGGCCCCACGAGACCGTGGACAAGGCCGTGCTGCGGCACCGCCTCGACATGGCCCTGCTCCGCCTGCGCAAGCGCCTGCAGACCGACCGCGTCCGGACCGATCTGGTCATGGCCGCGGGCACCGGGCTCATCGAGCTGGTCCTGCAGGAGGGCGACGTGGTCGTCGACGAGACCTGACGTGAGCGAGCACCGCAGCTTCGCGGGCTGGAGCGCCTGGACCGGCGTGGCCGATCCGGCACCGCCGGACGACGTCCTGCGGACCGACGGCGACGCGCGGTACGCCCGACTGGCCCTGCTCGGTCGGGGCGGCATGGGCGAGGTGGAGCTGCGGCACGACGCCCGCCTGTGCCGGGACGTCGCGGTCAAGCGGGTCGCGCCGGGAGCGCCGCCCGGTGCGGCGTCGCTGCTCGTCTACGAGGCTCGGCTGACGGCGCACCTGTCCCACCCGGGCATCGTCGCGGTGCACGACCTCGGGATCGACGAGCGCGGCGCACCGTGGGTGGCGATGGCGCTGGTCCGGGGCCAGACCCTGGCGGACGCGCTGAAGGCATCCGTCGGACCCACGGCACGGTTGCACGGGGTCCGCCCGCTGCTGTCGGTGTGCGAGGCGGTGGCGTTCGCGCACCGCGCCGGCGTGGTCCACCGCGACCTGAAGCCGGCGAACGTGTTCGTCGGCGACCTCGGGCGAACCCAGGTGGGCGACTGGGGCCTCGCCGAGGTGCTGCCGGGCTTCGGGTGGGAGACCGTGCTCGGGCCGAGCCCGCCACGGGGCAGCTCGGGCACGCCGGCGTACATGGCGCCCGAGCAGGAGGCGGGGGCGGCGCCCGATCCCCGGTCGGACGTCTACAGCCTGGGGGCGATGCTCCACGAGCTGCTCGTGGGCGCGCCCCCTGCGTCGGGTCGCGAGCTGGACGGCCCGGCGGAGCTGGTGGCGATCGCCGCGAAGGCGACGGCGTCGGATCCCGCGGCGCGGTACCCGGACGCGGCGGCGCTGGCCGCCGATCTGGAGCACTGGCTCGAGGGTCGGCGGGTCGACGCGTACGCCTACTCCACGTGGGATCTCGCGGTGCGGCTGGCGCGCGCGTGGCGGGCGCCGCTGACGGTGGCGGCCGTCGCCGGACTGGCGCTGGTGTCGGTGGGCGCGTGGTCCTACCTCGCGACGGTGCACGAACGCGATCGCGCCGTCGCCGCCGAGGCCGCCACCCGCCGCGCCCTCGATCGCGCCGACCACAACCTCGCCGCCGCCCTCGTGGGCAAGGCGCTCGATCAGTGGCAGGCGGGCGCGGTGGGGGAGGCCGAGGTGCTCGCCGCACATGCCGTGGCGCGCGGCGGCGGTCCCCGGGCGCGGGGGGTGCTGGCCGGGCTGGCGGCCGAGGTCCACCCCGTGCTCGTGGACGACGCGCCGCTGCCTGATGGGTGCCTGCTGCGTCGGCTCTCTGCCGACGGCGGCACGCTGCTGTGCGGTGACACGGATCAGCTGGCGTGGTGGACGGTCGGGGCCGACGCGCCGCGGTGGCGGGTGCCCGTGACGGCCGTGGACGCCGTGATCCTGTCGGACACCACCGTGCTCGCCAGCCGGTCGGAGGTCGACGGCTCGGCCACCTTGCTGCGGCTCGACGCCGCCACGGGCCGCCCGCGCGGGGACGCCGAGCGCCTGGACGCGCACCGGCGGTTCTCGCGGTCGATCGATGCCGGCCACGCAGTGCTGACGAACGGGCAGGGGGTGACGGTGTTCGACGAGCAGGGCGTGCACCCGCTGACCCGCTGCGTCGGCCATGTGCCCGTCCGCGACGCCGTGCTCACCCGGGCGGGTACGCACCTCGTCGCGGTGTGTGCGGACGGCTTCCTGGAGGTCGACGACGCGCCGTTCGCGCAGGGCACCCTGGTGCGCAGCGCGCTCGCAGACGGACGGCCCTCCGCCGAGCTGGCGCTGGGGCTGCCCGATGGCGACCTCCTGGTGGCGGGTTCCCGCGGGGCGCTCCAGCGGCTCGGCGTCGACCACGCCGAGCGCTGGGCGGCGTCGCCGGTGGTGGGCCCGGTCCACATGCTCTGCGTGTCCGCCGACGGTGGGCGGGCGGTCGTCGGCAGCGACCGTGGCGCGCCGGCCGTGATCGCGCTGGACACCGGTCGCGTCGTGGCGCGCCTGCCGGCGCGGGCGCGCGGTGTGTGCGCCTTCGATGGGACGGGGCAGATCCGCACCGTGTCGGACCGGGTGCGCACGTGGTCCGTCCCTGAGGCGGCGCCCGCCAGCTACGTGCGGGACAGCGGCTTGTCGTGGGTGGGCAGCGACGGGGACGCCGTGCTCGCAGGCACCGGCGACGGCGCGTTCGTCCGGTGGGACGCGCACGGGCGCGCGCGGGCCGTCCACGGCGAGCTCCGGCCGATGAAGGGGGCCGTGCGGACCCCCGACGGGGCGTGGGTGGCGGTGGGTCTGGGCATCGACGGCCTGCTCCACGCATCGGCCGACCTGACCACCACCCACCTCGGGACCGCACCGATGCCGACCGGCTACCGTCGCATCGGGTGGCTCGGGTCGGGCTGGGTGTGGACGAGCTCCCACGGCCACGCGCTCGACCTGTGGCGCTGGCCCGACGGCGGCTGGGACCGCATCGACCTCGTCGACGTGCCGCCCGTGGCGGAAGGGTGGAGCGCGACCGGAGGGTCCGGCGCCGTGCTGCTCGACGACGGCGGCGGCTTGTGGTGGCTCGCCGACGATCCGGAGCGGCCGCGACTGGCCGCCCTCTGGAGCGACGCGGAGGCGCTGTCGGTGGCCTCCGACCCTGAGGGAGACGTCGTGTACGTCGGCGCACGCGACGGCGTCTCGGCGCATCGGCGCGGCGACGGTGGGCGTCTGTGGCAGACCTCGCTCGGCACGCTCGCGGGCGATCTCGCCGTCTCCCGTGACGGGGCGTGGGTGGGTGTGGCAGGCCTCGACGGTGCCGCGCGCCTGCTGCGGGCGTCGGACGGCGCGCTGATCGCCGAGCTGCCGGGCCACACCCAGCGGGTGGGCGCGGTCGCGTTCACCGACGACGGGCGCTGGCTGCTGTCGGCGGGCTGGGACGGGGTGGTGCGGCGGTGGGCGACGGTCGTGGACGTGGACCCCGAGGCGGCCGAGGCCACCTGGGGCGTCGACCTCGACGCGGCGCTCGCCTCATGGTGAGGCCAGCGCAGCCCAGCGCGCCGCCGCCTCCTGCGGGGACGCCGCGATGCGCAGCGCCACGCCGCTGATCGTCCTGCCCGTCTCCGGATCGGTGACCGATGCGAGGACCGGCCCGTAGGTGGTGGTGGGCAGGGTCTCGCGCCAGCGGGCGAGGCGCTCGGCGAGCCGCTCCGGGTCCGACGGATCGACCAGGTCGTAGGCGAGCACCTCGGGTCCCCGCTCGGCGAAGAACCGGGGGCCCACGCAGCGCTCGTGGCCGGCGCGGTCACCATGGCTGCGCGCCACGCGACGGCGCGCGATCTCGGGGGTGACCAGCCCGCACAGGTCGAGGAGCTCGACGTCGGGGTTGCGGTAGCCGGCGAGCCCGATCGCGGCGGTCACGACGGTGTCGCCGGGTTCGGTGAGCGCACCGAGCACCCGCGCGCGGTCCTCCAGGTCGTAGGCCTCCCCGGTGCGGGCGAAGCCTCCCGCGCGGAACCGCACGGCGCCTTCGGCCTGCTCGGCGCTGCCGTAGTCGAGGCGGCGCAGGAGCGCCTGGGGCACGGGGAGGACGTTGGCCGCGGGCAGCACCGCGCCGGCCAGGGCGACGGCGGCGAGGAGGCGTCGCGCCCCTGGGGACACGTCGTCGAGCAGGCGCGCCAGGGCCAGTGCGGCGAAGGGGAGGGCAGGGACGAGGAAGCGGAACCACGCCATGTAGTCACCGCCCACCACGGCGGCCCAGGCCCCCACCGCCGCGACGTGCGCGAGCACCCAGACCCCCCGTGCCCGGTCGCGGTCCGTGCGCCACAGCCCCCAAACGGTGCCGCCGAGCGCGAGCGGCACCCAGGGCTGCACGAGCAGGAAGGTCAGGTCGTAGCGGAGGCCGCGGGCGAGCAGGCCGGGCACGCCCAGCTTGGCGACGGCGACGTTGGACAGCAGGCTGCCGAAGGTGGCCAGGCGGAACGCCAGGACCGCCAGTCCGACGGTCAGCGCGAGGGCGGCGCCGCGGGCGACCGGCGTGCGCCACGGACGCCCCTCGGCCGCGCGCACGGCGATCGCCAGCGCCGCGACCACCGGCGTCCACGCGATGCCTTCGGTGCGCAGCACGGCGAGCGCGCCCAGCGCCAGGCCGGCGGTGGCGTGGGCGGCGCGGCTGTCGCCGAAGGCCAGCAGGCCGGTGCCCACGAGGAAGGCGAGCAGGCAGGCCATCGGCTCCAGGCCCGACGTCGCCCAGCCGACGAAGGACGGGCAGCACGCGAGGACGACGAGCGCGAGCCCGGTGGCGGTGGCGCCCCGACCGAGCGGCCCGCGCGCGAGCCACTGCACCATGGCCAGCGCCGGGACACCACAGGCCAGCGTGATCGCCGGGACGACGCGCTCCGGCGACAGGCCGAGGCGCTCGGCGGCCGCGGCGAGCAGGACGATGCCCAGGTTGCTGAAGCCCTCGACGGGGACCACCTCGCTCGGGTTGAACCGCAGCCCCAGGCCCGACGCGAGGTGGTGGGCGTAGCGGAACGAGATGTAGGCGTCCTCGATCACCTGCCACGCGGCCAGCGCCAGGATCCCGTACGCACAGGTCGCCAGGGCCAGCCATGCCCGATCCGCGCCCGACAGCGTCCCGTCTCCCACCCGACCCCCGACCTGCCGCCCGACAGGCCGACCGGCGTAGCATTCCGTCCCCGGCCCCCGCGCGGACCGTGGTGCATTAGGGTCGGACGAGGAGGACGGATGCGACGCGTGCTGCGCTGGCTGACGCACCTGCCGCCCCCGCTGGTCCGGGCGGTGGCCGGAGGTCGGGTGGTGGTCGACGGGCAGGAGCTCGACCCGCAGACCCAGCTCGTCAACCTGGCGCTGCGGGGGCTCTTGCGTCGGGGCATCGAGGACGCCTCGCCGGAGCAGGGCCGCGCGCGGATGCGGCGGGCCGTCCGTCTGCTCGATCGGCCGGAGGTGGCGCAGGTCCTCGATCGCACGCTTCCGGGGCCGGCCGGTCCCATCCCGGTGCGGGTGTACCGACCGGCCGGGGCGCCGGACGTCGCGCCGGCGATCGTCGCGCTGCACGGCGGCGGCTGGGTGCTCGGCGACCTGACCACCCACGATCGCACCTGCCGCCTGCTCGCCCGCGGGACCGGCTGCGTGGTGGTGGCCGTGCACTACCGCCGCGCGCCCGAGGACCGCTTCCCGGCGGCGCTCGACGACGCGGTGGCCGCCTGGCTGGGTGTGGTGGACCAGGCCGAGGCCTGGGGGATCGATCCGACCCGCGTGGTGATCGAGGGGGACAGCGCGGGCGGCAACCTGGCGGCCGCGACGTGCCTGCGCCTGCGCGTTCGCGGGGGGCCGATGCCGGTGCTGCAGGTGCTGGTCTACCCGGCGACCGACCTGTCCTGCGAGCGCTTGTCCGCGCGCCACTTCCACACCGGCTACCTGCTCTCGACGCCGACGATGCGCTGGTTCGTGGGCCAGTACATCCCCGACGCCGACCAGCGGCGTGACCCGTTCGCGTCGCCGCTGCGGGCGCCGGATCTGGCGGGTCTGCCGCCTGCGCACGTGGTGGTGGCCGGCTTCGACCCGCTCCGCGACGAGGGGCTGGCCTACGTCGACGCGCTCCGCGAGGCGGGTGTGCCGGCCGATCTGGCCTTCTACCCGGGCACGATGCACGGCTTCTTCGGACTCGACGGCCTGCTCGACGTGGCGACGGAGGCGATGGCGACGGCGTGCGCCGCCATCCGCCGCGCGGTTCAGCCCGCCGACGGGTAGTCGACGTAGCCCGTGGCGCCGCCGCTGTAGAACGTGGCGCGGTCGGGCGTCGCGAGCGGCAGACCCGCGCGGAACCGGTCGACGAGGTCGGGGTTGGCGATGAACGGGACGCCGAACGCGACGGCGTCCGCGAGGCCCTCGGTGAGCACCGCCTCGGCCGACGTGAGCGTGAACCCCCGGTTGATGATCAGCGGACCCCGGAACCGCGGGCGGTAGCGGCGGGCGATGTGGGGCTCGGCGTGGGGCACGCTCGACACGTCCGGGCCGGGCTCGGACAGGTGGAGGTAGGCGATGCCGCGGGTGTCGAGGTGGTCCACGACGGCGTCGAACGTCGGCAGCGTCTCCTCGTCGACCGTGATGCCGAACACGCCGTGGGCGCTGGGGTTCAGGCGCACGCCGACGCGGTCGAGCGGCACGCCGGCGCGCTCGACGGCGTCGAGGACCTCGACGAGGAAGCGGATGCGCCCCTCGATGGAGCCGCCCCAGCGGTCGGTGCGCTGGTTGCTGCACCGCGTGAAGAACTGGTGGAACAGGTAGCCGTTGGACGCGTGCAGCTCGACGCCGTCGAAGCCGGCGGCCATGGCGCGGACCGCGGCGCGGGCGAAGTCGTCGATGGTGCGTCGGATGTCGTCCTCGGTCATCGCGCGCGGCGTGACCGTGTCCTTGAACCCCTCGGGGGTGAACGACTGGACGTGGGGGTTGATGGCGGAGGGCGCCAGCGGCAGGGCCCCGCCGAGGTGGTCGGGGTGCGAGATCCGGCCGACGTGCCAGAGCTGGGCGAAGATGCGGCCGCCCGCGTCGTGCACGGCGTCGGTGACGAGCTTCCAGCCCGCCTGCTGGGCGTCGGTGTGGATGCCGGGCGTGCCGATGTAGCCGGAGCCCTCGGCGCTGACCTGGGTGCCCTCGGTGATGAGCAGGCCCGCGCTGGCGCGCTGGCGGTAGTAGGTCGCGTGCAGGGCGGTGGCCGCCCGCTCGGGGTTCGTGGCACGGCCGCGGGTCATCGGCGCCATCACGACGCGGTTGGGCAGGTGCAGGCCACGCAGGTCGAAGGGGGAGAGCAGACGGGACACGACGGGCTCCTCGCGGCGCCCGAGGGGGATGGGCGCGCGGGGAGGGTGGTCACCGATGGTGCGCGAGGAAGGTGTCGCGACACCATCGGGACCCAAACAGACACGGTCGGGACCGGCAGCGGGAGGCGCCCACCGCCGGCGAGCGACCTCACGGCGTGGTGGGCGTGCGCTCGAGGATGAGCAGCTGGACCCGTCGGTTGACGGACCACGCCACCTCGTCGTCCCCGTCGTCGATCGGCTGGGACTCGCCCAGGCCCACCGCCACGAGACGGTCGGGCTGGACGCCGCTGTCGATGAGGAACTGGCGGACGGACTCGGCCCGCGCCTGGGACAGCTGGAGGTTGTACAGGTCCGAGCCGCGGCTGTCGGTGTGGCCCTCGATGCGGATGCGGAGCAGGTCGGGGTGACCGAGGATCGCGGCCGCGACCTCGCGCAGGAGCGGGTGACTCTCGGCCTTGATCGTGGCCTTGTCGGTGTCGAAGAACACCTTGCCGTCGAGCTCGAGGAACGTGTCGCGCACGGTGACCCGCGGGCGGGCCAGCATCACCTGCACCGTGTCGGTGCTGTCGGCCTCGACGTCGAGCCGCAGCGCCACGGCGCCCCGCCCCGGGGCCGTGACCGTGACGTAGTTGCGGCCGGCGGGGAGCACGAGGGCGCCGGTGCCGCCCTCGAGGTCGCCGTGGGCGTCCGTGGTGGCCCACGCCGCGCTGACGGGGGCGCCCTCGTCGTCGACCACTTCGAGGCGAACCGTGCCCTGGCCGACGCCGGGGTCGCGCTGCAGCAGCATCTGGGCGGTGAGCGTGGCGACGTCGGGCACGTCGACCGTCTGCTGTCGCGGCAGGAAGCCCGGCGCGCGCGCAGTCACGACGTAGCTGCCCGGGGGCAGGGCCCAGCCGCCCTCGATGGGCAGCGAGCCGTCCACGGTGACGACGGCGTCGGGGATCGCGCGTCCGTCGAGGTCGCGGACGTCCACGCCCACGGTGACGCGGGCATCGGGGCACCCGGGCGCCGTCGGGTCGGGCGCGCAGGGATCGACCGGCGGAGGCGGAGGCGGCTTGAGGTAGTCGAGGCCGATCAGGCCGCGCGCGACGGCGGCGCCCAGGCCGGGGGACAGGCCGGCCCCCACCCCGAACCGCACGGCGACGCCCTTGCGGGTGTCGACGGTGGTGCCGACCAGGGCCTCCATCGGCGTGGTGTCCCACTGGGGCGCCCCGGTGACCCCGACCCGGGCGATCAGCTCGGCGGAGACCTGGACGTCGCGGTGGACCCGCACCGCGGTCGCGAGCGCCGGCGTGAGCTGGACCTTCCAGTCCAGGTTGTCGAGGCTGACGCGGGGTGCGCCGCCCACGCCCAGCGACAGGCCGAGCCAGGCGGGGCCCGCCTGGCCGTCGAGCAGCACCCGCGCGTCCCAGCTCACGCCGCCGCTGCCGAGGCTGACCGTGCGCGCGGTGGAGGTGGGGGTGACGACGGACGCCGCCAGGGCGAGGCCGACGGGGAACCGACGCCGCGTGAGCAGCGTGCCGCGGGCGTCGATGCGCAGGTCACCGAGCCCGCCGCCCTCGGCCAGCTCGCCCCGTCCGTACACGACAGGCAGATCGACGCCGAGCCGGAACGGACCGAGCTGGTAGGCGCCGACGAGGTCGGCGTGCACCATGTCGCGGACCAGGGCGACGCGGCGGCCGTCCTCGGCGAGCGCGACGAGCGGCTCCCGCGCGTAGCCGAAGACGACGCGGGCGAAGGCGCGCTGCCCGTCGATGCGGTCGGTGGGGTCCACGGCGAACGTGGCGAGGCTGTCGATCGACGGCCGCAGGAGCTGCGCGTCGACGGCGGGCTGGATGGGGTCGGCCTCCTGCGCCCAGGCGAGCGCGGTGGCGAGCCACAGGGCGATCATCGGGACCTCCGGCGCACGGCGAGGGCGAGCAGGGTCAGCAGCGCCCACGGCGCGCCGCGCCCCGGGCTGCGGTGGTCGCAGCCGCAGGCGCCGCCGCGGTAGCGCCAGGCACCGTCCGAGGACGTGTCGGTGTCGGTCTCGGTCGGCGTGCTGGTGTCGGTGTCGGTGTCGGTGTCGACGGGGGTGCTGTCGTCGGTGTCGGAGTCGACGGGCGTGGCGTCGTCGGTGTCCGGGAGCGTGTCCGAGTCGATGTGGCCGTCGGTGTCGGTGTCGGAGTCGCCGGTCTGGGGCGCGTCGGTGTCGGTGTCGGTGTCGGTGTCGGTGTCGGTGTCGGTGTCCGTGTCCGTGTCCGTGTCCGTGTCCGTGTCGCCGCTGCCGTCCGTGTCACCGCCGCCGTCCGTGTCGCCGCCGCCGTGGGGCGTGTCGGAGTCGGTGTCGGTGCTGTCGGTGTCGCCGCTGCCGTTTGGGGTGTCCGTGTCCGTGTCGTCGCTGCCGTTCGGGGTGTCGGTGTCGGTGTCGTCGCTGCCGTTGGTGGTGTCGGTGTCAACGCCGCCGGTGTCGGTGTCGGTATCGGTGTCGTCGCTGGCGTTCGGGGTGTCGGTGTCGCCGACGTCCGTGTCCGTGTCGCCGCCGCCCTGGTTGGTGTCGGTGTCGGTGTCGGTGTCACCGACGCCCGTGTCCGTGTCCGTGTCCGTGTCGTCGCTGCCGGTGTCGGTGTCCGTGTCCGTGTCCGTGTCGCCGCCGCCCTGGGTGGTGTCGGTGTCACCGACGTCCGTGTCCGTGTCGGTATCGGTGTCGTCGCTGCCGTTCGTGGCGCCGGTATCGGTGTCGGTGTCCGTGTCCTCGGAGCCGGTCGTCGTGTCGGTGTCGGTGTCGGTATCGCCACGACCGGTGTCGGTGTCGGTGTCGGTATCCGTGTCCGTGTCACCGTTCCCGTCGGAGTCGGTGTCCCCGAGGATTCTGTCGGTATCGGATTCCTCGGGGGTGCCGTCGGTGTCGGTGTCGGTGTCGGTGTCCGTGTCCACGTCGTGGTTGCCGGTATCGGTGTCGGTGTCGGTCACGACGTCGGTATCGGCGTTCGTATCTGTGTCGGTATCGGTGTCGGTGTCGGTGTCGGTGTCCGTGTCCGTGTCGCTGACGTCGTCCGTGGGATCCGTCGGGTCGGTGCCGCGGTCGATCTCCACCGCGTCGGGCACGGAGCCGCCATCGGTGTCGACCAGGTCGCAGCGCGTGCCGTGCACGTGCACCTCGACGCCATCGGGGATGCCGTCGTGGTCGGTGTCGGGGTCCCGTGGGTCGCAGGGGAGGCTCTGCACCTCGACGCGGTCGGACAGGCGGTCGCCGTCGGTGTCGGGGTTCCATGGATCCGTGGACGCCGCGAGCTCGGCGGCGTCGTCCAGGCCGTCACGGTCGGGGTCGGCCTTGACCGGATCCGTGTGGTGCACGGCGAGCTCGTCGAGGTCGCCGAGGGTGTCGCCGTCGGTGTCGGGCAACATCGGATCGGTGCCGTAGACGAACAGCTCCTCCCCGTCGTCGAGGCCATCGTCGTCCGAGTCGGGATCGAGGATGCTCGACCCCGACCAGAGCAGCTCCACCACGTCCGGCACGCCGTCGGCGTCGAGGTCGACGAGGCCGAGCAGGAAGTCGTCGAGGCGACGGGTGGGGTCCCCCAGCGGTGCGGAGGCGTTGCCCAACAGCGTCCTCAGCAGCTCGACGCCGTCCGGCACGCCGCCGCCGTCCGTGTCCTGGTCGAGCGGGTCGGTGCCGTAGAGCTGGATCTCCTCCGCGTCGGTCAGCAGGTCGTGGTCGGTGTCGCGCAGCGTCGGGTCGGTGTGGGAGACGTGGACCTCGTAGCCGTCGGTCAGGCCGTCGCCGTCGGTGTCGACCGCGCGCGGGTCGGAGCGGAACGCCGCCTCGTCGGCGTCGCTCAGGCCGTCGCCGTCGGTGTCGACCGCGGCGGGCGAGGCGCGGAGGATCCACACCTCGAAGCCGTCGTCCAGCCCGTCCCCGTCCGAGTCGGGGCGCGTGGGGTCGGCGCCGTACAGGGTCGCTTCGTCCTGATCGCGGACCACGTCGCCGTCGAGGTCCGTGGACCCCCGGGCGACAGAACTGGCGAAGAGCGCAAGCGTGACCCAGCCGACCAGGCCGTGGGGGATCGCCATCCCATCCTCCTGCAGATGCCGTTTGCATCGGTCGCGGTGGATCGGATGTGAGGAGGACCGCACGGATGTACGTTGTTTTTGTCGATCCATCCCCCGAACAGGGAAGGGCTAGAAATCAGGAAGAACCGAAAAGAGGACTTGACGATGAGTACACGGATGTCGATCATGATCGATACGCTGGATGTAGACCGACACGTCCGCAATCCCGGACGGTTGCGTCAATTCTGAAAGGCTGGACGCCTGGGTCCGATGATGGGGAGAGACGTGAGGGATGGGCTACGTGGACCGCCGATTCGAAGGCAACGACGACGCCACGCTCGGTGACGAGACCGCCTACGCGTGCGCGACCACCCGCGGTGATTCGGGCACGATGGCGGGCACGTCCGCGCCCACGCAGGCGCGCACGGTCGCGCCCTCCAGCTTCGACGAAGACGCCCTGCGCACCTACCTGCGCCAGCCCGGCCGCGTCCTCGTCGACGCCCAGCGGGAAGGGGGAGGACGGCACACGCGTCGTGTGCGTCGCGCCGCGAGCGCGGATCGCGACGACGACGAGCGACCGCACCCTGCGCTCGGGGCCTCGATGCGCGCCGGACTGCTGGTGGGCGGCGTCTGGGGGGTGCTGCTGATCGGATCGTTCGTCGGCGGCCTGTTCATGGCCGAGCGGCTCGCGGCGCCGGCCGCGGTGGCGGCGATGGTTCCCGCGGCCGAACACGCCGTCCCGGCGGGCGACCCGCCGACGCCGGTCCCTGTCCTTACATCCGTGCCTGCACCCGTGGTCACACCGGCGGTCACCCCCGTGCTGCAGGCCCGGGTCGCTGCCGCGCCGATCGCATCGGCCGGGGTCGACGCGCCGCCGACGCGCGCTGCGCTGCCCGTCTCCGACGGCGATCGCGCGACCGACCCGACGATGCTCGGGCTCGACCTCCGCCCGTTCCTCGGTCGCGAGGCGCGCCCGCTGCCGGCGCCGACGGTGGTGGACGCCGGGGTCGGCGTGAAGGCGTCGCCTGCCCGCACCGCGGCGTCGACCGCGTCCGAGGGGCCGCCCTCGGCCTCCGGTACCGATCGCCCAGGCGTCGACGACGTCGGGCTCGACGCGCACATCGACGCGGGATGGGCCCTGCTCGACAGCAAGCCGATGGCGGCGCGCACCCACTTCGAGCTGGCCCGCGCGATGGATCCGGCCAACGTCCAGGCCCGGTTCGGCCTGGGCTACGTCCAGCTCGCGCTCGGGCGCAGCGACAAGGCGCTCGGGCTGCTGTGCCCGCTCCTGCGCGACGGCCCCGCCGACATCCGGAGCATGATCCAGGGGCGCCTGGACGCCGCCGAGCTGGCGTGCGCCGCCGGGCCCCGCCCCACCGAGGTCGCCGTCCGCTGACGCCGGCGCGGGGTCCGCGCTGCGGAGGGCCACCGCGGGTCGGTCGCTTTCGTGTACCCTCGGGTCCATGATGGCGACGGCGCCGGTCCCGTGGACCCTGTCGCTCGGCGCGCCGCGCGCGGGGCTGCCCCGACGTCTGCTCACGGTGTCGGTGTGGGTGCTGGCGACGGCGCTGTGGTGGGGGCTGGCGCCCCTGACGGTGACGGCGGCCGCGCTCCACGACGCCACGGTGGGGCGACGGCTGGGGGCCCTGCGGACCGTGGCGCTCGTGGGGCTCGCGCTCCACGCCGACGTGGCGGGCGTGCTGGCGGCGGGTGCCCTGTGGGTGGCGCAGGTGCTGCGGCCGGCGCCCGCGCGGGCCTACGTGGCGCGTCACCGGGCGCTCAAGCGGACGTGGGCCCGGGTGCTCGCCCAGGGTGGCTTCGGGCTGTTCGGGGTGCGCGTCGTGCAAGCGGGTGCCGAAGCGCTCCACGGCACGCCCTGCGTGGTGTGCCTGCGCCACGCGAGCCTCGCGGACGTGCTGCTCGGGCCGTGGCTCGTGGAGATCCCCGGCCACGCCGACCTTCGGTACGTGCTCAAGCGGGAGCTGCGCTGGCAGCCCGCGCTCGACATCGTGGGACACCGCGTCGGCGCCGTGTTCGTCGATCGGCACGGCGTCGATCCGGAGGGCGACCGGGACCGCGTCGCGAGCCTCGGGCGCGCGCTCGGCCCCGACGAGGGTGTGTTGATCTACCCGGAGGGCACGCGGTTCAGCGCCGCGAAGCGGGCGCGGATCCTCGACCGGCTCCGTGACGCGGGCGACGCGGGCGCGCTTGCCTACGCCGAGGGGCTCACCCACGTGCTGCCGCCCCACGAGGTAGGCGTGCTCGCGTTGCTGCGCGAGGCGGACGGCGCCGACGTCGTCTTCGGCGCCCACGTGGGCCTGGAAGCGGTCGCGACCGCCGGGGCGTTCTTCCGCGGGGACGCCGTGGGCACGGTCGTCCGGGTGCGGTGGTGGCGTGTGCCCGCCGATCGGATCCCGGCGGGCGACGCCGAGCGCGCGGTGTGGCTGCGGGCGCAGTGGGCCCGCATGGACGCCGAGGTGGCCGCGCTCGCGGACGGATCAGCGGTCGTCGGACCCGTCTGACGGCGTGCCGCGATCGCGACGGGCGACGACCTTGCGGCCGTTCCACCGCAGCCGCCCCAGGGTGGTGACGACGAGGTCGGCGGCATCCTCGGGCACGTCGACCAGCGAGAAGCGCTCCGTGATGCGGATCGCTCCGATCGCGTTGCGCTCCAGGCCGGTCTCCCCCACGATGGCGCCGAACAGGTCGCCGGGGCGGAGGTTGTCGCGGCGGCCCAGGCCCACGTACAGGCGGGCCCACGCCGGCGGGGCGTCGCTGCCCTGACGGGGACCGCCGCGTGGGGGGCGTGCGGCGGCGGCGGGCGGCGGGGCCAGCTGCGGCAGGTCGTCCTCGGCGGGGAGCGCGTTCCACGCCACCGTGGAGAGCACCTGGAGCGCTGCGGCGGTGACGTCGAGCAGGTCGTGCTCCTCGGTCATCGTGGTGACGGCCTCGCGCCAGGTGGGGTCGATCCCTTCGGCGACCTGGTCGAGCACCCGCTGGCGCAGCCGGGTGACGCGCGCGGCCCGGACCTCGTCGAGGGTGGGCACCGCGAGCACCTCGATGCGCTGGCGGGTGAGGCGCTCGATGTTGCCGAGCAGGCGCCGCTCGCGGGGCTCCACGAGCGTGATCGCCGTGCCCTCGCGCCCGGCGCGGCCGGTGCGCCCGATGCGGTGGACGTACTGCTCGGGCGCGGAGGGGACGTCGTAGTTGACCACGTGGGTGAGGTGGTCGACGTCGAGGCCGCGGGCGGCGACGTCGGTGGCCACCACGAGGTCGACGGCGCCGCTGCGCAGGCGCTGCATCACCCGGTCGCGCTGGGCCTGGCCCATGCCACCGTGCAGGGCCTCGGTGTGGTGGCCCCGGCCGTCGAGGTAGTCGGCGAGTTCGTCGACCTCGGTGCGGGTGCGGCAGAACACCAGCGTGGTGTCGCCGGCCTCGAGGTCGAGCAGGCGGCCGAGGGCGGCGCGCTTGTGGACCCGCGGCACCACGCACGCCACCTGGCGCACGCGCGGCGCCTCGCCGGGCTCGGGCTGCTCGCGCTCGATCTCCACGCGCACGGGGTCGCGCAGGTGGGTGGCGGCGATGGCCTTGAGCCGGTGGGGGAACGTGGCGGAGAACAGCGCCGTCTGGCGGGTGGACGGCGACGCCGACAGGATGGCCTCCAGGTCTTCCTGGAAGCCCATGTCGAGCATCTCGTCGGCCTCGTCGAGTACGGCGTACTGGACGCCGTCGAGCGCCAGCGAGCCCCGCTCGAGGTGATCGCGGACGCGGCCGGGCGTGCCGACGACGACATCGACGCCCTTGGCGAGCGCACGGATCTGGGTGTGCATCGGGGCGCCGCCGTAGACGGCGAGCACCTTCATGCCGAGCTTGCCGGCGTAGCTCTCGACGGCCTGGGCGACCTGGGTGGCGAGCTCGCGGGTGGGCACGAGCACCAGCGCGCGGGGACTCGAGCCGCTGGCGGCGCCTTCACCGAGGCGGTGGAGGAGCGGCAGGGCGAACGCGGCGGTCTTGCCGGTGCCGGTGGCGGCCATGCCGAGCAGGTCGCGACCGCTCACGAGGACCGGGATCGCCTCGACCTGGATCGGCGTGGGCTCCTCGTACCCGAGGCGGGTGACGGATTCGACCAGCGCGGGCAGCAGGCCCAGGTCGCCGAACCCACCGTCGGTGGGCTGCGCGTCGAGATCGGACATGAGGCTCCCGTGCACCTGGTGGCGGTGGGACGGCTGCCGTCGTGGCGTCGTCGCAGCCGTGCCGCGTGCGGGCGGCCTGTTAGCGCGTTGGCCGCCGTCGTGCGTCCCGCGTCATGCGGTTGTGAGAGCCCTGTCCAGTCCCCGCGGGTCGGATGCGGGTGCCGGAGACGTCTGCTACCAAGGGCCTCGCCTGGAGGGACGCCCCGTGAGCGCGGACAGCCGCACCAGCCCCATCTTCGTGATCGGCACGGGCCGGTCCGGCACCACGCTGCTGCGGATGATGCTGTGCGCCCACCCGCGCATCTACCTCACCCAGGAGGCGTCGTTCTACGTGTGGGACGCCCTCTTCCCGCGCAAGGCGAGCGGCGAGGACTTCCTCCGCTACTACTTCCAGACCTTCTCGTTCCGCTGGCTGCGCCTCGACCCCCGGGCCGTGCTCGCGCACCTGCCCCGCCACGTGGGCCGTGACGAGGTGGGCGTGGTGGCCTCTGCGGTGATGCAGGCGCAGGCGGAGGCCTACGGCAAGCCGCGGTGGGGCGACAAGACGCCGTCGCACGCGGGCAACCTCGATCGCATCTTCGCCGACTTCCCCGACGCGCGGGTGGTGCGCATCGTCCGCGACCCCCGGGCGGTGGTGCGGTCGTTCGCGCGCATGCCGTGGGCGCCGGCGAGCCTCGTCGCGGGCTCGGGCCTGTGCGAGCTCGAGCGCCACCAGGTGAGCAAGCACACCGACCGGCTGCTGCAGATCCGCATGGAGGATCTGCTCGACGACCCCCGCGCCACGATGGCTGCGGTGCTCGACTTCGTGGGGGAGCCCTGGGACGACGCCGTGCTCGCCCACCACGAGCACCTCCCCGAGCCCGACGACCTGCCGCCCGTGCCGTGGTTCGCGTCTGCCCGCAAGGCGCCGTCCCGGCTGCGCCCGCCGGACTGGTCGGGCTGGGACCCGGTCGACCTGCGGCTGGTGGAGTACCTCAACCGCCACACGCTGGACGCGTTCGGCTACGCCCGCGCGCCGTTGGCCGAGGAGCCGTCCCGCTGGGCGGTGTTCTCACGCTGGCTGTCCGACCTGCCTGCCGTGGGGCGGAGCATGAAGGTCACCCTGCAGGCCGCGCGCCTGTCGCGGGACGCGGCCTTCTTCGACAGCCAGCTGTCAAAGGACCTGTTCGCCCAGGTGAACCCGGCGGCGTGGTCGCTGTACCCTGGGTTCGAGATGCCGGATCCGCCCGACCTGCCCGCGGGGTGGGACGACGATCTCGGCGTGGCACGCCTCGCGAGCTGAGCGCGGCGGCGACAGGACGAGACGCCCGGTCCGCTCGCCAACCCCGCGACGGTCGCGTACGTCCTCCGCAGACGTGGAGGACGTGATGCGCGCACCGGTGACCCTGCTCCTGCTGCTGACGACCTCGGCCTGCGTGCCCGCGGGCCTGGATCGCTTCGACTACCGCATCGACGGCGTGCCGCGAAACGCGTTCGTCCACACCCCCGACGACCTCGCCGACGGCGCGCCGCTGCTGCTGGTGTTCCACGGCGGCGGGTTCATCGCGTTCAGCAAGGGCAAGAAGATGGCGCCGGTCACCGGGTTCAACGACCTGGCCGACGCAAGCGGCTTCGCGGTGGCCTACCCGAGCTCGCTGGCGGGCAACTGGAGCAACGATGCGTCCGGCGAGCCCGGCGACCTCGCGCTCGTCGAGACCGTCGTGCAGGACATGGCCGAGACCTACGGCATCGACAAGGACCGGGTGTACGCCACGGGCATCAGCAACGGCGGCTTCTTCACGATGCGGCTGGCGTGCGAACGGTCCGATCTGGTCGCGGCGGTGGCGTCGGTCTCCGGCGGCCTGCTGGAGGACTACCGGTGCGAGCCCAGCGAGCCGGTGTCGGTGCTGCTCGCGGCGGGCACGGAGGACCAGGTGGTCCCCATCGGTGGCGGACCGGTCGCGGGCATCAAGTCCACGGTCGCCCAGCCCCAGGACACCATCGTCGGCGACCTGGTGCAGCAGCTCGGCTGTCCCGGCGAGCCGGCCGAGGTCACCGGCGAGCCCGCCGCCGACGGCACCAGCGTCGACACGCGGACGTGGACCGGCTGCGCCGCCGGCACCAGCGTGGAAGCGATGGAGATCGTCGGTGGCGGCCACCAGTGGCCGGGCGGGGAGCCGGTCGCGCCCGAGTCCATCGCGGGGCCGGTCTCCGAGGCGATCGACATGTCGAAGGCGGTGTGGGACTTCGTGTCGGCGTTCACCCGCTGACACGCATCCGTCCCGCACGCCGTGGCTAGACGAACACGATGTGGTGGCCGGGCGTCTTGTCGTAGAAGTCGGTGGCGGTGATCACATCGTCGACCTCGGGCACGAGATCCGCGCGGGTGCGGCCGAACATGGTCATCGCCAGCTCGCACCCCCACAGCCGGCACCCGGCGGCGGACAGGATCTGCAGCATCTCTCGTGGGGTCGGCAGGTCGAGGTCGGCGAGCTTGTGTCGCATCATGCTCGATGCCATCAGCTCCATGCCGGGCAAGCCCGCCACGAACGGCGGGATCGGGCTCGCGGGGTTGCCGACCATGTTGACGTGCAGGCGGTCGACGCGCGCTTCGGTGACCACGTCCAGGCCGTAGAACGTGAAGAAGATCTGGGCCTCGATGCCCGACATCCGGGCCGCGTTCGCCATGATCAGCGCCGGGTAGCACTCGTCGAGACCGCCCTTGCTGCAGATCAGCGCGATGCGGCGCGGCTCGGTGGACAGGTGGGACATGCAGGCTCCTGTGCTCAGATGCAGCCGGCGGGCTTGGGGATGCCAGCGATCCGGGCCGCCGTGCGACCCGGACCGTTCGGGAACAGGCGGTACAGGTCGGCGATGGGCACGTCGGCGCCCTGGCTGATGCGGCGCACATTCGGGGAGACGCCGGTGCTCGCGTGCTCGGCACGCATCCAGTCGAGGACCACCCAGTGCGCGTCGGTGAGCGTGATGCCGGCCTCGGTGGCCCGCGCCAGCGCGACCTCGCGCGTCCAGGTGTCGGTGGCGTCGTCCGCAGGAGGCGCTTCGAGCCGCGTGTCGGGTGTGGCGGGCGCCGCCGGGGGTGAGGCCGCGGGGGGGACCGGAGCGCGGCCCGCGACGACGGGCGAAGGTTGTGGACGCCGCGCGGGTGTGCCGTCGCCACCGGTCGCCTGGCCGACCTTGCGGAGCACCTCCAGCATCACCGCGAGTCCGCGTCGGACGTCCTCGTCGCGGGTGGCCGACAGCATCGCCACCGGTCCGACACCTTCCACCTGGTCGGCGTGGTGGAGAACGTCCGTGGCGTCGTTGGCGATGGCCAGCACGTCCGGCTGGGTGAGGTTGCGGACCGTGTCGAGGATCTCGACGACGTGATCGGCCAGTCCGCGCACGTCGGCCGGGGTGTAGGCGGCCACGGCTTCGTCGACGACGTGGAACAGCTCGGCGCCCATCGCGAACCAGCCCTTGCGCTCGAGCTCGAGCAGCGCGGGTGACCAGCCGGCGGTCGCTGCGCGGGCGATGTGCATCCCGTCGTCGACCAGCTCACCGAGGGCTGCGTGCTGGGCGAGGATCTGGTCGAGCTTGCGCTCGATCCGGTCGAGCTGGGTGGGGTCGTGGGTCGGGGTGGGGTCGTGGGTCGGGGCCGTCATCGTCAGCTCCACTTGCCGGACAGGGTGAAGCGCTGCTCGAAGGGAAGCTCCTTCCCGGCCACGAGCAGGTTCCAGTAGATCCACTTGAACGCGAGCTTGCCCAGGTGGTTGGTCACGCTCTCCTCGAGCAGGGTGAACGGGCCGATGCCAGGCAACGGAAAGCGCCCGGGAAGTGGCTCGGTCGTCTCGCTGAAGTCGATGAGCATCGCCTTGCCGAAGCCGGTCTCGATGAAGCAGTTCGCGTGGCCGTCGAATGCCGGCGACAGCGGCAATCCGTCGATGTGACGCAGCACGTTGTCCACCAGCACGTCGCCTTGGAAGTGCGCGACGGCGCCGGCCTTGGACACGGGCAGGTCGGTGCAGTCGCCCAGCGCGAAGATGTCGGGGTGTGCCTTGGTCTGCAGGGTGTGACGGTCGGTCGGGACGAAGTCCATCGCGTCGCCGAGCCCGGAGGCACCGATCGCCGCGGCGCCCCCGTGGACGGGCACCGTCACCAGCAGATCGAATGGGATCCGCCGCCCGTCGTAGGCAACGATGCTCCCCTCGTCTTCGTCGATGCGCTCGGTGCCGACGTCGGTGACCACCTCGATGCCTCGAGCGGCCATCATCCCGCCAAGCACGCGCGACGCGACGGGCTTGGTGAATGCGCCGTCGAGGGGGGTGACGAAGGTGATCCCGACATCGTTGCGGCGGCCGTGCTCGGTGAGGAACCAGTCCGCGAGGAAGGCGAACTCGAGCGGGGCGACAGGGCACTTGATCGGCATCTCGTGGACGTGGACCACCAGCCGCCCACGCTCGAAGGTCGACAGGCGCCGAGCAAGCGCGGCGGCGCCTTCGAGTGTGTAGAAGTCGTAGATGCTGTCGTGCCAGCGGCGACCCGTGAGCCCTGGGGTCTGCTCTGGGAGCAGGCGGGTGCCGGTGGCGAGGATGAGCAGGTCCCATGGGAGCCGCGTGCCGTCGGCGAGGTGCACCCTCTTGGTGTCGACGTCGACGCGGTCCAGCTCTCCCTGGACGTAGCGGACGTCGGCGTGCAGCAGGGACGCGCGCGGCTTGACGATGCTGTCGGGTGCGTAGACCCCGAACGGGACGAGCAGCAAGCCCGGCTGGTACACGTGGACGTCGTCGCGATCGACGACCGTGACGGTCCACCCTCGCGACGGCAGGCGCGCCACGAGCTTGTTGGCCATCATCGTCCCGGCCGTGCCGGCACCGAGGATCAGCAGGTGCTTCATCGCCCCTCCGATTCGGGCCGCAGCCCGGTTCCCGCGGAGGCGGACGCACGGACCGTGCCACGTGCTTGGACGTCCATGTGCGGGGACGGACCCTGATCCAGGCCGAGCGGCGTCGCCGGCGCTACGCTCGTGGACGTGGAGGTCCCATGCGTCCCGTCGCCGTCCTCGCTGCGCTCGCCGTCGCCACGCCCGCCCTCGCGTGCGATCCGGCCCTGCCGCCCACCCAGCTCCAGCAGTGCATGCTCGTCCAGCTCGACACGATGCAGGGCCAGCTGCTCCAGGCCTACAACGCCTCGCGGTCGCTCAACCGTCGTGTCGCCGATCTGGAGGCGACGGTCGCCGCCCACGCGGCCCGCATCGCCGATCTCGAGGCGCGGCTCGCCGTCCAGGAGACCGTCGCCCTCACCCAGGACGACCTCGACGCCGCCGGGTACGCGCCGGGCATCGCCGACCGCGTCGTGGCCGACGGCGACGAGCTGCACCTCGGGCGTCTCGCGGGCGACACGGTGATCGTGGGCCTCGGCGTCGACCTGTCGTCGGTGACGACCACCCGCCTGGCCAGCAGCGGCAGCCTCACGATCGAGAGCGCGGGGGCCACCACGGTGTCCGGCGCGCTGCTGCAGGTGTTTCCGCAGGCGGTGTTCAGCGCCACGGTGGTGGCGCCGGACGTGATCGCCGGCGGCACCACGATGGCCGCGCTCAACGGCCGGGTGGGCGCCCTCGAGAACGCGCCCTGAGCGTGCGGCGTCGCGTCCCGCGATAGGAGGGCGGACCTCTCTCCAGGAGCGTCCCCATGTCCCGTCGCGTCGCGATCGTCGCAGGATGCCGAACCCCGTTCGTCAAGGCGGTCACCGCCTTCAAGGACATCGCTGCGGTCGACCTCTCGGCCCACGCGGTCGACGGCCTGCTCGCCAGCGCCGACGTCGACCCGGCGTCGATCCACGAGCTGCACTGGGGGGTGGTGGTGGTCAACCCGCGCCTGCCGCACATCGGGCGCGAGACCGTGTTCCGCAGCAAGCTGCCCGTCACCACGCGGGGCGTCACCTACACCGACAACTGCATCTCCGGCACCACGGCGATGATCGCGCTGCACGATGCCATCGCCCTCGGCCGGCTCGAGTCCGGGATCGCCGGTGGCGTCGAGTCGATGTCCAACACGCCGCTGCTGTACAGCGAGCGGATGCAGGCGGCGCTGCGCGACGCCCAGGCGGAGCAGGCGCTCGGCGGCAAGGTGCGAAAGCTGCTCGGGCTCGGGCTGGCCGACATCCTGCCGCAGCTGCCGGGCGTGGCCGAGCCGTCCACCGGGCTGTCGATGGGGCAGCACTGCGAGCTCATGGTCAAGCAGTGGAAGATCGGGCGCACGGTGCAGGACGAGATCGCGCTGCGGTCCCACCAGCGCGCCGCCGCCGCCACGGAGGACGGTCGCCTCAAGGCCGAGATCGCGCCGCTGAACGGCGTGGACCACGACCTCATCGTCCGCAAGGACACGTCGCTGGACAAGCTCGCGCGGCTGCGCCCGGTCTTCGACCCCACCCCGACGGGCACCATCACCGCCGGCTCGTCGAGCCCGCTCACCGACGGTGCCGCCGCGGTGCTGATGATGAGCGAGGACAAGGCCCGCGCCGAGGGGCGGGAGCCGCTGGCCTTCGTGCGCGACTTCGAGAACGTCGCCATCGATCCGGCCGACGGCCTGCTCATGGGGCCGGGCGTGGCGGTTCCCCGTCTGCTCGGGCGTCACGGGCTCACGCTCGACGACATCGATCTCGTCGAGATGCACGAGGCCTTCGGCGGGCAGGTCGCGTGCAACCTCGCGGCGTGGGAGCAGGGGTGGAAGGAGCCGGCGATCGGCACCGTCGACCCCGCGCGCCTCAACGTGATGGGCAGCTCGATCGCCATTGGGCATCCGTTCGCCGCCACCGGCGCGCGCATCGCCGGGTCGCTGGCGAACGAGATGGCCCGCCGCAACGCCCGCTACGGCCTGATCAGCATCTGTGCCGCCGGCGCCCAGGCCGTCGCGATGTTGCTCGAACGCGACGTCTGACGGGTCGACCCGACGCGGGGTTCAGCGACGCACGAAGCCGCCCGTCGACAGGTCCAGGTACCAGATCGGCGGACTGCGGCGGGCGACGTTGCTCGGACAGCCGCCTTCGGGGCGCGGGCTGACGTCGACGCGCAGCTCGCCGGCGAGGTGGGACGCGGTGGTGCCCGGCGCTACCGGCGCCGACCCCGGCTCGACGCGCAGGCAGCGATCGTCGTGGCCGGGGCGCCACGGGTCGCTCGCGAACAACACCCACAGGTGGTGAAGCGGTCGCTGCAACGGCTCGAGGCTGTCCCAGGTGCGCGCCAGCACCTCGTCCTCGCCCACCCCCAGGTCGTCGAGCACCTGCACGGCGATCAGCTCGTCGCGGGTGGGGTGCAGCGGCGATCCCGGCATGGCCTGCAAGGCCGCCGTGGTCTGGGCCGTGTACGCCGCGCCGGCCACCTCGATGCCGACCACCACAGCCACCCAGAGCGCCCCCACGCCGCGGGTGTGGGCCGCGTCGATCGCGAGCGCCAGCACCGCCGGCAGCAGCGCGAACATCGGCAGGTAGTAGTGGGTGTCGTACTTGTAGAACAGCAGGGCGACGAACGAGACCGTGTACAGGGCCAGCACTGCGCGCGCGTCGCGTCCGGGGCCGCTGCGCCACGCGAGCGCCAGGGCTGCCACCACCGTCCACGCCTGGGCCCACTGCACCCCCGACGGCGGTGGCTCCGCGAAGTGCCAGAACGGCATCGTGCGCAGCGCGAGCAGCGGGTCCATGTGGCCCACCGCGTCGCGCATCCCGTCGACCGTGTGGCCGGCCTCCTCGCCCAGTGACCACGCCGTGATCGTCGGCACAAGGTAGAGCGCGAGCGGCGTCCACACCCACGGATGGGCGAACAGGCCGCGCCGCTGCCACACCTGGATCGCGAGCACGGCCACGAGCAGCAGCCAGCCGGAGCGGTGGACCCCCACCTCCAGCACCACCCCGGCCACGCACAGCAGCGCCCACCGCGCGCCCTCGCCGGAGCGGAGCAGGCCCAGCATCGCGAGCGCGGCGCCCAGCGGCATCCACGCGATGTGGTTGGGGAACGCCGTCATCACCGCGAAGTTCGACGCGAGGTAGGCCGCGGCGGCCAGGCGTGCGGCGGGCGCCGAGGCCACCTGCCGGGCGAGCGCCCACGCCGCGAGGGTGGACACCGCCCAGATGCCGAGGTCGAACACGCGCAGCGCCGTGTCGCCCGGCACCAGCGCCGACCACGCCCCGAACAGCCACGCGCCCAGGTAGCCGTGGTGGCCGCCCACCGACGTGGGGGGGCCCTCCAGCGGCAGGAAGCCGCGCGCGACCTCGGCGTAGACGGTGAAGTCGCGCCAGGTGTTCTCGTTGGACTGGAGCACGTGGTCGACGAACAGCTGGCGTTGGGTGGGCGCCACGATCGCGAGCAGCACCGGCCACACGGCCCAGCTCGCCCACCGCAGCCAGCGGTCGTCGCGCGCGTCGCTCACGGCGTGTCCGTCCAGTTGCCGGGGAAGGTGCGCTCGACGATGCCCGTGGACGGCGACCACACGATCACCGGTGGCATCGGCATCCGGCTGTCGACCGGACACGGCGTGCCGCGCCACGCGGTGAACCACAGGTGGTCGCGCTCGACCACCGCGACGTCGACGGCGCCGTCGGGTGGCGTGTACGGGGCGCCGGTGACGGCGTGGCAGCGGTCGTCGGGGCCGTGCGGCAGCGGTCGGACCCGGTCGACCAGGTAGGACAGCCCGGGCAGGATCGCCGGCGCGTGCAGCTCGCCGATGGGGTGGTCGACCCACAGGTGCTCGAAGCCCGCGTCGGTCAGCCCCTGCTCGCGCTCCAGCACGTCGAGCACCCGCTCGCGCATCTGGATGGACGACAGCGCCCAGAAGTTGGGCTCGGGCGGGCCATGGTGGGTGTAGAGCCACGCCTGGGACAGCGAGCTGGCGACGAGGTGTACGACCATCAGCCCCACGTACGCCTGCGACCGGCAGGCCCACGCCAGCAGCACGAACAGCGGCGTCTGCCACACGACGATCGCCTCGGTGTTGGCGAACGCGAACGGGATCGCGAGCACCAGCAGCTCGCCGAGGCCGGCGGGGGCTGCGCTGCCGCCGCGCGCCCACACCCCCAGCGCCCACGCGCCCAGCACGAAGAGCAGGTTGAGGTTGGGGAGCATGAACCCCATGCCGTGCTCGACGAACACCGCGCGCCGCGCCCACTGGCCGACGTCGTCGTAGTCGAAGCGCGGCCACCAGCCGGCGTGCGGCATCAGCAGCTCGGGCTGACCGTGGGACAGGTACCACCCGATCTCGAACAGGCCGCTGGACAGGGCGAGGAGTCCGACGAGCACGCTCCACGCAGGGGGGACGAACGTGCGGCTCCGGGCCATCCGCCACAGCAGGGCCAGGCCGATCCAGGCGTGGCCGTGGTTGAGCGCGAGCAGCAGGCCGAGCAGCGCCACGCACCGGCCGAGCGCGCGACGCCCGCCCCCGGCGGCCAGGTCGAGGTGGGCGAGCACGTAGCCGGTGCCCACCAGCGGCACGAAGGCCGTGGAGATGACGTGCTTGGACAGGATCGGCGACACCGGTGCCGTCAGCAGCAGGCCGGCGGCCACGGCCCCCGCGGTGTCGCCGTAGCGGCGCCGCATCCCGAGGCCCAGCGCCGCCACCGCGGCGTAGTGGAACAGCTCCAGCACCGTCGCGAGGTGCTCCAGCCGCGGCGTGACCCGCACGAGCAGGTGGAAGAACCACGTGTGAAGCGCGTCGGCGTAGTAGCCGGGGGGCGACGCCAGCACGACGAAGCCGTCGCGGGCGAGCGCGTCGTACTCGAGCTGGAACGCGTTGGCCGTCTCCATCTTGACGAGGTGGTGGGCCAGCAGCCAGCCGTCGAGGAGCAGGCTCACGACCGCGAGGGCTGCGACGACGGCCGGCACGGCGCGGGTCCAGGGCGGGAGCTGCGGGGTCGGTGCCGTCACCAGCGGACGTCCCTCGGCGGACGGGGCGGGGGTCACCCCGGGGCGGGGGAGTGTAGCGCGGCACCGGCCCGCGGGGGGCGGTAAGCTCGCGGGGGAGGTGGCGTGCGCGTCCTGGTCACCCAGCCGATCGATCCTGCGGGCAGGGCGTTGCTCGACGCGGCCGGGCTCGACGTCACCGTCCATCCCGGGCCGGCCCCGATGACGCCGGCGGCGCTGCGCGAGGCCGTCCGTGGCTGCGCCGGCCTGATCAGCATGCCCACCGATCGGATCGACGGCGACGTGCTGGACGCCGGGCCGGTGCGCGTGGTGGCGCAGCACGCTGTCGGCCTCGACAACGTCGACCTGGACGCGGCGCGCGCGCGTGGGGTGGTGGTCACGAACACGCCCGGCGTGCTCACCGACGCGACGGCGGATCTGGCGATGGCCCTGCTGCTGGCGGCGTCGCGTCACGTGGTGGCCGGGGACCGGCTCGTGCGGCGCGGCGGCTTTCAGGGCTGGCGACCGATGATGCTGCGCGGTCTCGATCTGGCGGGCGCGCGGCTGGGCATCGTCGGCTTCGGCAGGATCGGGCGCGCGGTCGCCCGGCGCGCGGCGGCCTTCGGCATGGAGGTGGTCCACAGCGGCCGCCCGGGCGCGGACGACGGGCTGCCGTTCGACACCCTCCTCGCCACGTCCGATGTCGTCAGCCTGCACTGCCCGCTGACCCCGGCGACCCACCACCTCGTCGACGCGGCCGCGCTGGCCCGGATGAAGCCGACCGCGGTGCTGGTCAACACGGCGCGGGGCCCGGTGGTCGACGAGGCGGCGCTGGCCGCCGCGCTGCGTGCCGGACGTCTCGCGGCCGCCGCGCTCGACGTGTTCGAAGCGGAGCCGGTGGTCCACCCCGACCTGCTCGACCTCGACAACGTCGTGCTCGCGCCCCACCTGGGATCGGCCACGTGGCAGACGCGGCGCGCGATGGCGACCAAGGCGGCCACCAACCTGCTCGCGTTCGTGGGCGGGCAGGCGCCGCCCGACCGCGTGGTCTGACCGTCAGCCGCCGAAGCGCCAGGCGAGGCCGACGCCCAGGCGCGTGAGCCAGTTCGTGTCGTAGGTGGAGCCGTCGGCGCGCGTGAGGCTGGTGGGGAAGCCAGCGTAGCCGCTCGCCCGCACCTCCAGGCCCTCGAACACCGGCACCGTGACCATCGCGCCCGCGGCGGGGTGGTAGGGGAACACGTAGCCGCCGGTGAGCTGGACCCAGCGCACGCCCACCGCGCCGTAGACGTAGGGGCGGGGGCGCAGGCCGCCGTCGCCGGTGAGGGCGACGTGGTCGGCGCCGAACGGCGTGGTGAGGTCGAGGCCGACGCCGATGCGCGCCAGGGAGACCTCAAGCGCGGCGTGCACGTCGACGGTGAGCGCGCCGGCGTTCACGGCGGCCTTGTCGCGGGTGACCGTGAGCGGGTCCTGCGTGTAGAAGTCGCCGGAGTACAGCCAGCTGCCCTCTGCACCGACGGCCACCGACCAGCCGAGGAGCTTGTCGTCGTCGGCCTTCGAGGTGCCGCCGCGTGCCCGCGCGGCGCTCGCCGTGCGCGAGGTGACGCTGCCGTCGGCCTTGAGGACGGTGAGGGTGGTGGCGCCCTTGGGCCCGGGCTCGGCCAGCCACACCTCGCCCCCCAGCGCCTCGATGCTCGGGCGCAGGCTCTCGGGCACGGTGGTGACCTTGCCGGCGCGCGCGTCGGCCAGCCAGGCCTTCCACGTGGCGTCGTCGAGGGCGGGCGCGAGCGCGCGCTCCTCCGCCGCGCCGACGCGCACCGTCCAGCGCGCGATGACGTGGTCGTTGCGGACGAGGTGGACCCAGTGGCGGCCGGGCACGACCTTGACCGCCCCGCCGGCGTCGGGCGTGACGGGCACGCCGTCGACCATCACGGTGGTGCGCTCCGTGGGCTCGCCCACCACGAGCGTGGCGGGCAGCAGCTCGGTGCGCAGCATCTTCGCCGTGCGGCCGTAGGCGATGCGCTGGGGGGCCTCGGCGATCTCGTAGGGGGACACGTCGCGCTCGGGGGCCAGCGCCACGGCGTCGGCCCAGGGGCGGACCACGGCGACGCCGTTCAGATCGACGCGGTAGGGGGCGGCGCGCTCGTCGTCGGCCAGGTCGGTGTCGAAGAAGCGGTCGACGGCGAAGCCCTGGTAGGCGAGCGCTGCGAAGATGGCGTCGCGGTCGGCCGTGGAGCGGATGATGCCGATGGCGTCGAGCGGTCGGTCGAGGTCGCGCATGATCACGAGCTCGCCGTCGAGGCGGGTCTCGTAGGCCCGCGACGCGCGGAGCACGCTGGCCAGGGACTCGTAGGCGGCGTCGTCGGCAGCGCCGGCGTCGGTGGCGGCGGCGCGCAGGTCGATCGGCGACAGCGGCCCGCGACGGGCGCCGGCTTGCAGCGCCACGTCCTCCTGCACGGTGGACGGCGCGTCGTCGAGCCACACCACCTCGGCCGCGAGCGCGTCGGCGGTGGCGAGCAGCGACAGGGCGGTGACCAGCGCGGCGGCGCGCTCGTGGGTCACGGATGGCATGACAGACCTCCGGCGGTGGCCTCGCACTGCAGTCCGGTGGGGCGATCGACGGCGACGGTGGTGGACAGGGTCCGCCCTTCCCAGACCGCCTTGACGGTGCACGGGCCGGGCGGGAAGTCCTTGAGACGGACGCTGGCGGTGCCGCTCGCGGTGCGGTCGCCGCACGTGACCACGACCGACGACGCGTTGGCGACGCTGACCTGAGCGCGCGACACCCGCGGGCCCTCGTAGGCGGCGGGCGCTGCGTCGGCGGCCTTCGGCTCGGCGCTGGCCTTCGGCTCGGGGGCGGCCTTGCTCGGCGCCTTGCTGTCGGCCTTGGCGTCGACCTTCGGGGACGCCTTCGGTTCTGCCGGGGCTGGCGCGATGGCGGCGGGTGGGGCGACAGACGGGGCCTCCGCGCCATCGTCGGAGGGCGCGGCGTCGGCGGGCGTCGCGGTGGCGTCGGGCGCCGTGACGGGAGCCGCCGTGGGCAGCGGCTCGGGCGGCGCGGGCACCGGCAGCACGGGCGCGACGGTGGCGGGCGTGGGGGCCGCGGGTGCGGGCGTCGCCCCGTTGCCCATCAGCACCCACGCGAGCACGGCGCTCGACAGCGCCAGCACGGCGGCACCGGCGAGCAGCAGCGTGGGGGCGGAGCGGCTGGCCTCGGGCCTGGGGCTGGCGCCGCCCGTCTCGTCGACCAGCGAGGCGTGCGACATCGACGAGAACGCCGGGTCCGGCTCGTCCTGCTCGCCCGGCATGAGCGTGCCCATGAACGTCTGCAGGGCGGGGTTGCTCCCCTGGCTGGTGGCCGGACCGGAGGTGTTGCGCTCGGTGAGGCTGCCCTCGGCGTGGTCGCCTTCCGGCCCCTTGATCCGCAGCACGGTGAGCACGGCGTGGCGGGCGAAGGTCTCCAGGTCGTCGCCGTCGAGGTGGCGGGCGAGCGCCGTGGCGCGATCGGCCATGTCGATGGCGGACGGGCGGTCGGCGACCTCGGCGGCGAGGCAGTCCTTGAGCAGCGTGACCACGGCGTCGCGCTGGGCGTCGGGCAGACCGGCGAGGTTGGCGGCGACGCCTTCGAGGCGCTCGTCGAGGAACTCGGTGTGGCGGTCGGAGAACACCGGCGTGATGCCGAGGGCCTCACCCAGCAGCAGCTCGGTGACCGTGGCGCCGGCGGCGTAGACGTCGGACCCGGGCCCGCTGGGCTGACGCAGCAGCACCTCGGGCGACATGTAGCGCTCGGTACCGATGAGCGCGCCGGCCTTCGTGGCCGCCTCGCGCTCGTCGAGCTCGACCCGGGCGACCCCGAAGTCGAGCACCTTGACCTCGCCGTCGGGCGTCAGGCGCACGTTCGACGGCTTGATGTCGCGGTGGACCACCCGCAGCTGACCGCCCTGGCCGTCGTCGGTGTGCCAGGCGGCGTCCAGCGCTCGCCCGAGCGCGGCGAGCACGCCCATGGCGGCGGCCGGCGAGAAGCGCTCGCCCGTCTCCTTCAGCGCGGCGGAGACCTGCTCGAGGTCGGCGCCGGGGACGTACTCCATGACCACGGCCCAGCGGTCGCCGAGGCGGACCAGATCGAGCACGCCGACGATGTTGCGGTGGGACAGGCGACCCAGGATGCGGGCCTCGTCGCGCATGCGCTTGGACGCACCCTTCGAGCGCGCGACGTCGGCGTGCAGCACCTTGAGCGCGACACGGCGTCGGAACCCGGCACCGGAGTCCTGCTCGGCGAGGAACACCTCACCGAAGGCGCCGGCGCCGATGCGGCGCTGGAGGATGAAGCGGCGCCCGCGGGGGACGCCAGCGTCGTGGCGTGCGTCGGTCATGGCGCGACGAGCTGGACCTCGATCGTGTCCTCGATCGCCGTGCCCTCGACCTCGCGCGGGTTGTGGTCGTTCTGGCGCATCGTGGCCGTCAGCACGATGATGCTGTTGGACGTGATCGTGGAGCCGTCGACGACGAGCTCGGCCCACCGGTCGAAGCTGGTGACGTGGGACTGGCCGGCCGTCTCCAGGTGCCAGTGGCCCTGGGTGTCGTCGACCGGGGGCGGCGGGTCGGTGTAGGGATTGACCAGCTCGATGCCCTCGATGTCGACGATGACGTCGATGTGGTAGTCGCCGTCGGTCTCGGGCAGGATCTGGAACGCGCCGCCGCCGGGGTTGGTGGCCGGCGGGTAGATGATGTCGAGGCTGACCCCGCTGCCCAGCGGGTTGGGCGGAGGCTCGCACGCGGCGAGGACCAGACCGAGCAGGACGACGAGAGGGCGCACGGAACCTCCAACGATCGCGGTTGTATCACACCGGTACCGGACTGGCGGAACGGTTGACCGCATGCGCACGACGTGTAGTCGGCACGGTGCGGCCTTGCTGTAGGATCGCGACGTGGAGGCGCCATGCGCGGGTGGATCTGTGGGTGCGTCGGGGTGGTCATCGGCGGGGTCTCCGGGTGCTGCGCGCCGCCGGACGACGGCCTCCTCGCGGCGGGCACGTGGGGAGGGTCTCCGGAGCCGAACGCGCTCACCGTCTACGACGACGGAACGGGCGCCCTGGAACTGGGATGTGAGGGCGGCGTCGCAGCGGCGCCGGTCACCGTCGCCGCCGGCGCCGTCCACGCCACGTTCACCTTCGACCCCGACACCTGGGGCCCCGACACGCCCGAGGACGAGCCGGCGTTCACCGTGGCCCTCGACGGTACCGTCTGTGGGCAGCGGCTCGACGGCACGGCCACGAGCGATGACGCGCGCTTCGGCGACCCGGTGCCGCTGGTGCTGGTCCTCGACGGTCCGGTCGGCGACCCGGCGGACTGTGCCGAGTGACCGACGCCGACCCGCCGGGACGTCGGCGGGGGGGGGGAGAGGTGTGCAGGCTGTTGCCGCGTAGTGGCTTTCGCACCTGGAGAATTGGCGAATCCCGCCGGCTTCCGCGGGGCCTGGAATTCATTTCACGCCAACGTGAAAATAGGGGTTAGGCCTCGCGGCGGAGGGCGACATGCCGTTCGACGCCGATGTGCTGGTGGTGGGTGCCGGACCCGTGGGCTGCGTGACGGCGCTGGCCTTCGCCCGCGACGGCGCCCGCGTGATGCTCCTCGACCCCACGCCGGAGCAGGGGCAGCGGTTTGCGGGCGAGCTGCTGCACCCTGTGGCGCTCGACGCCTTGCGTGCCGTGGGGGTGGACGACCTGCCGCCGGCCGCCGACCACCCGCCCGTGGAGGGCTTCGCGGTCTACGGGGACGGCGAGCCCGCGCCGTTCCTGTTGCGCTACGGCGGCGCGCGCGGGGCCACGGTCCACTTCGACGCGATGCTCGGTCACCTGCGGCAGGTGTGCGCCGACCACCCCGGCATCACCTGGATGCCCCGCTGCCGTGTCACCGAGGTCGATGGCCAGACGGTGACGTGGGAGGACCGTCAGGGTGCGGCCCGACGGGTGCGCACGGCGGTGGTGCCGCTGGTGGTGGGGGCCGTGGGTCGCCTGTCGTCGCTGCGCGCCGGGGACGGGGAGCGCGAGCAGCTGTCCCGCATGGCCGGCCTGCTCCTGCGCGGCGTCGCGCTGCCCCACGAGGGCTTCGGCCACGTCGTGCTCGGGCCGGTGGGGCCGGCGCTGATCTACCGGGTGGGACCCGACGCGGTGCGGGTGTGCCTGGACGTCCCCACGCCCTGGCACCGCGCCGCGCGCCGCGAGCAGCTGGTCTGGGAGGCGTACCGGGCCGTGCTCCCCGTGGAGATCGCGGCCGCCGTGCACGCCGAGCTGCAGGCCGGGCGCGTGGCCTGGGCGGTCAACGCGCTCCAGCCCCGCACGGCGTACGGCCGGCCCGGCTTCGCCTTCGTCGGCGACGCGGTGGGCCACTTCCACCCGATGACCGCCGTCGGGATGACGCTGGGGTTCGAGGACGCGCTGGCGCTGTCGCGGGCCCCGAGCCACGAGGCGTACGCCACGGCGCGGCGCCGCGACACCGAGTCCCCGGGGTTGCTCGCGACCGCCCTGTACGAGATCTTCACCGTGCAGAGCGAGGCCACGGCGGCCTGCCGCGCGGCGATCTTCGACATGTGGCGCACCGACGCCACGCTGCGCGCCCGCACGATGGCGTTCCTCGCGTGCGAGGAGACCCGGATGTCGGCCCTGCTGGGCGTGGGCGCGCGCCTCGTCACCCGCGCGGGCGGCCACGTGGCCGTGCGACGGTCCGCCGAGGTCGACGTGCGCGGCGCCTGGCAGGCGCTGCGGCGCATCGGCGGGCTCGTGCACTGGCTCGTGAACGAGTCGGTCCCGGCCCCGATGCGCATCCCCGCCATCCAGTCGGCCGCCACCCCCTTCGCCTGCCTGCGCCACGAGCAGGACGCCCGGTTGCTCGCGCTGGCCACCGAGGGCGCGCCATGACCGCGACGGCGACCTCCCCGCGCCCCATCGAGGCGCTCGACGCGGCCGTCGCCGCTGCGGTGGGCGTGCTCGCGCGCACCCAGACGGCGACGGGCTCCTGGAAGGGCGACTACTCCGGTCCCCTGTTCCTGCCGCCGATGCTCGTGGGCACCCACCACGTCGTCGGTGCCCCGCTTCCGCCCGACGTCGCGCGCGGCCTGGAGCGCTACCTGCGCCACACCCGCAACCCGGATGGCGCCTGGGGCGTGGGCATCGAGAACCCGTCGTGCGTGTTCACCACCGTGCTCAACGTGGTGGCGCTGCGCCTGCTGGGCGTACCGGCCGACGACCCCGACGTCGTGCGGGCGCGGGACTGGGCGGCCGCGCGGGGCGGCCCGCTGGCGTGCGCGTCGTGGGGGCGCTTCTTCCTCGCGGTGCTCGGGCTCTACGACTGGTCCGGCATCGACCCCGTCCCGCCCGAGACGTGGCTGTTGCCGTGGAAGGCTCCGGTGCACCCGGGCCGGATGTGGTGCCACGCGAGGATGGTCTACCTGCCGATGTCCTGGCTGTACGGGCGGCGGGCCACGGGACCGATCGACGCGACGATCCGCGCGTTGCGCACGGAGCTGTACCCGCAGGGCTACGACACGGTGAACTGGAAGGCGGCCCGGTCCCACGTCGCGCCCGAGGATGCCGCCACGCCACGGACGCGGTGGCTGCGGGCGGCGCATGCCGGGCTGAGGGCCGTCGAGACGGTGCTGCCGCGTCGCGTGCGCGAGCACGCCCTGTCCGAGGTCCTCGACCAGGTCGCGTACGAGGACGAGATCACCGCCTACCGGTGCATCGGGCCGGTCAACAAGCTCTACGACACGCTGGTCTGGCACTTCCAGGACCCAGGTGGCCCGCGGGTGCGCCGCCACCTGGAGGTGCTGCCGCTGTACCTGTCGACCGACGACCAGGGCACGCGCATGAACGGCTACGACAGCAGCGAGCTGTGGGACACGGCCTTCGCCGCCCAGGCGCTGCTCGCCACCGGCGACGCCCAGGCGTTGCCGACCCTGCGCGCAGCCCACGCCTACGTCGACGCCACCCAGGTGCGCAGTGATCCGCCCGCCCGACGTCGGCACTACCGGGCCCGAAGCCTCGGCGCGTGGCCGTTCTCGACGCAGGCGCACGGCTGGCCGATCACCGACTGCACCGCCGAGGGCTTGCTCGCCGCCCTGGGCGCGGCGCCGTGGGTCGACACCCCGATCGACGGCGAGCGGCTCGCGCAGGCCGTCGATCGCCTGCTCGCCTGGCAGAACGCCGACGGCAGCTGGGCGTCGTACGAACGCACGCGCGGGCCGGGCTGGCTGGAGGCGCTCAACCCCTCCGACATCTTCGGTCGCATCATGATCGACCACGGCCACACCGAGTGCACGGGAGCCGCGATGACGGCGCTGGCGGCGTGGCGGCGCGCCGTGCCGGGTGCCCACGACAGCGCGGTCACCGGGGCGCTGCGGGCCGGCTCCCGGTTCCTGAAGGCCACCCAGCGTCCCGACGGTGGCTGGCTCGGCGGCTGGGCGGTCTGCTTCACCTACGGCACCTGGTTCGCCGTTCGGGGGCTCCGGGCGGCGGGCACCCCCGCTGACGACCCGGCCGTGCAGCGGGCGGTGCGCTTCCTCGACGATCTGGCGCTGCCCGACGGCGGGTGGGGGGAGCACGTCGACGCGTGCCGGCTCCAGCGGCCCGTGCCCACCGAGCGCGCGCAGCCCGTGCAGACGGCGTGGGCGCTCCTCGCGCTGCAGGAGGCCGGCGCGACCGACCACCCGGCCTACCGACGCGGTCTGGCCTGGCTCCTCGCCGCCCAGCGCGCCGACGGCACGTTCGTCCAGGAGCACGTCACCGGCGTGTTCAACGGCACGTGCAGCATCCACTACGACGCCTACCCGGCGGTGTTCCCGTTGTGGGCGCTGGCGCGGGCGCGCGCGGAGGTGCGGGGATGACCGACGACCGACCTGCCTCGGCAGACGTCCACGGCGAGGCCCTCGTGGACGCCTTCGTCGCCTTCTTCGAGACGTTCGGCGTCAAGCCCACGGTCGGTCGGGTGTGGGCGACGCTGTACCTGTCGCCGGTGCCGCTCGGTCAGGACGAGCTGCGGGCGCTGACCGGGCTGTCGATGGGGATGGTGAGCCAGGCCCTGTCCGAGCTGGATGGCCTGGACGCCGTCACCGTGGTGCGCGTGCCCGGATCGCGGCGTCTGCACTACGAGCCCCAGCCCCACCTGTTGCGGTCGCTGCGCCGGCTGCTCGTGCGTCGCGACCTGGCGGCCATCCGGGCGCTGCGCGAGGTCGTGCGTCGGGCCGCGCCCGTGTACCGGCCGCCCGTGTCGCGCGACGTGATCGCCGCGCGCTTCGCCGCACTCGAGCAGGTCGCCGATCTGTACGAGGCCGTCTTCGCCGTGCTCGAGGGGGTGGCGCGCATGCCCTCGCTCGTGCCCGGCGCCCTCGCGGCCCTGCGCCGCACCCAGCGCCTGTCCCCCTCGGACGGGCGCTGACCCCTCCTCCCTGGAGTGCCCATGAGCCTGCCCGTGCGCGACCGGTTCGACGCGCTCCGACGGTCCTGGTGGCCGCCGGCCCGCCTGCTCATCGACGAGCTCGTCCCCCGCACCGACTCGGTGGTCGGCGAGATCGTCCGCTACCACCTCGACACCGGCGGCAAGCGGCTCCGCGCCGTGCTCCCGCTGCTGGTCGCCGAGGTCCTCGGTCGGGATCCGGAGACGGTGCTGCCGTTCGGTGCCGCCTGCGAGATGCTGCACAACGCCACGCTCGTGCACGACGACCTGCAGGACGGCGATCCCGCGCGCCGCGGGGCGCCGACGGTGTGGCGCCGCTTCGGCGAGGGCCAGGCGATCAACGCCGGCGACGCGATGCTGTACTACGCGATCGCGCTGATCCGCCGCCTCGACCAGCCCGCCGCGATCCGCGACGAGCTCGTCGGCCGCATGGTCGCCGACACCCTCGCCGTCATCGAGGGCCAGGCCCTGGAGCTGGCGCTGCACGATCGCGCGGACGTCGACGCCGACGACTACTTCCGCATGGTGGAGGGCAAGACGTCCGGCCTGTTCAGCCTGCCGCTGGCGGGTGCTGCCCGGCTGTGTGGCGTCGATCCGGACGTGGTCGACGGCCTCGCCGAGGCGGCGCGTCACCTCGGCGTGCTCTTCCAGGTGCAGGACGACCTGCTCGACGTGCTGGCCGACAAGGGCCGGGGCAGCGTCGGCAACGACGTGCGCGAGGGCAAGCGCAGCTTCCTCGCCGTGCACGCCCTCGCCGTGGCCGACGACCGGCAGCGCGCGCGCCTCCAGGCGATCCTCGACCTGCACCGCGACGACACCTCCGACGCCGACGTCGCCGAGGCGATCGCCCGGATGACCGAGCTCGGCGCCGTCGAGGCCGCCCGCGACGAGCTGACCCGTCGCCGCGCCAGCGCCCTGGCCGTTCCCGCGCTCGCCGCCCACCCGGCGCTGCTCGAGCTGGTGGAGGGCCTGGCCGACCTGCTCGTCGAGCCGATCGCCCACCTGCTCGGCCACCACCAGAGCCCCGACGAGGCGTTCTGCATCGAGCTCCTGCCGGCGGTGTCGCGCACGTTCGCGCTGTCGATCGAGCTGCTGCCCGCGTCGCTGCGGGAGCCCGTGCGCGTGGGCTACCTGCTCTGCCGGATCCTCGACACGATCGAGGACGAGCCCGTCCTCGATCCCGACGTCCGCGACGGCCTGTTCGACACGTTCGACGCCGCGCTGTGCGGGGTGCCCGAGGCGATCCGGGCCCTGGAGACCCAGGCGATCGCGGTCGACCTCGGCGAAGGCGCCGAGGCGCGGCTCGCCGCGGGCGCGGGTGCGGTGTTCCGGCGCTTCTTCGCGCTGCCCGAGGCGTCGTCGTCGGGCATGCGGCCCGCCATCCTGGAGATGAGCCGCGGCATGCGCATCTACGCGCGGCGCACCCACGAGGCGGGGCGGCTGTCCCTGGTCGACGTCCCCGATCTCGAGCAGTACTGCTACTACGTCGCCGGCACCGTCGGGGAGCTGCTGACCGGGCTGTTCCTGCGCGCCTGTCCCGTCCCCGCCGACACGCGCGACCGCATCCGCGCGCTCGCCGTCCCGTTCGGCCTCGCGCTGCAGATCGTCAACATCGTCAAGGACTGCGCCGAGGACCAGGAGCGCGGCGTGTCGTTCATGCCCGCCGACGTGTGCGCGCGCCACGGCGTCACCGTGGAACAGCTCGTGGAGCCTGCCCACCGGGACGCCGCCCTGGCCGTGGTCGCCGACGTGGTCGACGTCGCCCGTCACCACCTGCAGCGCGCGGTGGCCTACACGGCGTGCTGGCCGGCCGACGCGCGGGTCGGCTCCGACATCCGCCTGTTCTGCCTGGTCCCCCTCGTGCTCGCCCTGGAGACGCTCACGGTGGTGCTGCAGGGGCAGGACACCCTCGTGCCCGGGCGCACGCCGAAGGTCTCCCGCGAGGTGGTGCACCGCGTGATGACGCGCTGCACCGAGGCGTCGCGGGACGACGCGGCGCTGGCGCGGCTGCTCGACGGCTACGGCTTCGACGTGCCGGCACCGGACGATCGCGCGGCGGCCACGAAGGCACGCCTCGCTCCGGTGCGCATCGCCACGGGGGGGTGACGGCGGGGGCGGCTCACCGCACCTGGACCACGAGGTCGTAGGTGGTGCCGCCCACGGTGCGGTAGCTCTTCTGCCACACGCCGGTGTCGCTCGTGGAGGGGACGACCACGTACACCGTGCCGCCGGTGGGCGAGGTGTGGATGCGGCGCCGGCTGCCGTTGTTGTACTGCTCGTCGAACAGCGTGTGGTCGTAGATGTCGGCGTTGGGCACCGGGCCGTCCACCAGCAGCAGCCCGATCGACCCGTCGCCCTCGTCGACGCTGGCGTACGGGATCTCCACCTCGATCTGCTGCCAGGGGAGCAGGTCGACGGCGTACCAGTCGATGCCATCGGCGTTGCAGCCGCCCAGACCGGTGTAGGTGCCCGGCGCGAGCGGGGCCGCGGTGGGGCCGGTGTCGTTGGGCTCGAAGGCGTCGATCGGGCACGGCACCCGCGGCGCGGCGAGGACCGTGGCCGTGTAGGGCACGCCGCCGCCGAGCGCGTCGTCCTCCTCGAAGGTCAGCCGGGCGGTGTACCGACCCGTCACCGGCGCCACCCTGGCGACCCGGGAGTGGCAGCTGTAGTCGCCCTCGTCGATCACGGCGCCGCTCGGATCGTACAGGGTCAGCAGCAGGCAGTCGTCGCGGCTGCGGTCGTAGTCCACGTCGACCTGGATGGCGTCGCCCGCCTGGGCGTCGAACGCCAGGTAGTCCGGGTCGAAGCGGCACGCGTGGCCCTGGACGGACGCGCCGTCCGTCATCAGCGTGGCTTCGCTGACGGTGTCGTCGGGCTCCTGGGCGTAGCCACCGCAGGTCGGCCGGGGCGCGGAGGCCAGCGTGAGCGTGTAGGGGATGCCGGCCGCGTGCTCGTCGGCGGCAGCGGTGACCGTGACGGTGGCGGTCTGGCCGAACGTGGTCGTGTTGGCCACCGCGGCTGTGCCGACGCCGTCGTAGAGCGTGGAGGCGGCCTCGCGCACGGACAGCGACAGCATCACGTCGACGCGGACGGCGCCGTCGGCCTCGGCATCCGACGACAGGTCGGCGCGCAGGTAGGAGCCGGCGGCGACCGGGATGCGCCACACGTCGCTGTCGCCCGGGCACGACACACGGTGGAACGTGCCCGTGGCGAGCGTGGCGGTGCTGCTGGTGTCGTCGTCCTCCGCGGCGTCGTCCACGCAGGGCGTGGCCACGGGCAGGTAGACGACCTCGCTGACGAAGCCCACGCCGGGCCCGAGGGCGACCGCCTGCCACCACGCGTCGTCCGGCGGCAGCGACGGCACGGTGGCCTGGAAGGTGACCCGTCCCCACACGTCGGCGGTGCGCGTGCCGACGACCTGGAGGGCGGGCAGCACGTCGAGGCACACGCCCTGGGCGGGCCGACACGGGCCCGCGCCCGGTCCGCCGAGCGAGCGCAGCAGCGTGACGGGCAGGCCCGGCGGGGCACCGGTGACGTAGAACGAGGCCAGCTCCCCCGGCACGAGCGTCTGGGTCTCCAGCGCCATGCGGGGAGGGAACGGGGTGGCGAGCGCCAGGGACGACCAGAGCAGTGCGAGCACGGTGCCTCCGTCGCGCCGGCCTACCGCAGGCGGCGCCGGGAGGGGAGGTCGTTACGCTTCGTTACCGAGCCCGGGCGCGCCAGCGCTTGGTCAGCTCGGGGACGAGCACGATCGGTACCGACACGGCGAGGATCAGCGCCCAGTCGGCGAGCGACAGCGGCACCGTGCCCAGGACCGCCTGGAGGAACGGCACGTAGACCGCTGCCACCTGCAGCCCGACCATCGACGCCCACGCCGCCAGCAGCCACGGGTTCGACGTCCACCCGATGTGCGACAGGGGCGAGGTCAGGCTGCGGAAGCCGAACACGTTGAGCTTCTCGACGATCACGAGCCCGGTGAACGCCATGGTGCGCGCGTAGGCGAGGTCGGTGCCGTCGTAGGTCCACGCGAACAGGCCGACGCCCACGGCGGCGACGTACAGCCCAAGGGCGCCGATCTGCACCGCCGCGCCGCGGTCGAGGATGGGGGCGTCGGCGGCCCGGGGGGCGTGGCGCATCACGCCCGGCTCGGGGGGCTCCAGGCCCAGCGCCACCGCGGTCACGCCGTCGGTGACGAGGTTCATCCACAGGATCTGCACCGGCAGGAGCAGCAGCGGCCCCCCGAGGATCAAGCCGCCCACCAGCGCCAGCACCTCGCCGGTGTTCGACGTGAGCAGGTAGCGCACGAACTTGACGATGTTGTCGTACTGGCGGCGTCCCTCCTCGATGGCGCCGACGATCGACGCGTAGTTGTCGTCGGTGAGCACCATGTCGGCCGCGCCGCGGGCCACCTCGGTGCCGCGCTGCCCCATCGCCACGCCGATGTCGGCGGCCTTGAGCGCGGGCGCGTCGTTGACGCCGTCGCCGGTCATGGCGACGACGTGGCCGCGGGCCTGCAGCGCGTGCACGAGCCGCAGCTTGTGCTCGGGGGTGGTGCGCGCGAACACCACGGCCTCGTCGAGCAGGTCGCCCAGCGCCTCCTCGGGGAGCGCGTCGAGCTCGGGTCCGGTGATGGCGCGGTCGGCCACGAGGCCCACCTGGCGGGCGATCGCCAGGGCGGTGCCGGGCGCGTCGCCGGTGATCATCACCGTGCGCACACCCGCAGCGGCGGCGGTGCGCAGGGCGTCGGGCACGGCGGCCCGCGGGGGATCGTGCATCGCCGCGAGCCCGAGCAGCACCAGGTCGGTCTCGACGGCGTCGGTGTCGTCGAGGTCGACCCCGGCAGGGAGCACGCGCGTGGCCAGGGCGAGCACCCGCAGGCCCCGGTCGCCGAAGGCGTCGACCTGCGCGAGCACGGCGCGACGACCGCCGGCGTCGAGGGGACGGTCGATGCCGTCCTGCCGCAGGGCGGCGCAGCGGGGCAGCAGGTGCTCCGGCGCGCCCTTCGTGTGGACCACGGGTCCGGCGTCGCCGTCCACGACGACGGTCATGCGCTTGCGGTCGGCGTCGAAGGCGTGCTCGGCGCGCACCATGGGGCGCGGACCGTCGAGGCCGAGCTTGGCGGCGGCGACGAGGAGGGCGCCCTCGGTCGGCGTGCCCAGCACCCGCCACGCCCCGTCCTCGCCACGCTCGAGGTGGGCGTGGTTGCACGTGTGCGCGGTGCGAAGGAGCGCGGCCACCCCGGCGTCGACCTCGACCGCCGCGCCCTCCCGGACCAGGTGTCCCTCCGGCGCGTAGCCCGTGCCCGTCAGCGTCCGCGGGCCATCGGCGATCCACAGGTCGGTCACCGTGAGCTCGTTCTCGGTGAGCGTGCCGGTCTTGTCCGAGCAGATGATCGTGGCGCAGCCGAGGGTCTCGGCCGCCTGGAGGCGACGGATGAGCGCGCGCCGGGCGAGCATCTGCCGGATGCCGAGCACGAGCGTGATGGTGACGACGGCGGGCAGGCCCTCGGGGACCACGGCGACCGCCAGCGCGATGCCCAGCAGGAACATCTCCATCGGCGGCTTGCCCGACAGCCAACCGACGGCTGCGACGAGCGCGGCCGTGGTCACCGACACCGCGCCGAGCTGACGGCCCAGGCGGGCGAGGCGTCGCTGCAGGGGCGTCGGCGTGGCGTCGACCTGGCCGGTCAGCGCGGCCACCCGACCGAGCTCGGTGGCCATGCCCGTGGCGACGACGACGCCCTCGCCGTGGCCGTGGGTGACGGCGGTGCCCATCCACGCCATGCACGCGCGCTCGGCGAGCGGCGTGTCGACCGCCTGGCGGTCGGTGTGCTTGTCGACGGCCTCGGACTCGCCGGTGAGTGTGCTCTCGTCGATCTGGAGCTGGCGGGCCGCCACCATGCGGAGGTCGGCGGGCACGCGGTCGCCCACGGCCAGCAGCACCACGTCACCGGGCACGAGATCGGCAGCGTCGACGTCGCGGACGGCGCCGCCGCGACGCACCCGGGCGTGGGGCTGGAGCATCGCCGCGAGGGCGGCCATCGCACGCTCGGACCGCACCTCCTGCACGAAGCCGAGCAGGCCGTTGAGCGCCACGATGGCCACGATCGCCAGCGCGTCCTCCCCCTGGCCCGTGGCCGCCGACACCACGGCAGCGACGAGGAGGATCGCGATGAGCGTGTCGGTGAACTGACGGAGGAGGATGCGCCACCACGGCGTGTGGCTGCCGGACGGGAGCACGTTGGCGCCGTGCGCGTGGCGCCGCGCCTCGGCGTCTGCGCTCGCGAGCCCGTCAGGCGACGTGGACAGGGTCGCGACGACGTCGTCGACGTCGTGGGCGTGCCAGGCTTCGAGGGGGAGCGCGTCGTTGGGCATGGCCACCGGTACCGCACGGGGCGTGCCCGGCAAGTGCGGCGTGACACCCGGGGCGTGATCGGCACCCGCCTGCGGTACCGGCGCACCCCCGGTTCCCCTCAATCCAGGGCCGTCCCGGGCGATTGGCAGGGAGTCGCCACGGGTGCGCATGCCCTCCTCCCTCCGTCCGCTGGTGCTCCTGTCGTCGCTGGCCACCGTGCTCGGCGGCGGGCTCGCGTGTGGGGAGCTCCCCGATCGGGACGTGGACTACCCCAACCCCCTTCGCGACGCGGAGCACGCCGCCCGCCTCCAGCTCGAGACGGTGCCCGTCGCGGTGCAGGGTAGGGTGGTCGACGATCGGGGCGCGCCGCTCGCCGGCGCCGAGGTCGAGGTCGACGGGCACGTCACCCACACCGACGCCACCGGGGCGTGGACGATCCCCGACCTGCCCCGCCGCAACGCCCTCCTGCGCGTGGACGCGGCCGGTTTCCGGCGCTGGGTGTCGGCGGTGCACCTGGTGGAGCCCGTGACCACCGCGACGGTGACCGTGCCCACGCTGCCGATGGTCGTCGACGACCCGGGCACGGTGCGCTTCCTGTTCACCGGCGACATGGCGCTGGGCCGTCGCTACCTCGACCCGGACGAGGCGACGCCGCGCGACCAGATGCCGCCCTACGACCCCGAGGCGCTCATCCGTCCGGGGAGCGTGGCGTCCGACAGCATCGCGCTCGTCGACAGCATGCTGCCGTACTTCGAGGCCGCGGACTACCGCGTGGTCAACCTGGAGACGCCGGTCACCGACGACCCGAGCACGCCCCACGAGACCAAGCTCTACGCCTTCTTCACCCTGCCGGACTCCCTCGCGGCGCTCACCCACCTCGGCGTGGGCTTCGTGTCGCAGGGCAACAACCACGTCTACGACTACCTGGACCAGGGCATCACCGACACGCTGGCCAACCTCGACGCCTGGGGCCTCGGGCACGCGGGCGCCGGACACGACCCCGACAGCGCGTTCGTGCCCTACCGCACCGACGTCGGCGGCCTGCCGTTCACGTTCTTCTCGGCGACGTCGATCACCGGTGAGGACCGCGCGTTCCCGCTCTTCGTCGCCACCGACACCCAGGGCGGTGCGGCCGATCTGTCCGACACCGCGCGCGTGACCACGACGCTGCAGGGCGAGCGCGCCGCGGGGCGCATCCCCATCGCCCTGCTGCACGGCGGCAACGAGTACGCCCGCGACCCGAACGCCTACCTCGAGGACCGCTTCGACCTCGTCCACGAGGCAGGCGCCGCCTTCGCGATCGCGCACCACCCCCACACCATCCAGGGCTTCTCGCGCCGGGACGGCATGTTCGTCGCCCACTCGATGGGCAACTTCGTGTTCGACCAGGACCGCCTGGAGACGCTGTCGGCCTACACGCTGCACCTGGACTTCGACGGGCAGGACGTCGTGCGTGCCAAGGTGCTGCCCCACGTCATCGACGGCTACCACGCCCGCCCGACCACCGGCGGCCTGGCGGACCGCACCGCGCGGGAGGCCGGCGAGCTGTCGGACCACCGCGACGTCTACGTGATGAGCTACGCCAGCGTCGGCCTGATCAGCGAAGACGCCCACGACCGCGTGGTCACCCACCGCACCGTCGACGCCACCGTCGACGTCGGCCTCGACGGCTTCGGCTACCTGGACCTGCGGCCGTTCCTCACCGAGGGCGAGAGCCTGTCGACGGTGACCGTGGACGGTGAGGCGTCGCGCCTGTGGCTGGGCACCGACCTGCTGCGCTTCGGATCGTTCGAGGACGACGACGTCGACGGCGACCTGCTCGAAGCGGCCCGCTGGTTCCGTGGCGACGCCGCCGAGGTGTGCCTGACCGGCGCCTTCCGCGGCACCGTGGGCATGTGCACCTACCGGGACGAGACGAACACCGCGGAGGCCAGCGTGGCGTTCCGCAACCGCGTGCGGGTGCTCGGCGACAGCCTCAACGAGCCCAACCGGGACCTGACGTTCTTCGCGCGCACCAAGGCCGACAACGTCGGCACGGTCCGCATCTATGCGCGGTTCCAGGCGAGCTTCGGCGACAAGGTCTTCGGCGACCAGACGCTGGTGCTCGACAAGGGCGGCTCGTGGGACTGGAAGCAGGTCACCGTGCCCATCGCCATGCCCGACGACGTGCCGAACGCCGCGGACCCGTGGGCCGACAACCCCCGCGCCGTCCGCGTGTTCGTGGCCCATGGCCCCCCCGAGGCCGGCGCCGGGCGCCTCGCGGTGGACGACCTCGCCGTGGCCACCTGGCACATGGGCCCGTGGGATGTCGATCGACCGATCGACGTCGCCACGCCGCACGCCGCGGAGTTCGTGCGCGTGGAGGGTCGCACCGGGACGCTCAAGCTGACCGCGACCCTGGAGCACGCCGTCCCGGCCGTCGTCGCCACGCCCTGATCGGGGTCCGCGAGGGTGTCCTCGCCTCGCGTGTGCGTCTGGACACCCCCTGGACACAGCGGGGGTGGCATCGGACCGCGGATGCGTCTAGCCTGCCGCTCCGCCGCGCGGCCTCCCCCGCTGCGCCCCGGACCCTCGGAGGACTCCCGCCCATGCGCGCCCTGACCCTGTCCACCCTGGCCCTCGCCGGCCTGCTCGTCGGCTGCGCCAAGCCCACCGACACCGACAGCGACACCGACAGCGACACCGACGTGGTCGACACCGAGGTCGCCGACCTCGACGCCAGCGGGTGGGTGGTCAACCAGGCCGCGCCGCAGACGTTCACGTTCACGCTCGAAGCGGGCGAGAACAGCGTCGACCTCGACTTCTCCGAGAACGTCTCCCACGTGGTGAACGCGCCCACCAACCTCAACCTGCGCAACTACATCGGCGAGGTCACCGGCCCGAACCCGTTCTCGGCCAACCCGCCCAACCTCACGCTGGAGGCCCGCGTCATCGTGCCGGAGGACGAGCGCGAGACGGGCGACCACGAGTGCGTCGGTGCGGGGATGTACGGGCTGACGCTGGCGCTGTACGGGCCGAGCGATCGGGTGCCGATCAAGCTGTTCACGTCGGCCCGCCTGGAGCAGGACGACACCCGCCCGTGCACCATCTCCATCGAGACCCAGACCCTGCAGCGCTTCAAGGCCACCGTCGCCACGGGCACGCTCGTCGACCGCGACGGCGACGAGGTCCGGTTCTCGAACATGGTCGTCGACATGATCCTGCGCGACACCAACGCCGCCGAGTGAGCCGTCGGCGGCGACGTCAGCCGCCGTAGCAGGTCAGGTGGGTCAGCGTGCGCAGGCAGGTCCGGCGGCCGTCGAAGGTCGGCGACGCCCGGATCTGCTCGGGCAGGACGACGTCGTCGATCGGCGAGGGCGCGTCCCCAGGCTGAAGCCGGCGGACGGTCCCCCGCTCCCACACCAGCCACAGGGCGCCGCCGGCGAGCGTGGGGTTGGCGTAGGCGGCGCCGAGCGGGGTGGTGCTGGGGGTCTCCTGCGAGGTCTCGGACCGCACCGCGCCGGTGGTGGCATCGAGCACCACGAGCGTGTTGTCGAGCAGCAGCCCGTACAGGCGACCGTCGGCCACGACCGGGCTCGTGTAGACCCGCTCCTTGCGCGGCAGGGTGGCGCGGAACAGGTTGCGGGCGCGCACGCCGTCACCGTCGGGCTCCAGCACCCAGCCTGAGGCGTGGACGTCACCGGGGCGATCGGCGGCGGCCCCCCCGAAGAACCAGACGTGGTCGCCCTGGGCGACCGGCCCCACGTAGGTGAGCGCGGCCAGATCCTTGGCGAGCACAGCGCCGTCCCGTGCCCGGATCAGGCGGCCGTCGGGCGTGGCGAGCACCGCCTGACCGCCGACCCGCGCCACGGCAGGCGTGCCGTAGTGGTCCCACGTGGCGGCGTCCTGCCAGACGACGGCGCCGGTGGTCGCGTCGCGGGCGGTGAGGTGGCCGTGGCCCACGATGATGCGCCCGTCCACCCACAGCGGGGACGTCGCCTCGCCGTAGTCGAAGCCACGCATCGGGCGGACCGGCGGGCCCTGCCACACCGACCAGCGGCGTCGGCCGTCGCCCTCGAACACGCTGACCACGCCGTTGCCGGTGAGCACGGCGAGCGCCGTGCCGTCGGTGGCCACGGTGGGTGAGGCCCAGCCGATCATGTCGAGCTCGGGCGGCGTGAGCCACGCGTGCAGGGCGTCGTAGCGGGCCTTGGTGACGTCGAGGGCCTCCGAGGCGGCGCTGACGGCGCGGGCGGCAGCGTCCGGGTCGTCGGCCGCGCGCACCTGCTGGCGGAGCCGGGACACCTCCCGCACCTGCTGACGCAGGGCGGCGTCGACCGCGGGGAACGTGGCCAGCTCGGCGGCCTTGGCGTCGCGGGCGGCGCCCCCGAGCGTGTCGAGCCGGTCGTTGGTGGCCTTCCACCGGAGCGCGCCCGTGGCGGCGTCGTGACAGTGGACCCACGTGGGCTCGCTGGTCATGCACCACTGGTCACCGACCCGCACGGGCGTGCTGTTGCCCCACCCCGGCGTGGCGACGGACCACGCCGGGTGGGCGACGTCCACCGGCGCCGCCGGCGTGGCATCGGGCCAGATCGGCATGCCCCCGTGCCGCCAGCCGTCGGCGGCGAGCAGCGGGGCGACGACCATCGGGACGAGCCAGCTACGGCGCATCGGCCGGTCCCGCGGACGGGTCCCAGACGCAGCGGACGCCGACGTCACTGGCGCGGGCGTCGGGGGCCATCGACGACCGCACGGTCGTGCGCAGGCCGCGCGCCTCGGCGGCCATCCAGCCACCGCCGCGCTGGACGCGCCGGGTGCCGGTGGGCGGGCCGGTGGGGTCGACCGCGCCGCGGGTGCCCGCGTCGTACGGGCCGTACCAGTCGGCGACCCACTCCCAGACGTTGCCCGCCATGCCCACGGCGCCGACGGGACTCGGGCCGGTGAGCACCTCGGGGGAGACGGGGCCGAGGTTGTCGCACGGCGGCAGGGCCATCGTGTCGACGCTGACGGCCTGTCCGATGCGCGTGGTGCCCGCGCTGGCGGAGGTGCCGCACCCGGCCGTGTCGCCCCAGGGCCAGCGCCGGCCGTCGGTGCCCCGCGCGGCGCGCTCCCACTCCGCCTCGGTGGGCAGGCGGCCGTGGATGCTCCGGCACAGGGCGACGGCGCCGTCCCAGGTGAGGTTGTTGACGGGCACCTGCACGCCGGCGCCGGTGCCGGGGCCGCGCCACGTCGAGAACCCCTCGATGGTCACGGCAGCCGGGTCGCAGTCCTCCATGCCCACACACCGCACCCAGGTCGACACGCTCACCTCGGAGCGCAGGATCCAGAACGGGGACACCTGGACGGTGTGGACCGGTCCCTCGTCGTCGTCGGCGTCGGGGTCGTAGCCGGGGGCCCCGGGATCGTGGGCCTGCGCGCCCATCTGCAGCGTGGCGCCGGGCACGGCGAGCCAGCATTCCGTGGGGCCCTTGCCGTCGGGGCGGCAGCGATCGGCGGCGGGTGGACCGTCGTCGACGGTGGCGGGGGAGGACGCCCCCCTGCCGCATGCCGCGGCTGCGCCGAGGGCCAGGGCGACGGTGGCGAGACGAAGAGGCATGGGCGGCGCCTATCACGGAGCCCGCGCCCGTCGCGCGCCGGGCGGGTCTCGGCGCGCTCCCGGCGGACGGTGGAAGGGAGATCGGTGCAAACCGCACGAGCGGAGCCCGCATTCCCTGCACCCTCCCCCGACCGAGTGAGCGCGGCGCCCGCGCGGCGCGGCGTGCCTGCTAGGGTCCTGCTGCTGCGGCCCCTCCCGTCTCCCCGCGGCTCCGGAGGTCCTCGTGAGCGCTTCCGTCCTCCTCCTCGTCGCGGTGTTCGTGCTCGTCGCCCTGCTGCTCGCCAACAAGGTGATGGAGTCGGGCAAGGGTGGCGTCGACGTCATCTCGCGAGAGCGCACCACGCGCGCCGCCGGCCTCGGGCGTCGCTTCCACGAGCTCGCCGGCGACCAGCGCTTCGATCAGGTCCACGTGGGCCTCGACGGACGGGGCGCGGTCGGGTGGCACGAAGGCGACGGGCGCTTGTTCGTGGTCACGGCCCGCTGGGAGGGCGACGACGGACGGTCGCTCGCCGAGCCGGAGCTGCACGGGCTGGCGCTGCGTGCCGCCGACGTCGTGGACGTGGTGTTCCGCGAGATGAGCGTGGTGCGCGGCGACAAGGCCGACACGAGCGACCGGATCTACGCCGTCGAGGTGTTGGTGTTCGTCGACGACCTGACGATGCCCGTCGTGCCGCTCGCCTTCGTCGACGCGCCTGTGTTCGCGGGCTCGCTCGCCCACGAGAACGCCCGCGACACCGCGCAGCGCTGGGAGGGCGCCCTCAAGGTGCTGGCGGACCGCGCACGCCGCGGCGGTGTCGACCTGGCGCGCGCCGCGCTCCGGGGCACCCCCGCCGCCGCCGTGCGCCCCGAGGCGCTGCGCAAGACCGACGGCTTCGGCCGCGGCCTCGTCGACGGGCGGTAGCGGGCGCCCGGCGGGCGACTACGTCCGCCGGATCTCGACGCCGTCGAACGCGACCCCCCACACGACCACGGCGAACACGACAGGCTCGTCGCGGGTGTGGAACGCGTGCGTGCCGCCCGGCGGCAGATCGAAGCGCGCCCCGGCGCCGACCCGCTGACCATCGGCGTGGTAGAGCGCGCCGTCGAGGACGAGGTTGCGCTCCTCCCCGACGTGGCGGTGCACCGGGAACGGGGTGTGAGGCGCCACCCGCACGAAGCCCACCTCGGCCGCCGCGGTGTCGGGGCCGCCTTCCAGGTGGTGGACCCAGGCGCCGGGGATCATCTCCGTCCAGATCGACGGGTCGGTGAGGCGCGCCAGGTAGCTGCGCGCCCGATCGAGACCGACCTGGAGCAGGTCGGCCAGCGCCGGCGCGAGCGGCGCGTGGGGCAGCGCGGCGACGGCGTCGTGCAGACGCGTCCGCGCCGCCTCGGACGGCGTGACGGGGGGAAGGTCGCCCGCCAGCTCGGCCAGCAGCTCTCCCAGGTCGTGATCGTCGTCGTGCAGGCCGTTGCCGAGCAGGTCGTCGAGCAGCGCGAGCCGCTCGTCGCGACCACGCGGGTGGTCGCCGGCCTGGGCTACGGTGGAGGGGGTGGACGGCACGTGGGGATCCTCGGGGCTCACGACGTCTCCTCCACGGCGAGGTGACGACGCAGGGCGGCGATGCCCAACCGGACCCGGGACTTCACCGTGCCCACCGGGCAGCCGAGCGTGTCGGCGGCCTCCCGGGACGACAGGCCTTCGAAGTAGAGCAGCTCGACCACGCGGCGCTGGTCGTCGGGCAGCGAGCGCACCGCGTGGTGCACCTGCTGACCGGCGAGGACGTCGGTGGCGTCGCGCTCGGCGGACGGGGACGGGGCGTCGTGCTGGTCGAGGAGGCGTTCGCGACGCACGCGGGTGCGGTAGCGGTCGAGGCAGCGGCTGCGCATGCGCACGGCCAGCCAGCCGCGCACCGAGCCTCGGGTGGGATCGAACGCCCCCGCGTCACGCCACAGATCGACGAAGAGGTCGTGCAGGACGTCTTCGGCGCGGGCCGGATCGCGGAGCATGCGCACTCCCAGCGCGAGCAGCAGTCCGGCGTGGCGGTCGTACAGGGCGTGGAGCGAGGTGCTGCAGCCGTGCACGACGCGCTGGACCAGCTCGGCGTCGGTCGGGTCGTGATGGGGTTGAACCATGCCGTCTACGCCCCAGGGCATCGGTTGGATCACAGCGAGGACGCATCTGGTGATCCCGCTCACCGGTATCCCGTCACAAGCGCGACACCGCCACGGAATGTCACCGCGAGGATTCCGTTTGTCACCGGGTGATCCCGGACCGGTCCCAGGCCGTACCGCAAGTGGATCCACCCGGAGCCCCCATGCGATCCGTCCTCTTGCTGCCGTTGTGGGCCGCCTGTTCCTTCGGGAGCGGCGCGCCCGAGCCGGCCACGATGCCCGACCACCCCGTCGCCACCTGGCAGGGGTTGACCCTTGGCGGATCGACTGCGGCCGACGTGGACGCGTGGGTCGCTGCGCACGGACTGACCTGCACCACCGAGCCGTCGGTGCGACGTCGCACGGTGCGCACGACCTGTCGCGGGGACCTGCCGTTGGGGCTGGTGGCCGACCGGACGGTGCACGGTCGCCTCGACGAGCTGCTGTTCGTCCATCCCGACGACCAGCCCTTGCACCACGTGTCGACGCGCCGGCTGTACAGCCTGCCGGTCGACGCGCTCGCGGACTTCCGCGCGGCGGTCGACGCGCTGACCGCCCGCTACGGTCCGCCCGACCCGTACAAGGCCGTCGACGCTGCCCAGCTCGACGCGCCGATCGTGCGCGGCGCCGCGCACTGGGCCCTGCCCGACCTGCAGATCGACGTGTCCGTGATGCGCGCCGGGACCCCGTACGTGGCGGTGTCCGAGGTGTGGCGCATCCCCGCGGTCGAGGCCTCGGTCGCGACCCGCACCGTCGATGGCGCCAGCGGCGCTTCGAAGAGCCATGGCTACGCCTCGGGCGTGGCCGCGACCCCTGGGGCGAAGGCCCCCAGCCAGGAGGAACCCGAATGAACCGCTCCACCTCGTTCCGACATCCGCTCGCGGCGTGCTCGCTGGGGGCGCTCCTCGTCCTCGGCGCGTGCTCGACCTCCAAGGATGCGTCCGACGACACCGACACCGTCGACACCGACACCACCGAAGCGAGCCTGTACCAGCAGCTCGGCGGGGAGACGGCCGTGCGTGCGGTCGTCGCCGAGTTCCTGTCCAACGTCGGCGGCGACGCCACGATCAACTGGATGTTCGCCAACACCGACCTCGACCGGCTCGGTGATCTCCTGCACGACCAGATCTGCGCGGCGACGGGTGGCGGCTGCACCTACGGCGGCGCGACGATGGCCGCGGCCCACGAGGGCATGGCCATCACCGACGCTCAGTTCGACGCGCTGGTCGGCGACCTGCTCGACGCGCTCGACACCCTCGACGTGCCGTACTCGCCCACCTTCGACGGCAGCGCGCTCGCCGATCCGCTGATCACCACGCTGGCCGGCATGCGCGGCGACATCGTCGAGGACGCGGACGGCGATCAGGTCTACTTCAACCAGCTCGGAGGCCACGCCTCGGTGGAGGCGGTCGTCGACGGGCTGATCACCCGGGTCGCCGCCGACAGCCGCATCAACGGCTTCTTCGCGTCCACCGACCTCGACCGCCTCAACGACCTGCTGGTCGAGCAGATCTGCGACGCCACGGGGGGCTTCTGCACCTACGCGGGGCGCGACATGATGACGGCCCACGCCGGGCTGTGCATCGGCGACAGCGACTTCGACGCGCTCGTCGAGGACCTGCTGGCCACGCTGGACGACCTCGGCGTGCCCTACTCGCCCACCATCGACGGGTCCGCGCTGGCCGATCCGCTCCTGCAGACCCTGTCCGGCATGCGCGCCGACATCGTGGAGGACTGCGCGTCCTGACGTCAGCCGAGGGTCGGGCGTCCGGCGGCTCCAGGGCCGTCGGGCGCGGTCGACCAGAACGCGCGGCGCAGGTGGTCCCGGACGTCGGCCACGAGCGCGTCGACCGGGTCGGTGCGCGTCTCGTTCCAGCTGGTGACGAACACCTGCATCGCCGACACGGCGAGCCGCGTGGTGCGCATCGGGTCGCCGGGACGCAGGTCGCCCACCTCCATCGCCTCGGCCACCATCGCCGAGAGCAGGACGATGCCCGACTCCCAGGCCGACGTGGACTCGGCCCCGGAGAACGGTGCCGGCGATGCCCAGTGCAGCCCCTCCCGTCGGATCAGCTCGAGGTAGGCGGGGTGGGCGGCCACCCAGCGCACGAAGGCCTCGATGCCCGACAGCAGCGCCTCGCCGGGGACCTCGGGCAGCGTGGCCCGGTCGGCGACCGCGATCGCGGCCGACAGGCGGTCGTCGTGGATGGCCTGCCGCAGGTCGGACTTGCCCTTGAAGTGGTTGTAGAGCGTGCCCAGGGCCACCCCCGCCCGGGACGCGATCGCCTGCATGCGCGCGCCCTCGTAGCCGTGCTCGGCGAACTCGGCCTCGGCGGCGTCGACGAGCAGGCGTCGGTAGTGGGCTTCCCGCGCGGTGCGGTCGGCCGGAGGCGCGGCAGTGGAGGTCGAGCTGACCACGGGGGCTCCTGCGCCGGCTTCAGGCGCTCGCGGGCCGGGGGACGTGCTGGTCGATGAGGATCTGGTTGCCGTCCGGATCGACGAGGACGATGTGGGCCACGCCCGTGCCGTCGGGATCGGTGGTGACCACGGGCTCGATGCCCTGGGCCTGCAGCGCGGCCTGGATCTCCCGGACGTCGGTGAACGCCGCCAGGGGCGACGCCTCGGCGTCGTAGCCCGGGTTGAACGTCAGGATGTTCTGCGGGAACATGTCCTGGAACAGGCCGATCGTGGTGGTGCCGTTGCGCAGGATGAGGAAGCGCGTGTCGTCGCCGGCCACCTTGGAGAAGCCGAGCGTGGCGTAGAACGCACGGCTCGCCGCGAGGTCGTTGACGGTCAGCGAGATCGAGAAGGCGCCGAGGTCCATGGCCGGTCCGGGTCGTGGGGACGGCATTGTAGCGGGTCTGGCGGTGCGGCGTCGTCCGGGGACGTCCGTCGGTGGGGGCGGCCGGATCGCGCTGGCGGATCTCACGGCGGCATCGACACCGTGTCCGGCGCTGCGAGCACGTCGGCGACGACGGCCTGCACCGCGGTCGGCACCGCGACGAGCGCGCTGGCGAGGGCGAGCGTGAGGCCGCCGTCGATCTCGAACCGGGCGGCGAGCCACACGTCGACGATCCTCAGGAGCGCGGCGTCGACGACCCAGGCCGTCGCACCGAAGCCGAGCCCGGCGACCGGACCCACGAGCGCCCGCCAGATGGGGGCCTGGACGGCCCCCGCCGATCCCACGAGCAGGCAGGCCGTGACGACGTCGACCGCCGGCGGGTGGCCTGCGCCCAGGAACCGCGCGCCGGGCAGGGCGACCGTGGCCACGAGGAAGGCCGCCGCCACGACGGCGAGCCTGCCGGCCCACGCCAGCAGCTGACGTCCCAGACCCCGAGGCAGTCGAGGCGGGCGCGGCATCACCTCGCGCCCGACGCGGGCGAGGTCTCCGGGCGTCGGGCGGGCGTCGGGGGTGTCCGGTGAGGCCATCGGGGCTCCGATCCGTTCCGATCCGTCCCGACGCGGGCAACGGCCGTGCCGCGCCGGATCAGCCGGAGGACGTGGTGCTCGACGGCGCGCCGCTGGCCACGCCCATGTCGGTGAGCACGCCGGCCACGGCCGCGAGGAAGCGGGCGATGTCGGCGAGGTCGACCTGACCGATGCACCCCACCCGGAACGCGTCGACCTCGGTGATCCGTCCCGGATGGATCGCGAAGCCGGCCTGGCGCAGGCCGTCGTGGAACGCGTCGTACGACCAGGACGCGGCGCCCGGCACGTGGAACGAGACCACGACGGGGGCCTGGTGGGCGTCGGACAGCACCGTGCGGAAGCCCTGGGCCCGCATGCCCTTGACCAGCGCGGCGCAGGTGGCGGCGTAGCGGCTGCCCCGGGCGTCGACGCCGCCTTCGTCGGCGAGCCCCTGCAGGGCGGCGTGCAAGGCGGCGACCGCCTGCGTGGGCGGGGTGAAGCGCCACTGGCCGTCCTTCTCGAACCGCTTCTGCTGCGCGTGCAGGTCGAGGGCGACGGAGTGGGCGTGGCCGCCGCACCGCGCGAGCGCCGTGCGCCGCACGATGGCCAGACCGATCCCCGGCACGCTCTCCAGGCACCCGTGCGATGCCGTCACTGCCGCGTCGAACGGGACGGTGTCGATCGACAGCGGCAGCGCGCCGAACGCGGACACGGCGTCGACGAGCAGCGAGATGCCGTGATCGGCGACCACGGCGGCCAGCGCGGCCAGCGGGTTGAGCAGACCGGTGGTGGTCTCGCAGTACACCGCGGCGACGTGGGTGATCGCCTCGTCGTTGCCCAGGGCGCGGTCGACCTCGGCGGGGTCGAACGGCGAGTCCTCGGGCCACTCCAGCCAGGTGACCTCACGACCGAGGGTGTGGCAGATCTGGACGATCCGGCGACCGTAGGCGCCGTTGACCAGCACGAGCACCTTGCCGCTGCGCGGGACGAGCGTGCCCAGCACCGCCTCGATCGCGAAGGTGCCACCGCCCTGGACGGGGATGCACACCAGCTCGTCGCTGCTGCCGGCCAGCGCGGCCACCTGGTGGCGCACGTCGTCGGACAGGCGGACGAAGGCGGGGTCGCGGCTGCCGAGATCCTCGGCCATCGCGGCGCGCACGGCGGGGGCCGTGCTCAGCGGGCCGGGTGTCAGCAGCAACGGGACGTCGGGCATGGAGCTCCCAGGGTGGGCCGCGCTGTAACGAGGCACCCCGTGCACGGTCGAGGCGACCCAGCGCCGGAGCGTGCTACATGCGCGGCCTTGGCAGGGGGATCGTGTGGGTACGGACCTGTTCGTGGGCCTCGCGTTCGCGCTGGCGTGGCTGGCCTGGTTGCCGGGCGTGATGGTCGCGATGGGGTGGTTGCCGGCAGCGCCGGGCTGGCTCCTGCCGCTGGGCCACGCGATGCCGGTCGCCGCCGCAGTGCTCACCGAGGTGGGTGCGGGGCGCACCGTCGGCGAATCGATCGGCTGGCTCCTGTCCACGCTCGATCCGCGCCGCGACATCCGCTGGCTCGTCCTCGCGGCAGGTCTGCCGTCGATGCTGTTCCTGCTCGGCCTGGGGATCACCGTGCTGCTCGGCCGTGCGCCGCTGGAGGCCACCGGGGCCGCCGCGGCGTCGGGCGCCCTGCCTCCGCTGGCGTTCACGGCGATGCTGGCGGCGTCGGGCATCGCCAGCGAGCTCGGCTGGCGCGCCTGGTTGCTCCCCCGCCTGCAGGCCCGGACGTCGGCGCTGGGGGCGTCGGCCACGCTCGGCGTGACGTGGGGCGTGTGGCACCTGCCGACGGTGTTCTCCCACGCGGGGCGCGCGGTGGTGTGGGAGGGCACCGCGATCGTGGCCGTGGCGTTGCCGCTGGCGATCGTCGGCACGTGGTTGTTCAACGGCTCGAAGGGCAGCGGGCTCGCCGTGGGCATGTTCGGCGGGCTCGTCGCCGTCGGCCTGCACGGCACGCTGGTCCACGGCCCCGTCGGGCTCACCGTGGCCGCGCTGATGTGGTTGGCCGCGGGAGGCATCGTGCGGCTGCACGGCGCGCGCGACCTGTCGCCGTCCCCCCGCGTGATGCCCGAGCACGGCGAGCACGTCGTCGAGACGGGGACGCGTCGGCGGCTGTGATAGCGTCCCCGCCATGCCACACCTCGCGTTCACGCCCAACCTCGCCCGCCATGTGATGCGTCCTGCGGGCGAGTGGCCGGGCGCCACGGTCCGGGAGGTCCTCGAGGCGGCGTTCGCCCAGTCCCCGGCAGCGCGAGGCTACGTCCTCGACGACCAGGGGGCGGTGCGCAAGCACGTGGCGGTGTTCGTCAACGGTGAGCTCGTCGACGACCGGCAGCGGCTGTCCGACCCGGTGGGCGACGACGACCAGGTCTTCGTGATGCAGGCGCTGTCGGGCGGTTGAGCCCGCAGCCTGGGGAGGGGTCATGTCCGTCATCCTCGTGGGTACCCGCAAGGGGCTGTTCGTGCTCGAACCGTCCGCGGCCGGCTGGCGCATCGCGCGCACCGCCTTCCTCGGCGACCCGGTCACCATGGTGCTGACCGACGCGCGGGACGGCCGGTGGTACGCGGCGCTGGAGCACGGCCACTTCGGTCCCAAGGTCCATGCCTCCGACGACCGCGGCGTGACGTGGACGGAGGTCGCCACGCCGTCGTTCCCCGCGGAGGAGGGCGAGGACGGCGCCAAGGGACCGAGCGTGTCGTCGATCTGGTCGATGGAGACGGCGTCCGACGGCGGCCTGTGGTGCGGCACCATCCCCGCGGCCCTGTTCCGCAGCGACGACCAGGGCGCCTCCTGGCAGCGGCTGGCGCCGTTCTGGGAGCTCCCGCAGCGCGCGCAGTGGTTCGGCGGCGGCAAGGACGACGCGGGCCTGCACTCCATCTGCGTCGACCCCACCGACCCGCGCCACCTGGCCGTCGCGATCTCGAGCGGCGGCGTGTGGGACTCCCCCGACGACGGCCAGACCTGGGACCTGCGCGCCGACGGGATGATCGCCTGCTACATGCCGCCCGAGCGCCAGCTCGACCCGAACGTGCAGGACGTCCACCGGCTCGTGCAGAGCCCCACCCACCCCGACCACCTCTGGGTGCAGCACCACTGCGGTGCGTGGCGATCGACGGACGGCGGGCGCTCCTGGCAGGCGCTCGACGTGCCTCCGTCCGCGTTCGGCTTCCCGGTCGTGGTCCACCCCACCGATCCGCACACCGCGTGGTTCGTGCCGGCCGTGAAGGACCAGTTCCGCATCCCGGTCGACGGCAAGGTCGTCGTCGCCCGCACGCGCGACGGGGGGGCGAGCTTCGAGGTGCTCGCCGACGGGCTGCCGCAGGAGCACGCCTACGATCTGGTCTACCGCCACGCGCTCGACATCGACGCCACCGGGGACCGGCTCGCCTTCGGCAGCACCACCGGCGCGCTGTGGACCACCGACGACGGCGGCGACCACTGGCACGAGGTCAGCGCCCACCTGCCGCCGATCTACGTGGTGCGCTTCGGCGCCTGACCGCGCGCTGGCCCGGGTGCACCGAGCGCGGGCCCGAACGCACGACGGGCGGTCGCGCCGTGTCGCGCGACCGCCCGTGGTCCCCGACCTCGCTGGCCGGGGCGGATCAGCCCGTGGTTACGGGCAGGTCCAGCTGCCGAGCGTGGCGGAGCCCGGCGTCGGCACGATGGTCCACTCGGCCACGTTGAACGTGGCGGTGCCGGCGGTCACCGTGCAGGAGCGGATGGCCTCCTCGTCGAGGTACTCCCAGTCCATGCCGGTGCCGTCGACACCGAACACGCCGTAGACGTCGATGGTGGTCCAGCCGCCCGCGCCGTCGTCGATGGCGAGGATGTAGACGTCGTCGCCGTTGGCGTTCACGCCGGAGTTGTAGGCGTCGGGGTGATCGCCGAACGCGGCGTCGTAGGCGGCTTCCTGCGCGACGGCCGTGCCGAGGACGAACACGTCGCCGGCGGCCACCGAACCCGACAGCGGCAGCACGCCCGGGCTGGTGGTGCCACCGTTGGAGTAGCGGAGCACCGCGTACGGCGTCAGGTCCACCGCCGAGGACTCGGCGTTGTAGATCTCGACGAACCGCAGGTTGAAGTCGGGCCCGTAGTCCATGATCTCGGTGAAGAACAGGTTGGACGCGGTGGGCGGCACGACGATGTCGGTGTCGGTGTCGGGCGGCAGGTCGGTGTCGGTGTCGGTGTCGGTGTCGACGATCACCGGGCAGGCCCCGTTGGGGAGGCCCGGCGTGCCGAGGTCACCGTTGGGGGCGACCTCGGTGGCGTCGGCGAAGCACCACGTGCCGCTGTCGGGCACCACGGCGTCGTCCTGCTCCCAGGAGATGCCGTTGCCGATCGTCCAGGTGCGGAAGTCGACTTCGACCAGCGCGCCGCCGGCGTTGGACAGGCGGATGAGGTCGCCGCTGTTGTTCAGGCCGAACGGGAACAGGCCGTCGGGCGTGAGGCCCGGGTAGCACGTGGACAGGCTGCCACCGCTCGGGCCGAACAGCAGGCGGTCGCCCGGGTTGGCGACGACGGGGCCGGCCAGGATGGCGGTGTTGGCCGAGTCCTCCATGATCAGGCCGCCGAGGTCGACCGTGGTGCTGCCGCGGTAGAGCACCTCGAAGTACTCGCCGTCGGTGTCGCTGCAGCCGCTCGGGTTGGCCATGAACTCGGTGATCACGAGGTCGCCGGGCACCAGGGTGTCGGGGCCGGGCAGCCCGACGTCGGTGTCGGTGTCGGAGTCGGAGTCGACCGCGGGCGGCGTGTAGCCGGTGACGTCGTCGAGCGACCGCGGGGCCACCTTGTAGTTGCTGAAGCTGAAGTACATCGGGCCGGTGATCGAGTCGAAGGTGGCGCCGACGTCGAGGTCGGGCAGCGCCACGGGCAGCGAGAAGAACTCGTTGTCGATCAGGATGCTGTCGGGGTTGCCGGCCACGGCGACCGGGAACTCGTCGAACGCCAGGGCGCCGACCACCTCGAGCGGACCGGAGTCCTCGAGGTTGACGAGCATGCCCTCGTAGGTCTCGGCGATGGCCGGCGTGGCGGCGTCGCCCACCGACAGCAGCACGGGCGACGTGGTGGCGCCGGTGCCGGTGACGCTGATGCTCGTGCCGGGGGAGGCCGCGAGGACCTTGAGCTCGGCGAGCGTCTCGAGCGGGGCGACCGCGCCGCTGGCGCCGTACTCGTCGTACTCACCGACCACGCTGACGGTGTCGCCGACGTTGAAGCCCGACAGCTCGCCGTTGTGGTAGACGTAGATGCCGCCGTTGATCGAGGCGGACGGGTCCTGCGCGGTGAAGCCGCGGGTGCCCACGGCGGTGATGACGAGGCCGTCGACCTGGGCCTGGTCACCGACGATCACGCCCGCCGCGCCGCTGCGCAGGTCGGCGATCGTGGTGACGGTCGGGGGCAGGTCGGTGTCGGTGTCGGTGTCGGTGTCGACCGGGGCCTGGAAGGTCACGTTGAGGATGTTCGACGTGAACTGGTCGCCCGGGATCCGCGAGGCGGCCTGGAGGTGGGCCGTGACGAGCGGGAGGTTGGCCGGCAGGTCGAGGAGGAACAGCGCGCGGCCGTTCGGCGCGGCCGTGGTCTGGCCGAGCACGTAGACCGGGTTGAACAGGTTGAGGCAGGTGGGGGCGAGCTGCGGCGGGCACGACGTGGTGCCACCGTTGGCCAGGCTGCCGATCAGGAACACCGGAGCGCCCGGGGGGGCGTTGAGCACGCCGACGCGCACCTGCGTGCCGAGGACGAAGTCGTCCGGGCTGGCGAGGCGCAGCACGCCCGGGGGGGCCAGCTGGTCGGACGGCAGCGTGGCGGCGTCGCCGGCACCCACCTCGATGGTGGCGAGGGCGTTGGGTGCCGCGGCCTCGTCGGAGACGCTGTCGGGCGTGGAACCGGCGCACGCCGCGAGGAGGGCGAGGGCCGGGAGGAAGTGAACGGTACGCATTTGACCTCCAAGGGACGGCACGAGCCTAGCGGCGCGGGTGCCGTGGATCCAGCGACCGGCGTGACGGTTGCGTACCCTCCGGGGACGGTCGTGCGACAGTGGCCCGCGAACCGTCGATGTGCCGTGGTCGGCCGCGTGCGTGCAAGGCCGATCCCGCCCGCTCCGAGCCGGCGGACGCGACGCACGCCGTCGCACGGCATCCCCGGATCAGAGGATCGACTTGCCCAGCGCCGACAGGATGAGCCACACCGCGAGGTTGCCGGTCTTGTTGCGGACGTCGAGCGTGGGGTTGAGCTCGACGACCTCCATGCCGATCAAGCGCTTGGACCGGTGGGCCTGCTCGCAGACCAGCAGCGACTCCCGCAGCGACAGGCCGCCGGGAACCGGGGTGCCCACACCGGGCGCCTCGTCCGGGTCCACGCCGTCGAGGTCGAACGACAGATGGATGCCGACCGTGGCGGTGGACGCCAGATCGAAGGCCTCGCGCACGCACGGCGCGGTGCCGCGCTCGTCGAGCTCCGACATCGTGTACACGCGCACGCCGAGCTCCTTGACCAGCGGGGCCTCGGAGGCGTCGACGTCGCGGGCGCCGATGATCGCGACGTCCTTGGGGTGGAGCACCGGCTCGGTGCCGCACACGTCGAGCAGCGGCTGCGGCCCGTGGCCCATCAACACCGCCAGCGGCATGCCGTGGATGTTGCCCGACGGCGACGTGTCCGGCGTGTTCATGTCGGTGTGGGCGTCGACCCACACGACCCCCAGGCGCTTGCCCGTGCCGCGGTAGTAGCGGGACAGCCCGGCGATGGTGCCGATGGCCTGGGCGTGGTCGCCGCCGAGCACCAGCGGGAACCGGCGGTTCTGGAGCGCGTGGTGGACCCGGTCGGCGATCGTGGCGACGGCGGTCTGGATCGGCCCGAGGAAGCGGGCCGTGGGATCGCCGGCGTCGGCGGCCTCGGGGCTGCCGACCTCGATGTCGTCGACGCCCACCACGCGGTGGCCGAGGGCTTGCAGGCGGGGGACGAGCCCGGCGACGTGCATGGCGCTCGGGCCCATGTCGGTGCCGCGCCGAACGCCGCCCAGGTCCAGGTGCACGTTCGTGATCGCGATGTCCATGACGGAGCCTCCTTCGGAAGGCCTACGCCGTCCCGGTCCCCGGAGCCACGCGCCGGCGGGCGACCGGCGTCCGCCGCTGCGCGGTCAGGGGCAGAGGTCGCCGACGCCCGACCAGTCGACCTTGGCCATCGCCGCTTCGGCGGCGGCGTAGCGCTCCTGCGGCACCTGGAACACCGTGGTGGCGCCGTCGGCGTCGGTGCGGAACAGGCGGCCGTCGGTGTGGAGCACGGTGTGGCGGGAGCGGGTGCCGGTGACGAAGGTGACGTCGAGCAGCACCGGGCCCGGCCGAGCCTCCTGGGCGGCGGGCAGATCGACGGCGACCAGCATCGCGGTCATGCCCTGCAGCTCCGGCACCCGGATCGCGTCGCACGGCACGTCGTGGCCGTGGGTGCCGGTGGCGTCGTGGACGATCCACCGCGACCGGGTGTCGAGCAGGCGCCGCGCGCCGCGGAGCAGCGTGTCGATCGCCTCCAGCGTGGGCACCCGGATGCCGTGGTAGGACGCCGCGTGGACGGTGCGCAGGCCCACACCGTCGCGCAGCCGCCATACGGCCTCGGCCCCGGTGGCGTCGTGCACCTTGGGCAGCTCCTCGGGCAGGTTGCGCAGCGCCGGAGCCGCCAGCAGCCGGTGGAGCTCCTCGAGCTGGGTGAGCGTCAGCTTGCGCTCGGGGTGCCAGCCCATGTCGTCGGGCGCGCCGCCGCCGAGGAACACGCGCCCGTCGTCGTAGGCCCGCACGCCGGTGCTCACCTCGCCCATGTCGATCACCACCTCGTAGAGGAGGTCCTCGACGGGGACGGGCTCGGGCGCGGGCTCCGGCGTCGGCTCGGGCGGCGGGGCCGCTTCGGGAGCAGGCGCCTCGACGTCCGGCGCGGCGCTCCAGCACCCGACCGTGCCGGCCAGCGCCAGCGCCACGGTCCCGATCCTCGTCATGCGCGTCCTGACCGTCACCATCGGACCGTCTCCTCCGCGGGGGCGTCCCGCCTCGGATGTACCCCGGTTCAGGGTCGGCCGGGATCGACCACGGTGATGCAGTCCCAGGCGTCGACGCAGTCGCGGAACCAGAGGTCGTCGAGCACCTCGTCGCACCCGGCGGCCTGCAGCTGGCTCAGGCAGGCGTCGGCGAGATCGGCGTCGAAGCTGCACGCCGCGATCCCGCCGCCGCCGTAGCGCTGGTCGTTGACGTCGTCGGCGACGTCGAGGCGGCACTGCGGCGTACCCTCGGCCCAGGTGTCCCAGAACAGGTCGAGGTCGCAGGCCTTCACGGCGGCGCAGTAGGTGCGCGAGACCTTCTCGGGGAAGGCGTCCTCGTCGACGGAACACGCCGCGACGAGCAGGGACGACAGGGCGAGCAACCGGTGGTGCATGGCGCGTCGGTACCACGCCGTTAGGTCACGCCGCGGGTCGTCGCCGGCGCTTTTGCATTCGTCTTGCGCCCGCAGGAGGGACGGGTGCCGGTGCTCCTCCGACTGGCCTACGACGGCACCGACCTGCGGGGCTGTCCCGTGGCCCCGGACCGCCGCACGGTGCTGGGCGAGGTCGCGGCCGCGCTCGGACGCGTCGGCGTCACCGGCACGCTCGACGTGCTGTCCCGCACCGACGCCGGCGTGCACGCCCGGGGGCAGGTCGCCGTGCTCGCGTGTGACCGCGCCTGGTCGCCCGAGGCGTGGCTCCTCGCCCTGGATCGGCACCTGCCGGCCGACCTGCGCTGCACCGCCGTGGCCCTCGTGGAGGCGCTCCCTCGGGTCACCGCCAAGACCTACACCTACACGCTCGACGCCTCACCGTTCGGTGACCCCTTCCGGGCGACGCGGGCGTGGCGCGTGGACGTGGCGGTGGACGCGCTCGCACCGCTCGCCGACGCCCTCGTCGGTGCCCACGACTTCTCGGCGTTCCGACGCCGCGGCGAGACCCGGGAGGACCTGACGCGCACCGTCCACCACGCCGCGTGGCACGCCGACGGCGACACGCTCGTGTTCACCGTCACTGGGGACGGCTTCGCCTACAAGCTCGTGCGGTCGCTCGTGGGCGCGATGGTGTGCGTGGCCCGTGGCGGCTGTACGGTCGACGACCTGCGGGCTGCCCTGGCCGGCTCCCGCACACCGGCCGCCACCCAGCAGGCGCCTGCGCGCGGTCTGCGCCTTGACGCCATCGCGCTGGCGCCGGAGCCCGCCTGGGTGGCGCACCTGTGACGGCCGGTCACACGCCCCCGGGGCCGGCGCGTCGGCCGATCCGCTGGTCCATGGCGTGCAGGAACCCCGCCAGGTTGGGGCCGTGGTCCGGGTCGTAGCGCTCGTCGGACACCTGGAGCGCGTCGATGCGGTCAGGCCGGAAGCTGCGGTAGCCGCCGCGCAGCTCGCACCACGCGGCGAGCGTCCACGTCATGCCCCAGAAGTACAGGCCGAGCGGGTGGATGATGCGCTCGGTGCCGGCGCCGTCGACGTCGACGTAGGTGATGTTCAGCTTGTGGCGCTGGTGGATGGCGCGCCGCAGGTCGGCCATCCCGCGCGCGGCGGTGTCGCGCCAGTGGCGGGGGATGGCGAACAGCGCGGCGTCGTCGAGCACGGGGCGCAGGGGCGGCGGCAGCACGGCGCCCACCTTGGTGAGCACGGCGCGGGCTGCGGTGCCCAGCTCGTCGTCGCCCCAGGCCTCGACCATGCGGGCACCGAGCACGAGCGCTTCGATCTCGCCGGGGGTGAAGGTCATCGGAGGCAGCTCGAAGCCGCGGTGGAGGCGGTAGCCCACGCCCGCCTCGCCCTCGACGGGGACGCCCGACGCCTCGAGGTCGCGGATGTCACGGTAGACCGTCCGCTTCGAGACGCCGAGCTCCGCCGCGAGCTCCTCCGCGGTGCTGACACGGCGCGCGCGCAGGAGCTGGACGAGCAGGAACAGGCGATCGGCGCGCCGCATCGGACTCCCCCGTCAGGCGTGGGCGTCCTATCGCGGCGCGGGCCGATCACGCCGTCGCGGCCACCTGCACGAGCCCGATCGCGAGCCCGTCCGGATCCGAGACGACCGCGATGCGGTCCCCGTTGGGGATCTGCATCGGCGGCAGCCGCACCTGCGCGCCGAGACCGACCGCCTGCTCGACCGACCCGTCCAGGTCGTCGACGCTGACGTAGAAGCAGCTCCAGCCGCCCTGCGGGCTGCCGCCCACGCCACCGGGGACGCCGTCGACGTCGCGCACGACGCCGTAGTCGGGCATCGCCTCGCTGGTGGCGTACTGCCAGCCGAACAGCTTGCCGTAGAACGCCTGCGACGCCTTGGCGTCCTTGCCCATCACCTCGAACCACACGATCTGACCGGCCATCGGGGCCTCCTGGTGTGCGGGACGGTCCGTCCGCCCCGGTCACATCCCCAAGGTAGGCCCCCCCTGCTGACACCCTCCTGGCCACAGCCGGACGCCGGCTCGGCTGTGTGGCCACCGTGGTGGCAGCAGGTCCCCCGCGACGACCCGGTGCGCCTGGCAGCGGGCGTCAGGACCCTGCGGGCCGGGCCTCACCGACCGCAGGCACCCGCGTGCCGGCGACGGCCGTCACCGCGGCGCCGGCCAGCGCGAACAGGGCGGCCACCAGGAACACGCCGGGCATCGCGTGCCGGCCGAGGGCGGTCGCGGACAGGCCCCCGAGCGCGGGCCCGACGCCGTAGGCGGCCGAGACCAGCAGCGCCTGGGCCGACGCCCGGACGGCGTCCGGCGCCCGTCGGCGGGTCGCCTCGACGAGTGCGGTCCACCACGCGCCGAGCGCGACGCCGTGCAGGGCCTGGACCGCGAGCACCACGGCCAGGCTGTCCGCCCAGCCGGTGACCGCGAGACGCACCGCGCCGACGGCACCGGCGATCACCAGCCACGGAATGGGCTCGGCGCGGCGCAGCAGGCGCGGCGCGTTGGCGAACACGGCCACCTCGCAGCCGATCGCCACGGTGAGCGCGACGCCCTGCCAGCCCGCCCCCCACCCGCGGGCGACGAGCAGCGTCGGGAACCAGGCGTCCCACGCGTTCAGGCTGGCACCGTGCAGGATGGCCCCCACGCCGAGGAGCGAGAGCACCGGGTCGCGGGCCACGGCGAGCAGGGCCCGGCCCGGGCGCGCGGCCGGCGCCTTCGCGGCGCTGCCCCCCTGGTGCAACAGGGCCGCCGCCACGAGCAGCGTCGCGGTCGTCACCGGCACGACGTCGGGCCAGCGCTCCACGCCCCAGGCCGCGGCGCTGCCGACGAGCAGGTAGCCGAGGCTGCCCCACAGGCGCAGGCGACCGTATCGGGCGGGCGGGCGGCCCCCCGCTTCGAGGGTGCGGACGATGTCGGCGTCGAGCAGCACCGACGCCGGAGCGCGCAGCGCAGCCATGACGAGCAGCGCGGTCACCGCCACGAGCGGCGACGCCGCCCGCATCAGCAGGCTGGCGACCGCCGCGACGAGCAGCAGCCCGGAGAACAGGCGGTGTCCCGGGCGCGCGCCGTCCGCGACCATGGCCCACGTGGGCCCGGCGAACAGGCGCACCACGGCCATCGCCGTGAACACGAGCCCGATCGCGCCGGGCGTCCACCCCTGGTGGGTCAGGAACAGCGCCAGGCACGGAAGCCACGCCCCGGACGCGCCGAGCAGCGCGAAGTAGGTCGCGGCGTGTCGGCGGAGGACCCGCTCGGTGGGGTCGATGGCTCGGGGGTCGTGCACGCGGACCTCGCGCGCACGTGTGCCCTGCCACCGTGGCCCGGGCCGGTCCGAGGCTGTCCGCCGGGCACGTCGCCCACGCCGCCGTGGAGCGCTTCTCCGCTACAGGAACAGGCTGCGCACCGCCTCGGCCAGCTCCACCCGGCTCGCGATCCCGAGGCGCTGGTAGATCTGCTTGATGTGCGCGCGCACCGTCTCGGGGCTGCGCTCGATCGTCCGGGCGATCTCGGGCACCGTGGCGCCCCGGACCGCGTAGGACGCGATCCGCCGCTTGAGCGGGCTCAGCCGGAGCGGATCGGACAGCACCGCGGGCGTGACCTCGGTGACGTGGGCGAGCACGGCGACCTCCTCGGAGCCCCGGAGCCGCTCCAGCAGCAGGCGGTGCCCGCCGACCACGCTGTCGGCCGTGCCGCTGCCGGACGCGAACTGGCGCACCTCGTCGCTCACGGCGCGGAGCAGGTCGTCGTCCTCCTGGGTGTCGTGGCTGCGGAACATGAGCTCGCCGCCCAGGTCGAACACGTAGGCGCCGTCCTGGAGCGACCCCGTCGGTTCCCGGGCCTCGGCGGTCTCCAGCACCATGCGGGCCATGCGGGCCAGGCGGTTGGCCCGCTCGATCTCCACCTTGGTGAAGCAGCCGCGCGACGCGGTGCGGAACACCCCGAGCTGGCCCAGGATCACGCTGCCGCGCGCGACCACCATGCGCAGCCCGCACGTGACGTCGAACGGGGTCCAGAACGCGGCGCGCAGCAGCGCGTGCGTCTCCTCGGCGAGGCAGAGGTCGAAGGTGTTGACCGACGGGATGTCCGCGAGGTCGAGGTCGAGGTCGGCCAGCCGGGTGCCGTCGCTGAGCGCGCACGCCTGCTGGTAGGCGGGCGGTCCCACCGCGATGACGCCGGCCGTGGTGAGGCCCGAGCCGTCGCGGCCCCGAACGAGCTGGGAGAACCCTGCCATGTCGGCGTCGAGCACGTCGACGAGCCGCTGGAGCAGTCGTCGTCGCATCTGCTGCGGTGACCCGCTGGCGGTCAGGTAGGCGAGCTCGTTCACGACAGACTCCCGCCCCGCGCGCGTGCACACACGGTGGATCGAGGGTTCGGGGTTCCCCACCGAGGATCCCGCCCCTGCGAGGATCCGACGGTGCACAGTGGGTTCTACTACAAAGTGACAAACCTTCAGGGAAGTCGCGTCGACCGGGTATCGCCGGTCGCGAGGTTGTCCCTCCGGATAGAATGAGTTGAAAAGCGGACGATCGCGTACCTCCTTCCGTTGCCACCGGCGCACGGACGCGGCGCAGACCGCCACGGCGGACCACCGGTCTGCCCGGCGGCGTCGGGCGCCGTTCAGATCAGGCGCTCGAACAGCCCGAGCGTGTCCGACAGGACGCCCGCCGCGGTCACCGCGCCGCCCGCCCCGGCGCCCTGCACCAGCAGCGGGTACTCGGCGTAGCGACGCGTGGTGAACGCCACGAACGCCTCCGTGCCGCGCAGGCGCGCTGCGGGGTGGTCGGCGGCCACGCCCACGGGGCCCACCTGCACCAGCGGCGCACCGCGCGCCGGCGCCGCGGGATCGATCCGCGCGAGGTACCGGAGCACGCGGCCGTCGGCCCGCAGCGCGTCCACCTCGGCCGCCATGGCGTCCGCGTGGGCGGCGAGCGCGTCGAGGAACGCGTCGAGGTCGCGGTGGGCCAGCACCGACGCCGGCACGAGCGGCGTCAGGGCCACCTCGTCGAGCTCCACCTGCAGCCCGAGCTCGCGCGCGAGGATGATGGCCTTGCGGGCGACGTCGAGACCCGACAGGTCGTCCTGGGGCAGCGGCTCGGTGTAGCCGGCGGCCCGCGCATCGCGGACGGCCACGTCGACGCGCGCGCCGTCCATCAGCAGGTTGGTGAGGTAGCCGAGGGTGCCCGAGAACGACCCCTCCACCAGCCGCAGCGTGTCGCCTGTGCGCACCAGCTGCTGCAGCGTGGCGATCACCGGCAGGCTGGCGCCCACCGTGGTCTCGTAGCGGTAGGCCCGCCGGTGGGTGCGGGCGTGCTCGAGCATCGCGTCGCGGCGGGCCTGGGGCAGCGTCAGCGGCTTCTTGTTGGCGCCGACGACGTGGATGCCGCGTGCCCACGCGCGTTCGTACAGCGCCTCCATGCCGTCGGCGGCGGTGCAGTCCACCAGCACCGCGCCGGTCAGGCGCGCCAGCCGATCGAGGAGCGCGTCCGTGACAGGGGACCCGTCGACCGTCGTCGTGTCCCGGTGCGCGTCGGGGGCGAGGTCGAGGCCCGCGGGGTCGAACGTGAGGGTGCGGGACGTGGCGATGCCGACGACCACCGGCAGGATGCCCAGGGTCCGGCGCAGCTCCTCCTGCTGGTCGCGCACCTGGGCCAGCAGCTCGCGACCCACGACCCCCACGCCCATCACCAGCAGGTGGGCGCGGCGGTGGGTGAGGTTGAACGCGGCGTGGACGACCCGGGCGGCGTCGCGCGTGTCGGCGGCGGGGATCACGCACGACACCGACCGCGCCGAGGCGCTCTGGCCGATCACCAGCGCGGTGACGCCGACGGCCGACAGCGCCTGGAAAAGCCGACCCGGCACGTCGAACGTCCGCGTGATCGCTTCGCCCACCAGCGTGAGCAGGGTGACGTCCCGTGCGACGCGCAGGGGCTGCAGGTCGCCGTCGTCGAGCTCGCGCGCGAACGCCCGCTCCAGGGCGGCGACGGCGGTGTCAGCCTGGGCCATCGGCACCACGGCGCTGATCGCCTGGCCCATCGCCGAGTGGGTGGTCATCCACACGGTGACGCCGGCGGCGTCGAGAGCGGCGTGCACCCGCGCGCCGATCGTCGTCGGCCGGTCGAGGCGGGCGACCTGCACGTCGAGGACCGCCTGGTGCTCGAGGGTGGTGACCGACGTCGCCCGCGCGCGGTCGCCCGCGCCGTCGGCGTCGACCAGGGTGCCGGGCGCGTCGGGCTCGGAGGTGTTGCGGATCCGCATCGGGATGCCCGACGCGATCAGCGGGATCATGGTGCGCGGGTGGAACATGCGCGCGCCGAACGTCGCCAGCTCCAGCGCCTCGCCGAACGACATCCGGGTCAGCGGCAACGCCTCGTCCACGAGCGCGGGGTCGGCGGTCATCACCCCGGCCATGTCGCGCCACACCTGCACCTCGGCCGCGCCGAGGGCGCGCGCCACGAGCGTCGCCGTGTAGTCGGAGCCGTTGCGGCCCAGCGTCGTCGTCCGCCCGTCCGGCGCCCGACCGAGGAAGCCGGTGATCACCGGCACGCGATCCCCCCACGTGAGGGCTGCCGCGCGCAGGGCCGCCTCGGTGGCCGGCCAGTCCACGAGGGCGTCACCGAAGCGATCGTCGGTGTGGACGAGCGTGCGGGCGTCGACCGCGAGCGCGGGGACGCCGTGGGCCTGCAGCAGCGCAGCCATGCCCACCGACGACATGCGCTCGCCGAACGACAGGATCAGGTCGAGCGCCGCGGTCGAGTGCTCACGCAGCAGGCACACCCCGTGGATGAGGCGGTCGAGCTCGGCGTGCAGGCCGTCGAGGGTGTGGCGCGCCGCGGTGCCGGGCGCAGCGACGTCGCCGTGGTGGTCCACGACGAGCGCCAGGGTGGCGTGGACGCGGGCGTGGGCGCCGTCCTGATCGCCGGCCGCCGCCAGCCGGGCCGCCGCGAGCAGCTGGTCGGTGGTGCCCGACATCGCGCTCACCACCAGGGCGACGGGGCCTTGCGCGCGCTCGGCGGCCACGATCTGGACGGCCCGGGCCACGCGGTCGCGGCGTCCCAGGGTGGCGCCTCCCATCTTGAGCACACGCACGGCGGTCACACGAACCTCTCGGGATCGATGCGGCGCACGCACGTGCGCAGCAGGGTGGCCAGGGGCTCCCACGCCATGAGGAAGGCGTCGTGGCCATGGGGGCTGTGCACCAGGTGCCAGGTCCCCTCGTGGTCGTGGAGCCGGTGACGGACGACGAGGTCGTGGATCTCGTCGGCGAAGAACAGCTGGTCGCTGCTGATGGCGACGGCATCGAGCCGACCGGTGAGCCGCGCCAGCCCCGGCCACCCCGACGGCCGGGTCCAGGACTCGTGGGGGTCGGGCGGGGGCGGGGACCGGCCGAGGTCGTGGTGGTCCATGGCGTCGAGCTGGCTGACGTAGGCGCGCGCGTCGTAGCGGGCCACGAGGCGGCCACCCTGGTGCTCCAGGTAGGTCTGGACGGCGTAGGGGGCGGTCGGCGACCACGGCAGCTCGGTGCCCGCCATGCGGCGACCGTGGCGCGCCATGAGCCCGGGGCTGGCCCGGTACGTCATGTGGGCGAGCTCGCGGGCCAGCGCCAGGGCGCGGTCGGGGTCGACGCCCTGCGCGAGCGCCAGCGCGACGGTCTGGCGGCCGATGTGGTTCCACCCCACCATCCACGGGGTCGCCCGGTCGAGCGTGGCGATCGGCACCACGCGCGGAAAACGCTCCGGCGCCAGGGCGGCGAGCGCCAGCGCCACCATCCCGCCGACCGAGCCGCCGCAGAGCAGGTCGACCGTGCCCACCCCGAGCGCGTCGAGGGCGAGCAGGATCGTCCGGGCCTGGTCCCACGTGGAGATCGGCGCGGGCAGGGCGTCCTCGGGCAGGCGGAACGCGCCCTTGTCCGGCGTGGCGCGCGGTCCCGTCACCTCGCTCAGCCGGGGGAAGCCCACGTCGGCGGCGCCTGTGGTCCCGTAGCAGGAGCCCAGGTTGTTGAAGCAGAGGAGGCGGACCTGGCGGGGGTCGAGGGGCTTGCCCGGGCCCACCAGCGGCGCCCACCAGCCGCCGTCGCCGCCCACGCGGGCGTCGCCGGTGAGCGCGTGGACGCACAGCACGGTCGGGACGCTGGCGTCGTCGAGGGGACGGCCGCGTGGTGTGGGCACGGCGGCCACCGCCGCGGCGTCGCGACGCACCACCGTCGTGCCGTCCTCCGGGGCCGGGGGACGCACCGAGACGGACGCTGCCAGGCGCTCCCCGTCCGACGGCGGACCCCACCACCAGCCCCGCACGATCAGGTGCGGGAGCCGGGGGCCGCTCTCCAGGGTCAGCGGCGGCAGGGCGACGTCGAAGTGCAGGGGGCTGGCGGTCACGGGTGCGTCTCGGGGGGCGGGAACGTGCGCCGGGGGCGGCCGGACGTCAAGCCACGCCCACCTGCCGGTGACCGCGCCTGCGGACCGGTGCCGGTGGTCGTTCCGTCACCCCGTGTCGTCTTCCGGCACGTCGTGCAGATCGGGCTTGCGCGCCGTCAATCGAAGGGGGACGCTGATCGGGGAGGGGTGTGCCATGTCCCGTTTCGTCCTGTCGCTCTGCGCCGTCGCGCTCTCGGCCTCGGTGGCCGCTGCTGCCGAGGATCTGCCCCGCACCGACGCCGCCGACGCCGGCGGCTACGAGGTGGTGGTCGTCGCCGACCCCTACGCCCGCTGGGATCACACCCGGTGGTACCTGCAGACCGACGTGTCGCTGCCCTACCCGGTGCCGCTGTACGCCGCGCGCAACCGTGAGCTGTGGATCGCGCGCTTCGCCCTCGAGGGGGTGTTGAGCTGCGAGCTGGGCGAGGTGATCACCCGCCACCGCCGCGAGGCCGACTGCCTGCTCGAAGACGCTGGCGTGCTGGTGGAGCCGTGGCGCACGTTCGACTGGGAGCACCCCGAGGGCGCGCTCGCCGTGCTCGGCGAGTCCCACGACGCGCTGCGGGGCCTCAAGGTGCGGCTGCAGGTCACCGACGACGGGCGGGTGAGCTCGATCACGCTCGTCGACGAGCCCGACGACTGGCGCCGCGTGAGCATCCAGTACGAGAACCTCCGGCAGATGGTGAGCCGGGCGCTGGTGGGCTTCTACCTCCAGACCCCCGAGCGGTTCGTCCTCGGGGAGGACTGGACCGAGCGCAACAGCGCGATCTTCAGCCTGCCGTCGTTCCGCTACCTGGGCGCCGACGTCACGCCCGACCAGTTCACCGGCGCCAACCGCGCCTACCTCGACGACATCACGTCGACGCCCGGAGGCGGCGGCACCGGCCAGATCGGCCAGTCGCGCCAGATCGGCGGCGTGGCCGGCATCGGCGCGCCGCTGCGACCCGACGTGCCCGACACGGTGCGCTCGCCCAGCCTCTCGGCCGAGAACGTCCACCCGTTCGCGATGCTGCAGGCCCCAGCGAGCTTCGGTCGCAGCACCGTCGTGCACCGGATGGACCGCTACAAGGGCCGCTACGTGGTGCAGAGCTACGGCGAGGGTGCTGTGGACATCGGCGCCGACGTCCCGGTCACGTTCCAGGGCGACCTCGACGCCGTGAGCGTGTTCGATCCCCGGTTCGGCGTCATGACCGAGCGGGTCTGGACGCTGGCGCTGACGCCCACCGCAGGTTCGGCGCTGGCGGACGGCGTGGCCGGGTTCCCGTACAAGCAGACGGGTCGCCTGCGTCAGCTGGCCGACGGCGAGGCCGTGGAGCTGATGGCGTCGGCGCTGGTCCACGATCGCAAGGTGTTGGGGCGGGGTCAGCTCACGCCGTGATCGGCGTGAGCCGCCCAGGACACCCGGTGCCGAGCGACGTGTGGGGACCCTCCAGGACGTGAGGGCCCCCGCAGGGCTCACGCCGCGGCGAGGCGCGCCCGACGGACCTCCTCGCGCTCGATGGCGTCGAGGATGGTCTTGCGGTTCTTGTGGGCCGCCTCGTAGCGGGCGATGCGCAGCAGGCCGAAGCGGTCGAGCTCGTGCAGGTGCGACATGACCTTGCGGACCGACAGGTTGTCGTAGTCCTCGAGGGGCGGGTGCGTCGTGACCTTCTCGACCACGTCGAGCAGGCTCTTGGTGCGGGTGCCGACCTTGTCGAGGACGGGCACGTCGGCCGCGCGACCGACGAGCTCGTTGGCGCGCTCCAGCGCGTTGAGGTGCAGCTTCCACAGGCTGGTCTCGCCCTGCTCACGGACCTCGAACACGCGCTGGCGGACCCACTTGCGGGCCTCCTTGCCACGGGCGGTGAGGACCTCGGGGACCTTCTGGACGTCACGGATGCGATCGATGATCATGGGCTGCCTCCTCGTGTTCGGAACCCGGCGCCACCTGCCGAGGTCGTCACGAGCGCAGAGGTACTCGCCGAAAACAACGGCGTCAACCGGAGGATGGCCGAACGGGCGTTCGGTTGCGCGACCGTGAGCCGGTCACGGATCCGTGGGAGCGTTGTTTCGAGCGTCAGGATCCGCGAGGAGCGTCGGGTCCGTGAGGCTGTCGAGAAAGGCGACGATCTGCGCAAGTTCTCGTTCGGTCGCTTGGAATCCGGAGACACGCGGTGACTTCAGGGGACTGTGAGCCCCGTCGCCGGCGTCCGGGCCGGAGGGGGTGAGGCGGCCACCACGGGCGTAGGAACGGACGATCTCGTCGAGGGACGACGCCGAGCCGTCGTGCATGTACGGGCCCGTGAGGGCGACGTTGCGCAGCGCCGGCGGGCGGAACCTGCCCTGATCCGTCGGTTCGCCCGTGATCTCGAACAGCCCGCGGTTGGACATCGGGTAGGCCCCGTGTCCGTCCAGGTCGTACAGGCCGTTGTTCTCGAACACGGCGGGCGCGTCGGGCGCGTCGGCCGTGCGCACCGACGACGACAGCAGGAAGCCGCCGTGGCAGGTGCCGCAGCGCGTACGCTCCGAGAAGAAGAGGTCCATGCCCGCGATGGCGTCGTCGGACATCCCGCTGTCCGGGGCGCCGCGCAGGTAGCGGTCGTAGGCGCTGTCGAAGCTGGCGAGCGAGCGCACGTAGGAGGCCAGAGCCCCGGCGACGTGGGCGCGGGTGACGGGCGCGTCGTCCTCGGGCCAAGCCGCCGCGAAGCCCTGGGCGAGGGCGGGGTCGGCCCGGAGCCGGTCGAACACCTCCGCCTCGTGGCCCACGAGGCCCAGCTCGAGGGGGGCTTCGCCGTACAGCGGCACGATGACCTGCTGTTCGAGGCTGCCCAGCGCCGGGTTCATCCAGGTCAGCGTGGCGTACCAGGCGGCGTTCTGCAGGCCCGGGCTGTTGCGGTGGGTGGGCGTGCCGTGCAGCGCTGGCGACAGGGCACGGCCGTCGGCGAACCCCTTCGACGGCACGTGGCAGCTCGCGCACGACAGGCTGCCGTCCCGCGAGAGCGTCGGCGAGAAGAACAGCGCCCGCCCGAGGCGCACGGCCTCCACGGTCATCGGGTTGGACGCCGGCACCGCGGGCAGCGGCACCCCGTCGGGGAGGTCCCAGGTCCATGGGGTCGGTGCGGGGGCGGCCTGCGGGGGCGCGACGCGGGTGCACGCGGTGCCCGCGATGAGGGCCATGCCAACGGCCGCACCTGCACCCAGGCGTGTCCGGCGCCTCGCGCGCGGCGTCATCGCGCCACCTTGCCGTCCGCTCCCGCCCGCGTCGCCGTGCGCACTATTCCTTGTGGAAGGCGATCTGGTTGGCGCAGTCGTCGACGCAGGCGCCGGTGCCGAACGACATGCCGAGCGCTGCGAACAGGGGCCCGCACTCGTTGGTGTCGCTCGGGTCGGTCATGCAGCCCGACGGGCTGCCTTCCAGGTTGGTGCGGATGTCGACGTTGCGGAACAGCGCCTCCAGATCGAGCAGGACCACGTCGTTGTCGAACGGGTCGAAGGGGATCGAGATGCGCGCGCGGCCGGGACGGGCGCAGTCGGCCTCGGGCGGCGTGAGCGACGAGGCCGACGCGCACCCGGCGGCGCCCAGGTGGAAGTTCCAGCCGTTGTTGGGCGCGGCCAGGTCGTTGGCGACGTCGATGCGGACGAACTTGTGGCCGGCCTGCCAGGCCCAGAACATCGACGGGATGTCGAGCGGCGACTTGGAGGCCACCAGATCGAGGTGGTTCAGGTCGAACGGCACGCCCAGGGTGAACGTGAGCGTGTCCCACTCGCCGTCGGGGATGAAGCCGGTGACCCGGTCGTTCATCTCGGGGTTGCCGGTCTCGCTGCACGACCCGGTGCCGTCCTCCAGGTCGATGAGGACGGTGTCGGTGTACTGCCACACGCCGTCCTGGTCGGGCACGATGGCCTGCTCGCCGCTCGGGCCCGACAGCACCAGCTCGGACACGTAGAACCGCAGGTCGCGCAGCTTGGCGACAGCGTCGGTGCTGCCCAGCCCGGCGATGTCCTGGCCGCAGGCCACCGGGCCGTTGGCGTCGACCGCCTTGAAGACGATCGACTCGGGGTACGCCGGCGTGGTGTCCGTGTCGGTGTCGACCGTCTTGTCGGTGCCCGCGTCGGTGCCGCCGGCGCAGGCGCCGAGGGCGAGGACGACGAGGGTGGATGCGACCATCGGACGATGCATGGAGACCTCCGCTCGGACCCGTTCTAGCCTGGGACGACCGGGGTCGCGACGTGGTCACGCGTCGCGGTGGGCGTGGCAGGCAGGCCCTGTGGTCCGTGCTACGCTGCCGGGCGCGCCTCGCTCCCTCCGCGACGGCGTCGCCCGACCCCGGAGCTCCGCCCGATGTCCACCCGCTTCCCCGCCGCGGTCGAAGCACGCGACGAGGCGTTCTGGCAGGCCCAGGAGAACCGCAAGCGCGGCTTCCTCGGCCAGCCGTGCTGCACCCAGAGCAAGATGAGCTGGGCGCTGATGGACCTGCCGGGCGATCTGGCGGTCGTGGTCCACGGGGAGTTCGACTGCCTGAACTGCTTCCACCACCACACCGGCACGGCCGCGTGGCGGTTCTACTCCTCGCGGCTGTCCGACCTGCAGCTCACCACCGGCGACACGCAGCGCCCCCTGGAGCACCTGCTGCGTCTGATCGTGGCGGGGCGGGCGCCCAAGGCGATCGTGGTGCTCGGCACCTGCCCGGTCGAGGTGATCGGCGACCGGTTCGAGACGGTGGCCCAGCGCGTGGCCACCAGCACCGGCACCCCCGTGCTCGCGCTGCACACGAGCGGCCTGAAGATGACCTCGCTCACCGACTGCCAGGACTGGTTGTTCGAGAGCCTCGCCGGCCTGCCGCAGCGCGACGTCCCGGCGCGTGAGCCGGCCGGCGCCCGCCGCGTCAACCTCCTCGGCCTGCCCGACGCGGCCCGTGAGCCGCTCGACGTGGCGGCGGCCCTCGGGCTCACGGTCAACGGTTTCTACCCTCACGGCGCCGACCTCGACGCGTGGCAGGCGGTGCGGCACGCCGACGTCACCGTGGCGGTCGACCAGCGGGTCTTTCCCCGGCTCACGCGGGCCCTGGCCGACGGCTACGGCCAGCGGGTGGTCGACGTGCCGCTGCCGATCGGCGTCCAGGCCACGCGGGCCTTCCACGCTGCGGTGGCGGAGGCGTTCGGGCTCGCCGACCGGGTCGATGCCGTGCTCGGGGAGCGGCTGACGACGGCGCACGCGCAGGTGGTGCAGTTCCGACGCGACTTCGGCGGCGCCCGCCTCGCCCAGGCGATCCGGGTGCTCAACACGTCGGCGGTCGACCGCCTCGTCCAGGACGGCCTGGGCGAGCTGTCCCACCTGCAGGAGCTCGGCTTCGACGTCACGCTGATGATCCAGGGACCGCCCGAGGAGGGGCCTCGCTTCGTCGAGCGGCTGCGCGCGCGGGGCGTCGACCTGCCCGCGGTGCCGTTCGGGGGCCCCTACGACTTCGGCAAGGAGCTCGAACGCGGCGGCTTCGACGTGGTCATCGCGTCCGACAGCTACCGCAACACCACCCGCCGCGCGGGCCTGCCCTTCCTCGCCAGCCGGTCGCTGCACCCGTGGCTGGAGGGCGTGTCCCACAACCTCGCCGTGCTCGGCGACCTCGTCGCCCAGGGGCGCGCACGATGAGCGACGACCTGCCCGGGCTCGACCACTACGCGCTGCGCTCGATGGACTACGGCCAGCTCACGGGGCTGTCGATCGCCTGCCACGCCATCCCCGACAGCTTCCTGCTGATGCACGTGGGCGTGGGGTGCAAGAACAAGGCCACCGCCCACCTGCTCGTCCACGACTGGAAGGAGCACGCCAACATCCGCGAGGGGTGGACGGAGGTGGGCGATCGCGACCTGATCCTCGGCGCCTCCGAGCGCGCCGGGCCCTACCTGCGGTCGTGGTTCAAGCGGATGGAGCCGGCGGTGATGGTGGTCACGTCGGTGACCTTCCTCGATCTGGCGGGCGAGGATCTGCCCGACAAGGTCGCGGCGGCGGCGGCCGACCTGCCGTGCCCGGTCGTGTACGTCAAGGCACCCGGCTACGACCCCGACCTCTACGTCGGCTACGCGAAGCTGATCGCCGAGGTGGTGCGGGCCCAGGACTGGAAGGCGCCGCCGGTCGACCCGAAGCGCGTCACGGTCACCGGCTACCTGTTCGACCGCTACGAGGGCGACCACGAGGGCAACCTCGCCCAGATCCGCGGCCTGCTCAAGGCGCTCGGCCTCGAGCTCGGCGTCACCTTGCTGTCGGGGCGGCCGTGGGCCGAGCTGCTCACCGCCCACGAGGCGGGGGTCGTGGTCGAGCTGCCCTACGCGCGTCCCGTGTCCAAGAAGCTCGCGCGCAGCCTCAAGGGGCGCACGGTCGTCCGCACCGACCTGCCGATGGGGCTCAAGGGCACGTCGCGGTGGCTGAGGGACGTGGGCGCGGCCACGGGGGCCGACGCCGCCAAGGTGGCGCGCTTCACCGAGGGGCGGGAGGCGTGGGTGCTCCGGTCGCTCGACACGATGCTCGACCGCTGGCGCAGCCAGGCGGTGGCCGTGATCGCCGAGGCGCCGCTGGCCGCCGGGCTGTGCGCGATGCTGCTCGAGCTCGGGCTCGACCCGGTGCTGGTGGGGGTGCGGGGCACGTCGCTCGGGGGCGCGGACGCCGTCCGCGACGTGCTCGCGGCCGACGGGCTGGCGCTGCCCGACGACGCCGAGGTGATCGAGGATCCCTCGCTGGCCAGCCTGCGCGACCGGTTCGCGGCGTTGCTGCAGGCCGGTCGCCTCGACGGCGTGTTCGGCTCCGCCACCGACCTGAACGTGCTCACTACGCTCCCGCCGGAGTCGTTCGCCGCGGATCGGGTCGACGGACGCTTCGAGCCCCAGGGGCCGTTCCTGGTCGAGATCGGCTTTCCCTGCCGCGACCACCACGCGCTGATGCCGATGCCCTACCTGGGCTACGGCGGCGTGGTGGTGATGGCCCAGCGGATCGTCGACGCACGGCGGATCTGGGACGCGGGCCGTCGGCCCACGTTCCAGTTGTGACCCGGCCGCGCTGTCCGGATAGGGCGGCGCCCCGGGTCGGATGACCGCGGTCGGCAGGAGTGGCGATGACGGGCCTGCAGGTGGACGTGAGCGCGGCGCTGGCGGCGGCCGCCGCCGAGGTGGTGCCGTGGTTCGAGGCCCAGCTCCCGGCGGCCTACTTCCACGACATCCCCGCCCGCACGCAGCGCCTGCACCTCGCCGCGCTCGTGGGCGCCAAGGCCACCGGCGTGCCCCCGGCGGTCACGCTGCAGAGCGACGCGGGCCGCCTGGTCACCGTGATCCGCGCCGAGGATCGCCCCGGCCTGCTGGCCGAGCTGCTGCGCGGCCTGCCCGACGATCAGCCGCTTCACCAGGCCAAGGTCTACACGGCGCGCGACGGCGGCCTCGTGCTCGACGTGTTCTCGTTCGGCGAGCCCGAGCGCTTCGACGCCGACGCGCCCGCCATGGCCGCCAAGCGCCTGGCCACGCTGGCGTGGGCCGCCGAGCACGACCCCGACCTGTCGGCCGACGACGTCGACGCCTACCTCTCGCGCTGTGGGGCCGTGTTCGTCGACAACCTCACGCCGCGCCGGCTGGTGCGCTTCGCCCGGCTCCACCGCCAGGTCGCGGGCACCGACGACGTCGCCGTCGCCGCCTGGTCCCACGACGAGGGGGCCACGATCACGCTCGCCGCCGGGCGGGTCCACGCCCGCCGCCTGTTCGAGCGCGTGGCTGCGCTGCTCGGTCACCACGGCCTCAGCGTCGTCCGCGCCTACCTCGACCCGCTGTCACCGGGTCAGGACGCCGTCACCCTGTGCACGTTCGTGGTCCAGTCCACCCACCCCGGCGGCTTCGTGCCCGACGGCCCGGCCTGGGAGGCGCTGCGCCGCGACCTGCACCGCCTCAAGTGGCTCGACGATCGGGTGATCGCCTGCGCCTACGACCACCCCCAGCTCGGGCTCGCGCGGGCCGAGGTCATCGTCGCCCTGCTCGATCTGGTGCACGTGCGCCTGGCGCGGCGCGACCCGTTCGGCTTCTCCCGCGACCGCCTCGCCCAGCTCGCCGCTCAGGCGATCGACGTGGTGTCCGATCTGGCCGACGACCTGCTCACCGGGTCGGCCACGGGCCGGGCGCGGCTGGACACGGCCCGGCTCACGGAGGACACGCGCACCGTGCTCGACGAGGTGGCGCGCGCGATCGGGGCCACCCGCGGCACCAACCTGCACCGGGAGCACCGCTACGGCCTCGTGCTCGACCTCGACCCGGAGCTGCTCCTCGGGCCCGACCACACCTCGGTGCCCTACGGGGTGGTCTACGGCCACGGCGTGGGCTTTCGAGCGTTCCACGTGCGCTTCCGGGAGATCGCCCGCGGGGGGCTGCGGGTGGTCGTGCCGCGCGCCCTCGACCAGCACGCGCTGGAGACCGAGCGCCTCTTCGACGAGGTGTACGGCCTGGCGTTCGCCCAGCAGCTCAAGAACAAGGACATCCCGGAGGGGGGCGCCAAGGGGGTCATCCTGGTGCACCCCGGGGCCAGCGCCGAGCAGGCCGTGCGGGCGTTCACCGACGGCCTCCTCGACCTGGCCACCGGCACGCCGGCGCAGCTGCTCTACCTGGGCCCCGACGAGAACATCACGCCGGCGCTCATCACCTGGATCGCCACCCGGGCGGCCGACCGCGGCTACGCCCAGCCGCTGGCGTTCATGAGCTCCAAGCCGGGCGCGGGGATCAACCACAAGGACTACGGCGTCACCAGCGAGGGCGTCACCGTGTTCCTGGAGACCGCGCTGCGCGCGCACGGCGTCGACCCCCACAAGCAGCCGTTCACCGTCAAGCTCACCGGCGGGCCGGACGGCGACGTCGCCGGCAACATGATCCGCATCCTCCACCGCGAGTTCGGCACCCACGCCCGGGTGGTGGGCATCGCCGACGGCAGCGGCAGCGCCGAGGACCCCGACGGCCTCGACCACGCCGAGCTGCTGCGGCTGTTTGCGGCGGCGCTGCCGATCGCGTCGTTCGACACCCTGGCGCTCGGACCGCGCGGTCGCGTGCTGGGGCTCGACGATCCCGGGGGGCTGGAGGCCCGCAACACGCTCCACAGCCGGATCGTAGCCGACGTGTTCGTGCCGGCCGGCGGACGTCCCCGCACCCTCGACGGGCGTACGTGGCGGTCGTTCCTTCAGGCCGACGGACGGCCGACGAGCCCGATCATCGTGGAGGGCGCCAACCTCTTCCTCACCCCCGACGCGCGGGCCCAGCTGTCGGCGCGCGGGGTGTCCATCGTCAAGGACAGCTCGGCCAACAAGTGCGGGGTCATCTGCAGCAGCTTCGAGATCGCGGCCTGCATGGTGCTCGACGAGGCCCAGTTCCTGGCGGTCAAGGACGTCTTCGTGCAGCAGGTGCTCGACCGCCTGCGCACGCTGGCCCGCAGCGAGGCCGAGCTGCTGTTCAAGGCCCGGCGGCGCTGGCCCGATGTCGCGCTGCCCGAGCTGTCGGTTCGGCTGTCCCACGTGGTCCTGCGCACCACCGACGCCATCGCACGGGCGCTGATCGGGCTCGACCCGGAGGCCTACGCCCTGCTGGAGGAGGAGGTGTTCGCCCACCTGCCGCCCGTGCTGGTCGAGCGCCTCGGCCGCGGCCTGCTCGATCGGCTGCCGCCGGCCTACGTCGAGCAGACCATCGCGTGCGCCGCGGCCACGCGGATCGTCTACCGCGAGGGGCTCGACTTCCTGGAGGGACGGGACGACGCGGACGTCGCGGCGCTCGCCGTCGCCTACCTGGCCGAGGACCGGAAGGTGAAGGCGCTGGCCGACGCCGTCGCGCGCTCGGGCATGCCCGACGCCGGTCGCGTGGCCGACCTGCTCCGGCTGGGCGGCACGCGCGCCGCGCTGTGGCTCGACGAGGAGCGCTGATCGGTCATCGACCGTGAGTCCGCGTAGAACGAGGACTCACACCGCCGCACCGAGGCGCTCTGCCTGCTCGACGAGGAAGTCCATCAGCACCCGCACCCGGGCGCTCGCCGCCACGTCCTCGTGCACGACCATCCACAGGTCGGCGGTCCGCGTGAGGTCGATGGCGTGCAGCGGCGCCAGGCGGGGGTCGCTCGCGGCGAGCAGGTCGGGGAGCAGCGCGACGCCGAGTCCGGCGGCGCAGGCGGCGATGAGGGCGTTGCCGCTGGACGTGCGCATCACGGGGCGGACCGTGCCGTGGCGGCCGAGCGCGTCGGCGTCGTCGCGCCCGAGGACCGTGATCACCGGAGCGTCGTCGAGGTGGGTGAGCTTCTCGGGATCGAGGCCGCTGCGGTCGAGCCACTTGCGGGCGGCGTAGGGGCGCTCGGTGAACGAGGCGAGCCGTCGGGCCTTGAGGGACGGCTCGGTGGGACGGCCCAGGCGCAGCGCGAGGTCGGCCTCGCCCCGCTCCAGGTCGAGCACGCGGACCGTGCAGAGCAGGTCGACGGCGATGCGGGGATGGCGGGCGTGGAACCGCGGGAGGATCGGCGCGAGCAGCCACGTGGCGATCGCCTCCACCGTGGTGAGGCGCACGAGCCCCGACGGGTCGTCCTCCTCGCTGGCGCCGCGCTTGACGTCGGCCACGGCGCGCTCCGCCCGCTCCGCGCCGTCCAGGGTGCGCTCGCCGGCCGGGGTCAGCGTCCACCCGCCGCGCCGACGCACGAACAGCCGCGTGCCGAGCTGGTTCTCCAGCGCGTCGAGGCGGCGCCCCACGGTGGTGGCGTCGACGCGCAGCCGACGCGATGCGCCGGCGAGGCTGCCCGCCCGGTGGACGGCGAGGAAGAAGCGGAGGTCGTCCCAGTCCAGCATCGAAAAAGGTTAGCATGACAAGGACTGCGGCGCTGCAGGGTGGTGCTGCACCAACGTGCGTGGATGCACGATGTGCGCCGCGTGACGCTGGACACGACGGAGGTCATCATGTCCACGCTGGTCGAGCGCAGGGTGCTGAGCCTGAGGGCGGCCGACGGTGCGGTGCTCACGGGCGTGCTGTTCCGCCCTGCCGAAGCGCCCCGCGCGGGCGTGCTGCTGCTCGGTGCCACGGCTGTGCCGCAGGACTACTACAAGGGGTTCGCCGGCTGGTTGGCCGAGCGCGGCTACGCCGTGCTCACCTTCGACTACCGCGGCATCGGGCGGTCGCGGCGGGGCAGCCTGCGTGGGAGCACGGCCACGATGAGTGACTGGGGGATGCGCGACATCCCCGCGGCGCTGTCGACGCTGGCCGACGAGGTGCCGGACGCGCCCTTGCTGGGTGTCGCCCACTCCTTCGGCGGTCAGGCGCTGGGCCTGTCGACCGTGCTCGACGGCTTGGACGGGGTGGTGATGGTCGGCGCCCAGCACGGCTGGATCGGCCTGTGGCCGACGATGGCGCGCTGGCGCCTCACGGCCATCCTGGGGGGCATGTTCCCGCTGCTGTGCGCCACGGTCGGGTATGTCCCCGGTCGCCTGGGGCTGGGCGAGGACCTGCCGCCGGGCGTCGCGCTGGAGTGGGCGCGCTGGTGCCGGAGCCGTGGCTACCTCCTCGACCACGTACGGGACGCTGCCGCGCACTACGCGGCGTTCGAGGGCGATCTGCTCGTGGTGGCCACCACGGACGACGACTTCGCGCCGCTCGCCGCGGTCGACAGGCTCGCCAGCCACTTCCGGCGCGCGCGCGTGCTGCGTCTGACGCTGGAGCCTGGTGACCTGGGCGTGCGCCGCATCGGTCACTTCGGCTTCTTCCGACGTGCCTTCCAGGACACGATCTGGGCGCGCATGGAGGGGGCGCTCGCCGCCTGGGCCGACGGCGAGCGGGTGGCGCAGGCCGGCTGAGCCGGTCGTGGTGTGGGCCCGGGGCTAGCTCGCGGGCACGACCGCGAACCAGGCCGCCCAGCCGACGATGGCCATCACCGACAGTCCGACGACCAGGCCGTAGAGCAGGGGTCGCCAGGGGCCGGCGGCCGTGCCGTGGCCCCAGCCCGCACGCGACGCGGTCAGGGCCGTGGCGATGGCGAGCACCGTGCCGCCGCCGATCGCCACGACGCCGTCCATGCCGTGCAGCGGCGTGGTCGACGCCCCGGCGATCGCCGAGCCGACCGCACCCACGAGCAGCAGGATCATCAGCAGCGCCATGCTCGGCACGGCCACCGCGAACTGGTGCTCCCGGTCGGTGTAGGGCCCGGGGTGGATGAAGCCGACGGGGAGCTCCTCCTCGGGCACGGTCAGGGGATGCTCGGGCGCCTCCCAGGTTCCTGCAACGAGACTGGCCATCGCGACCTCCAGGGTGGTGCAACGCAGCGTTGCATGACCTCAGGGGAACGCGGTGGCGCGGGGCAGGCGCGTGTCGTCCTGGCAGATCGTGTCGTGGACGGTCAGGTTCTGCGACGAGGGACCGCGGCGAGCGCCGGGATCAGCGCCTCGAGCACGGCGTCGACGTCGGCGCTCGACGCCAGGGTGGCGTCCTGGGCGACGCACGCCCGGGCCGCCGGGGACCGCAGCGCCGCGCGCACGGCGTCGTAGTCCTGCCAGTCTCCGTCTTCGTCGTAGAGGTCCTTCATCTCCCGGGCGAACGGGGCGCCCTGCTGGAACGCCCAGCTCAGCTCGGGCCGGTCGGTGCCGGCGCGCTCGTCCACGAGCAGGCGCGCCGCGCCTCCCCATCCCCCGAGCAGGAACACGGGCTGCGGGGACGTGGCCTCGATCGAGCAGAGCACCTCCTCGACCACGCCGGGAATGCGCGACTTGTACCAGTCCTGGCCGATCGTGCCGTCGCGAGCGACCTTGCGGACGGGACCGACCGGACCTCCCAGGACGACCCGCGCGTGGACCATGGCCGTCTGCGCGCGGCGCATCGCCGTCATCCCACGCGCCCAGGCGTAGCGGGCCCATGCGCTGTCCACCGGCTGGAAGGCATCGTCGGGCAGGTCCTTGAGCGCCTGGGGCAACCGGGCGTCGAGCGCGGCGGGGCGCCGGTGCCGTTCCCAACGGACCACGTCGCGGAGATGGCGCCTGGCGGGGGCGGCGAACGGCGCGGGCCAGCCGACGTGGTTGACCAGGCGCTCGGGCGCGCTGGCACCCGCCACCGGGTGCATCCGGACGAAGTCGACGATGGCCTGGGTGTAGGAGCCCGGCCCGAGCGTGCCGCCGTAGTGCAGCGTCGCGCCCGCCAGGATGAGCGCGTGGGCGATGCGGGTCATCGCGGCCTGGACGTGCTCGGGCGACGTGCCCCAGCGTTGGGGGTCGTGCGGCGGTGACGTGGACAGCGCGACGTGCAGGCCCGACAGCGGCGCGCGGCGGGCGAGGCGCAGCCACGGCGTCTCCACCGTGACCGGACCTGACCGCTCCACCCGCACGCGCTCCTCGTCGCCCAGGGCCGGGTCCGGGTAGAGCACGCGCGTGTGGGCGGGGAGGTGGGCCACCGTCAGCGCCTCGGGGGCCACGGTGAGCAGGTGGTCGTCGGGCTGCTTCACGCGATCGAGCCCCAGCGCGGCGTGGCGGCTGCGCAGCGTCTCGACGAGCGCGAGGCGGACCACGGCGGCGGCGTCGCCCGTCCACGGCACCGAGGGCACGTTGCCCAGGTAGGGGAACGCCCGGTACTCGTGGGCCGTGAGCGCCTCCACGACGACCAGCGGTCGGCCGTGCTCCTTGGCGGCGAGGACCTCCTCACGGCACCAGGGTCGACCCGCCCAGGAGCGGGTGCGCACGGCGACCACGGTGGACGCGCGGACCGCGTCGTGGATCGCCTCGCCGAAGTCCCCGCCCGTGGGGATCTGGCCGCTGTCCACCCAGCTGCGCACCGGGTGGCTGGCGTTGAGGTGGGCGATCAGGGCGCGCATGGGCAGGCCCTCGTCGCCGAGGTCGGCCTTGGCGTGGCTCAGGAACAGCTGGGCAGGGGCGACGGCGTGGACGGGGTCGCTCGGCTCTGACGCGAGGAAGCGGAGGAGCTCGATCACGACGCGGTCGGCGACCCACGCGGCGCGCGCCTCGGGCGGCTCGGCGAACGCCCGCGCGAAGTTGCGCTGCCGGAGGTCGGCGTGCAGCGGCCATGCGCCGTCCTCGATCTGGAAGGGCACGGTGCGTCCGTTCGCGGCCGGTCGGAGCACCTGGGTCGCGACCCACGCGGGCCACCGCGTCGGGTCGACGGCGTCGTCGTCGGCCATGGCGTCGCCGGCGAGGGCCACCACGAGCACACGCTCGCCGAGGCCGTAGACGTCGTGCGCCCACGGCGGCGCTCCCGAGCCGTCCTCGGGCAGGAACGATGTCGGGATGTACAGACCGGGCAGCGTCGGGTCGGCGTCGAGCACGTCGCGGACGTGGCCGGCGAGGGCGCGACCGGCCGCGTCGTCCGGGTGGAACGCGACGACGACATGGAGGGGGGGAGGGCTCACGGGGACGCCTCGGTCGGTGGGGTGAGGGCGAACTGCGCGGTCCGGACGGCGCGCGCGCGCACGGCGTCCAGGGCGTCGAGCAGGGGACCGAAGGCTGCGGGTCGGGGGCCCGGCTCCCACGGGACATCCACGTACGGGAGCGCGGCCACGTCGTCCGTGCCCCGACGGGGGCTGTGGTGGATGAAGCCGCCCTCGCGGTCGACATCCCAGTACGAGGCGAACGCGGGACCGACGGCGTAGTGATGCAGCGACGCCTCGTGCGCCAGGTGGGGAAGCAGCGCGGTCAGCTGGGCTTCGGCGGTGGCGCGGGCTTCGCGCAGCGCGTCGCCCGTTCGGCCGCGGATCGTGAGCCCGTCGAGGTCGGCGTCCTGGACCCCGAACACGTCCAGGCGGGTCCACGGGCGCTGGCCGCGCAGCTGGAACGCGACGGCGAGGGCCTCGGGCAGCTGGTCGTTCACCGCGCCGACGAAGTCGATGGCGTCGTGCTGGACCAGGGCGCGGATCGGGGGCCGCTTCTTGGTCTCCGCGCGGAGCATCGCGGGCGTCGCCTCGAACGTGCGCACGAGCACGTCGACGCCGGGCGCGGGCGGGGGCGCGGCGCCGACGTCCCAGCCTGGCCAGAGCACGGTCGCCAGCGCGGCGAGCCAGTCAGCGGCCCACCTTCCGCGGCGGCCGAGGAGCCAGGGGTCGAAGGCGTAGCGCTGGAAGGGATCGGCGGTCGGGGCGTCGCCGTCGAGCAGGGTGTCGGTCGACGACCCGGTCGCACGCGCGCAGGCGTCCACCATGGCGCGCCACGACTGCGTCAGGCGCGGGGTGCGGTCGAGGGCGCGCAGGTCGCCGCGGAGGGCGCGGACGTCGACGTCGTCGTCGCCGAGCGCGGCGGCGGCCTGGGCGAGCAGCTCGCCGAGCAGGACGAGGTCGTCGCGCTGGACGTCGTGGCGGCGGGCGCGGCGGTGGCCGAGCGCGGCCAGCAGCAGGCGGGCCATGGGGGCGTCGCCGACCGTGTCGGACCAGCGGCGCAGCGTGGGCGCCGAGGGCAGGAAGCCGCTCGTGAGCGCGACGGCGGCGTCGTCGAGGACCTTGCGACCGGTGGGGGCGTCGCCGAAGTCGATGCGCGCGGTGGCCACCTGGGTCGCCGGATCGTCCGACGTGCCCAGGTCGAGCACGATCCGCAGCGGGCGCCCGGGGACGGGCACCAGGGTGAGCGTGAGGCCGTCGGTGTGGGTCAGGGCCATCGGGCGGTCGGCGTGAGGCACGTCGAGGACGTCGACGTCTCCCAGCGGGCGCGCCTGCCCGAGGTGGGCCACGGGCGATGCTGCGGCGTCGACGAGCTGCCAGCGCGCGCGACCCGCGTCGCTGCCTCCCAGGCAGGCGATCCGCAGCACGCCGGGCGGAGGTGCCGGAACGTGGGGACCTCCGGTCGCGCCGAGCACCTCGAGCGGGGGCGGACCGGCGAGGGCGACCTCGGCGAGCGGCGGGCGGCAGATCTCGAAGTCGTCGCGGTAGGGGTTGGGCAGGACCTCGACCTGGTAGGCCCCCTGGGGCGCCAGCCAGCGGGCGAGGCCGTCGGCCGTGATCACGCCGTGTTCGTCGGCGGCTGCGCCGCGGAGGCCGCGCATCACGGTGTGGGAGAACACCCCGCGCACCACGCCGGCGACGGGCTTCTCCCACGCGGCCCGGCCCACCATGGCCCCCGTGGCCACCAGGATGCGCCCCGGGGGGTCGACGCGCTGGGCGGGGTAGGCCGGCGGCACGAGGGGGACGTGCTTGATCGGGCGGTTGCAGTGGTCGGCGACGTAGACGATCTCGTCGAAGCAGGCCGACAGCTGCGCCCACTCGGCGTACAGGCGCGCGGAGAAGTGGCGGACGATGTAGGGGCTCGCGTCGCCACACAGCAGCACGGGCACCGTCTGGTAGGTGTCGCGCTCGAGGGCGACGCCGTGGCCGGCGATCAGCACGTACAGCCGGCGGCCTGCGCGAAAGCCCTCGCCGCGCGCCTCCGACGCCACCGCCTCGCTGACGACGGCGTCGAAGAAGGCCTCCATCGCGCGGAGGTCGGCGGGCTCGGCGCCGGGCGCCGTCGCGGGGCTGGCGAGGTGGACCACGCGGGTCGCGCGCTGCGCCGGATCGACCTCCTGGGTGGCCCAGTGCACGAAGTCCGCGGCGTCGGCCGGAGGGCCGGACAGGTCGCCGTCCGTCAGCGACGGATAGCTGCCGACGCCCACCGCGAGACACCACACGGCGTCGCTCATCGTCCCACCCCCTGCGCTTCGTGCGTCGCGCGGTTCACGCGTAGAGCTTGCGGATGACCCGCTTGTCGGTGGGCGACAGGTCGTCGTTGTCGCCCACGACCGCCGTTCCGCCCGTCCACGCCGCCGGGATCGGGTAGTGCATGATCGACTTCGGGTCGCGCGCGGAGCCCTGCACGTCGTCGGCGGCGTACGTCTCGAACATGTTGAAGTCGATGGTGGCCTTGTCCCAGTGGTTCGGGGGACCGGACAGGTCGGCGTAGACCGCCGCCTTGTCCCACTGGATCTCGTCGAACGGGGTCTGGTGCTCGTGGATCAGGCCCAGCGCGTGGCCGAACTCGTGGAGCACCACCTGCTGGACCTCCCGGTCGGTGGAGGCGTCGGTGAGCCAGCCGTAGTTCATCGTGGGCTGACCCGGCGCGATCGTCTTGCAGTCCGTGCCCAGGTACGACCAGGAGCCGGCGCCCTGCACGAACGCGATGCGGATGTCGGACGGGGCGCCGGCCGGCACGCGCTGGAACGACAGCGAGATGCCGGTCTCGTCGAGCCACCGGCGCGCGGCGGCCATCACGCGCGTCTGGAGCGCGGCGCTGCCGCCCAGGAAGGCGATCTTGATCGAGGTGTTCGGGTCCCACTGGGTGCGCAGCAGGAGTGCGGCACGGCCCGTGGCGGCGCCGGCCTGCGGCGGGTGGGCGATGCAGAAGCAGTAGTGGTCGGACATGGGAGGGCTCCGGGGTGCGGGTGCTCCAGCCCCTCACGCGTCCTGCCCCCGCGGGCCACGAGTCATGAATGCAGGACACCTGCCCACGACGAAGGGCCCGCCGCGGTCGCGACGGGCCCCAGGGCGTGCACACAGAGCGTGGCTCAGGCGGCGGCGGTCGCCCGTCGCTCGAAGTGGAACGCGTCGCCGTCGAGGTCCACCGCGATCACGTCGCCGTCGGTGTAGCCACCGGCGAGCAGCGCCTTGGCCATCGGGTTCATGAGCGCCGTGGTGATCACGCGCTTGAGCGGGCGGGCGCCGAAGGCCGGGTCGTAGCCGAGGTCGCAGAGCCGCTCGTGGGCCGCGTCGCTGACCTCCAGCGTCAGCCCGCGGTCGGCGAGCAGCGCGCGCAGGTGGCGGAGCTGGATGTCGAGGATGGCGCCCATGTCGCCGCGCGACAGCGGGCTGAACAGGATCTTGTCGTCGATGCGGTTGAGGAACTCGGGGCGGAAGCTCCGCATCAGCTCCTCCTGCACCGCCGCCCGCGCGCGCTCGGTGTCGTCGCCGGCCTCGAAGATGCGCTGGCTGCCGACGTTGCTCGTCATGATGATGACGGTGTTCTTGAAGTCGACCAGCCGGCCCTTGGCGTCGGTCAGGCGACCGTCGTCGAGCACCTGCAGCAGCACGTTGAACACGTCGGGGTGGGCCTTCTCGACCTCGTCGAACAGGATCACGGCGTAGGGCCGGCGGCGCACGGCCTCGGTGAGCTGGCCGCCCTCGTCGTAGCCGACGTAGCCGGGGGGCGCGCCGATGAGCCGCGCCACCGCGTGCTTCTCCATGTACTCGGACATGTCGATGCGCACCATCGCCTGCTCGTCGTCGAAGAGGAACTCGGCGAGCGCGCGGGCGAGCTCGGTCTTGCCGACACCGGTGGGGCCGAGGAACAGGAAGCTGCCGATGGGGCGGTTGGGGTCCTGCAGGCCGGAGCGGCTGCGACGGACCGCATCGGCGACGGCCTGGACGGCCTCGTCCTGGCCGACCACGCGGGCGTGGAGGTTGTCCTCCATGTGCAGGAGCTTGAGCTGCTCGGACTCCTTGAGCTTGGTGACCGGGATGCCCGTCCACCGGCTCACGACGCTGGCGATGTCGTCGAAGGTGACCTCCTCCCGCAGGATGCCGCCGTCCTTCTGCAGGTCGGCGAGCTCGGCGGTCTTGGCCTCGATCTGCTGCTCCAGCGCGGGGATCTCGCCGTAGAGCACGCGGCTGGCGGCCTCGTAGTCGCCGGAGCGCTGGCGGCGCTCGCCCTCGAAGCGCTTCTCGTCGATCTGGTCGCGCAGGGCCGAGATGGCGTCGATCAGGCCCTTCTCCTCCTGCCAGCGCGCCGACAGCCCGGACAGCTCCTCCTGGAGCTCGGCGATCTGCAGGTCGATGGCACGGGCGCGGTCCTGGGCGATCTTGTCGGCGTCCTTGGCGAGGCTGACGCGCTCGACCTGCAGGCCGGCGATGCGGCGCTCCAGGCGGTCGATGTCGGCGGGCTTGGACTCGATCTCCATCTTGATGCGGCTGGCCGCCTCGTCCATCAGGTCGATCGCCTTGTCGGGCAGCTGGCGGCCCGAGATGTAGCGGTCGGACAGCGTGGCGGCGGCCACGACGGCGTCGTCGGTGATGTGCAGGCCGTGGTGGACCTCGTACTTGTCCTTGATGCCGCGCAGGATGGCGATCGTGGCCTCGACGCTCGGCTCGTCGACGAAGACGGGCTGGAAGCGCCGCTCCAGCGCCTTGTCCTTCTCCAGGTGCTTCTGGTACTCGTCGAGGGTGGTGGCGCCGATCATCCGCAGCGCGCCGCGTGCCAGGGCGGGCTTGAGCATGTTGCCCGCGTCGGCCGAGCCCTCGGCCTTGCCGGCGCCCACGATGGTGTGGAGCTCGTCGATGAACACGATGACGCGCCCCTCGGACTGCTCGATCTCCTTGATGACGGCCTTGAGGCGCTCCTCGAACTCGCCGCGGTACTTGGCGCCGGCGATGATCGCGGACATGTCGAGCGACAGCACCTGCTTGTTCTTCAGGCTGTCGGGGACGTCGCCGGTGGCCACGCGCTGGGCGATGCCCTCGACGATGGCGGTCTTGCCGACGCCGGGCTCGCCGATGAGCACGGGGTTGTTCTTCGAGCGGCGCGACAGCACCTGCAGCGACCGGCGGATCTCCTCGTCGCGGCCGATGACCGGGTCGAGCTTGCCCTCGCGGGCCAGCGCCGTCATGTCCACGGTGTACTTCGACAGGGCCTCGTACTGGCCCTCCGGATCCTCCGAGTCGACCACCGAGCCGCCGCGGATGGTGTCGATGGCGGCGCGGAGCTTGTCGGGGGTGACCCCGAGGTCGCGCAGGGCCTTGCCGGTCTCCAGCGTGCCCATCGCCGCGGCCAGCACGAGCATCTCCACCGCGAGGTAGGTGTCGCCGCGGGCCTTGGCCTGGCTCTCGGCGTCGGTGAACAGCTGCGTCATCTCGCGGCCGACCGACGGCTTGCTGCCGCCGCTGACCTTGGACAGCTTGCCGACGAGCTCGGTCATCCGACCGGCGACGAGGTCGGGCTCGACGGCGCACTTGCGCACGAGCGAGGGCGTGATGCCCTGCTCCTGCTCGAGCGCCGCCAGCACGACGTGGCTCGCGCGGAGCTCGGGGTTGCCGACCTGGTCGGCCTTCTGCTGCGCGACGAGGATGACCTCGCGCGCCTTCTTCGTGAAGCGATCTGCGTCCATGGGACCTCCGTGGGGGAGGGCACGCCCCTGGCGCTACCCCCCGCATGCCACGAAGCTACGCACGACCTCCGGACGGGCAACGGCGGGCGTGGGACCCAGCCGCCCCGCCGGCCTGCCGCATGGCTACAGCGGCCACACCAGCGGCACCACGACCATCGTGACCGCAAAGCACAGCGCGTTGAGCGGGGCGCCGACGCGGACGAAGTCGAGGTAGCGGTAGCCGCCGGGGCCGTAGACCAGCAGGTTGGTCTGGTAGCCGACGGGGGTGGCGAACGCGGCCGACGCGGCCATCGTGAGCGCGATGGCGAACGGGCGCGGGTCGAGGCCCGACGACACGGCCGCGGTGAGGGCGACCGGGAACAGGAGCGCCGCGGCGGCGGCGTTGCTGATGAACAGGGAGAACACCATCGTCAGCAGGTAGACGCCGGCGAGCAGGGCGTAGGGTCCGAACGGCTGCGTGGCGGTGATCAGCACGTCGGCGATGCCCTGGGCCGCGCCCGAGTCGACGAGCGCGCGGCTGATGCCGAATGCGGCGCCGATGAGCACGAGCACGGGCCAGTTGACGGCGTCGCGCGCCGACCGCGGGCTGACGCACTGGGTGGCCAGCAGGATCACCAGCGCCGCCATGCTCGACACGGTCATGCTCGTGCCGGTGAACGCCGGCAGGAACACCATCAGCGCCAGCGACATCAGCGCGATCGGGGCCTTCTGGTAGCGGGGCTGGCCGTCGTAGGCGAGCTCGCTGACCAGGTAGAAGTCGTCGCCCTGCTGCCACGCCCGCCGGAAGCCGGGGCTCGCCGACAGCATGAGCGTGTCGCCCGCGCGGAGCACGATGTCGCCGATGCGGCCCTCGATGCGCTCGCCTGCGCGGTGGACGGCCAGGATGGCGGCGTCGAAGCGGCGGCGGAACTGGGCGCCGCGCACGGTCCGGCCGACCAGGCCGCTGTTGTGGGAGACGACGACCTCGTACAGCTCCTGGCCCGGGTCGGGGATCTCGCCGGTGGGGATGAGGCCCGGCATCGCGGTCAGATCCTTGATCGTGCCGGCGACGCCGGTGAACACGAGGTGGTCCCCCGCCATCAGGACGTCCTCGGGCGCGACGGGACGCAGCAGGTCGCCCGTGGCGCGGCGGATCTCGACCAGGAACAGACCGGGCAGGTGGCGCAGGCCAGCGGCCTCGACGCGGCGGCCGATGAGCGGGCTGTCGGACGCGACCTCGACCTCGGCGAGGTACTCGCGGGCCTCGGCCTGGGCCGACGCCAGCGGATCGAGGCGGTCGACGAGCAGCGCCCTGCCCGCGGTGAGCAGGTAGAGGATGCCGACCACCGCGGTGGGCAGGCCCACCCACGACAGCTCGAACATGCCGAGCGGCGCCAGCCCCTGCCGCTCCATGAGGCCCGACACGACGAGGTTGGTGCTGGTGCCGATGAGCGTGCAGGTGCCGCCGAGCATCGCCGCGAACGACAGCGGCATCAGCAGCTTGCCGGGCGACGTGCCGATGCGGCGCGCAAAGCCCGTGGCCACCGGGATGAGCATGGCGACGATGGGCGTGTTGTTGAGGAACGCCGACAGCGCCGCCGTGGGGAGCACGAGGCGCAGCAGGGCGACCGTGGCGTCCTTCGTGTTGCCGTAGAGCCACGCCGCCAGCTGCGACAGCGACCCCGTGTCCTGGACGGCGCGGGCGACCACGAACAGCACGCCGACGGTGACGGTGGCCGGGTCTGCGAACCCGACCATCGCCTCGCGGGGCTCGACGACACCCGCGACGACGAGCACGCACAACGCGCTGAACATCACGAGGTCGGGCCCGAGGCGCTCCGCCGCCATCAGCACCGTGGCCGCCAGCACCACGGCGAGCGTGAGCCAGCCGTTCAGGTCCAGGCCGAGCACGTGGAGCTCGAACAGGAAGGCTTCCATCATCGGCAGCGGGCTCCGGACGGCCGTCGGCGGAGTCTACGCGACCGGCCCTCGGGACGCTACCAGGGCGAGGAGCGTGGAGGTCGGGATGCACAGGGGGATCGTGGGCGTCGTCGTCGCGCTGGGGATGGGGTGTGGGGGCCCCACCGCACAGGCTGCACCGCCGCGGGAGGCGCGGCTCGACCCCGCCATCGCCGAGTCGAGCGCGCTGGTGGCCAGCCGCACGTGGCCCGGGGTGTTCTGGACGCTGTCCGACTCGGGCAACGCCGCCGAGCTGTTCGCCGTCGACGCGGACGGGCGCCTGCTGCGTCGCGTGCCCGTGCAGGGCGCCGACAACATCGACTGGGAGGAGCTCGCCCTCGACGACGACGGGCACCTCTGGATCGCCGACATCGGCAACAACGACGACCTGCGCCGCGATCTGGCGGTGCACCGCGTGGCCGAGCCCGACCCGACCGGCACCGCGCCGGCCGTCGTGGAGCGCACCGTAGCGGTGGTCTACCCGGAGCAGACGGCGTGGCCCGACCCGACCGGTCGTCGCTTCGACGCCGAGGCGCTGTTCTGGGGCGACGGCACGCTGTGGCTGCTCACCAAGCAGCGGGCCGACCGATCGACCACCCTGTACCGGTTCGGGTCGTTGGAGGGCGAATCGAAGCTCGACAAGGTGGGGGCGCTGGCGCTGGGCGGCGACCCGAAGCGCTACGGCGGCCTCGCCACCGCGGCCGATCTGCACCCGTCGGGGCGGTGGCTCGCGCTGCTGACCTACCACGCGCTGATCGTGTTCGAGCGACCCGCCGACGGCCGGTCCTGGCTGTCGCACGAGGTGCACCGGGTGGCGCTCGATCAGGACGTCACCGTCCAGTGCGAGGGCGTGGCGTGGGACGGCTGGTCGGTGCTGCTCACCAACGAGGACCGCCGGATCTTCCGGATCGCCGATCCGTTCCGCACCGACCGCTTCCCCGACCGAGCCCCGGGGGCAGGCGGTCGGTGACGGTGGCGCGACGGGCGTGTAGGATCGCCGGCCCGGAGGGGTCGCCAACGTGCAGATCGGTCGGTTCGTGCAGATCGGGGGGATGGTGGGCCTGGCGACCGGGTGCCTCGGCGGGCTGACGGCGGCCTGCCCGGCCGATGCCGACCTCGACGGCATCTGCGACACCCGCGACCCCTGCCTCGACGACCCCGGCAACGACCCCGACGGCGACGGCGTGTGCGCCGCGGACGACGTGTGCCCGGGCAGCGACGATGCGCTGGACGCCGACGACGACGGCGTGCCCGACGGCTGCGACCCGTGTCCCGACGATCCGGGCAACGACGACGACGGGGACGGCGTGTGCGCCGCCGACGACCCGTGCCCCGACACCGAGGGCCTCGACTGCACCGAGACGGTGTTCGTCGCGATCCAGCCCGACGTCTTCTACACCGACGCCACGTGGAAGCTGCTCGACCAGCGCGGCCAGACCGTGGAGGAGGGCCAGTTCAACGGCCCGGGCGCCGGCTACTTCGCCGAGGTCGAGGTGTCGCCGTCCCGCCAGAGCTGCCTGTCGGTGCGCGACACCGAGCGCGACGGGGGCACGCGCGGCCTCGTCTTCAGCCTCACGCGTCAGCTGGCCTACGCGAGCTGGGACTTCGACGACTACACCGCCCTCGGCAACTTCTGCTTCCAGCTCGACACGGGCGAGGCCATCACGCCGCCGCGCGAGAACGCCTGGCTGCGCAGCGGCGCGTGCTCCGTCGAGCTCGTGATCGATCGCGGGGTCTACCCGACCGAGATCGGCTGGCAGCTCGAGAACGACGACGGACGCGTGATCCAGGCCGTGGCGCCGGGGAGCTACACGTCGCGGGGCACGAGCCGGTACACGATCGTGCTCACCGACGGCGACTACGTGTTCCGCATGTACGACACCGCCGGCGACGGGTGGAACGGCGGCGGCGACGACGCGTCGTTCGCGCTGACCTTCGACGGGGAGACCGCGCCGTTCCTGTCGGGCTTCCTCGACGACGCGGCCGAGGGGTGGCAGCCCTTCTACGTCGACTGCGAGTAGCCGGGGAACCGTCGGCGTCGACCTGCGTGGACCTGGGTGCGACTTCATCGGCAATATCTTGCCGATGGGTCCGTACCCCGGAGCGTGAGGCACCCGAGCCCTCACGGGAGGTCCCCATGACTGCCAGGCAGACGGCCCTGTTCTTCACCCTGTCGTGGACCGTGGCGTGTGCGCCCCACGCGTCCCGATCCCTGCAGCTCCCCGGCGGCGTCGCGCTCGACCCGGTCGCCGAGGACGTGTGGCGCCACACCGTCACCACCACCGACGGCGCGGTCGTCAACGGCCTCGTCGTGCTCGGTCGCGACGGCGCCGTGCTCGTGGACGCCGGCGCCACGCCCGCGCAGGCCGAGGCGCTGTCGACCGTGCTCCAGGTGCGCCTGCAGACGCCGATCGTGGCGCTCGTGCTGTCCGATGCCGATCCGCTGCGCACCGGCGGCCTGGCCGGCGTGCCGCAGGCGGTGACGATCTACGCCTCGGACGCCACCATCCACGCCCTCGGGTCGCGGCTCGACGGCCGTCGCGTGTTCCGCCTGGACGACGACAAGCTGCGCACGGTCGGCGGCATCCGCTTCGAGGCGGTCCACCTGGGCGCGGGCAGCGACGACGACGACGTCGCCGTGTGGTTCCCCGACCACGGCGTGCTCTTCGGGGGCGACACCGTGCTCGCTGCCGACGACACCACGCCGGTGGGCGGGGCCCGGGCGGCGACGTGGCGGCACGCCCTCGGCCTGCTCGACACGATGGCCGGTGCGGCGTCGGTCGTGGTGCCCGGCGAGGGAGCGCCCGGGGACGCGGGGCTGCTCGGTCACACGCGCGACCTGCTCGGCACCGGGGGCGACGCGACAGCACCGTCGGTGACGATGCCCTCGACGTCGGTGCACTGACCGGTTCGGCCCGGTCGTTGCGGAGACCGTCTCCCGCGGTGCGTGCCGCGGAGGGAGGTCCCCGTGAGCGACAGCAACGACGACCGCTGGAGCCGGCTCGCCACCCCGGCCATCGCGTGCATGACGCTCGGGCTGGCGCCGTTCTCGCCCGAGCCGCACGTGGTGGAGAAGCTGCGGTGGGTGCTGGTCGACCACGGCGTGGGCATGCGTCCCATCGACGTGTTCGATCTGTTCCTCCATGGTGCACCGTGGGTGTGGCTGGCGGTCACGCTGGTGACCGTGCTGCGGCCCGCGCCGAAGCCCACGCCCCCTGCGCCCTCGACCTGACCCCGCGGCGTGCTAGGGCTGCGCGATGCGCGACATCCCGTTCCACATCGATGCAGCCGTGGGCCAGGCCCGCGCCACCACGTTCGAGCTGGCCCGCGGCACGATCCGCACGCCGCTGTACATGCCTGTGGGCACGCAGGGCGCGGTGCGCGGCGTCCACCCCACGCAGCTCGAGGAGACGGGCGCGCAGATCGTGCTGGCCAACACCTACCACCTGTCCCAGCGGCCGGGAGAGGAGCTGGTCGACCGCCACGGCGGCCTGCACCGGTTCATGGGGGTGTCGATCCCCATCCTGACCGACTCGGGTGGCTTCCAGGTGTTCAGCCTCGACAAGGAGGTCACCGAGGACGGCGTCACGTTCCAGTACGAGGTCGACGGAAACAAGACCTTCCTGTCGCCCGAGCGGTCGATGGACATCCAGCAGAAGCTGGGCGCCGACATCGCGATGGTGTTCGACGAGTGCGTCGCCTACGGGTCCGACTACGACTACGTCGCCCGCAGCGTCGACCGCACCACCCGCTGGGAGCAGCGCAGCAAGCAGGCCCACACGCGGCCCGACCAGTCGCTGTTCGGCATCGTCCAGGGTGGGTTCTGGCCCGAGCTGCGCCAGCGCAGCGCCGAGGCGATCGCGGCCATCGGCTTCGACGGCTACGCGGTCGGCGGCCTGTCGGTGGGCGAGGGCCACGACAAGATGTGCGAGGTGCTCGACCACACCACCAAGCACATGCCGTGGGACGCGCCGCGCTACCTGATGGGGGTGGGCCGCCCGCTCGACATGGTGGAGGCCGTGGCCCGCGGCATCGACATGTTCGACTGCGTCATCCAGACGCGCCACGCCCGCAGCGGCGTGGTGTGGACGTGGCACGGGCGCGTGCGGGTGACCGACAAGCGCTACCGCAAGGACCTGCGGCCGCTCGACGACCGGTGCACGTGCACCACCTGCACCACGTTCACGCGGGCCTACCTGCACCACCTGTTCAAGGTCAACGAGATCCTGGCGGCCACGCTGGCGTCGATCCACAACATCGCGTGGTTCCAGCAGTTCATGACCGCGATGCGGCTGTCGATCCTCGACGGCTCGTTCGAGGACTTCCGCAAGGAGGTCCACGCCACCTACCCGGACGGCGCGCCCGAGGAGCCGGAGGGCGAGGGCAAGCCCAAGAGCGTGGGCGGCCGTCCCGCCCAGGTGGCCGACAACCGGCCGCGTCCCACGAGCCGCAAGCCCAAGCCGCGAAAGCGCTGAACGGTTCGCCGCAGCGGAACGGACAAACCTCCGGAATCGCTGACCGTCCGGTTGTCGTCGGGGGTGCAACGGCGTTACCCACCCGGGTCGACACTCCGGAGGTCGTGTGGCGAGCGAGGATCTGATCGAGATCGAGGGCGTGATCAAGGAAGTGTTCCCCGGCGGGAACTTCCTGGTCGAGACCGAGGCCAACACCGAGGTGCACGCCCACCTGGCGGGCAAGCTGCGCCGCTTCCACATCCGCGTCGTCCTCGGCGATCGCGTCACCGTGGCCGTTTCTCCCTACGACCTCACGAAGGGTCGCATCGTCTTCCGCCACAAGTAGTCCCGCGCCCAGGCCCGTCGCGCCGGCCGCACGTCGGCCCCCGCGGGCCCGGAGCATCGCCACGGGTGCCGTCGGGGACGACCCACGGGACCAGGCGTTCGACCCCACCGATCCGCCCCGTGTCCGCAGGCGTGGTGCGATTCCGCCCGCAGCGGGCGCACGGACGCGGTACGGGGGCCCAGTCGGCTGCGTACGATGGCGTGCCGATCGGGGAGGAGCTGGATGCGGGTGCCGGAGCTGGTGGTGCAGGCCTCGGGGTCTGCCGTGCTCGCCACCTTCGACCTGTCGGCGCTGGCCGAGCAGTGGGGAGGGATGGCCTGGACGGTGGTCGAGGAGCACCTCGTCCGCGTGGTGCTCACCACGCTGGGCGACGGCTCGGCGATGATCGTGCGGCTCGCGGTCAACTTCGACGACGACGAGCTGCTGGTGCTGTTCCAGTACGAGGAGCTGCACGTCGACTTCGCGCAGGTGTTCTTCAACGTCTTCGACGACATGGACGCCGTGCCCCCGCTGATCGGCGTGATCCCGGTGGAGGCGGGCTGGTACCCGCTGCTCGCCGGCCTCGACGGCACCGCGTGGCTCCTCGTCGACGACGCCCAGGAACCCACGGTCGGGGGCCTGCACCTGACCGATGACGGCTTCGCGTGGCGCGATCAGCCGTTCCCGATCGGGGCCTGCGTGCCGGCCGACGGCGGCAACGGCCTGCAGATGGCCTACACGCTGCGCGAGGTCGTCCGTGAGGGCGCGCTCGTGGCGCTGCGGGCGGGCGAAGAGCTCCCGCTACGGGTGGCGGCCCTCGTCGAGCGGTAGCGCTGCGGCGTCGCCGCCGCAGGCCACGCGCCGCACCAGGCCCACGAGCACCGGTCCGAAGTCGGGCTCGACGTTGGTGGACGGCCCGTCGATCTCGACGAGGTCCACGGGCTCGGCACAGGGCGGCAGGATCGTGGCGCCCTCGAAGCGACCGAGCCAGTGCAGCCCGCCCGGTGCGGTGTCGTCCAGGGTGCCCGGGTGCCACACCCCGTGGCCGCGCAGCTGGATCCAGGTCTCGAAGGTGCCGTGCTCGTCGAAGGTGGGGTCGTAGGTGACCACCTCGCGTGCCGGGATCGACGGCAGGACCGCGACGAGGTGGGCGTGCTCCAGGGTCCACGCGTAAGGCTCGGGCACCGGGCGGCGCGCGGGCACGAAGGACAGCGCGGTGATGGCCAGGGCTGCGGCGCGCCACCGCGTCGGCATGCCCACCAGCCCCATGCCCACCAGGGCGCACCACCACGACGCTGCGGGTAGCGTGAAGCGGAGCGCGTCTGTGGGGCGGGCGAAGATCGCGTAGGGCGCGGCCGCAGCCAGCCCGAGAGCGGCGAGCCACCACGCGGCGCGGCGGTCGACCCGCCACGCGAACGGCACGAACAGCCACGCGCCGATCGGCGTCACCCACGGGTCGGTCAGCCGCAGCGCGCGGTCGGGACCGATGAGCCGCCACGGCGACGTCAGCACGTCGAGCTTGTCGAAGCCCGCGGCGGTCGGCACCTGGGGCTGCTGCAGCACGGCGAGCAGGTCGACGGCGTGCCAGGCGAGCACCACGCTGGCCACCAGGGCGGGCACGGCGCGTCCCCGCGCCCACAGGGCCGCGATCAGCACGCCCGCGACGAGCACCTGGTAGGGCCGCAGCAGCACGAGCAGCACCAGCGAGCTGGCGGCGAGCCACGCCCCGCGACGCCGGGGCTCCACAACCCCCAGCGCGGCTGTGAGCTGGAGCGCCGCCACGAGCACAAACATGGTCTCCGACCGCGCGAGGCAGACGGCCAATGGCAACCCGGCGAGGAGCGCGGCGGCGACCGCGGCACCCTCGGGTGGCGCCACCCGTCGCACGACGGCCCACAGCGCCGGCACGCACAGCACTGAGAGCACGAGGTTGACGGCCTGGACGTGGTCGTCGACCGCGCCGGACACGTACCACCACAGGCCCATGAACGTGCCCCAGCCCGGGCCGTACGGGCTGTCGGAGGCGT
>JACKEP010000006.1:170000-334330 GCA_020632915.1 Alphaproteobacteria bacterium | reverse complement strand
GCGGCGCGGTGGAAGGCGTGACCCGCGCGATCTCGACGGGCAGCGCGGGGAGCACCGCCGTGGCCGTGCGCGCGCGGCGCAGGGCCTCGTCGTAGCAGACCAGCCGCACCCCGTCGTCGGACAACCGGCTGCACTCCTCGAGGCGCGCCAGCGTGACCTCGGCGGGCGAAGACGCGTGGGCCGTGGGGGCGCCGAGGCAGGCCAGCAGCGTGAGCCGGGGTACGACCCGATGGGTGAGGCGTGGTTCCATGCGTCCCTCCGGTCGACCGGCGTGCGGGACGGGTAGCACGGCCGCCGTCGGTCGCGCACGCCGTCGGTGACCGTGAGCCCGGGATCGGACGTCACTCACGCGAGGGGTCTCGCCACCGGAACCGACCGTTCCGACGGCGGTTCCGGCGTCACTCCCCGCTCGTGCCGACCGCGCGGTTCAGCCCGAGCGACATCAGCAGGGTGTTCATGTCCGTGGTCCGGACGTCCATCGCACCACCGGCCGGCAGGAACAGCATACGCTTGCCCTGCAGCGCCTTGGCGATCTCGAGCTTGACCATCTTGGTGCCACCCGAACCGGCCAGCGCGTTGGCCTGCTCCGTGAGGCCCTTGGCGTGCGCCTGCTTCTCGGCGAGCAGCGCCTCGGCCTGCTTCTGCCGCTGGAAGTAGATCGCGTCGGCCTCCAGGCGGCGCTTCGACGCCTCGCCCAGCGCGCCCTCGATCTGCTTGGAGACCTGGCCCTTGGCGCGCTCGAGGTCGCGCTTCTGCTCCTCGCCGGCCGCCTCGGTCTCGGAGACCAGCCGCTCGGCCTCCTGCTCGGCGACCTTCTTGTCGCGGATGATCTGCTCGTAGGTGTCGTTGAACTTGTGCTCGCCGAGCAGGATCTGCTGCACGATGACGCCCTCCCGCTCGAAGATGCGGTTCAGGCGCTCGCTGGCCTCCACGGCGGTCTCGAACCGACGGCTGGCCTGGTAGTACTCCTCGGACGTGAGCTGGTTGAGCACGTCGCGGATCACCGCCCGACTCACGGGCCTCACGAGCTTCTCCTCGACCTCGGTGGTGCTGCCGCCGACGAACTGGAGCAGGTAGGGCGTGCGCGCGGGGTCGATGGCCCACTGCACCGTGACGTTGACGCTCACGTCGTTGCCGTCGATGGTCTTGAACCGCAGGCTGTCGTCGCCCGTGCGGTCGCCTTCGTCGGGCTCACGCACCATCACGAGGTTCTGGATGGCCACGTCGTAGACGTACCAGTCGTAGAACGGGCGGAAGAAGAAGTAGGTGGCGCCCTGCGGCAGGACGTCGGGCTCGACGCCGCGCGCCGACAGCAGCGGCACCTTGTTGACCCGCACGCCCACCTGGGTGGACTCCGTGGTGGCGGTGCAGGCCGTGAGCCCGGACAGGCCGAGGCCGACGGCGAGGAGCCTGGCGAGGGTGGCGTTGCGCATCAGAACCCCTCCACGAGCTGGTCGAGATCGAGCGGGTTGACGGCGTCGGGTCCGGTGGTCGACACCACGATCGCCTGGATGCCTTCGAGCGCCTTGGCCATCTGGAGGCCGACGAGGTTGCCGGCCCCCACCGCCTGGAGCGCCTTGTTCTCGAGCTCGGTGCCCTTGGCCTCGGCCAGCGCCACGAGCAGGTCGCCCTCGGCCACCTGCTGGCGGTAGTACAGGTCGGCCTCGGACTCGATGCGAAGGATCTCGGCGCGACCGCGCTCCCCCTCCACGCCGATGCGGGCCTGGCCCTCCGCGACCACGCGGTTGAGCTCGGCCTCGCGGATCGCCGACAGCGACTCCGCCTGGTTCTTGAACACCCGCTGGTCCTGGATCTTGCGGTCCTCGATCGCCTGCTGGTAGCGGTCGTCGTAGGTGTACTCCCGCAGCAGGACGCCCCAGATCTGGATGCCCCAGTCGGCCACGTCGTCGGACAGCGCGGCCCGGGCCTGCTCGACCTTGGTCATGCGCACGTCGTCGTCGTAGAAGTCCTCGGCGTTGAGCGCGCCCAGGGTCTGGCGGAGGATCTTGTCGGCGCGGCGCTGCACCACCTGGGTCTCGAACAGGCGCCCGGCCCCCACCTTGGTGAGCACGACGTAGGGGTCGACCACCCGGTAGAGCACGGTCACGTCGACGGTGACCTGGTAGCCCTCGGACGTCTGGATGCGGATGGACGGCGCCCAGGCGTAGTCCATGCCGAGCTTGCTGGCGGCGACGTGGCGCTCGGCGTCGTTGAAGTCGAGGGTCTGGACGTCGCGCGGGAAGACGTGGAGCCGCTCGTAGCCGGGCACGACCAGGTGCAGGCCCGGGCCATACAGCGGCTCACGCTGTACGCCCTGGTTGGGGCCCAGGTAGACCTGGCGCACCGCCACCTCGTCGGCGCCGACGCGCTGGGCGAGGCTCCACCACGCGGCGGCGAAGAACACGAGGAAGACGGGCACGACCGTGAGCCACACGCGGGATCGGCGCGTGCTCGCGAGCTGTAGACGGGGGCGCTTGGCCATCGGGACTCCACCGGCCGCGGGTGCGTACGCGGCGCGCGACCAGTCTACGACGGCGGACCCGGATCATTGCCCCTGGCGGAGCCGGGGCGGTCGTGGCGGATCCTCGGTGGCCGCTGCGGACGGGCCGGCGGCCCCCTCGCTGCGACCGGGCGCGTAGGCCAACGCCTGCTCCTGGATGCGCGCCATGTCGTCGATCGCCTCCTCCAGCGCGCCCCGGTAGCGGCGGACCGCCAGCGTGCGGGCGACGTCGGGAAGGAACGGCAGCGCCAGGTCGAGCAGGATCAGCGGCCAGACCACCGGCAGCTCGGCGAAGCGCAGGAGCGCGAACCACAGCACGAGCAGGGCGACGGCGGTGAGCCCCACCCGCCCCAGCGGTGACGCCGCAGCCCCCAGCCCGTACCCGTCGGCCTCGGTGCGGTTCATGGCCATCGCGGCGCGCTGGTAGCGGGGCAGGAACGTGCCGGTGACCTCGGTGCGCAGGAACCGGGCGTGGGCTTCAGGGTCGTCGTTCCACCCCAGGGCGCGCCACTCGGCGATCGCCGCGGTGAGCTGCTCGTCGGTGATCCGCGCGAACGCGGCCTCCAACGCCGCCTCGTCGTCGAAGCTGCGCCGGGCGCCGTCCAGCCGCTCGGCCAGCCGCGCGACCACCGTCTCCAGCCTGTACTCCGAGGGGATCATCGACCCAGCCTTGCCACGCGCCCGCAGGCGTCAAGGTGGCCCACCTACCTTGACGGCAGCGGGGCGGCCGCATAATCCCCGAGCGCTCCCGGGCGATTAACTCAGCGGGAGAGTGCCACCTTCACACGGTGGAAGTCACTGGTTCGAATCCAGTATCGCCCACCATCTTCCTTCGTTCGCCTCCGGCTCACTGCGCGCTTCGCCCATGGCTCGCTTGCGGTCCGTCAGAGGCAATGCGATTCGCTCCTCCCCCCCGGGTTCCTACCCCGGACGACGGGCAGACGGCAGCGCAGCGGAAACCGCGCCGGTCCTCGGTTCGAGGGTCGGCGTGTCGTGCATTCAGGCCGATCCATCGCGTCCTCGCGCAGCGCCTGTCTCCCGCGCGCGTCGTGCGCGCCGCCGTCCACCGGCTACGCTCTCCTCTCCGCGGAGCGCCGATGCCCTGGCACCACGTCTGCCCCTCCGATGCCCTGCCCCCCGGCGGCACCGTCGTCGTGCGCGACGGCGCCACGCAGGTGGTGGTGCTCCGGCTGGACGACGGCACCGTCCACGCGCTCGACAACCGCTGTCCCCACGAGGGCTATCCCCTCGCCCAGGGCGACCTGCAGGGAGGGGTGCTCACCTGCAGGTGGCACACCTACACCTTCGACGTGCGGTCGGGCGCGTGCCTGAAGGGCGACGAAGACGTCGCGCGCTGGCCGGTGCGGGAGCGGGACGGCGCGGTGGAGGTCGACCTCACGCCGCCGGATCCCGCTGCCGCAGTGGCGCGGATCTGGCCGAGCCTCGACGCGGGCCTGCGGGACGCGAACACAGGACGCATCGCCCGCGACGTCGTGCGGCTGCTCGCCCTGGGCGTGTCGCCGTCGGCCATCGTGGCGTTTGGCGTGGCCTGGGACGCGCGCCACGGCGAGTACGGGCCCACCCACGGGCTGCCCGTGCTGGCGGACGTGCTGCCGCTGGCCGCGCAGCGGGGCGGTGTGGACGCCGCCGGTCCCCTCGTGCTCGGGCTCGACGTCGCCACCGAGCGCAGCCTCCGACGCCCGCCGCGCCCGCGTCCGCCACCGCTGGCTGGCGACGCGACCGCGCTGCGGCACGCCGTGGCCCGTGAGGACGCCCCGGCGGCCGAGGGGATCGTGCGTCACCTCGCGGCGGCGGGAGCGACCCCCGAGGACCTCGGCCGCGCCGTGCTCCCCGTGCTCGCCGACCACTTCCTCGACTTCGGGCACGGCCTGATCTTCGCGACGAAGCTGGTGACCCTGGCGCGGGCGACGCCCGTCGACGTCGACCTGACGTTCGGCGCCCTCGTCCACGGCCTCGCCAACGGCACCCGGGAGGACCTGCTGCCCACGTGGGCAGGCTGGCGCGCGCGCGCCGGTGCCGTCGACCCGGGCGCGCTGGAGGGCACCACGTCCCTTCCCCGCGACGCCCTCGTGGACACCGATCCCAAGCAGGCCTTTTCGCGGTTGACGTCGGGGGTGACCCTGACCAGCGCGCTGGCCGCGCTGCGGGAGGCTGCCGCCGAGCGACTGTGGCGTTTCGACGTGGCCATCGACAGCTGGCAGGCTGTGCAGGACGGCTGGCTCGACGTCACCCATCGCCTCACGTTCGTCGACGCCATCGGCCACGCGGTGCCGTACCTCGACCCTGCCGACCGCTGGCGCCTCGTGCTCCAGGCGGGCCAGTTTGTCGCGACCGCCCGGGTGTACGACGGCGACCGCGCCGAGCCCGCGCCAGCGCCCGCCGACCCGGCACGGCTGGAGCACGCGTGGGCCGACCGGGACGAAGGCGCGGCGCTCGGCGCGGCGATCGCCCTGATCGCGCAGGGTCGCCGAGCCGAGGTCGAGGACGCCGTCCTCGCCTGGGCGATGGGCGACCACGCGGTGCGCCCCATCGTCGTCGCCCACCTGCTCAAGACGGCCGTCGCCGCCGCTGCGGCCACCGACAGCGACCGTCCCCTCCTCGCCGTGGTCCGGTGGTTCGCCTGCCCGGTCCAGGAACGTCGGGTGAACCGGCTGGTCCACGAGGCCCGGCAGCTCGTGGTCGACGGCCGCCCGCCCGCGCAGGTGAGCCGCGTCACCGATCGGCCGCCGAGGTAGACAGCACCGCCCTCGTCACCGGCGTGTCGTCGTCTACAATACCACCCGGCCGCGCGCGTTCTCGCCGACACGCGGCGTGTCCCGACGCCGCTCGGAGGTCCGGTGCGCCCGCTCGTCCCGCTCGTGCTCGTCCCCGCCGTGGTCGCGTGCTCCGGCGCGCCGTCCGACCCCGACGACGCCGTCGATCCGCTCGACACCCTCGAGGTCCCGGACGGCCTGACCTGGTACCGGGACATCGAGCCCCTGGCCTACCAGCACTGCGTGTCGTGCCACCACGCCGACGGCATCGGGCCCGGGGACTGGACCGATCCGGCGCAGGTGTCCGTGTGGGCCCCGGCGATGGCGGACGCCGTGCGCAGCCGGCGGATGCCGTTGCCCGCCGCCGACCCGGCCTGCCGTGACTACGTCGGCAGCGAGCGGATCCACATGCCCGACACGGCGCGCGCGCTGCTGGTGGGCTGGGCTGACCAGGGGGCTGCGCTCGGCGACGAAGCGGACCGCGCCAGCGACCTGCAGGTGCACCTGCCCCGCCTGGACGACGCCGACCTGACGCTGGCGCCGCCCGCGGCCCACACGCTGTCCCTCGACGGCTCCGGCAACGAGTACTGGTGCGTGGTGCTCGACAACCCGCTCACGAGCCCGCGGTTCATCACCGGCTTCGACGTCGACCTGGACGCCCCCGGCGTGGTCCACCACATGCTGCTCGCCGTGGACGCGCACGGCGACGCCGGCATCGAGTACGGCACGGACGGCCGCACGCGCGCGTTCCGGTGCCAGTCCCAGGTGGTGGAGTCGGACTGGAACATCCTGCACGCGTGGACGCCCGGCATGGAGCCGGTGGTCTTCCCGACCGGCTACGGCATGCGGATCGCGCCGGGCGACCAGCTGGTGCTCCAGATGCACTACTTCGGCGACCCCACCGCGCAGGTCACGGACGGCTCGACGTACCGCCTGCGCACCCAGGCCACGGTCGACCGGCAGGTGGTGATGTCGACGTTCGGGCCGTCGGGCTTCCGCATCCCGCCCGACGCAGAAGCGCACAGCGACGAGGACGGCATCGACAACCCTGCGGACCGCCCCGTCCAGGTGCTCGGCGCCTTCCCGCACATGCACCTGCTCGGCAGCGCGTTCGAGGCGTGGCTGGAGGCGCCGCGCACCGAGGACACCTGCCTGATGCGGGGACCCTACGACTTCGACCACCAGCTCACGTACATGTTCCGCGAGCCCGCCCTCCTCGCCGTGGGCGGCCGCGCGATGATGCGGTGCACGTGGGACAACTCCGCGTCCAACCCGCGGCAGTACAACGACCCGCCGCGGTGGGTGACGTACGGCGAGGGATCGAACGAGGAGATGTGCTACCTGCTCACGTACGTCGCCCCGTGACCCCACGGGGCGCGCCCTCGGTCAGTCCTTGCCGTTCGGGTCGTCGAAGTCGTAGCGGTAGACCGGGTCGATGTGGGCGCCGGGCTCCACGCGCACGAGGTCCTTGAGCAGGCCGGTCTCCAGGCTGAACACCCAGCCGTGGATGGTGGGCCGCTGGTGCTTGTGCCACGCGCCCTGCACGATCGACGTCTCGACGAGGTTCTGGACCTGCTCGAGGACGTTGATCTCGACGAGGCGGTCGCGCCGCTTCTCGAAGGTGTCGTACAGGTCGATCTCGCTACGGTGGACCCGGTACAGATCCTTGATGTGGCGCAGCCACTTGTTGAGCAGGCCGAGCCGCGCGCTGCCCATCGCCGCCGTCACGCCGCCGCAGCCGTAGTGGCCGCAGAGGATGATGTGGCGCACGCCGAGGTACTCCACCGCGTACTGCAGCACCGACAGCAGGTTGAAGTCGGTGTGGACGACCAGGTTGGCGATGTTGCGGTGCTCGAAGATCTCGCCCGGCCCGGCGTGGGTGATGTCGACGGGCGGCACACGGCTGTCGGAGCAGCCGATCCAGAGGAACTCCGGATCCTGCCCCTCGGCCAGGCGGTCGAAGTAGTCGGCCTGGAGCTCCAGCTTCTCCGCGGCCCACGCCTTGTTCGCCATCAACAGACGCTTGTAGGACTCCATCAGGTCATCGCCTCGACAGGGTGAAGGGGTAGGCACGGGTGTCGACGCCGCGGCGCTCGACGGTGATGCCGCGCAGGGCGGCGGAGGTGGCGAAGTCGTCGACCGCTTCGAGGATGTCGAAGTCGATGAACGACGCGCGCGTGCCGTCGATCACCACCCGCGCGCCCCTGGGGATCGACGCGAGCACCTTGGCGAGCTTGGGCTTGTTGAGGAAGGACACGTCCTTGGTGAACTTGACCAGGTAGTCGTCCCCGTCCTGGACCACGACGATCGAGGTGTGGAAGTTGGTGAGCACGACCATGATCGCGGCGAGCACGAAGCCGACGGCCACGCCCATGAGCAGGTCGGAGAACACCGTGACCACGATGGTGGCGACGAAGGGCAGGAACTGGTCGATGCCGCGCGCCCACATGTCCTGGAACAGCTTGATGCGCGCGAGCTTGTAGCCGACCATCAGCAGCACGGCGGCGAGACAGCCGAGCGGGATGCGGTTGAGCAGCGCGGGCACGGCCACCACCAGCGCCAGCAGGAACAGGCCGTGGATGACCGCCGACTGGCGCGTGCGCGCGCCGGCGTAGACGTTGGCCGAGCTGCGCACGATGACGGCCGTGATCGGCAGGCCGCCCACCATGCCCGACACCACGTTGCCCACGCCCTGCGCGAGCAGCTCGCGGTTGGGCGGCGAGACGCGCTTGTAGGGGTCGAGCTTGTCGACCGCCTCCAGCGACAGCAGCGTCTCGATGGAGCCGACGATGGCGATGGTGACGCCGACGATCACGACGTCCATCTCGAGCATGCGGGTCAGATCCGGCGCGGTCAGCAGCGACCGGGCCTCGCCGAGCGTGTCGAACACGGGCAGCGTGACGAGGTGACCCGCGGCCGCGGTGATGTGGAACGACGGCACGAACCAGGCATAGAGCTCGTTGACGACCACGCCCATCACGACGACCACGAGCGGCCCGGGCAGCACCCGCGCCAGCTGCGAGCCGGCGATGGGCTTGCGCTCCCAGGCGATCAGCACCGCGATCGACGCGAGCGTGAGCAGCGCCACGCCCGGGCTCCACGACATGAACGCGTCGGCGATCTCGGAGAAGGTGTTGGCCTGGTGGCCCAGCGCCTGGAACGACAGGTCGCCCTCGTAGTCGACGTCGTGACCCAGCGCGTGGGGGATCTGCTTGAGGATGAGGATGATGCCGATCGCCGCCAGCATGCCCTTGATGACCGACAGCGGGAACAGCGTGGCCACGATGCCGGCGCGCATCGCGCCCAGGATCACCTGCACGATGCCCGAGACCACCACCGCGGCGAGGAACGCCTCGAACGTGCCGAGCGTGTGGATGCCGTCGGCCACGATGACCGCCAGCCCGGCGGCCGGACCACTCACCGACAGCGCCGACCCCGACAGCGCCGCGACCACGAGGCCGCCGACGATGCCGGCGAGCACGCCCGAGATGAGCGGCGCATCCGACGCGAGCGCGATGCCCAGGCACAGCGGCAGGGCCACGAGGAACACGACCAGGCCGGCAGGCAGGTCGTAGCGCAGGTTGGGCAGCCAGCCCGATTCGAGACGATCGCTGTCCATCACCTGCGTCGACGTGTCCGCCACACACCCTCCCCTGTCGTGGTTGCGCCCCCGAAGCCTCACGCAGGCGACGCCCACGGACAAGAGCGATGAACCCTTGTGACACTCTCGGTCTTGCCGATGCGATCAGGCTTGTGCGGCCTCGGACAGCCGCTGCAGCGCGCCCTTCGTGACGGCGAGGCGCTCCCGCCACGGCGACACCGGGAGTCCGAGCGCCTCCCAGCCGGCGAAGCCCTCGTCCCAGGTGCCGATCTCGGCCGTGAGGGCTGCGAGGGCTTCCCGCGCGCGGCCGTGGTCGACGGCACCCACGAGCAGGGCTTCGAGCATCTTCCACCGCGGACCGAATCCCGGCGGGACCTCCACGGCGCGGCCGAGCCGGATGAGATCGGCGCGCGACAGGAACCACCCGCTGCGTCCGGGCACGAGCAGGGCCCGCGCCACCGTGGCCAGACCCGCCTTGGGCTCGTCGAGGACGTCGAGTGGCGGCGGCAGGATCACCGGCGACGGCGCCGCGTCGTGGGCGGCGGCGAGCTCGACCGCGAGCGCCCCCACAGTGGCGTAGAACGGATCGCCCTGCCGCTCGAGCGCCACCGCGAGCGCAGGAAACCAGGGCAGCACGTCGGCGCCGAGGACGTCCGCCTGCAGCGCGCGGACCCGGGCGAGGACGTCGTCGCGGCCGTCGTCGAGCGCCTCGACCTCCATCTCGCCAAGGAACGCCAGACACAGGCAGATCATGCCGGCGTGGTCGGGCTCGACCCCCGACACGCGCGCACTGAACCCCGCCGCCGCGAAGCGCGCACGCACGGCGCCCGCGACGTCGCCCCCGAGCAGGCCGTCGTCGGACAGGAACGCGCTGGCGTAGGGGAAGACCTCAGACCCGAGGATCGCGTGGTGGCGCGCCGCCCGCGCGTCGTCGTCGCTCGCGACGAGCGTGTCGGCGAGTGCCGGAACCGCCGCGACCCACGCCGCGACACCGGGGGTGGGTCCCTCCAGCAGCAGCCGTCCCAGCAGGGCCCACGTCCGCGAACGGGACAGGGCCAGATCGTGTGCGTCCATGGCCGTCGACTAACCGCAGCGACGGTCACCAGCCTGCGCGGACGCCGAGTCCTCCGCCGACGATCGGGACGAACGCCGCGGGCGCGTCGGCGGCGAGCCGAAGCGCAGTCCCCTCCGCCATGCCGTGGACGACGAGGCCCCATCGGGGCGACAGCATCCACGCCAGCTCCACGCGGGGCCCCATCGCACCGAGGATCCACCCGGCGCGTGCGGGCGAGGCATAGGGGTCGTCCTGCAGGACGGCGTCGACCTCGGTCGCGCGGGGAGGCAGCCACCACGCCGACAGCCCCCAGCCGAGGCGCCACCGCAGGTGCTGGTGGTCGCCCTGCCAGGCGACGTCGACGCCGGTCGTGAGCAGCGAGCGGGGCCCGAAGCCCTCCAGCGCGCCGACGCCTGCGCCGAGACCGAGGCGACCGCCCACCACGAGGCCGCGCGCCTCCCGCGGCGCGACGCGGGCGTCGACGCTGATCTCCACCCCGGCGCCGGCGTCCCCGAGCGCCGCGAAGCCGGGCGCCGCGACCGCGAAGGCCCGCGTGCCCACGGTGCCGAGCTCGCCTTGTACGCGCTCGGCGAGGGTGTCGGCGCGGTAGGCCCGACCGGCGCCCACCTGGACCCAGCCGCTGGTGAGCACGCGGCCGTCGGGGGCGAGCAGGGCGAGCTCGTGCCGACCGGCGTCGATGGGCACGGTGCCCGGCAGCGCCCCGCGCGTGCGCCCGTCGATCTCGACCGTGGCGCCGGAGAGCGGGTGGTCGTTCTCCGGGTAGAGGTAGACCAGGGCGCGGTCGCGCAGGGTGCGCTCGTGGGGGCGACCGCGGAGCACGACGTCGGCCTCGCCCACGGTGCGCACGATCGCCTCGGGTACCTGCTGGCCCTTGGTGTGGGCGATCACCGCGCCGCGCGCGTGATCGTGGGCCTCCCACAGCGTGAGCAGGCCGTCCCCGTCGCGATCGGCCTCCTGAAAGCCCCACCCGAGCGCCTCCAGCAGGTACCAGGTGTAGATGCCGTGCCCCAGGCTGTCGCTCTCCAGTGAGGGACGACCCGGCGTGGTCGCGAACATCTCGGCGTCGCCGGGGCCCAGGCGCAGCTCCCGTCGGTCCACCGGCTCGGGCGCGGGCTCGCCCGTGTCGAGTCCCGGGCGAACCACGGACCGGCCGCCCCCGTCGAAGCAGCTGTCGACCACGATCCCCTTGCGCAGCGGGGGCAGGTCGAGGACGAACGACAGCAGGGCCTCGAGATCGATGGCGGTGCCGACGAGGTCGGACGTGCGGGCGTCGGTGGTGAGCACGAAGCGGTGGAGTTCGCCCCCCACCGGCGCGCGGGTGCCGTGCCCGGCGAAGAACACGACCAGCTCGTCGTCGCGCCGCAGCGTGGCCGACAGGTGGCGCAGCGCCTCGAGCACCTCGCCGCGCGTCGTGCCTGTCTCGGAGGCGAGCACCACCACCTCGTCGAAGCCGGCATCGGGCTGGCGCAACGCCTGTGCCAGCGCCGTCGCGTCGTCGCGGGCGTGCTGGAGCGGCGCAAACGCCGGGTCGTCGTAGCGATCGATGCCGACGAACAGGGCGACCCGCCGGGGCCGCAGCGCCTCGCGGAGCACCGCCTCGGTGGACTGGGCGTCCGCCATGCCCCGCGCACGCAGCGTGGACGGGGGCGCACACGCCGCGAGGAGCGCGCCGAGCACCGCGATCGCCGCCCGGCTGCCGAGGTGACGAGCGCTCACCGCGCGTCCCACGTCAGATCGAGCGCGGCGTCGGTGCAGGCTCCGTCCGCGTCGCACCACCGGGCCACGTAGCGCTGCGCCCCCGACACGCCGTGATCGGGACGCCACGCCTGGGGACGGTCCCCCCCGACGAGGTGCCGCCCCGCATCGACCTGCCAGGTGCCACCCGCCGGCCAGACCGGGCGCCCGGCCTCGGTGAGCACGACCGTGCCCGCCGCAGGCGTCTGCACGTCGAACACGACCCGCTCGTCGGTCCGGACGCTGTCGCCGTCGGCGAGCGCCCGCACCTGGCCACCCGGTCGCTCGGCGACGGCGCGCAGGACGACCGGCTCCGCGAGCGCCGAGCCCCCGGCGCCGCGCGCCCGGAGGACGTCGCCCCGTCCGACCACCACGAGGGTGACGGCAGCGAGCGCCACGGCGCCCACCGCGGTCCACCGCGGCGGGGACGACGCCGCGGGCACGGCCGGCGTCGGTCGCGCCGCCGGGAGCGGGACGGCGCGCAGCCTCCGGGCCAACACGTCGTCGGCACGGCGCTCGGCGCGGGCGTCGGCGTCGTCGGCGAGCGCGCGGTCACGCGCCACCCGCTCGGCCTCCGTCAGGTCCTCGTCGCGCAGGCCCCACACGTTCGGGTCGACGGTCATCGTTCCTCCTCGAGCAGCTCGCGCAGGCGGCGTCGCGCGTACGACAGCTGACTGCGGACCTGCTGGTCGGTGCACCCGAGGATGTCGGCCACCTCTCGCGAGGGCAGCTCCTCGGTGTAGTAGAGCAGCACCACGGCGCGGTGCTCGGTAGCAAGCGCGTCCAGCGCGCGGTCGAGGGCGGCGTCGCGCTCGGCGTGCAGGACCGGCAGCTCGGGCGACGGGCCGACGTCGTGGTCGCCGCCCACGAGGCGGCGCACCACGGCCCAGCGGGAGCGACGGCGCAGGCGGTCGAGGCACAGGCGATGCACCACCGTGAACAGCCAGGCGCGCACCTTGCCCTGGGGGCGCCAGCGCCCGCGGGCGATCCGCAGGAACGCCTCGCCCACGAGCTCCTCGGCCACCTCGGTGCGCCCCACGAGGCGGACCGCGTAGCGCAGCAGCGCCTGGTGGTGGCGACGCCACAGGTCGGCGAACGCCGACGGGTCGCCCGCGAGGTGCGCGCGCACGAGCGCCTCGTCGTCGGGTTCGACCGACGCGGGGTCGGGCTTGGGCATGGTCACCGGGCCGTGCATGACACCTGCTCAACGTGTGAGGCTGGAGAATGTGGACACGTCGCCGTGACTCCACATCCTGCCCGGTTCCACGTTGAGCAGGTGGAACGAATCCCGGAGTGTCCATGCACCGGCCCCTGCTGCTCCTGCTCCTGCTCCCCGGCGTCGCCTTCGCGGTCGATGCCGACGGCGATCGCTTCGACGACTCCGTCGACTGCGACGATCACAACGCGGCGGTGAACCCCGCCGCCACCGAGATCCCGGTCTCGGGCATCGACGAGAACTGCGACGGCCTCGAGCTGTGCTACCTCGACAACGACAACGACGCGTTCGGCCGATCGGCGCTCGTCGCCACGCGAGCGCTCGACTGCCTCGCACCCGGCGTGGCGCCGAACGACACCGACTGCAACGACACCAACGCCGCCGTGTACCCCGGCGCCCCCGAGGTCCCCGGCAACGGCATCGACGAGAACTGCGACGGCGCGGAGGTCTGCTACGTCGACGCCGACGCCGACGGCTTCGGATCCTCGCTGTCGCGCACGTCCAGCGTGCTGACGTGCGTCGCCCCCGGGCTGTCCCCGAACGACGGCGACTGCAACGACGCCGACAGCGCCGTGAACCCAGGCGCCGCCGAGGTCTGCGGCAACGGCATCGACGACGACTGCGACAACGTCATCGATCCCGGCGTGGTCACCTGGTACGTCGACGCCGACCTCGACGGCTACGGCTCGGACGCCATCCCAGGCGTGACCACGTGCGGCGGCGCCCCGAACCCGGCGCCCACCACCGGCGTGTGGGTGGCGGTCGACGGGGACTGCGACGACGCCGACGTGCTCGTCAACCCGGGTGCGGACGAGCTGTGCGACAGCGTCGACAACGACTGCGACGGCCAGGTCGACAACGGCATCCCCGTGCGGTCGTGGTTCCTCGACCTCGACCTCGACGGCTTCGGCACCGACGACATCCGCACGGCCATCCTCGTGGACTGCGGCCCGCCGGGCTTCTCCCCCTTCGACGACGACTGCAACGACGCGGACCCGGACATCCACCCGCTGGTCACCGCAGATCGCCGCACGTTCCCGCCGCTGGCGACCGCCCCGCTGGAGACGAGCGAGTACGACCGGGACCCGTCGTTCGTCGGTGACGGCATCGACCAGGACTGCGACGGCTTCGACGCCTGCTTCGCCGACCTCGACGGCGACGGGTACGGCGCCGCCCCCGCGCCGGGCAGCGAGCCCCTCGTCGTCGCCGACAACGACCTGACCTGCGGGAACCTGTCGTCGTCCACGGCTGCGAACGCCACCGACTGCGACGATGGCGACGCGAACAGCCACCCCGGCGCGCCGGAGGTCACCGGCGACGGGCTCGACCAGGACTGCGACGGCGTGGACGTCTGCTTCGTCGACGCCGACGGCGACGGGTGGGGCACGTCGGCCACCACGCTCGACAACGACGTCGACTGCGACAACGCCTCGGCCGCCACCGCCTCGCGCGACGGCGACTGCGACGACGTGCTCCCGGGCGGCGCCGCCGTGTCGCCGGGTGCGGTCGAGGTCTGCGACGGCATCGACAACGACTGCAACGGCCAGATCGACGACGGGGTGCGGGTGCCCGGCATGGCCACGTTCTACGTCGACGCCGATGCCGACGGCTGGGGCGACGGCACCCAGAGCATCACCGCCTGCGGCAGCCCGGTCGGCTACGCCAGCGTGGACGGCGACTGCGACGACGACGCCGCCGACGTCAACCCCGGCGCCAGCGAGACCTGCGACGCGCGGGACGAGGACTGCGACGGCCTGGTGGACGAGGACGGCGTGTGCGACACCGGCGACACCGACACCGACACCGACACCGGCCGCTCCCCGCCGCCGCCGCCGTCCACCGGCTGCTCCGGTGTGGGCACGGCGTACACGGCGGGCTGGCTCCTCGTGCTGCCGCTCGCCGGGGCGCGCCGCCGTCGCCGCTGGGCCGGACAGGCCCGCGACGACGCCTGATCCGCGGCTGGCCTACTTGTTCGCCGGTGCCTTCACCGGCAGCTTGTAGGCCTCGGCGACCGGCTTGAGCGGACGCTTGAGCCAGGCCGGTCGCCGCGTGCCGTCGGGGCTGAACCGATCGGCGGGCCGCGTGAGCGCGAGCCACTGCTTGTAGACGGCCATCGAGCGGCGGGTGTCCACGTGGACCTCGCCGTAGCGCTCGTCGGGCCCGGCCTTGCGTACGCTGACGGCCTTCTGCAGCCAGCAGTGGGCGCCGCTGACCGGGTCGGGGTGCACGGCGTGGGTGAGGTTCTGGTGGACGCCGACGTTCTCCCACCAGATGCGCTGGGTGTCGGGGTCGGTGGACTGGAACGGACCCGAGCCCTTGAGCAGGTGCAGGCCCATCTTGCCGTCGCCCTCGTCGTCGAGCCGCACGAGCGAGCTGCCCTGCCGGTTGACGCCCTGGTCGTCGACGAGGCGCCAGCGGCCGACGTGGTGGGACACGGCGACGATGCCGGGCTTGATGCCCTCGGTGACCCAGGCCTTGTCGATGAACGAGCCGATCTCGGTCTCGATGCGGACGAGGTCGCCGGTGACGACGTCGAGCCGGGCGGCGTCTTCCGGGTGCATCCACACGGGGTTGTTGTGGCTGATCTCCACCAGCCACTTGGCGTTGGCCGAGCGGGTGTGGATCAGCGTGGGGAGTCGGAAGTTCGGCAGCAGGATCATCTCGCCGCGGCCGCGGTCGATGTGGTCGGGAGACACGTGGCTCTGCAGCGGCCACGGCACCGCGTACTCCAGGCTCTTCCAGCCCCAGTCCATCAGCGTGGTCGACAGCAGCTGCAGCTTGCGGTTGGGCGTGGCGAAGCCCTGGCGCTGGGTGCCGTCGACGACCACGCCGAGCGCGCCGCCCTTGCCGTCGCGGACGATGCCGCGCTCGTCGGGCGTGCCCTGCACGGTCTTCTCGTAGGGCACGTAGTTCTCGGCGACGACCTCGAAGGCGCCGTACTTGCGCATGTAGGCCAGCGGCGACAGCCCCTCACGACGGGCGGCGTCGGGCAGGCCCGGCACGGAGTTGTCGAAGATCCAGCCCCAGTACTCGTCCTGGGTGATCAGCTCGCCCGGCCGGTAGGGGCTCTCGAACCACTCGCGGACGCCCAGCGCGTTGTCGGGGTCCATGCGACCGGAGACCTCGACCCAGAACTCGGCCTCCTCCCACACCTCGCCGGGGTTGGACTCGTAGGTGAACCGCGTGGGCTGACCCGCGCGCTCCATCGCCACGCGTCGCACCGGCTGGCGGAAGCCGATCCACTGGCCGGCGTGGGTCTCCTGGCTCATCAGGTCGTGGCGCTCGCCCGCCAGCCCCATCGGCAGCACGTAGTCGGCGAACCACGCGGACTCGTTCCACGTGGGCGTGAGCGCCACGTGCACCCCGATCTTTTGCTCGTCGGTGAGCATGCGGTGCCACATGAACCCGTCGGGGTTGGTCCACAGCGGGTTGTAGACGCGCGTGAAGTAGACGTCGACGGTGCCGCGCCCCTCCTCCATCAGGTGGGGCAGCAGGAAGCTCATCTCGAAGTGGGCGAACGGCCACTCCACCGGCAGCTCGAGCTCGTTCCACACCGTGCCGGCCGGCGGCGACTTGAAGGGCTTGGGCGTGAACTTGTTCCACGAGTTGCCGGACGTGCCGCCCTTGGTGCCGAGGCTGCCCGTCAGCACGTTGAGCAGCATCAGCGCGCGCACGACCTGCCAGCCGCCGAGGTTGCCGATCGACGCCGACCGCCAGTTGTGGGCGGCGAGGCGGTTGCCGGCGCGGGCGACGTGCTCCGCCGCCTCACGGATGCGTGCCTCGGGCACCTGCGACTCGGCCGCGGCGCGCTCGAAGGTGAACTCCCGGTACAGCGCCGTCAGCGCCTTGGTGAACGCCTCGAACGTGGGCGCCTCGCCGGCCTTGGGCATGTGCGCGAGCACGACAGGATCGGTGATGACCTCCTGGCCGCGGACGAGGAACGTCTCCCAGTCCACCCACCGCCGCACGAACTCGGTGTCCCACTGACCGGTCACCAGCAGGTGGCGCGCGATGGCGAGCAGGACCCACGCCTCGGAGCCGGGCCAGGTGGGCAGCCACACGTCGGACTTGGACGCGGTGTTCGACAGGCGCGGGTCGAGGGTGATGAGCTTGGCGCCCTTCTTCTTGCCCTCGATGATCCGCTGCGCGTGGGGGTTGAAGTAGTGGCCGGTCTCCAGGTGGCTGGAGATGAGCAGGATGCAGCGCGCGTGGGCGTAGTCGGGGCTCGGGCGGTCGAAGCCCGACCAGAGGTAGTACCCGGTGCGCGACGCGGCCGAGCACACGTTGGTGTGGCTGTTGTGCCCGTCGACGCCCCACGCCTGGATGCAGCGGTTGGCGTAGTGGTCCTCTCCGGGACGACCCACGTGGTACATGATGCCGTCGCGACGCCGCTGACGGCTGGCCCGCATCGCGGCACCCACCTCGTCGAGCGCCTCGTCCCACGAGATGCGCTTCCACTTGCCCTCGCCCCGCTTGCCGACGCGCTTGAGCGGGTAGAGGATGCGCTCGGGGTCGTAGACCTGGTTGATCGTGGCCGGACCCTTGGCGCAGTTGCGTCCGCGGCTGCCCGGGTGGACCGGGTTGCCCTCGAACTTGCGGACCTCGAAGGTGGTGGTGTCGACGTAGGCGAGCAGCCCGCACGCGCTCTCGCAGTTGAAGCAGATCGTGGGCACGAGCGTGTAGCGGCGGGCGACCTTGCGGGGCCACGCCTTGCTGTCCCACTCGACCCAGTCCTCCCAGTGCTCGGGGGGCGGGTACTGGCTCATGCGGCCGTCGTCCTGCCGCACGGTGATCATCGAGACCGGCGCGCGGTCGGTGGCACCGAACGTGGGTGGCGTCTGACCGGCCACGTTGGTGGGACCCGTGGGGGCGGGCGCCTGGGCCTGGCTGCCGCGGCTCGGCGGCAGGCCGAGCATGCGGGCGAGGGTGTCGGCGATGCGCTGCGTGGTGCTCATCGGCAGGGCCTCGGTGGGGCGTGGGGTCAGGAGTTGGGCTGGTGCTGCGGGGCCAGCAGGTAGGCGATCTCGTACAGGAACAGGCCGACGCACGCGGCCACGAACGCGACCGGACCGAGCACCGGCGCACCGATGGCGAGCAGCGCCAGCGGCACGAGGTGACCGAGCACGATGCCGCCGCCCCAGTAGTGGCGTCGGTAGCGCCCCCACACCATGTCGTGACCGGCCTGCCGCGCGAGCTCGCTGGGCGGGGCGATGCCGACGTCGGCGGCGAGCGTGAGCACGAGCGACAGGCCCAGCCCGACGCCGAACAGCGTCCACGCCACGGCGTCGAAGCGGGCCGGCAGCTGGAGCCACGGCGACAGGGCGACGAACGTGCCCGCGCCGAACGTGACGGCGTGCAGCGTCATCTGCCACGGCAGGTGGTTGCCCTGCCAGAGGTCGCGGCCCTCGGCCTGGGCGAGCAGGAACGCCGTGTAGATGGCGGTCATCAACGCGAACGGCGCGGTCGCGACCGCGAGCCACGGTCGCAGCGTCGCGACGGTGCCGCCCGGAATCCACCCCATCCACGACGCCGTCTCGAGCGCCCACCAGACCCCGGCCAGGCCGAAGAAGCCCGACAGGATCCAGGCGGCGCGCGCGATCCAGCTGCGCCACTGCGGGCGGACCAGCAGGTAGAAGAAGCGGTCGGGCCGGTCGAGGTCGTACAGCAGCAGCGCGAGCGTGGCGAGCGTGGCGAGCAGGCCGACGAAGCCGCCGGTGACCATCGCGCCCTTGTGGAACGGCAGCCCGGGCACCAGCGACGACGCGGCGAGCATCAGGAACGAGCCACCGGCGATGTGCTTGGTGACGACGTAGGCCGGGATCGGCCAGTGCCACTGGACCTTGTGCTGGGTGGTGTAGGCGACCTGCGCCATGTGCTCGGCCATGCGCCCCTGCACCTGGAGCGGGCCGGCCGGAGGCAGGCCCTGGGTGGCAGGCGCGCGGGTGGACACGCCGAGATCGGTCGGCCGCGTGGCCTGGGCGCTGCGCGCGGGCCCCTGGATCTCCTGCAGGTGGTGACCGGTGGCGACGTCGGTGAACACGAGCTGCTCGGGGCGGACGGCCGCGGTCGGGTGCAGCGAGAGCTGGTTGCCCTCGATGTAGAAGACCTTGGGCGCCGTGCCCTGCTCGGGCTTGCGCACGACGAGGTCGTGCTTGGACATCACCCGGCGGATCTCGGAGCTCGGGTCGTCGATGTCGCCGGCGATGATCGCGTGCTCGGGGCACACGACCACGCACGCAGGCTCCAGGCCGACGTCGACGCGGTGGGAGCAGTAGTGGCACTTGGCCGCGGTGTGGGACTCGGGGTCGAGGTAGATCGCGTCGTACGGGCACGCCTGCATGCACCCCTTGCAGCCGATGCAGGCGTCGGTGTCGAACTCCACGATGCCGTCGTCGCGCTGGTACATCGCGGAGACGGGGCAGATGCGCACGCACGGCGGGTTCGCGCAGTGGTTGCACCGCGTGACCTGGAAGTTGCGCCGGCTGTCGGGGAACGTGCCCGACTCCGTGTACTTGACCCAGGTGCGGTAGACGCCGAGCGGGACCTCGTTCTCGCTCTTGCACGCCGTGCTGCAGGCGTGACAGCCGATGCAGGCGTTGTTGTCGATGACGAAGCCGTAGTTCATCGAGCCTCCGCCGCGGTTGTTTCACCGGCGTTTCGACGTTCCGCGATTGAAACGGTACCAGGAACCCGGGGCCCGTGGGGCGATCGTCGCGTGCACGACGTGATCGGCACCGTCTCCCCCGTCTCGTTGGCGTAGCCCACCACCGGCACTCCTGGCGTCGTCTTCAGTTCGGCACGTCTCGTGCCAATCCCCTCCTCCGACCCCTCGTGCGCCAGGTCCCCATGCTGCTTCGCTTCCTCCCGTTCCTCGATCTGCGCGACCTGACCCGCCAGGCCGCGGTGCGGGACGCTGCGGCCGCCGTGGCCGTGACCTTCCTGGCCGTGCCCCAGGCCGTCGCCTACGCGATGATCGCCGGGTTGCCCCCCGTGGTGGGCCTGTACGCCTGCGCCGTCCCGACGCTGGTGGGCTCGCTGTTCCGCAGCTCGCACCACGTCATCGGTGGTCCGACCAACGCGGTCAGCCTGCTCGTCGGCGGCGCCGTGGCGGCACAGACGGGTGACCCGCTCGTGGCCGCCTACACGATCGCCTTCCTCGTGGGCGCGTTGCAGGTGGGCGCGGGCTGGCTCGGGCTGGGGGCCATCGTCGACTACATCAGCACCAGCGTGGTGATGGGCTACATCTCCGGCGCGGCGGTGCTCATCGGCGTGGGGCAGCTGGGCAACGTCACGGGCACCTACGGCGGCGACGGCGACCTCGTGCACCAGGTCGGCGGCTGGTTCACCGACCTCGGCCACACCCACGCCCTGTCGGTCGGGCTCGCGGCGGGCACCATCGCGCTCGTCCTCGCCCTGAAGAAGCTCGCGCCCACGTGGCCGGGCACGGTGATGGTGATGGGGCTGGGCATCCTGCTCGCGTGGGGGTTCGACCTCGGTGCGCACGGCACCCGCCTCGTCGGCGACCTCGCGCCCGTGCCCGCCGGCCTGCCGCCGCTGACGATGCCCGATCCGAGCCGCTTCGGACCGCTGATGCCCTTCGCGCTGGCGGCGGCGCTGCTGTCGCTCGTGGAGTCCAGCGCCGTGGCCCGGTCGATCGCGAGCCGCACCGGCCAGCGCATCGACACGTCGGTCGACTTCGCCGGCATCGGCCTCGCCAACCTCGCGGCGGCGTTCACCGGCGGCTACCCGACGTCGGGCTCGCTCTCCCGGTCCGCGCTCAACGAGGAGGTCGGCGCCACCACCCGGCTGTCGGGCGTGCTGTCGGGCGTGATGCTGCTGGCGGTCCTGCTGGTGTTCGGTCCGATCATCGACTGGACGCCGGTGCCGGTGCTCGCGGGCCTGCTGCTGCTCCTGTCCGTGAGCCTGCTCGACCTGCCGCGGGTCCGCGAGCTGTTCCGCGCCGGTCGCTACGCGGTCGGTGACATCGCAGCGTTCCTCGCCACGCTGATCGGCACGTTCACGCTCGACCTGGACAAGGCGATCCTGCTGGGCGTGGGCATCAGCATCGTGCTGTTCCTGCGCCGCGCCCGCCTGCTCGTGATCCGCGAGCTCGTCGTCGGGCCGGAGGGTCGCCTCCAGGAAGCGCTCCCCGAGGGCTGCACCAACCGCTCCGAGCGCATCCGCGTGCTCCACGTCGAGGGCAACCTGTTCTTCGGCGCCGCCAACGAGCTCCAGCGCGCGATCGACGACGCGTGCCACCAGGGCGACCCCAAGGTGGTGATCGTCCGGCTCAAGCGGACCCAGGGGATGGACCTGACGACGGCCACCGCGCTGGCCACCGCGCACGCCGTGCTGGAGGCGAAGGGGCGCACCCTGTTGCTGGTCGGCCTGCGCCCGCGCGAGATGCACCTGCTCGACGAGACGGGTCTCGCCGACCGCATCGGCCCCGGCGACATCTACCCCACCGCCCCCGGCTGGTTCGAGGCGATGCACGACGCGTTGCAACGCGCCGCCGACATCGCCGAGCCCCCCGAGGGCGATCCGATCCGGCGCTACCTGGGCGTGCTCGACGCGCAGCAGCAGGATCGACAGCCGGCGTAGGGCGCGCCGACGACCTACAGCGCGAGGCGGGCGGCGACTGCGCGCGCGAGGTCGAGCAGCGTGGCCGCCAGGGCGTCGTCGCCGAGGACGGCGGGCACGCCGGCGTCGCCCGAGGCCCGCAGCGCCGACAGCAGCGGCAGCTGGGCGAGCAGCCCGGTGTCGTAGGCGGCCGCCGTGCGCGCGCCGCCCCCCTCGCCGAACACCGGGTCCCGCGAGCCGTCGGGCAGCTCGTACCAGGCCATGTTCTCGACCAACCCGAGCAGCGGCACGTCGAGCTTGCGGAACATCTGGATCCCGCGCACGGCGTCGGCCAGCGCGACGTCCTGGGGCGTGGTGACCACGACGGCGCCGGACAGGGCGACCGACTGCACGAGGCTGAGCTGGGCGTCGCCCGTGCCCGGTGGCAGGTCGACCACGAGCACGTCGAGCGGCGCCCACACCGCGTCGGCGAACAGCTGCCGGATGGCGCCCATCACCATCGGCCCGCGCCAGATCATCGGCTGGCCTGGATCGACCACCATGCCCATCGACAGCACGCGCACGCCGTGGGCGACCGGCGGCACGATGCGACCGTCGGCGACCATCGGTCGACCGTGGGCGCCGAGCATCACCGGCGCGCTCGGGCCGTGGACGTCGGCGTCGAGCAGGCCCGCGGCGTAGCCCAGCCGGGCGAGGCCCACCGCGAGGTTGGCGGCGACCGTGCTCTTGCCGACGCCGCCCTTGCCCGAGGCCACGGCGACCACGTGGCGGACCCCGTCGAGCGCGATGGCGTCGTCCCCGCCACGCGGGCGTGTGCCGGGCCCGTCCATGCCCCGCACGGGCGCCGGCGACGGCGGCGCGTCGGGCACCTCCTCGACGACGCGCGGCGTGACGGCGACGTCGACGCCCTCGGCGCGGAGGTTGCCGACGAGCGCGTCGACGAGGGCCTGGCGCTGCGCCGGGGTGTGCGCCGGCGTCACCGCGAGATCGAAGCGCAGGGCCCCGCCCTCGATGCGCGGGCCCCGCACCATGCCGGCCAGCCACACGCTCTGTCCGCTCACCGGATCGTAGACCCGCGACATGGCGGGCCTCAGCGCGCGCAGGATGGTCTTGTCGTCCATGGACTCCTCCGACGCCACCGGTTTCGTGGCGAGGTGCGGTCGGGTGCGCGGGCCCCTATCCACACCCCGCTGCCGCGCGGTATCCTCGAAGGACGCAGGCGGGCGACACCTCCTGCGGGGGACGGACCGCATGCTCCGAATCGATCTGGTGTTCGCCGACGAGGACGCCTCGACCACCCAGCTCCGCAACAACGTCCGCGACGCGCTCCACCTCCTCGACCTCGCGCCCCGCTGGACGGAGTGGCGCGCGGCCCACCCCGACCTGCCCGGGTTCGCGCGCGGGCAGCCGACGCCGTCGGTGTTCGTGGGCGAGAAGCGCGTGACGGCTGCCGACGGCACGCTGCCCGGTCGGGCCACGGTGATGATGGCCATCCAGGAGTCCGTCGCCCGTCGCTGAGGCTGTCGCCGTCGGGGAGATCGCCCGAGAGATCGTCCGGGCTGCGCGTGGCACGCGACGTGCTTGCGCGGAGGCCGGACCGCTCTCCCGCAGAGAACAATGGCGACACGATCTGTCTCCCCGTCGACGCGCGCCCCGCGCGTGCTCCTCCTTCTTGCCGCCTCCGCCTGCGCGCCGTCGTGGGAGGTGCTGGACGCGCCGGCCATCGGGTCGCTGTCGGGCGTGTGGGGTGCGGGCCCCGACGACGTGTTCGTCGTCGGCGGCGACGACAGCGGTGGGGCCGTGCTCCACGGCGACGTCGCCGGCCTCGCCGCGATGGACGTGCCGGCGACGGGCCTGCTGGTGTGGGTCTACGGCTTCGCGCCGGACGACGTGTTCGCCGTCGGCCGCGACGGCGCGGCGCTGCACTACGACGGCAGCGCCTGGACCGTGCTCGACCCCGGCACCGACGAAGACCTCTGGGGGGTGTGGGGCAGCTCGCCCACCGACGTGTGGGTGGTCGGCGGCGCCACCACCGACACGGACGCGTCCCCGGTCCTGCTGCACTACGACGGCGCCGCGTTCACGCCCTACACGCTCGACGCCGCCGACAACCCTGCGGGCGCCAACGCCCTGTTCAAGGTGTGGGGCCTCGGCGGCACCGTGTTCGCCGTCGGGGCGAAGGGGCTCATCGTCCAGTGGGACGGCAGCGCCTGGCACCGCACGGACGCGGGCGCCACCGACGACTTCGTCTCGCTGTGGGGCACGGCGTCCGACCACGTCGTCGCCGTCGGCGGTCGGTCGATCGCGCAGGTGGCCACGTGGGACGGCACGGCCTGGACCACCACGAACCCCACCCGCCCCGACGGCTCGGGCCTGCCCATCGTCGGCCTCAACGCCGTCACGATGGCCGACGCCGGCACGGCGATCGTCGGCGGGCTGCAGGGGTGGGTCGGCACCTTCGACCCCACCGACGGCACGTGGGTCGACGAGGGCTACCAGGCCGCCGTGACCGTGCACGCCACCTGGGACGACGGCGCGGGCACCACCTGGGCCGTCGGCGGCACGTTCACCGCCCCGCACACCGGCCAGATCCTGCTGCGCCGCTGATCCCCTCCCCGCTGGAGCCCTGCACGATGCCCGCGTTCCTCCCGAACCGTCCCGCGCCCCTGCTCCTCGTCGCGCTCGCCGCATGCACGCCGGCGGCGCAGGGCCATGGCCCGATCGCCGAGGGGATCATGGGTCGGATGGGCGACCCGCTGCCCGACGCGACCGACGCGCAGCGCGCCACGTTCGTGCGCGGCCACGACGTGGCCCTGCGCCGGTTCTCGCGGGCCGACGGGCTCGGACCGGCGTTCAACCTCACGTTCTGCGCGGGGTGCCACGAACGGCCCGTCACGGGAGGAAGTGCGGGGCTCTACCGCAACTTCGCCCTGTCCGGCGTCGAGGAAGGGGGCGTGTTCACGCCCGGCCTGTCCGCGGGGAGCGCCGGTGGCGTGATCCGGCTGTACCACGAGGACAAGCTGCCCGAGCTCGTCGCGGCGGGCGACGGCACCGACGGGTGCTCCGACGCTGCGATGTCGCCGTACGCCCACCCGCCGGTGCCCGACGAGACCAACGTCGTCGCCCAGCGCAACCCGATCCCGTTCTTCGGCGTCGGCCTGCTCGCCGAGCTCCCCGCCGAGGCCATCCTCGCCAACGCCGATCCGGACGACGCCGACGGCGACGGCATCTCCGGCAAGGCCAACTTCGCCACCGGCGGCTTCGTGGGGCGGTTCGGCGTGAAGTCGCAGACCGCCTCGATCGAGGGCTTCATCCGCGGTCCCCTGTTCAACCACCTCGGCGTGACGACCGAGCCGCTCACCAACGCCGAGAAGGCCGCGCTGCCGGTCGACAGCAGCTCGACGGCGACGGCGATGATCGAGCGCGTCGGCTTCGGCCTCGCCCAGCTCGCGCAGGCGGAGGCGCCGGCGACCCCCACCCTCGACGACGACTGCGTGGCCGATCCCGAGATGTCGCACGACGACCTCTTCGACCTGGTCAGCTTCGCGATGCTGCTCGCGGCGCCGCAGTTCGACACCCTCAGCGCGTCGGGTGAGCGCGGACGGGAGCGCTTCGACGACGCCGGCTGCGGCGCCTGCCACGTGCCGCGCCTCGAAGGCCCCCGGGGGCCGATCCCGGCCTACTCCGACCTGCTCCTTCACGACATGGGGCCCGACCTCGCCGACGGCATCGTGCAGCTGCAGGCCACAGGCAGCGAGTTCCGCACGCAGCCGCTGTGGGGCGTGGCCGCCACCGGGCCCTACCTGCACGACGGTCGGGCCGAGACCCTGCCCGACGCCATCGACCTGCACGGCGGCGAGGCCACGGCCGCCCGCGACGCGTGGCGGGCCCTGTCGGCCACCGATCAGGCCGACCTGCTCGAGTTCCTGCTCTCGCTCGGTGGGCGTGCCCAGTTCTCGACAGGTCTCCTCCCGCCGGACGAGACCCCGCCCGTCGCCGACGACTGGGGCGGACCGGTCGCCGGCCTGGACGCCGTGCAGCGGCAGGCCTTCGACGAGGGACGGCGCTTCTTCGACGAGGAGTTCGGCTTCGACGCGGGCGTGGGCGCGCCCCGATTCAACGGCGACTCGTGCCGCGCGTGCCACTTCGAGCCGGTGGTCGGCGGCAGCGGCCCCCGCGGCGTCAACGTCGTGCGCCACGGGCTGCTCGTCGACGGCCGCTTCGTGCCGCCCGCGGTGGGCACGATCCTGCACCGCGAGACCGGGCTGCAGACCGGGGTGAACCGTCCCCAGGACGGCGCCACCGTGTTCGAGCTGCGCCAGACGCCCCACCTCTTCGGCCTCGGTCGCATCGAGGGCATCCCGGACGCCACGATCCTCGCCCATGCGGACCCCGACGACGCCGACGGCGACGGCATCTCCGGCAAGCCCTCCTGGGTCGACGGCGAGCGCCTGGGCCGGTTCGGCTGGAAGGCCCAGGTGCCGTCGATCCGCGAGTTCGTCCGCGACGCCGTCGCGATGGAGCTCGGCATGACGCTGCCCTACGACGAGGGCCAGACCTTCGGCCGCCTGCAGGACAACGACGACGTCGCCGACCCGGAGCTGTCGCTGGACACCGCGCGAGCCGTCGAGACGTACCTTGCGCTGCTCGCGCCCCCGCCCCGCACGGCCCCGGACGACCCCGCGCTGGCCGCGGAGGGCGAGACGGTCTTCGCCACGGTCGGCTGCGCCTTGTGCCACGTGCCCGCAATGGACGGGACCGACGGACCGGTCGCCCTGTACAGCGACCTGCTGCTCCACGACATCCTGCCCGTCGACGCGGTGGGCATCGAGGAGGCAGGCGCCACGATGCGCGAGTTCCGCACGGCGCCGCTCTGGGGCATCGCCCGCACGGCCCCGTACCTGCACGACGGCTCGGCCGACACGCTGGCGCAGGCCATCGCCGGACACGACGGAGAGGCCACCGCGGTCCGCGCCGCGTTCGACGCCCTGTCCGCGCACGACCAGGCGGCCCTGCTCGCCTTCCTGGGGACGCTGTGAGCCGCCCCGCCGCCGCATGGGTCCTGGGCCTCGCCGTCGTCGCGTGCACCGACGGCACCGACGTCGCCCCGGCCGACACCGACACCGACACCGTGGCCGAGGCGTTCGTCCACGACCCCCTGTCCACCCCGGCCACGCCGACGCTCGACCCGTCGGCGTTCCCGGAGGCCGACAGCTGCGTGACGTGCCACCCCGATCACGTCGCCGCGTGGCGCACGTCGGCCCACGCCCACGCGATGACCGACCCCGTGTTCCGACGCCTCGTCCAGGTGCGGCAGGTCGACTTCGCCGGGCAGCAGGACCCGTTCTGCCTGCAGTGCCACTCGGCCATCGCGACGCGCGGCGGCGAGATCGTCCCCGGGTTCTCGTTCGACGACCTGTCTCCCGTGGCCCTGGAGGGCGTGACCTGCGTGTCGTGCCACAAGGTCACCGGCCTGCAGCGCACCTGGAACAGCGGCCACGTGCTCGACGCCGACGCGCCGATGCAGGGACCGATCGACGACCCCGCCCCGAACGCCTTCCACACCTCTGCAGCGTCTCCGCTCCACGCCGAGGCCCGGTTCTGCGGCGGCTGTCACGACGTGGTCGAGGTCAGCGGCCTGCCGCTGGAGCGTCCCTACCAGGAGTGGACCACGTCCCCGGCCGCCGAGGCGGGCACGCCCTGCCAGTCCTGCCACATGCCCGCACGCACCGGCATGGCTGCGGTCGGCGGCACCGAGCGCGAGGTCCACGACCACCGGTTCGTCGGGGTCGACCTTCCGCTGGAGGACGTGCCCGCGGCCGAACGCGACGCCCGCCGCGCCGATGTGCTCGGGCTGTTGCACACGGCGGCGAGCCTGACCGTCGACGCGCCCCCCGCATCCCGCGCGGGCGACCAGATCGACGTCGTGCTCACGGTCGACAACCGCATCGACGCCCACAACCTGCCCACCGGCTCCACCTTCAACCGCCAGCTGTGGCTCGAGGTGGTGGCGACGGACGCCGACGGCGCGGTGCTCTACGCCACCGGCACGCTCGACGACCGCGGCGACCTGCGCAACTACTGGTCGACGCTCGACCCCTACGGCGACCACGACCTGATCACGCTGGGCGCGGCATTCACCGACGCCCACGGCGACCCGGAGCTGTTCCCGTGGTCGGCCGAGGAGCTCACGTCGACCGCGCTCCCCCCGCTGCACGACCGCACGTTCACCGTGTTCGTGCCGACGACGCCCACGACGCCGGGCCCGATCGCCGTGCGGGCGCGGCTGCTGTTCCGCCAGCTGCCGCCCTACCTGCTGCGGGAGCTGGGGCTGTCGGACGCGCTGCCGTTCCTGGAAGTGTTGACGGTGGACGAGGCGACGCTCACGGTGACGCTGGAGGGCGCACCGGAGTGAGACCCACCGTCGTCGCGCTGGTCCTGGGGCTCGGGTGCGCAGGTCCGCCCTGCGGCGCCGCCGCACGTGTCCACCTCGGTGCCGACGTGCAGGTCTGCGCGACCGTCGCCGCCACCGAGCAGGCACGACGCGACGGGCTGACCGCGCTGCCTCCCCTCGGCCCCGGCGACGGCCTCCTCCTGCAGTACCCGGCGACGGTCGAGGCGTGCATCACCACGGCACCGATGGCCTACGCCATCGACGTCGTGTTCCTGGACGCGACGGACCGGGTGGTCGACGTCGCCTGCGACCGCGGCGCCGACGATCCGCTGGTGTGCACCCCCGGCACCCGCGCCGTGCTCGAGGTGCTGCCGCGCGCGGCCTGCCCGGGCTGGGTCGGCGCGGCGGCGCAGGTGCAGCGGTGATCGCCGACACGTTCCACCGCGCCGTCGCGCGGACAGCGCTCTGGGGGATCGGCGTGGCGTGTGGTGGGCCGCCGGCGACGGCGCCGGTGCCCCCGCCGCCTGCGATGACGCTGTCGTGGGCGGACGTGCCGCCGTGGCCGATGCCGTCGTGCGCGCCGGACGCGCCCGCACCCCACCTCGACGCCCGCCTGGACGCCACCGTCCTCGTCGGCCCGGACGTCGACGGCGCCGTGGTCCAGGAGGCCCTCGACAGCCTGCGGCGCACCTGGGCCCCGTGGGGCCTCACGGTCACGCCGGCGGGACCGGTACAGCGGGTCGACACGCGGTGGGTCCTCGGCGGCGCGGCGACGCTGGATGCCAGCGACGCCGACGCCGCACGACGCGCGGCGCTGGCGCCGCTGCGCGCCTTCCTGGTCGAGCACGCCACGCCGACGCCCGCTGGCGGGCACACGGTGGTGATCGCCGTGCTGCCCACGCTGGTCGAGCCCGGTTCATGGGCGACCGCGGTGTTCGCCGAGCTGCGGGGCCTCACGCTGTCGCCGCTGCTCGACCAGGCGACGTCCGGCAGCGAGGCCGGCGCGCTGCAGGCCGCGCTCGCGCTCGGCGAGCGCTTCACGCCGACCGTGCTGCTCTCCGCCGAAGCGCTGCAGCGGCTGCCGACGACACGCCCCCACCTCGTCGCCGCCCACGAGCTGGGCCACGCGCTCGGTCTCGTGCACGGCACGGACCCTCGCACGCTGATGCACCCCGACCTCGGGGCGTGCGTGCCCATCCTGACCCCCACGCAGGCGCAGCGTGTCCGCGACGCGCTCGCGCCCACGCGCTGACCTCGGGGCCGGGCACCGTGGCCACGCCTGTGGGGCCGGTCGCTCGCGGCTGCGGTATGACGGGGTCTCCTCCCCGCCCCGGCCGGCGACCACCCTCCCCCGCCGGTCGGCGTCCCCCTCCCGCCCTGTCCCGGTGCGCCGTGCGGCCCGTCCTCCTGTCCATCGCGCTGCTCGGCTCCGGTGCCTGTCGACCGTGCGCGACGGCGTGCGAGGCGCTGCCCGACGCACCCACGGAGGTGCAGCTGGGCACGGGCGAGCGTGCGTGGGAGGCGGTGCCGGAGGGCGGCACGCTCGTCATCCGCAGCGGTCCCCAGGGCGGCTACCACGTGTTCGCGAGCCTGGTGGCGTCGGGGTTCCTCCCCGGGACGCCCACCGACGTCACCGATCCGTGCAACCCGGTCGTCGACTTCGACCTGACCACCGACGACGGGACGGTGCGCGACGTCTACCAGGAGGTCAGCCGACCGCTCCGGGCGAACGGCGCCGCGTACGAGCTGGTGGGCGACACCGTCACCCTCGACCTGACCGAGGACGAGGTGGCCGCCGCCGTGGGCAAGGCCGCGACGCTGTCGGTGGTGGTGCGCGACCCCTGTGGCCACGAAGCCCAGGACGCCCGTGCGGTGGTGCTGGACTGGGCGCCCGACGACGGCGAGACGGCCCGCCGCGGGCCTTGAGGGCTCGACCGGAGGGCGGCGCACACCGCGCGCGTCAGCCCTCGCGACGCGCGGCGCGGTGCTCGGCGTAGCCCTTGCTCCAGGTGCCGAGCACGCCGTCCAGCCATCCGAGGATGCCCGCGTAGTTGCCGTGGAAGCGCGCGTGGTGGAAGTCGTGGAAGTCGGCGCCGTGCCCGCCGGGCAGCCACGCCAGGGGACTGGCCGCGAGGTGGTAGCCGCAGTGACCCTCCGCCGCCTCCAGCTGCCGCAGCACGATCCAGGCGTAGAGGACGACGACGTGCACGCCGAGCACGAGCGGTCCCACCAGCATCAGCATCGCCGTGGCGACGTACTCGACGGGGTGCATGTAGTGGCCGGTGATGGCGCACGGGGTGACCACGCGGTGGTGGACGGTGTGCACCCGACGCCACAGCCACCCCTCGTGCATGGCGCGGTGCAGCACCCAGTACAGGGCGTCGTCGAGGTAGACGAACGCGAGCAGCTGCAGCCCCGCCACCCACCAGGGTGGCCACGGCCCGGTGTGGACCGTGACGTGGCTGCCCCACAGGGGCCACGTGACCACGATGAGGCCCAGGAGGACGGCGTTGTTGACGGCCCAGGCGCGCAGGCCCGGTGCGAACCACTTCGCCACGTCCGGTCGCTTGCGCTGGATCCGCCACGACACCGCCCAGGCGGGCTCCGCCCACGCCAGCCAGGTCAGCGGCAGCGCGAACGTCAGGTAGGCGGCCATGCTGACGACGTTGGCGCCCACGACGAACCACAGGAACATCGGGTCCTGGTAGGTCTGGAGCCAGCTGTCGAGCATCCGCCCTCCGCCCTCCCCCTACCGCGCGGTGCACGGCGCGGCTCCACGCGCTACCTGCCATCGTGTTGCATCTGGGACGCGCGGGTCCCGACGCAGGTGAGAGGAGGGACCGTCCGGTGCTGGCGGCGCTGACCATCGGACTCGTGCCGCCCCTGCTGGGCGTCGCCGTCGTCGCGCTGCACGGCCGCCAGCGGCTCGTCGGCACTGCACGCAGCCTCGCCCTCGGCGCGGCCCTGGCGGTGGTGCTGGCCGAGCTGCTGCCCGCCGCCGCCGATGCGGTCGGTCCCGCCGCCCTGCTGCTCGCCGCCGCCACGATGCTGGTGCCGGTGGCCGCCGAGCGGGCGCTCGCGCGGTGGACGGTGGCGGGTGTTGCCGACCGGGCGGGCCTGCAGGCCCGGTTCACCTTCGGCTACCTCGGCGTCGCCGTCCACCAGCTGGTCGACGGGCTGCAGATCGGTGCCGGAGGGCCGCTGCTGGGCCTGGGCGTCGTCGCCGCAATCGCGATCCACGGGGCGCCCCTGGTCGCGGCGGCCGTGCTCGCGTCGGCGCGCGCGGAGGGCGTGCGGCGCGCGACGTGGCGCGGGCTCGGCCTCGTGCTCGCCACGGGCGTCGGCGTCGTGCTGGGTGCGGTCGTCCCGACCGAAGCGCTGGCGCCCGCTGAGCCTTGGCTACGCGCCGTGATCGCGGGGCTCCTCGTGCACGTGGTCGTCCACGATCTCGGCGTGGACCTCCCCACGACGCCGCTCGGCCGCGTGCTCGACCTCGCTGGCTTCGGGCTGGGCGTCGCGCTGCCGCTCACCCTGCTGCACGGCGGCCACGCCCACCAGTCCCACGCCGCCCACGGCCACCTCGCGTTCGGTGGATCCCTGTGGTCGCTCGCCGTCGAGGTCGCGCCGGTCGTGTGGGCGGGCCTCGCCGTGTCCACGCTGGTGCAGGCCCTCGCCGGCGCCACCACCGTGGACGGCACGACCAGCGGGCTGCGTCTCGCCCTGACCCTGTCGCCCCAGGGCCCCTCCCCCGCCGACACCGCCGACGCCCTGCTCGGCCGCGGCGCGCGCCCCGCCGCCGTGGTCGCCTTCCTCGTGGCAGCACCCCTCCTCGATCCCGCGGCGTTCCTGGTGTCGGCGCGCTTGCTGGGCTGGCCGTTCGCCCTCGTCCGCTTCGCTGCCGCGGTCGGCATGGCCCTCGTCGCGGGTGCCGTCCTGGCGCGGTGGCCGGGAGGTCCGGTGGTGGTGCCGGCGGATCCGCGTCCCCTGGGTCGACGCCTGCTCGCGCTCGCCGACGCCAACGCGCGCGCCGTGAGCGGGTGGGTGGCCCTCGGGGTGGTGTTGGCGGCCTATGTCGAGGCGTTCGTCCACCACGGGGATGCGTCGGGCCTCGCGCCGTACGACGCCGTCGTCGCCGGTGTGGCCGCCGCGGTGTTCACCGTGCGTCCCGTCGCCGCCGTGCCGCTCGCCGCCCTGCTCTGCGCCAAGGGCATGAGCCCGGGTGCCGCCCTGGCTGCCACGCTGATGGGCCCCGCCGCCGGTCTGTCGGCGTGGGCGGCCGCTCGACGCCGGTGGGGACGGGCGGCCACCATCGCGCTCGCCGTGGCCCAGGGGGCCGTCGTCGCCGCGGCGGTCGCCTGGGGCGACGGCTTCCTCCCGGCCCAGGCCACCGCGCATGCCGACGCGCCCCAGGTCCACAGCTGGACCGCCGCGGCCGCCGGCGTCGTGCTGGCGCTCGTCGTGGTCCGCGGCCTCTGGCGCAGCGGACCGCGCGGGTTCCTGGCCGGCCTCGTCGGCGACCACGACCACCCCCATGCGCACGCCCACGAGCACGCCGCGGTGGCGTGAGGGGTCCGGCGCGATCATGACGGCTCGTGGCTGGGCGGTGCCGCCCTCGTGCGTACGGTGAGGCGACCCCTCCGCACGAGCGTGTGATGCCCCGACGCCGCCGCCCCAGCGCCGAGCTCCCCCTCGCCCCCCTGCGGGCGCTGCCGATGTTGATGGTGATCAACATCGCCGTGTTCGCGGTGTGGCAGTTCTTCGGGGGCGCCGCGTCGCTGGGTCTCGACCGCGGCCTGAACCTGATGACCGACCACTTCCTGGTGAGCCCGGCGTCGTGGGCCGACGGTCGCTACTGGACCCTGCTCACGAGCGCGTTCAGCCACGCCTCGATCGCCCACCTCGCGTTCAACCTGCTCGCGCTGTGGGTGTTCGGCAGCGAGGTGGAGCGCGTGGTCGGCGCGCGCGCCTTCGTGCACCTGTACGTCGCCGGCGGCATCGTCGCGTCGCTCGGCCACCTGCTGTACTGCCACGTCACCGGACTGACCGCGCCGGCCCTGGGGGCGTCCGGCGCGGTCATGGCCATCGCCGTGGTGGCGGCGCTGTGCTTCCCGCGCGTGATCCTGCTGTTGTTCTTCGTGCTCCCGGTGCCGCAGATCATCGCCGTCGGCCTGTTCGTGCTGCTCGACATCATCGGGCTGTTCTCGCCCCTCGACGCGACGATCGCCCACGCCGCCCACCTCGGGGGCGCGCTGTACGGCCTGGTGTGGTTCCGGTTCTTCCTGCCCGGCTACGTGCGCGCCCGGCTGGACGCCGTCGCCCGCGACGCGGCAGCCGGTCCCGACGACGTCTGGACCCACCCGGTCGCGTGATCCTGCGGCCCGAGGCCTGCGCCGGGTATGGATCCGCGCAGGAGGGTCCATGCTCAGCGCTGTCTTCGTCCTCACCGCCAGCTTCGCCCACGCCGTCGAGCCGTCTCTGGTGCTCGCCCGCGTCGACGAGGTGCAGGCCCTGCGCGCGCTGCGCCTCGACGCCAAGGCGCCGGCCGTGCCGCGCTCGGTCTACACGGAGGCCGCCGGCGGTGCCGTCGTCACCGGGCTGGAGCAGGTGGAGGGGCACAAGGCCAAGCAGGCGTGGGGCGTGGCCATCGTAGACGTGCCGATCGCTCGCTACTGGGCCGCGATCAACGACGACGCCTCCAAGGTCGACTACACCCGCCTCGACTACGCCGAGATCCTGCGCGGCACGGCGTGCGGCAGCCCCCGCCGGGTGTTCCAGTTCCTGCCGGTGCCGCTCCTCACCGACCGCTGGTGGGTGATCGACATCCGCGCCAACGACGCCCTGCGCACGCGCTCGAACGGTCGGGTGCGCGAACAGGTCTGGGCCACCGACGGCGACTTCGCCACGCCCACCCCCACGGCGACGGCGTGGGCCGCCAAGGGAATGCACATCGACTTCACCCGCGGCGCGTGGCTGCTCATCGACCTGGACGGCACGTCCACGCTCGTCGAGTACTACACGTGGGCCGACCCCGGTGGATCCGTGCCGGCCGGGCTCGCCTCGTCCATGGCTGCCGGCGGCATCGACGACACCATCCAGAGCATCGCCACGCTGGCCACGAAGGGCACGCGCTGCCCCGTGGACTGACCGGCGTCACACCCGCTTCTGCACCTGGGCCATGCCGCGGAAGTACAGGTCGTAGAACCCCTGCGGGAGCAGCCGGCGCAGGCGCCACACCATCCGGCCGTCGCGCATCGCGACGCTGTAGAGCCGGTGCGCGAGCGCGTCGTCGATCGCCGCGCGGGCCACGCCGTCCGCCTGGACCGACGACCGCTTCATCAGCTTGGACGCCACCTTGAGGCGGTGCGCGTCGCTGCGAGCGTTGTCGAGCAGGCGCGTCTGGAAGAACGTGGGGCACACCACCGTCACCCCCACACCGAGCGGGGACAGCTCGCCGTACAGCGTCTCCGACAGGCTCACCACACCGGCCTTGCTCACGTTGTAGGGCGCCATGCCCGGCGTCGACACGAGCCCCGCCGCCGACGCGACGTTGACGATGACACCTGCCCCGCGCTGCTTGAAGTAGGGCGCGATGACGTGGCAGCCGTGCACCATGCCCCAGAGGTTGACGTCGACGACCCAGTGCCAGTCGTCGAGCGCCACGTCGCCCACCTCGCCGGCGACGGCGACGCCGGCGTTGTTGATCCACATGTCGACGGCGTCGAGGTGGCCGAGGGCGGCGTCGAGCACGGCGGCGACGGCCTCCGGGTCGCGCACGTCACAGGCCACGGCCCAGGCGCGTCCGCCGCGCTCGCGCACCGCGGCGACCGTCTGCTCGGCCCCCTCCAGGTCGAGGTCGGCGATCACCACCGCGGCGCCACGGCTGTGCAGCTCGAGGGCGAGCGCCCTGCCCAGGCCGCTTCCCCCACCGGTCACCACGGCCCCGGTCACCTCGTGTCGCGCCATGCCGCCCTCCGTGGTCCCGTCCTACGCCGCGGGCCCCGGTCCGGCGAGGACGTCGGCGTCAGTCGTGGCGCTGGCGCGCGGCGAAGGCCGCCTGCTGATCGGGCGTGGCCTCGGTCTGGTGGCGCTCCTTCCACACGGCGTACGGCATGCCGTAGACCGCGAGCCGCGCCTCGTCCTTGGTCATCTCCAGGCCCCGCTCCAGCGCGGCCTCCTGGTACCAGCGCGACAGGCAGTTGCGGCAGAACCCGGCCAGCTCCATCAACGCGATGTTCTGCACCTCGGGGTGGTCCCGCAGGTGGTCGAGGAGGCGCCGGAACGCGGCAGCCTCGAGCTCGGTGCGCTCCGCGTCGGTCATGCCTCGCCTCGCTGGGGGATCTGCTGGGTGTCGGGCATGCGCGTGAAGCCGAACCGCACGTGCAGCGTCATCTGGTCGTCGTCGATGTCGAGCTGGAGGTCGTCGACGCCCATGTTCAGGTGCATGGCGCCGCCGAGGCCACCGACCAGCCCCTCGACCTGCTCCCGCTTGAGCACCGGCACGGGCTGGACGGTGTCGATGCGCTGCTCGACGCCGTACTCGATGAGGCGCGACAGCAGCTGCAGGACCACGTTGTCGCCCAGGTGGACGGCCAGATCCTGGACGTTGCCGATCACGGCGTCCTTGTCGCGCGAGAACCGGATGCGGCCGAGCGCGACCGTGGCGCCGACGCGCTTCTCGATGCGGAACGGCAGCGTGACGTTCTCCCGCAGCAGCGTGATCTTGCCCTCGGCGATGGCCTTGACGAAGGCGTCGGCCGCCACGCGCTGCGGCGCGTACGACAGCTCCGTGCCGAGATCGTCGATCTCGAAGCGCCAGTCGCCCTCCACCCGCACCAGCTCGTCGAGGCGCCGGAAGAACTGGCTGCGGTTGTCGCGCCAGACCTCGAGCGCCCGGTGGCTGAACTTGACCAGCGGCTGCGGCGTGCGTTGGTCCTCCAGCAGACCGGTCACCCGCTCGCGCACCTGGAGCTGGAGCAGCGCGCTGCGCGCCGCGTCCTTGAGCGAGAAGTCACCGCCGGCGAGGTGGAACGGCAGCGCGGCGCGCAGCATCTCGTTCCACAGCTCCCGGGACAGCGACAGCGACAGGTGGGGACCGCCCATGGGCTCCTCCGAAGCGAGGTGCACAGCCTAGCGCGACCGCACCCGAGAAAGCACGACGCCGCGGCCTCCGGAGGCGACCGCGGCGCAGCGACGACGGCGTCGGATCAGAACAGCTCGGTCGAGCGGAAGAAGTAGGCCACCTCGATGGCGGCGTTCTCGGCGCTGTCGGAGCCGTGCACGGCGTTCTCGCCGATGCTGTCGGCGTAGAGCTTGCGCAGCGTGTTCGGCGCGGCGTCGGCCGGGTTGGTGGCGCCCATGATCTCGCGGTTGCGAGCCACGGCGTCCTCGCCCTCCAGGCACATCACGACGCACGGACCCGACGTCATGAACGCGACGAGCTCGCCGAAGAACGGGCGCGCCTTGTGCACGGCGTAGAAGCCCTCGGCCTCCTGCTGCGACAGCCAGACCTTGCGGGCGCCGGCGATGGTCAGGCCCTCCTCCTCGAAGCGGGCGATGATCTTGCCGACCAGGTTCTTCTTGGTGGCGTCGGGCTTGATGATCGACAGGGTGCGCTCGATGGCCATGGGGTCCTCCGTGCGGGGCCTGACGCCCCGGGGATCGTGGGGGCGCGGGCCTTATCGGCACGCGGCCCCCCGTGCCAGTGACGGGGCGGTGCCGTCGTGAATGCAGCGACCCCGGCGGCTGACGTGCAGCGCACCGGGGTCGAGGGCACCGTGGCGAACGCGCTCGGAGCGCGCCGATCAGCCCAGCGCGGCCTTCATCGTCTTGCCGAGCTCGGCCGGGCTGCGCACGATGTGGACGCCCGCGGCCTGCAGGGCAGCGAACTTGGACTCGGCCGTGCCCTGGCCTCCGCTGATGATGGCGCCGGCGTGGCCCATGCGGCGACCGGGAGGCGCCGTGGCGCCGGCGATGAAGCCGACGATGGGGCGGTCGTCCCAGTTGGCCTGGAGCCAGGCGGCGGCCTCCTCCTCGGCCGTGCCACCGATCTCGCCGATCATGATGACGCCCTCGGTCTCGGGGTCGTCCTTGAACAGCGACAGCACGTCGATGAACTTGGTGCCGATGATCGGGTCGCCGCCGATGCCCACCGCGGTGGACTGGCCGAGGCCGACCTCACCGAGCTGACCGACCGCCTCGTAGGTGAGCGTGCCGGAGCGCGACAGGACGCCGATGGTGCCCTTGCGGTGGATGTGGCCGGGCATGATGCCGATCTTGCAGGCGCCGGGCGTGATGACGCCGGGGCAGTTCGGACCGATCAGGCGGGTGCGCTTGCCCTCCATGAACCGGGCTACGTCGATCATGTCGCGCACCGGGATGCCCTCGGTGATCGCGACGACGAGGTCGAGGTCGGCGGCGACGCACTCGATGATGCCGTCGGCGGCGAAGGGCGGCGGCACGAAGATCACCGAGGCGTTGGCGCCGGTGGTGGCCTTGGCCTCCTCGATGGTGTCGAAGATGGGCACGCCGGTGTCTTCGAACGTGGTGCCGCCCTTGCCCGGGACGACGCCGGCGACGAGCTGCGTGCCGTACTCGAGCATCTGGCGGGCGTGGAAGGCGCCGGACTTGCCGGTGATGCCCTGGCAGATCAGCCGCGTGTCGTGGTTGACGAGGATCGACATGGTCAGGCCCCCTTCACGGCTGCGACGATCTTGTCGGCCGCGTCGTCGAGGTTGGTGGCGGCGATGACGTCCAGGCCGCTCTCGTCGATGATCTTCTTGCCGAGGTCGGCGTTGGTGCCGGACAGGCGCACGACGAGCGGCACCTTCAGTCCGACCTCCTTGACGGCCGCGACGACGCCGTTGGCGATGACGTCGCACTTCATGATGCCGCCGAAGATGTTGACCAGGATGCCCTGGACGGACGGGTCCTTCGTGATGATGCGGAAGGCCGCCTCGACCTGCTTCTGCTTGGCGCCGCCGCCCACGTCCAGGAAGTTGGCGGGCTTGGCGCCCTTGTACTGGATGATGTCCATCGTGGACATCGCGAGGCCGGCGCCGTTGACCATGCAGCCGATGGTGCCGTCGAGCTTGATGAACGACAGGCCGTACTCGGAGGCCTCGATCTCGGTGGCCTCCTCCTCGTGCACGTCGCGCATCGCGACGATGTCGTCGTGACGGTAGAGCGCGTTGCCGTCGACGTCCATCTTGCAGTCGAGCGCGATGAGGTCGCCCTGCTCGGTGAGCACGAGCGGGTTGATCTCGAGCATCGAGCAGTCCAGGTCCATGTAGGCCTGGTAGAGCGCCTGGAAGAACGCCGTGGCCTTGCGGACCTGCTTGGCGTCGGTGAGCCCGAGGCCGTAGGCCAGCTCGCGGCCCTGGAAGTCGCGCAGGCCCACCGCGGAGTCGACCCACACCTTCTTGATCGCCTCGGGGTTGTGCTCGGCGACCTCCTCGATGTCGACGCCGCCCTCGGACGACGCCATGAACAGCACCTTGTTGTTCGACCGGTCGAGGAGCACCGACAGGTAGTACTCCTTGGCGATGTCGCAGGCGGCGGCCACGTAGATCGTGCGGACCTCGCGCCCCTCGATGCCGGTCTGCTTGGTGACCAGCGTCTTGCCGAGCATGGCGGCGGCGGCGGCACGCACGTCGTCGAGCGTGCGCGCGAGCCGGACACCGCCCTTGCCGGCGGCGTCCTCGCCCTTGGCGGCCTTGGCGATCTCGGTGGCGTCGACGTCCTCGACGAAGCGGCCCTTGCCGCGTCCGCCGGCGTGGATCTGGGCCTTGACCACCCAGAGGTCGCCACCGACCTCCTTGGCGGCGGCGACTGCGCCGTCGGCATCCGTGGCGGCCACGCCGGGCAGCATCGGCACGCCGAACCGGCCCAGCAGGCTCTTGGCCTGGTACTCGTGAAGCTTCATGGTCCCCTCAAGCCGCCGGCGCGGCCCGAGGACCGCTCCGCGCGGACGCTCGTGTCAGAAGTGCTCGATGACTGCGGTGCCGAACTCGCTGCACTTGAGCAGCGTGGCGCCGTCCATCAGGCGGTGGAAGTCGTAGGTGACCTGCTTGTCCTTGATGGCGCCCTCGACGCCCGCGACGATCAGGTCGGCCGCCTCGTCCCAGCCCATGCGGCGGAACATCATCTCGCCCGAGAGGATGACCGACGAGGGGTTGACCTTGTCGAGGCCCGCGTACTTCGGCGCGGTGCCGTGGGTGGCCTCGAACACCGACACGCCGGTGTCGTAGTTGATGTTGGCGCCCGGCGCGATGCCGATGCCACCGACCTGGGCGGCCAGGGCGTCGGAGATGTAGTCGCCGTTGAGGTTGAGCGTGGCGATGACGCTGTACTCGGACGGCCGCGTGAGGATCTGCTGCAGGAAGGCGTCGGCGATGACGTCCTTGACCAGCAGCTTGCCCGTGGCGATCGCCTCCTCGGTGGCGGCGTGGGCGGCGGGGTTGCCCTTCTCGGCGGCGATGCGATCCCACTGGCCCCAGGTGAACACCTTGTCGCCGTACTCGCGCTCGGCGAGCTCGTGGCCCCAGTTCTTGAAGGCCCCCTCGGTGAACTTCATGATGTTGCCCTTGTGCACGAGCGTCACGCTGGACTTGCCCTGCTCGAAGGCGTACTTCAGCGCGGCGCGCACGAGGCGCTCGGTGCCCTGCTTCGACACCGGCTTCACGCCGATGCCGCTGGTGTCGGGGAAGCGGATCTTGGTGACGCCCATCTCGTTCTGGAGGAAGTCGATCACCTTGTTGCACTCGGGCGTGCCCGCGGCCCACTCGATGCCGGCGTAGATGTCTTCCGAGTTCTCGCGGAAGATGATCATGTCGACGAGCTCGGGCTGGCGCACGGGGCTCGGGACGCCCTCGAACCAGCGGACCGGACGCACGCAGGCGTACAGGTCGAGCTCCTGGCGCAGCGCCACGTTCAGCGAGCGGATGCCCCCGCCGACCGGCGTGGTGAGCGGGCCCTTGATGCCGATCTTGTAGCGGTCGATGTGGGTGAGCGTGTCGGCCGGGAGCCACTCGCCGAACTGCTCGAAGGCCTTCTCGCCCGCGAACACCTCGTGCCAGTGGATCTTGCGACTGCCGCCGTAGGCCTTGGCGACCGCGGCGTCGAACACGCGCACGGACGCGGCCCAGATGTCGGGGCCGGTGCCGTCGCCCTCGATGAACGTGAGGATGGGATCGTTCGGCACGACCAGGGTGCCGTCGGCTTGGACGGTGATCGCGGTGCCGGAGGTCGGCTCGGGAATGCGCTTGGTCATCGCTGCTCCAGAGGGGGGATCAGTCGCGGATGCTGCGGGGGGGCTGCCCCTGCGCGATGTACTTCGGACGGTAGATGGGGACGCCCTTGCCACCGCGGGCGCGCTCGCGCTCGTCGATGATCTGGGCGGCGATGCCCGTCATGCGGGAGAGGCCGAACAGCACGGTGTAGAAGTTGCTGTCGGTCAGGCCCACGGCGTTGAGCAGCGTGCCGCTCACCGCGTCGACGTTCGGGTAGGGGTTGGACACCTTGTCGATGCCCGACAGGACGCCCACCGCGACCTTGCGGAGCGTGACCGCCGTGCGGAACAGGGGGTCGTCGGGGCAGATGCGCTCGCCCACCGCGTACTGGATCGTGGCGCGGGGGTCCTCGGCGCGCAGGACGGCGTGGCCGAAGCCGTAGATCTTGTCGCCGTTGGCGAGCGCGTTGCGCACGAAGCGCTCGACCTCGGCCTCGTCGTCGGTGCCGACGGAGCGGACGAAGTTGAGGCAGTCCTGGTTGGCGCGGCCGTGGAGCGGCCCGTACAGCGCGCACATCGACGCGGCGAGCGAGGCGTACTGGTCGGCCAGACCGCTGGCCACGGCCTTGCCCGTGAACGTGGACAGGTTGCCGCCGCCGTGGTCGAGGTGGAGCACGTAGAACGCGCGCAAGACCTCGCCGAGGCGCTCCGGATCGGCGTCCGGCACGCCCAGCATGTGGACGAAGTTGTCGATCAGGTTCTTGGACGGGTCCGGGGCGATGGGGTCGCCCCAGCCCGACCGGATGCGGAAGATGGCCGCGACCAGCTCGGGCGCGCGCGCGACGACGTTCTTGGCGTCCTCGACGTAGTCGCCGGTCTTGCTGGTCATCCCCAGGTACATCAGCCCGGAGATGAGCCACTCCATCGGGTGGCCCTCCTTGGGCAGCACCTTCAGGGCCTCGACCACCGCGGCGGGCATGCCCACGCGGGCGCGGAGATCGGCCTTGAACGCGGCCAGCTCGTCGTCGGACGGCAGGTGCTTGTAGAACAGCAGGTGGACGACCGCCTCGGGCTCCAGCTCGTAGAGCTCGGCGACCGGGTAGCCCACGTAGGACACGCCCTTGATCGGGTCGACCGCGGACGTCCCGCAGGTGCCGACCGGGATGCCGCGCAGGCCGGTGTCGAGATGCGCACGGGTGATCGTGAACAGGACGTCGTCTTCTGCTGCCATCGCCTCGACCTCGTCAGGATGTTCGGGCGCGGCGTGCACGGTCGTCCGACCGTGGGGATCTCGGCCACGTGGCCGCCAGGCGCGCCCTCGCCGGGAGACGCGACCTAGCGGCCCGCGCGGTGCCGGTCAAGCATCCCGGCCCGGTCTGGATGGGACGCGACGAATGCCGACGATCGCACGTGTCCGACGGGCTGTCCGCCCCTCCGTCGACAGGCTGCGACGGCCCGTTCGCCGGACCGTCACAGCGCCGTGCGAACCGGTCACTTCCGCAGGTTGCCGAGGTTGGCCTTGATCAGGTCGGCGTTGAGCCGCGCGATGAACTTGACCCCGATCTCCTTGGGACAGGCGGCCTCGCACTCGCTGTGGTTCGTGCAGCCGCCGAAGCCCTCGGCGTCCATCTGGTCGACCATCTTCTGCACGCGGTCGAACCGCTGGGGCTGACCCTGCGGCAGCAGGCCCAGGTGGCTGACCTTGGCCGACGTGAACAGCATCGCCGAGGCGTTCGGGCAGGCCGCCACGCAGGCGCCGCAGCCGATGCACGTGGCCGCCTCCATCGCCTCGTCCGCGCGCTCCTTGCCGATGGGGACGCTGTTGGCGTCGGGCGCGGAGCCGGTGCGGGCGGTGATGTAGCCACCGGCCTGGATGATGCGGTCGAACGCCGAGCGGTCGACCATCAGATCCCTGACCACCGGGAACGCCTTGGCGCGCCAGGGCTCGATGGTGATGGTGTCGCCGTCCTGGAACGACCGCAGGTGGAGCTGGCAGAGCGTGTTGGCCTTGCCCGGTCCGTGGGGGTCGCCGTTGACCACCGCACCGCACGAGCCGCAGATGCCCTCGCGACAGTCGGAGTCGAAGGTGACGGCCTCTTGGCCCTTGGCCTCGAGCGCCCGATTGACCTCGTCGAGCATCTCGAGGAAGGACATCTCGGGCACGACCTCCACGTTGGGGAAGTCCTGGAAGCTGCCAGCGGACTCGGGGCCCTTCTGGCGCCAGATGCGCAGGTTGACCTTCACTTGTAGCTCCTCTGGCTCGGCTTGACGTAGCGGAAGGACAGCTCCTCGCGGACCCGCTCGGGCTGCTGCGCCTGACCGCGGTACATCCACACCGCGCCGTGGCTGAACGCGTCGTCGTCGCGCCTGGCCTCGCCCTCGACCGTCTGGTGCTCCTCGCGGAAGTGACCGCCGCAGCTCTCCTCGCGCGTGAGCGCGTCCTTGCAGAGCACCTCGGCGAACTCCAGGAAGTCGGCCACGCGGCCGGCGCGCTCCAGCGACTGGTTGAGGTCGGCTCCCGTGCCCGGAACGCTGACGTCGGACCAGAACTCGTCGCGCAGCGCAGGGATCTGCTCGAGCGCCCTGCCGAGGCCCTCGGCGTTGCGCGCCATGCCGCACTCGTCCCAGACGATCTTGCCCAGGCGGCGGTGGAACGTGTCGGCGGACTGCTTGCCCTTGACCGAGAGGAGGCGGTCGACCTTGGCCTTGACCTCGTTCTCGGCGTCGGCGAACGCGGCGTGCGTGGTGTCGGAGAATCCGGGCTTCTCGCCCGCCAGGAAGTCGCCGATCGTGTAGGGCAGGACGAAGTAGCCGTCCGCCAGGCCCTGCATCAGCGCGCTGGCGCCCAGGCGGTTGGCGCCGTGGTCGCTGAAGTTGGCCTCACCGATGGCGTACAGGCCCGGCACGGTGGTCTGCAGGTTGTAGTCGACCCACAGCCCGCCCATCGTGTAGTGCGACGCCGGGTAGATCTTCATCGGGTGCTCGTAGGGCGACTCCCCGGTGATCTGGGCGTACATGTCGAACAGGTTGCCGTAGCGGTCGGCCACGACGTCGCGCCCCAGCCGCTTGATCGCGTCGCGGAAGTCCAGGAACACGCCCTGGCCGCCCTTGACCACGGTGTGACCGCTGTCGATCATCCGCTTGGCGGCCCGTGACGCCACGTCGCGGGGCACCAGGTTGCCGAACGTCGGGTAGATGCGCTCGAGGTAGTAGTCGCGCTCGGCGTCGGGGATGTCGCGCGCGGGGCGCATGTCGCCCGGCTGCTTGGGGACCCACACCCGCCCGTCGTTGCGCAGCGACTCGCTCATCAGCGTGAGCTTGGACTGGTGGTCGCCCATCACCGGGATGCAGGTGGGGTGGATCTGGGTGAAGCACGGGTTGGCGAAGCCGGCGCCGCGCTTGTAGGCGCGCCACGTGGCCGTGACGTTGCAGCCCTTGGCGTTGGTCGACAGGTAGAACACGTTGCCGTAGCCGCCGGTGGCGAGCACCACGGCGTCGGCCGCCCAGCGCTCGATGCGGCCGGTGGTCAGATCGCGGGTGACGATCCCCTTGGCCTTGCCGTCGATGACGACGACGTCGAGCAGCTCGGTGCGGGGGTGCATCTTGACCTTGCCGACCGCGATCTGCTCCGCCATCGTGGCGTAGGCGCCGAGGAGCAGCTGCTGGCCGGTCTGGCCGCGGGCGTAGAACGTGCGCGACACCAGCGCGCCGCCGAACGAGCGGTTGGCGAGCAGGCCGCCGTACTCACGGGCGAACGGCACGCCGAGCGCGGTGCAGTGGTCGATGATGTCGACCGAGACCTGCGACAGCCGGTAGACGTTCTGCTCGCGGGCGCGGAAGTCGCCGCCCTTGACCGTGTCGTAGAACAGCCGGTAGACGCTGTCGCCGTCGTTCTGGTAGTTCTTCGCGGCGTTGATGCCGCCCTGGGCCGCGATCGAGTGGGCGCGGCGCGGGCTGTCCTGGAAGCAGAACGACGACACGTTGTAGCCGAGCTGCGCGAGCGTGGCGGCGGCCGAGGCGCCCGCGAGGCCCGTGCCCACGACGATGACGTGGTACTTCCGCTTGTTGGCGGGGTTGACCAGGCGGATGGCCTGGCGGTGACGATCCCAGGCCGTCTCGATCGGTCCGTCGGGGGCGCGCGACTGCAGTTCCATGAGGTGACCTCGAGTCAGTGCGAGGGGGTCCAGGAAAGATCGGGCGCCTCGATGAGCACGCCGACCCCGAACATGCAGGACAGGGCGACCAGCAGGGCGGCCCCGGTGGTGAACACGGGCACCCAGCGGGTGAGCGCGTCCTTGAGCGGGTTCCAGCGGTCGTCGTTGAGCCCGAGCGTCTGGAACGCGCTCTTGATGCCGTGGTGCAGGTGCATGCCCAGCGCCAGGTTGGCGAGCACGTAGAACGCGCCGACCACCGGGTTGCCCACGCCGACCACGAGGTTGCGGTAGGCGTCCTTCTTGCTGAAGGCAGCGTGCTGCACGACATCGTCGCTGAACACGCCCACGGTGAGGTGGAGGAGGTGGAAGACGAGGTAGAGCAGCAGCACGACGCCCGCGCCGAGCATGAACTCCGCCGCGTAGGACGTGGCGTGGTTCTTCCGGCCGCCGGCGTAGGCCACCGGCCGCGCGGCGCGGTTGCGACCCGACAGGCCGACCGCCGCCCAGATGTGCAGGCCGACGCAGGCCAGCAGCGTGATCCGCATCGCCCACAGGAGCGCGGGCTCGATGTGGAAGCCGGACTGGATCATCTCGGCGTAGGCGTTGAAGTGATCCTGACCCGCGAACACCAGCAGGTTGCCGGCCATGTGCAGGACGATCCAGCCGACCATGATCAGGCCGGATCCGGCCATGATCGCCTTCTTGCCGATGGTGCTCTTCGCGAGCGAGAAGAACGCGGTCATCGTTCGCTCTCTACATGGAGACGAGGGATAGCGCAGCGCGCCGCACGCGCGCTGGCCGGCGCAACGAACCGTTTCGTCTCGCGGATGTCGCACACAACGCGCTCCCGTCCCGGCGACACCACGTCACGGCGCCGGAGGGCACCGCGGGGAGCACGCTGGGACCGAGGCGTCGTGGCGATCACGCGAGGTGCTTCGCGACGGCGGCGGCCATGTCGGTGGCCTCCCACGGGAAGCCCTCCCGGCCGAAGTGCCCGTGGGCTGCCGTGGCCCGGTAGATCGGACGCAGCAGGTCGAGGTGGTGGATGAGGGCGGCCGGCTTGAGCGGGAACAGCTCGCGGACGCAGGCGGTGAGCGCCTCGTCGCTGACCTTGCCGGTGCCGTAGCTGTCGACCATCACCGACACCGGGTCGGCCACGCCGATCGCGTAGGCGACCTGGACGAGGGCGCGCTCGCAGTAGCCCGACGCGACCAGGTTCTTGGCGATGTAGCGGCCCATGTAGGCGGCCGAACGGTCGACCTTGGAGGGGTCCTTGCCGGAGAAGGCGCCGCCGCCGTGCGAGCCGTGGCCCCCGTAGGTGTCGACGATGATCTTGCGACCGGTGAGCCCGGCGTCGCCCATCGGGCCGCCAATGACGAAGCGGCCCGTGGGGTTGATGAAGTAGCGGGTGTTGGCGTCGAGCAGCTCGGCGGGGATGGTGGCCTCGACCACCTCCTTGATGATCGCCTCGCGGAGGTCGTCGTAGACGACGGACTCGGCGTGCTGCGACGAGATGACGACGGTGTCGACGCGGACGGGCTTGCCGTCGCGGTACTCCACGGTGACCTGCGTCTTGCCGTCGGGGCGGAGCCACGGCAGCGTGCCGTCGCGGCGCACGCCCGACAGCTTCTCGGTGAGACGGTGGGCGTAGTAGATGCTCATCGGCATCAGCGCCGCGGTCTCGTCGCAGGCGTAGCCGAACATCATGCCCTGGTCGCCCGCACCCTGCTCCTGGTAGAGCCCCTCGCCTTCCGTCACACCCTGGGAGATGTCGGGGCTCTGCTGCTCCACCGCCACCAGCACGGCGCAGGTGTTGGCGTCGAAGCCCATGTCGGAGTGGACGTACCCGATGTCGCGCACCGTGTTGCGGACGATGGTGGGGTAGTCGACGTGGCCGGTGGCCGTGATCTCGCCGGAGAGCAGGACGAAGCCCGTCTTGACCGACGTCTCGCAGGCCACGCGGGCCTTGGGGTCGAGCGCCAGGTGGGCGTCGAGGATCGCGTCGGAGACGTTGTCGCAGATCTTGTCCGGGTGGCCCTCGGTGACCGACTCGGAGGTGAACAGGTAGTTCTTCAGGGCCATGACGACCGACCTCGTGGCGAGGAGCCGACGGTGGCGCCGGTTCCGGGGAGCGCCCGCATAACGCAACGCCCTCCCCGGTCCAAGGTCCGGGCGAGGGCGTGCGATCGGTCGTGGGACCGCGGGCCCAGACGGCGCCCGCGACCCCCTGGCGGACGGCCTAGACGGCCTGCTCCATCTCCTCCTCCTCGTCGTCGGCGCCGGCCTCGACCACGAAGCCCTCCAGCTTCTCGGCCCGGCGGTGGTGGCGGTCGACGCGCTTCTCCTTCGCGCGCCGCAGGCTCGTCTCGATCTTGTGGAACGTCCGGTCCAGGGCCGTGCGCAGATCCTCGTCCTCGTCGTGAGCGGTGTGGACGCCGTCGAGCGAGGTCACCGTGAGCTCGGTGATGCGGGAGCCGTGCTCGGAGGTGACGACGAGCGTCGCCTCCGTCGCGGGGTCCAGGAAGCGCTCGAGCTTGGTGAACAGGGCCTGGGCGCGACGCTTGACTTCCTCGCGCGGACGGCTGTTCCGGAACGTCACCTCGAGATGCATGCAACCCTCCTATCGCCCGCCGTCGGGCGTCCTGGTGCAGCAACGTGTCGCCCGTTCAACGACGCAGACCCGATGGGCGTTCCATCGCTTCGGAGTCTGAGCGTGGTCGATGCAGGCGGCACATCTCGATCCTAACCACGGGTCCGCGGTCAGGAACAAGTGAATCTGCTGGATTCGTCACGCTGCGTCCCCGCGACTGCCGCGGGGACGTCACCGTGGCGTCACGCCGAGGCGCCGGCGGCGACCACCTTGTCGGCGTCGTCGCTCTTCGCGGCTGCGCTCACGACGCACGCCTTGACGAAGCTGGCGAACAGCGGGTGGGGCTCGAGTGGACGGCTCTTGAACTCGGGGTGGAACTGGCACCCGAGGAACCACGGGTGGTCGCGCAGCTCGACGATCTCGGCGAGCTTGCGGTCCGGGGACCAGCCGCTGATCACCAGGCCGTCGCGCAGGTGCTCGTGGTAGGCCGGGTTGACCTCGTAGCGGTGGCGGTGGCGCTCGTCGATCTGCTCCCCGCCGTAGATCCGGCGCGCGAGGCTGCCGTCGTCGAGCACGCACGGGTACGTGCCGAGCCGCATCGTGCCGCCGAGCTGGGTGACCTCGCGCTGCTCGTTCATCATCTCGATGACGGGGTGCGCCGGGTCGGGATCGAACTCCCGCGACATCGCGCCGCGCAGCCCGAGCACGTTGCGGCAGTACTCCACCACCGCCATCTGCAGGCCGAGGCAGATGCCGAAGAACGGCGTGCCCGTCTCCCGGGCCCACCGGATCGCGGCGATCTTGCCCTCGGTGCCACGCACGCCGAAGCCACCCGGCACCAGCACGCCGTCGACGCCCTCGAGCGCCGCGCCGGGATCGTCGACGTCGAGGGCCTCGGAGTCGAGGTAGACCAGCTCGACGCGGGCGTCGCTGGCCACGCCGCCGTGCCGCAGGGCCTCGTTGAGGCTCATGTAGGTGTCGACCAGGTGGGTGTACTTGCCGACGATGGCGATCCGCACCTTGTGGCTCGGTCGGTGGATCCGCGCGACGAGCTCGTCCCAGTCGTCGAGGTTGGCCCGGGGCGCCCAGATGCCGAGCTTCTCGCACACGCGGTCGTCGACGCCCTCGGCGTGGAGCTTGGCCGGGAGCTCGTAGATGTGGTCGACGTTCTCGACGCTGATCACGTCCTGCTCCTGCAGGTTGCAGAACAGGGCGATCTTGCGCTTGACGTCGCGCGGCACGGGCCGATCGCAGCGGGCGAACAGCAGGTCGGGCTGGATGCCGTGGCGGAGGAGCTCCTTGACCGAGTGCTGGGTGGGCTTGGTCTTGAGCTCGCCGGCTGCGCCCATGTACACCACCAGCGTGAGGTGGATGTACAGGACGTTCTCCTCGCCGACGTCGTTGCGGAACTGGCGGATGGCCTCGAGGAACGGCAGCGACTCGATGTCGCCGACGGTGCCGCCGACCTCGATGATCGCGAGGTCGGCGTCTTCCGCGGCCTCGTGGATGTGCCGCTTGATCTCGTCGGTGACGTGCGGGATGACCTGGACGGTGCGGCCGAGGTACTCGCCCTTGCGCTCCTTCTCCAGGATGGTCTGGTAGACCCGCCCGGTGGTGAAGTTGTTGCGCTGGCTCATGCGCACCGAGCTGAACCGCTCGTAGTGGCCCAGATCCAGGTCGGTCTCGGCTCCGTCGTCGGTGACGAAGACCTCGCCGTGCTGGTAGGGCGACATCGTGCCCGGATCGACGTTGAGGTAGGGGTCCATCTTCAGGTGCGTGACCCGCAGGCCGCGCGACTCGAGCAGCGCACCAAGCGCCGCAGACGACAGACCCTTGCCGAGGGCCGACAGCACGCCGCCCGTCACGAAGATGTACTTCCGCTTCATCCCGACCTTCCTCGCACGCGGTCGGACGCGACCCGGTGGGCGCGCTGCCTGCTGCGCAGCGGCGGTTCCGGAGCCGGCCCGGTCGGGTATACCAGGAACGGAACGGGCGCGCATCCACACCATGAGGATCGCGAGCAGACGCCGACGATCGCGATCAGCCCCCGTTCACCGCGATCCGCTCGCCGGATCCGGCGCGGTGGATCCAGCCGAGAAAGCAGCACGCCGCCCGCGCTCCACAGGAGCGGGGCGGCGTGACCGAGCCTGCCGGATCAGCGCTTGCTGAACTGGAAGCTGCGACGGGCGCCGGCGCGGCCGTACTTCTTGCGCTCCACCTTGCGGGCGTCGCGGGTGAGGAAGCCCTCGGGCTTGAGCCGGGCGCGGAACTCGGGGTTCACGTCGAGCAGCGCGCGGGCGATACCGAGGCGGATCGCGCCGGTCTGGCCCGAGCTGCCGCCGCCGGAGACGTTGACGAAGACGTCGAACTGGTCGTCGACCTCGCACAGACGGAGCGGCCGCGCCAGATCCATGCGGAGGATCTCGCGGGGGATGTGCTCCTCGATCGGGCGCTTGTTGACGAAGATGCGGCCGTTGCCGGGACGCAGGTAGACGCGGGCCGTAGCCGTCTTGCGGCGCCCCGTGCCGTAGAACTGGGTGCTGTTGCGAACCATCATGGCCTCAGAGGACGTTCGGGAAGGGCTGCGGGTTCTGCGCCGTGTGCGGATGCTCCGCGCCGCCGTAGACCTTGAGCTTCTTGATGATCTGGCGAGAGAGCCGGTTCTTCGGGAGCATGCCCTTGACCGCCTCGACGATCATGCGCTCCGGATCCTCCTCGCGCACCGTGCTGGCGACGATGGACTTCAGGCCGCCCTTGTAGCCGGAGTAGCGGTGGTAGGACTTCTGCTCCAGCTTCGCGCCCGTCAGGTTGACCGACGAGGCGTTGACGACGACGACGAAGTCGCCGGTGTCGACGTGGGGCGTGAAGGTGGGCTTGTGCTTGCCGCGCAGGACGGTGGCGAGGCGGGTGGCGAGGCGGCCGAGGTTGTACTCGGAGGCGTCGACCACGTACCAGCTGCGCTCGACCTCGGCCGGCTTGGCCACGTAGGTTCGCATGGGGATCACCATCGATACAGGGTTCGGGCAGGCAGCGTGCGAGCCCGTGAGCCCCGCGGCATTATGGCGGCGCTCCGGGCCTGTCAAGCACGGCGTGCGAGGGGGGTCTACTGGGTGGCCTCGACGATGGACTCGTAGGTGTCGACGCCCTCACCCAGCGCGGAGTGGCTGAAGTAGATGTCGGTGTCGCCGTCGCCATCGCGGTTGTCGACCCAGAGCGCGTAGACCTCGTTCTCGAACAGGGCGAGGTTGAGGTCGTCGGCGAACTTGGTGCCGGCCTGGATGGAGTCGACCCGGTAGTCGTCGTCGGACCACGCGGTGGGCAGACCCTCTTCGTCGAGCGTCATGTAGTTGTAGTACAGGTCGTTGAGCGTGCTGCCGCTGGCGCGCTGGTCGGACCAGCCGACGAGGAACGTGCCCTCGCGGTGGAACAGGACCGGATCGATCGAGTTGGACGTGGTGGGGTCGCGATCGACGCGCTCGTCCTCGATGGGGTCGCCGTTGCTGTCGGTGGGCCAGCCGCTCGTGGTCCAGCGCCGGTAGTAGATGTCGTAGCCGCCGAGCCGGTTGTCCTGCCAGACGATGTGTGCGGATCCATCGAGCATGATCACGCGCGCGTTGAACGACTCGTTGGCGCCCGGGGCGTCGGTCTCGACCCGCTCGGGGTTCTCGAACCACGCGTTGCCGAGGTTGTTGGAGCAGTTCATGTAGATGTCGCGGGCGTCGCCGCCGCGGGTGTCGTGCCAGACGACGCAGATGTCGTCGCCGTCGATCGACATGCTGGGGGCGAAGGCGTAGGAGTTGCCGAGGCCGTTGCCGTTGGACAAGCGGATCGGCTCCTCGAACTCGGACGCGTCGGAGTTGGAGCGCGCGTAGAAGATGTCCTGCGTGCCCCAGCGGGTGTCTTCCCAGACCACGTGGAGGCGGCCGGAGCGGTCGACGGCGACGCGCGGGTTGCCCGACCAGTAGGCGCCGGGGCCGTCCTCGTTGGCGCTGATGTTGATCGGCGCGCGGAAGCGGACGCCGCCGTTGTTGGAGCTGGACACGTAGACGTCGGGCGCGCCGTCGGACTGGTCGAACCACACCACGTGGACCGAGCCCTGGTAGATGGCGATCTGCGGGGCCAGCGAGATCGAGCGCCCCTCCGGGTCGTTGTCGATCGCAGTGTCCTCGTCGCGCCAGGTGACGCCGCCGTCGGACGAGAAGTTCACGTAGATGTTCTCGTAGGCCGTGTCGGAGTCGCGGGTGTCTTCCCAGGCGACGTAGACGCGATCGCCGGCGCAGTCGATCGAGACGTTGCTCGCGTCGCCCGCGCCCTTCTTCACGCGGATGGGCGTGGGGAACCACGTGCGGCCGCCGTCGAGCGAGCTGTTGAACCACACATCGCGGAAGTTGTTGCGGGCGTCGATCCAGGTCGCGTAGAGCCGGCCGTCGTTGGCCATGCACAGGTGCGCATCCTCGCTCGGGATCTGGTTCGCCTCCTCCTCCCCGTCGATCGGGAAGTCGAGGTTGAAGCAATCGAGCGTGCCGTCGCCGCAGGGATCCTTGTCGCCGATACCGCCGGTGTCGCCGGTGCAGGAGGCGAGGAGGACGATCAGACCGAGGGACAGGCGCAACGTGCCGTTCATGTGTCTCACTCCAGAGGCCGGCGCACTATACCCGCTCGGCGCACCCTTGGGTCTACCTTGACGGACGGTTGGCGCACGGTAAGTAGCGCAGCCCACGTTTCCACGACTCGGAGTGATCCCTCCATGCTCGACAAGTCCAAGCTCGGAACACGCTACGTGTGCTTCCAGTGCGGCACCAAGTTCTACGACCTCAACCGCCCCGAGCCCACCTGCCCCGAGTGCGGCGCCAACCAGCAGGAAGCGCCGATCCGCTCGTGGAAGGAGATGCTCGCCGGTGGCCGGTCCGACTTCGACGACGAGATGACCAACTCCTTCGACGACGACGCGTCCGATGACGACGACGACTTCGACGGGATGGGCATGGACGACGACGACGACGACGGTGGCGACGACGACGACGATGACGGCGGCGACGACGGCGGCGGCGGCGGCGGTGGCGACTTCGACGACGACTAGTCGTCGCTTCCCGCCGGCGAACGTCCGGTGGCCGCGTCGCGGTCGCCACGTTCGCCCCCGTCCTGCGCGGACGGCTCCCGGGCACGGCACCACGCCGTGCCCGTCGTCGCTTCTCGGCGCGAGCGCGCGCCGCGTCCGGGGGCCCCGGTGATCCCCTCGCCCACCCAGCGCTGGCGGATCGTCGTGAGCTACCACGGCGGCGCGTTCGTGGGCTGGCAGGTCCAACCCGACGGCCGCACGGTCCAGGGCACACTGGAGGCGGCGTGCGCCGCCCTGCTCGGCCACCCCACCCACGTCGCCGGATCGGGTCGCACCGACGCCGGCGTCCACGCGCTGGCCCAGGTCGCCGCCTTCGACGCCGACGTGCCCCGCACGGCACGCTCCATCCGCGACGGGCTCAACGCCCACCTGCCCGACGACGTCGCCGTCGTGTCGGCAGAACCGGTGGCCGCCGACTTCGATCCGCGCCGCCACGCCCGTCGCAAGCTCTACCGCTACAGCTGGCTGGTGCGTCCCTCGCGCTGCCCGCTGCGAGGCGATCGCACGCTGCACGTCCGCACCGCCCTGGACGTGGACGCCATGGACCGTGCCGCCCGCCACCTTGTCGGTCGCCATGACTTCAGCGCCTTCCGCGCCGTCGGCTGCGCCGCCCACCACCCGGTGCGCACGCTGGAGGACGCCGTCGTGCGTGCCGACGGCGACCTCGTCCACCTCGAGGTGGTCGGCAACGGCTTCCTACGCCACATGGTCCGCATCATCGCCGGTACGCTGCACGAGGTCGGCGACGGTCGGCGCGACGCCGACGACATCGTCCGCCTCCTCGCCAGCGGCGACCGGAGCCAGGCCGGCCGCACGGCGCAGGCCCACGGGCTGACGCTCGTGTGGGTGCGCTACCCGGACGCCGACACGCACGCGGCGGCGACCCTCGACGCGGACGCCCCCGACGACGGCTGACCCGACGACGGGTCAGTAGTCGAGCTTGAGGCCGCCCGAGATGCTCCAGCCCGACAGGTCGAGGCCGGTGGTGTTCTGGCCGATGTAGGACCGGCGGTACTCGATCACGAGCCACGTGTCGTTGATGCCGGTGGTGGCCTCGAGCTGGCTCGCGCGCCGCGGCCCGAAGATGTCGAGCAGGATGTTGCCGCCGACCGCCCAGTGCCAGCCCATCTTGCCGCCCTTGCGGCCGTCGCCCTTCACGCGGGCCCCGAGCTCGTCGAGCGGCTGCTCGAACCAGAACACGTAGTCCAGGCCGACCGACGCGTAGGGCACGACGGGCTGCTCGTCGAGGATGTGGGCGCGCAGCGTGGCCGACAGCGACAGCGGGAGCAGGTCGAGGCGGACCTCCTCCTTGCTGGACGCGCCGCTGCTGTCGACGGTGTTGCCCTTCTTCGGGATGATGCCGATGCCGAGGTCGATCTCGCCGTAGCGCCACAGCTGCGGGCCGGCGGTGAGCTCGAAGGCCGGCGCCGTGGACCCGTAGATCGTGGTGAAGTTGGGGTCGTCGAACTGGAACGCGCCCGCGTGGAACTCGAAGTTCGCCCACACCGGCGTGAGGTCGTTCTCGAAGCGCGACAGGAACGAGCCCTGCTGGGCCTGCGCGGGCGCGCTCACGAGCATCGCCGACACCACCACCAGGCCTGCGGCCACGGCGCCGGTGCCACGACGGCGGCGGCGCGCCACCATGCCCAGCCCGAGCAGGGCGAGCCAGCCGGCCCCCTGCGTGGGCGAGCCCCCGGTGGCGCAGTAGGACCCGTCGTCGGACGCGAGGTCGGCAGCGGTCAGGGTGGGACGCGGCGTCTCGGAGACGACGTCGCTCATCGGTCCCTCCGCGGTGCTGTCCACGGCACGGACAGCCACGTAGTAGAGCTGGTTGTTCTTGAGCGGCGCGATGCGCGCGACGACGCGGATGCCGGACTCGGGCTGATCGACACGCACCGGAGAGGTGATGCCGTCGACCGTGCCCTCGGGCCCGCCGCCGGACGCGTAGTCCGCCGCGGAGAAGGGGGTCTTGGAGACGTAGACGTCGTAGCCGACGATGTCGTCGGCCGCGTCGCCGTAGAAGTCGAGGTAGAGCGACTTGTTGCCGAAGCCGATGTTGCGCTGCGTGAGCGCCAGGCTGCTCGGCGCGTTGTCGACGGTGAGCTCGGCCAGGGCGTAGCCCTTGTTGCCGTCGCCCTGGCCGGTGTGCACCACCCAGATCTCGGTGATGCCCTCGTCGTAGGTGTCGTCCACCGTGAACGTGGCGGTGACCGCACCCGCGGCGTCGACCGACCCCGACGTCAGCGACTCGCCGCTGCCGGTGCGATCGCCGCCCCGGTAGAGCCGCCACGACCCGGGCTCGTCGACCTCGAACGAGGCCGTCACGGTGGTGCCCGACACGGCGTTGGCCGGCGACAGCGTGACGCTGGAGACCCACGGGTTGGCCGTGAGCACCGCCACGCGGCCGTCGTCGGTGCCCGCGAACACGTAGCCGCCTGGCCCTTCGACCAGGTCCTCGACGACGTAGTCGATGTCGAATGACGCATCGGCCGCCGACGTCTCGTCGGGGAACACCGAGATGGCCGACGCCTCGGCGACCACGAACCGCGACAGGTCGTCGTTGTAGGTGCGCACCAGGGCGTCGGGCCGGTCCAGGTCGCTGCGCACCACCTGGAACGAGGCGGTGGAGTTGCCGGTGAACAGGCTGATACGCCCCTCGGAGCGCTCGGTGAAGTAGGCGCCCTGCGTGGCGCCGGGCGCCAGATCGGTGGGGCTGACCTGCAGGCCCGCCGCCGCGACGGTGCGCACGACCGTGCCCGCGGCGAGGTTCCAGGTGGAGAAGTCCTGGCTGCCGTGGAAGACGATGACCGACTGGGCCTCGCCGTCGCTGTCGCGCAGGGGGACCGCCTGGACGAAGCCGTTGTGGAACACGCCCTCGCCACCGTAGGAGGCGTCCTCGGACACGTCGCCCTCGTCGCCCACCACGAGGCGACGGCCGACCAGCTCGGAGTTGGCCTTCTCCTCCAGCACGTAGAGCGTGTCGTCACCGACGGCCCAGATGCCCACGAGCGGGCGCTCGCCGACGGCGAACACCTTGCACTCGGTCGCGGGGTCGTCGCCGCCGTGGCACTTGAGCTTGCCGTTGTTCCAGCGCCAGGTCTGCACGTCGCCCTGCTCACAGGCGAGGAACACGAAGTAGCCGTCGTCCTTGGCGTAGGCGGTGGCGGCGTTGACGGTGCAGTTCGATCGGGAGGTCTCGATCTCGTCGGCCCGCGACTCGCCCGACGTCCACGTGCGCGTGTCGACCAGGAGCACCTGGTCGTCGCTGGTGATGCCCAGCGCGACGTTGGCGTCGGCCGAGACGAACAGAGGCCCCACGGGACCGCCCGCGCCGGCTTCGAACTCGGCAGCGGTCTTGTCCGGGGCATCTGCCCACGCCAGCGACAGCCACAACGTCCAGACGACCATCACGCCCCACACCCGCACTCGTGGACCGCACCCTCGTTAGCAACCCGCGTGCCACGACGCACGTTTCCCAGGGAAAGCCGGCTTTCTGCCGCACCGGGACACCCGTGCGGTGACAAGCTGTCAACCGCGTGGCGACCCGCCCGTGGGCGCTGACAATGTGTCAGGCAGCACGGCCTCACGCGTCGTCCTCGTCCATGTCGCCGGCAGGCTCGGCACGCCACACCTCGTCGGGGTGCTGCTGACGGAGCAGCACCGCCGCCACGCCGACCGCCGCCACGGCGGCCGCGCGCAGGCCATCGACGGCCAGCCAGAGGTGGGCCGCGCGTCCGTCGAGCGTGCGGCGGATGCGGGCGACCTGCACGCCGGCGACACCCTCGACGCGCCGCGGGCGCGGCAACCGACGCAGGTCGGCGTGGTCGGCGACCGCCACGCCGGCCTCCTGGAGCACGCGCGCGAGATCCTCGGGCGGCGTGTCGGCCTCCAGCTCCATGCGCAGCGTGGCGGACAGGCCGCTGAACAGCGGCGCTGCCACGAGGGTGACGTCGCACCGCGCCTCGGTGAGCCGGGCGAGCTCGAGCGTGGTGCGCACCTCGTCGGCCGTCCAGCCCGTGGCGCCCGGGACGCCGACCTGCGGCAGCAGGTCGAACGCGAGCCCGTGCGGGAACACCTTGCGGGGGGGCACGCCACTGTTGAACATCGCGACGACCTGGCGCGAGAGCTCGTCGATCGCGTCGCGGCCCCAGCTCGCGGCCGGCAACATCACCGTGGCGTCGGCGGGCTCGTCGTAGCCGGCCCGCCGCAGCGGCCCGAGCACCGACGCCAGCAGCAGGGTCGGACCCGACGGGATCGCGACGACGTCACGGGCCCGCTCGAGGTCGAGGGCGTCGACGCCGAGCCACGGCAACACGAGGGGGACGTCGAGCCGCTCGGACTGGCTGCCCGACAGGTCGATCACCGGCACCCCCGCCGCTGCGGCCCGGTCGACCAGCGGCCCGGCGACGTCGCGGGGCACGGCCACGAACAAGGCGTCGAGGCTGCCGAGGTCGGCGGTGGCGAGATCGTCGACGGGCAGGCTGTCGGCGCCGTAGGCCACGGACGGCGCCGTGGTGGTGGCACGCGCCAGCGCGACGACGCGCTCGGGACGCCAGGGTGCGTCGTCGAGCACGGACAGTAGCTCCTGGCCGAGCGCGCCGGTGGCGCCGGCGATGCCGACGGTGACGTCCTTGCCCACCTAGATCCTCCCTTTGTGGGACGGCTTGGCGTCCGGGGGACGCACGTAGACGGGACGCACGTCGACGGCACGCTGTCCCTGTCCCTGGCGCAGGCCCACGACCGCCAGGCGCGCCAGTGTATCCACCGCGGGGTGGTCCGGCTCGGGCGCGACCACCCCGCCGGCCGCCTCGACGAGCGCGGCGTAGACGATCGCCCCCTCCCCCGTGGCCGTGAACGGTGCCGACGCCCACGCCAGCGCCTCCTCCGGCGGGACGTCGGCCGGCGCGCCGTCGAGGCCCCACTGCCCGTAGACCCGCGCCTTGCGCGCGTCGAGAAGGCCGAGCACCGGCTGCGTCGACCCCACCCGGGCGATCCGGGAGACGAGGCTGCCGGTCGTCCACAGCGGCACGCCGCGCGCGGCCGCGAGCCCCGCCGCCGTGGCAAGCCCGACGCGCAGGCCCGTGAACGTGCCCGGCCCGACGGTGACGGCGACGCCGTCGAGCGCGCCGATCGATGTGCCCGCCTCGGCGCAGAGCTCCTGGGCCCACGGCAACAGCAGGCCCTCGGCGCCGCGCGTGACGCGCTCGGTGCGCAGGGTGACCTCGTCGTCGACCGCGAGCGCCACGCCCACGACGGGCCCGGCGGTGTCGATCGCCAGCACCCGCACCTACGAGCTCGCGAAGTAGTACGACACGGCGCGCGCGATGTCGTTGTAGGTGACCAGCACGAGCGCGATCATCAGCGCGACGACGCCGACCATCTGCACGCGCTCCCGCAGCTCGAGCGACAGCGCGCGGCCGCGGACGGCCTCCACCAGGTAGAACAGGATCTGGCCGCCATCGAGCACCGGGATCGGCAGCAGGTTGATCACGCCGATGCTGACGCTGATCATCCCGATGGTGGTGGCGAACTGGAAGACCCCCGCCTTGGCCACGGTGCCGGCGACCAGCATGATCGACACGGGGCCGCCGACGTTGTCGGACGCCTTGGCCTTGTTCGTGGCGATGTTGCGCAGGATGGAGATCGTGGACCGCAGCGCCTCGACGCTCTCGCGCGCGGCCTGGGGCACTGCCGCCGTCAGCGACCAGTACTTGCGGGCCTCGTCGATGGGCCGGATGGTGCCGGGGAACGTGGCCGCGCCGATGATCGGCCGGCTGTAGGCCTCGCCGGTGATCACCATCACGTCGGGCGTGATCGTGACCGTGCGGGCCTGCCCGTCGCGCACCAGCTCCAGGTCGAGCGGACGGGCGTCGGACCGGCCCACGGTGGTGCGGGCGACGAGATCGATGAGGTGGTTGAACGACCGCACGGGCGTGCCGTCGACGGCGACGAACCGGTCGCCGGACCGAACGCCGGCGGCCTCGGCGGGCGAGCCGGGCTCGATGCGGTTGGCGAACAGCGCGGCGGGCGCGAGGCCCCAGGCATCGGCGTGGTCGTCGACGGGCGGCGCGTAGGGGGCGCCGTCGAGGGACAGCTCGAAGGTGAGGTGATCGATGCGGGGGGGCTTCGTGGTGGCGTCGACCAGGCGATCGACGGCCACCGTGTGGGTGCCGCCGGTGCCGAGCGCGGCGGACAGGGCGTCCCAGCGATCGACGTCGACGCCGTCCACGGCCGTGATCAGGTCGCCCGTGCGCACCCCGGCCCGCGCGGCGGGGGCGTCGGGCGACTCCACCCCCACGCGGCTCGTGAAGTACACCGGCTCCAGCCGGGTGGACGGGTACAGCGGCACGTCACCGGTGACGACGCCGAGCGCGTGGGCGTCGAGGTCGTCGTGGGTGGTGACCGTCAGGGCGCTGGCAGGGAAGGACACGGTCTGCTCCGCACCGTCCCGCGACAGCGTGAGCGCCACGTCGCCGTCGGTCCCGAGCCGCGCTTCCAGGCGATCGAGGACGTCGCGCCAGATCACGACCGGCGCGCCGTCGACCGACGTGATCGCGTCGCCGGTGCGCACGCCTGCCTCGGCCAGGACCGAGCCCGGCGCGATGGTGCCCACCCGGCTGTTCCAGTCCGGGCGGCCCGCCATGAGCAGCACCGTGAACAGCACGAACGGCAGCGCCAGGTTCACCCCGGGGCCCGCCGCCATGATGATCAGGCGCTGCCACACGGGCTTGCGCATGAAGTCCTCGTCGGGCGGGACGTGCTGCGAGACGTCCTCCTCACCGAACGGATCGGCCCCCGACATCAGGACGTAGCCGCCGATCGGCACGGCGCTGACGCGGTAGTCGGTGCCCCGCCACTCGAAGCCGAACAGGCGCGCGCCCATCCCGATCGAGAACACGGGCACGCCCACGCCGAAGATCTTCGCCGCGACGAAGTGCCCGGCCTCGTGGACGAACACCAGCACGCCGATCATCACGACCGCGGCGGGCACCATCGTCAGCAGGTCGAGCAGCATCCGCCCCCTCTCACGCCCCGTGCACGAGCACCATGTAGGCCCAGACCGTGGGCGCCACGAAGAGCACCGAGTCGATGCGGTCGAGCAGGCCACCGTGGCCGGGCATGATCCATCCGGAGTCCTTGACGTGAAACGCGCGCTTGAGCAGCGACTCGGCCAGATCGCCCATAACGCCGGCCGCCGCCCCCAGGACACCGATCGCGACGGCATCCGACATCGTCAGCTCGGACAGCGCGACCGCGCGGAGCAGGAACACGCCCCCCACCGCGGCCAGCCCGCCACCGGCCAGGCCCTCCCAGGTCTTCTTGGGGCTGACGACCGGAGCCAGCTTGTGGCGCCCGAAGGCGCGCCCGCTGAAGTAGGCCCCGGTGTCGTTGAACCACGACACGACGAGCACGAGCATCACCCACGCCACGCCGTGCTCCCACAGGCGCAGGCGGACGAGCACCGGCAGCATCACCCCGATCCACACCAGCCCGAGCGCGTACCGACCGAGCCCGCGCACGGTGTGTTCGAGGTCGTCCCCCGTCCGCAGCGTCACGAACACCGACGTGGCCATCGCCACCACCATCCCCGTGGCGGCCGCCCGCGCGTCGCCCCACGCGATCTGCGCGGTGGCCAGCGCCACGCACCCGAGCAGCAGCCACACGAAGGCGACGCGCTGGTCGTCGGGAAACGCCATGCGGCTGTACTCGTCGAGCGACACGAGCATGACCAGCGCCACGATCGCGTAGACCGCGACGACCCCGCCGAGGAAGAGCGCCGGGAGCAGGACCGCGAGGCCGACGACCGCTGCCGCGATGCGGGTGGACGTCACGCGGGATCCTTGACCTGGTCGCCCGTGTGGCCGAAGCGACGCTCGCGCGCGGCGTAGGCCTCGAACGCCTCGAGCAGGTGGGGGCGCCGGAACTCGGGCCAGGGCACGGGGGTGACGTACAGCTCGGCGTAGGCGATCTGCCAGAGGAGGAAGTTGGACACGCGCAGATCGCCGCTGGTGCGGATCAGCAGGTCGGGGTCGGGCAGGCCCGCGGTGTAGAGCCGGGACGCGACGAGGCCCTCGTCGATGGCGTCGACGTCGAGCGTGCCGTCGCGCGCCTCGGTGGCCAGCTCCCGGATGGCGCGCACCAGCTCGGCCCGTCCGCCGTAGGACAGCGCCAGCAACAGCTCCATGCCGGTGTTGTCGCGGGTGACCATCTCACCGGCCGCGAGCAGCGTGCGGACGTGCTCGGGCAGCTGGTCGAGCTCGCCGATGCCGCGCAGGCGCACGTTGTTGTGGAGCAGATCGCTCGTCTCGTCGCGCAGGTAGCGCTCGAGCAGGCCCATGAGCGCGTTGACCTCGTCCTCGGGCCGACTCCAGTTCTCGGTGGAGAAGCTGTAGAGCGTGAGCACGTCGACGCCCAGCTCGCCACAGGCCCGCACCACCTCGCGCACGGACTCCGCGCCGGCCTCGTGGCCCGCGGTGCGTGGCAGTCCCCGGTTCCGGGCCCAGCGCCCGTTGCCATCCATGATGATGGCGACGTGCCGTGGCACCGGTCCGTCGTAGGGGGCGTCGGGCATTCAGACCTCGAGGACCTCTTGCTCCTTGGCATCGACCGCGTCGTCCGAGCGCTTGACGTAGGCGTCGGTCAGATCCTGGATGCGTCCCAGGTAGCGGTGCAGGTCGTCCTCGGAGATGTCGCCGTCCTTCTGCGCGTCGCGGAACGTGTCGTTGTACTCGCGGCGCACGTGGCGGATGGCCACCTTGGCGTCCTCGCCGAGCTGCTTGACCGTGCGCACGAGCTGGCTTCGGCGGTCGGCCGTGAGCGCCGGCACCGGGACACGCACGATCTGGCCGTCGTTCGACGGGTTGAGCCCGAGGCCGGCCGCGATGATGCCGCGCTCGATGTCGGAGATGGTGGACTTGTCCCACGGGGTGACCGTGAGCAGCCGCGCATCGGCCGCCTGGATGGTGGCCAGCTGGTTGAGCGGCATGCTCGCGCCGTAGGACTGGACCTCGACGACGACGCTGTCGAGGAGCTTGGGCGTGGCGCGGCCCGTGCGCACCTTGAGCAGCTCGCGCCCGAGGTGGTCGACCGCGGCCTTCATGTCGTCTTCGGCTGCGTCCAGGTACTCGTCCATGCTTCCTCCACGCCGCCGGGGCGTAACGCGCCGACCGGCACCGATCAGCGACCGGCGCTCTCCGAACCGGTGGTGACCAGCGTGCCGATGGGGTCGCCGCACACGACGCGCGCGAGGCGGCCGGGCTCGTCGAGCTTGCACACCACGATCGGCAGCTCGTTGTCCATGCACAGGCTGACGGCGGTGGCGTCCATCACCTTGAGGCCCCGGCCGAGGACGTCCATGTAGGTGAGGCGCTCGAAGCGCACGGCATCGGGGAACTTCATCGGATCCTTGTCGTAGACGCCGTCGACCTTGGTGGCCTTGACGATGACGTCGGCATGGATCTCGGCGCCGCGCAGCGCAGCTGCCGTGTCGGTGGAGAAGTACGGGTTGCCGGTGCCGCCGGCGAGGATGACGGCGCGGCCCTTCTCCATGTGGCGCAGCGCGCGGCGCCGGATGTAGGGCTCGCACACCTGGTTCATCTGCAGCGCCGACATCACGCGCGTGTAGCAGCCGAGCCGCTCCAGGGCGTCCTGCAGGGCGAGGCCGTTGATGATCGTGGCGAGCATGCCCATCGCGTCGGCGCTGGCGCGGTCCATCCCGACGGCGGCGCCCGCGATGCCACGGAAGATGTTGCCGCCGCCGATGATGACGGCCGTCTCCACACCCAGGTTCCTGACCGAGGCGATCTCGCCGGCCATCCGGTTGAGCGTGTCGAGGTCGATGCCCCCGCCGGCCGTGCCGCCGAGCATCTCGCCGGACAGCTTGATCAGGACGCGCTGGTAGCGGGCTTCGGCGGACATGGGCGACCTCGGTCGTGGAGGGGAGGACCGGGGTCGTACCGCGGCGGCTGGCGCCGGTGGCCTCGGGGACGCCCCGGACGAGCCCCGAGACGAAGAAGGCCGGCTCGACGAGCCGGCCTTCGAAGCGCCGTCAGCCCTTGACGGCCGCTGCGACCTCGGCCGCGAAGTCCTCGGACCGCTTCTCCAACCCCTCACCCACCTCGAAGCGGGCGAAGCGCCGGATCTTGATGTTCTCGCCGATGCGGGAGACCGCGTCGGTCATCAGGTCGCGGATGGTCTTGCTGTCGTCCTTGATGAACTTCTGGTCGAGGAGCACGACCTCCTCGAACCACTTGCGCATGCGGCCCTCGACCATCTTCTCGGCGATGGCGGCGGGCTTGCCCTCGTTCATCGTGCGCTCGAGCTGCACCTTGCGCTCGGCCTCGACGTCGGACTCGGGGACGTCGTCCTTGTCGACGTAGAGCGGACGCTCCGACGCGATGTGCATCGCGAGGTCGCGGACGAGGTCCTGGAAGCCCTCGTTCTGCGCGACGAAGTCGGTCTCGCAGTTGACCTCGACGAGCACCGCGATGCGGCCGCCGTCGTGGATGTAGTGGCCGACGAGGCCCTCGGCGGCGATGCGGCCGGCCTTCTTGGCGGCGTTGGCGATGCCCTTGGCGCGCAGCCAGTCGGCCGCGGCCTGGAGGTCGTTGCCGTTCTCGGCCAGGGCCTTCTTGCAGTCCAGGACGCCTGCACCGGTCATGCCGCGCAGGTCCTTGATCAGCTCCATCGACATGGGATGTGCTCCGGTGGATCTCGGTTCAGCGATTCGATTCAGCGAGGGGGTGGCGCCGCGACCGGGGCGGGTCTCCCCACCCGACGCGCGCAGGGCGCCTGCTTGGTGCCCGGCCGGAAGGCCAGGCCGGCGATCCCGCGGGGGCCCCGCGGGATCCCGCGACGATCACGCGTCGACGTCGCCGTCGGACTCGACCTCGGCGTCGGCCCCGCGGTGCACGCGGACGACCTCGACGTCGTCGTCACCGCGGCCGCCGCCACCCTCGGAGGTGTAGGCGCCCTGGCCCGCACCGCCGCGGCTCTGCGACAGGTTGCGGCCCTCGATGACGGCGTCGGCCACGGCGGCCGTGAACAGGCGCACCGACTTGAGCGCGTCGTCGTTGCCGGGGATGACGTAGTCGATGCCGGCGGGATCGCAGTTGGTGTCGCACAGGGCGATGACCGGGATGCCGAGCGTGTTGGCCTCCTTGATCGCGATGTGCTCCTTCTTGGGGTCGATGACGAACATCGCCGCGGGCAGGCCCTTCATGGCCTTGATGCCGCCGAGCGTGCGGTCCATCTTCTCGATCTCACGGTTGAGCTCGAGGGCCTCCTTCTTGGTGAGGAGGTCGAACCGGCCCTCGTCGCGGGCGTGCTCGAGCTTGATGAGGCGCTCGATGGACTTCTTCACCGTCTGCCAGTTGGTGAGCGTGCCGCCCAGCCACCGGTGGTTGGTGTAGAACATGCCGCAGCGCAGCGCCTCCTCGGAGACGATCTCGCGGGCGGCGCGCTTGGTGCCGACGAACAGGATGTGGCGGCCGCTGGCGACGGTGGCGGAGGTGAACCGCGCGGCGTCGACCAGGCCCTTGGCCGTCTTCTGCAGGTCGATGATGTGGATCCCGTCCTTGGCACCGTAGATGTACGGGCGCATGCGGGGGTTCCAGCGACCGGTCTGGTGGCCGAAGTGGACGCCGGCCTCGAGGAGGTCGCGCAGGCTGATGTTGAGCATCGGGGTCCTTCGGGCGCGGAGCGCCCAGCCCATGACGGGCGGTTTGGTTGTTCGTCCGCCGGGGATCCGCTCCGACCCGCCGCGTGGGCAGGCACCGGGGAGCGTGATCCGGGATCCGGCGTGAGCGTGGCCCGACGTCGACCATCGACGACGGGCATCGGCGCCTATCGCACCTGCCCCCCACGATCAAGGAGGGCACGCGCTCGTCACACCTGGGGCTGGCTGGCCCCGCCGTCGTCGGCCTCGCGGCCGCCACAGCACTTCTTGAACTTGTTGCCCGACCCGCACGGGCACGGGTCGTTGCGCTTGATGCCGTTCGCCTCCGCGAAGGCGCGGGCCTCGTCGCCGGGCTTGGGCGTGCGCGGCATCGCCGGCATCGGCAGGTTCGGGAAGTTCAGCGACGGCCCCGGCGTGCCCTCGGGCACCGCCGCCGGCACGCCCTCGTCGTCGTCGAGACCGGCCTCGAGGCTGCCCTGGGCGATCTGCTGCCCGAGCGCCCGGCTGGGCCCCGCCTCGGCGGCGGCCTGGGACGGCGCGACCTCGGCACGCAGCAGCCGCGTCAGCACCTGCTCGTCGCGCATCGCCGACATCAGCAGGTACATCTGGAACGCCTCGCGCTTGTACTCCAGCAGCGGGTTCTTCTGGCCGTAGCCGCGGATGCCGACGCCCTGACGCAGCCGGTCGACGGCGAGGAGGTGGTCCTTCCACAGGTCGTCGGTGAGCCGCAGGATGAGCATGCGGGCGATGGCCTCGAACGTCTCGTCGCCGAGGGCGTCGGAGCGCTCCGTGACACAGGCGCGGGCCTCGGCGAGCATGCGCTGCTCGATCTCGTTGCGGGCCATGTCGCGGATCTGCTCGTCGGTCTCGTCCCACACGAGGCCGAAGATCCGGTCGATGTGCTCCCGGATGGCGGCGACGTTCCAGTGCTCGGGGTTGAGCCCCTCCTCGCAGTAGTCGTCCATGATGTCGCCGACCGTGTTGACCACGGCCTCGTCGACCATCTGGCGGATGCCCACGCCGTCGAGCGCGCGCCGGCGCAGGTCGTACACGCCCTTGCGCTGGAAGTTCATCACGTCGTCGTACTCGAGGAGGTTCTTGCGGACCCCGAAGTGGTAGCCCTCGACCTTCTTCTGGGCGTTCTCGATGGCGTTGGTGACCATCCGCGCCTCGATCGCCTCATCCTCCTTGAGCCCCATGCGCTGCATCCACGTGGTGATGCGGTCGGAGCCGAACATGCGCATCAGCGGATCGTCGAGCGCCACGTAGAAGCGGCTGGAGCCGGCGTCGCCCTGGCGACCGGCGCGGCCGCGGAGCTGGTTGTCGACGCGGCGGGACTCGTGGCGCTCGGTGCCCACGATGTGCAGACCCCCGACGTCGAGCACGCGACGGGCCTCGTCGGCCACCTGGGCCTGGAACGACGCGAGCAGCTCGCGCTGGCGGTCGGGCGCCTCCTCGGGCGACTGGCCCTCCTCGCGCAGCGCGGCGTTGGCCATCTCCTCGGCGTTGCCACCGAGCTTGATGTCGGTGCCGCGGCCCGCCATGTTGGTGGAGATGGTGACAGCGCCGAGGCGTCCGGCCTGGCTGATGATGTGGGCCTCGCGCTCGTGCTGCTTGGCGTTGAGCACCTCGTGCGGCACGCCGTCGGCGGCGAGCATGCGGCTGACGAGCTGGCTCTTCTCGACCGACGTGGTGCCGACGAGCACCGGCTGACCCCGGCCGTGGGCCTCCTTGATGTCGTCGACCACCGCGCGGAACTTGCCGTTCTGGTTGAGGTAGACGATGTCCTCGTGGTCCTGGCGGGCGATCGGCTTGTTGGTGGGGATGACGACGACGTCGAGCTCGTAGATCTCGTTGAACTCGGCGGCCTCGGTGACCGCGGTGCCGGTCATGCCGGCGAGCTTGTCGTACATGCGGAAGAGGTTCTGGTAGGTGATCGTCGCGTAGGTCTGCGACTCCTCCTGCACCTTGACCTTCTCCTTGGCCTCGACCGCCTGGTGCAGGCCGTCGGACCAGCGGCGCCCCTCCATGAGGCGGCCGGTGAACTCGTCGACGATGATGACCTCGCCGTTGCGCACCACGTAGTCGCGGTCCTTCTTGAACAGGTGGTGCGCCTTGAGGCACTGCATGACGTGGTGCAGGACCTCGATGTGCTGCGGATCGTAGAGGTTGTCGATGTGCAGCCGGTCCTCGATCCGGGCGATGCCGTCCTCGGTGAGGGTGATGTTGCGGCCCTTCTCGTCGAGGGTGAAGTCGACGTCCTTCTGCAGCAGCGGGATCACGGCGTCGACGACGTTGTACATGCCGACGTCGGCCTGGGTGGGGCCGGAGATGATCAGCGGCGTGCGGGCCTCGTCGATGAGGATGCTGTCGACCTCGTCGACGATCGCGAACCGGTGGCCCCGCTGGACGTAGTCCTCGATGCGGAACTTCATGTTGTCGCGCAGGTAGTCGAAGCCGAACTCGTTGTTCGTGCCGTAGGTGAGGTCGGCCTGGTAGGCCCTGCGCTTGTTGACCTGGCTGCGGTCGCCCGACAGGATGATGCCGACGTCGAGGCCGAGGAAGCGGTACAGCGGCGCCATCCACTCGGCGTCGCGGGCGGCGAGGTAGTCGTTGACCGTGACGACGTGGACGCCCTTGCCCTCGAGCGCGTTGAGGTAGACGGGCAGCGTGGCCACCAGCGTCTTGCCCTCACCGGTCTTCATCTCGGCGATCTTGCCGCTGTGGATGACGGCGCCGCCGATGAGCTGGCAGTCGTAGTGACGCATGCCGAGCACGCGCTTGGAGGCCTCGCGCACGGTGGCGAACGCCTCGACCTGCAGGTCGTCGAGGGTGGCGCCCTGCTCCAGCCGCTCCTTGAAGCGCGCCGTCTGCGCGGCGAGCTCGGCGTCGGACAGGCCCGCCAGCTTGGACTCCAGCTCGTTGACGCGCTGGACGATGGGCTGGAGCCTCCGGACCTCGCGGTCGTTGGAGTCGCCGAAGATCTTCTTGAGGCCCTGGGTGATGCCTTCGAACATGGGACCGGATCTCCTGGCGGCGACCTGACGACGGTCGCGGCCGAACATGTGCACGGAGGGGGGCGACGGCAACCGCCGTCAGCGCGGCAGGTACTTGAGGGGGTCGTGCGCGCTGCCGTCGATGCGCAGCTCGAAGTGCAGGTGCGGCCCCGTGCTGCGGCCGGTGCTGCCCATGGCGGCGATGTAATCCCCGCGTTCGACGCGGTCACCCGTGCTGACCCGCCGACGCGACAGGTGGGCGTAGCGGGTCTGGATGCCGAAGCCGTGGTCGATCTCGATGACGTTGCCGTAGCCGGACTGCCACTCGGACCGGACGACGGTGCCGTCGGCGACGGCGTAGACCGAGGTGCCCACGCCGTTGGCGATGTCGAGCCCGGAGTGGAACTTCGTGTAGCGGCGGAGCGGATCGCGACGCCAGCCGAAGCCCGACGTGAGCACGCCTTCGGCCGGCCACACCGACGGCAGCGCCTGGTGGATCGCGCGCAGCGTCTCCAGATCGGCCATCAGGGCGGCCAGATCGGCCTCGGACATCTCGAACAGGTCGACGAAGTCGGCCACCCGCTCGGCGATGTCGCCAGCCCACGCGTCGGCGGGTTGCAGCGCCGTCGGCGGCAGCGGACCGTCGGGGAGCAGCGCGTCGGACGGCACGATCGTGGCGCCATTCTCGCGGACGTCCTCCTCGAGGTCCTGGTAGTACTCGAGGACGCTGGCGTTCGACATCGCGTCGAGCGGCGGCAGCGGACCGTTGTCGCCCTGGGCCTCGGTGAGGGAGCGGAGCTGGGCGTCGTACAGGCGCAGGCGCTCCATGATGCGGTCGGCCTCGCCCATGCGGTGCTCGACCTGGAGCATCTGCTCCTTGAGCTCGAGGTTCTGCTCCATCAGCGTGCCGTAGGCGGTGGCCCGCGGCAGCGTGAGGCCCAGCGCGCCCACCAGGGCCACGACCACCAGCACCAGCCACAGCGGCGTGCGCGCGCCGGCCGACGGCGGCACGGCCTCGGCGACCATGACGGGACCGCCGTCGTCGGGCACCACCACCACGGTGCGGCCGGCCCGCGGGGCCGAGCCGGCCTCACGGTCCATCCGCGGATCCCGCGCCGGCGGGATCACGCGAGGTCCTCGATGTGCAGCAACACCACGGTGATGTTGTCGTCACCCCCGCGGGCGCAGGCCAGGCCGACGAGCTGACGGGCGGCCTCGACGGCGTCGAAGCGCCGCAGCGCCGCCACCATCTCCTGCGGCTCCACGCGGCCCGACAGGCCGTCGGAGCAGAGCAGGTAGCGGTCGCCGCGCCGCAGGGCGCGCACCTGCACGTCGACCTCCACGTCCTCGTTGAAGCCGAGCGCGCGCGTGATGACGTTGCGCATCCGGTGCGTGCGGGCCTCTTCCTCGGTGATCAGCCCCTCGCGCAGCGACTGGGCCACGAAGCTGTGGTCTTCGGTGACCTGCTCGATGGCGCCGTCGCGCACCAGGTAGACGCGGCTGTCGCCGACGTGGGCGATGTAGGCGTTCTGGTCCTGCAGCATCACGGTGACCACGGTGGTGCCCATGCCGCGGAACTCGGGGTGGGCCTGGGCCCACTGGTGGATGCGGCGGCCCGCGAGGCGCACGGCGCCGTCGAGGCCCGCGCGGATGCGCTCGACCGGGTCCTGCGTGCCGTCCCACGCCGACGGCAGGATCATCTCGTCGACGATCTCCTCCACCGTGTTCACCGCGATCGAGGAGGCGTGCTGACCGCCGGCGTGGCCCCCCATGCCGTCGGCGACCACGAACAGGTTCAGCTCCTCGTTGATGAGGAAGGCGTCCTCGTTGCGGTCGCGCTTGAGCCCGACGTCGGTGATGCCGGTGACCTCGATGCGCATCCAGGCTCCGCGGTGGGGAGGGCCGACGTACCCCGCCACACGGGTCGGGACGACCTCGCCGTCAGTTCGGCGGCACGAGGGCGTCGCTTAACGCGACGAAGGCGTCCTGCGGCAGCGCCTCGGCCCGCAGCTGGGGGTCGATGCCGGCCTCGGCGAGCGCGCGCTCGCTCCGGTCGCCGCCGAACAGGGCCGACAGCGCGTTGCGGACCGTCTTGCGGCGCTGGGAGAAGGCGGCCTTGACCACGCGGTCGAAGTGGGCGGGCGTCCCCTTCCCCACCCGCGGCGCGTCGTACAGGTCGACCTGGACCACCAGCGAGCGGACCTTCGGCGGCGGCACGAACGCCTCGCGCGGCACGCCGATGATCGCCCGCGCGACGCCGCGCGCCCGCAGCTCGACCGTCAGCGCGCCGTAGGTCTTGTTGCCGGGCGGGGCCACCATCCGCTCGACCACCTCGGCCTGCAGCATCACCACCAGCCGGGTGAAGCGCTCCGGCTGTCGCGCCAGATCCATCACCAGCCCGGTGCCGACGTTGTAGGGCAGGTTGGCGACCACCTTCCAGCCGGCGCCGGGGCACACCGCCGCCCAGTCCTGCCGGGTGGCGTCGCCATGGACGAGGCGGACCGCCGGGTAGACCTCGACGACGCGCGCGGCGAGGTCGTCGTCGACCTCCACGGCCGTCAGGTCGGCGCCCGCGTGGAGCAACGCCTGGGTGAGGATGCCCAGCCCCGGACCGATCTCGAGCACGCGGTCGCCCGGCGCCACCTGGGCCGCGCGGACCATCCGCTCGACGATCGACGCGCGCGCCAGGAAGTGCTGGCCGAACCGCTTGCGGGCCCGCTGCTCCAGGTCCTTGAGGATGCGCCGCGGGTCGGACGGATCCGGGGGCTCGACGGGATCGCTCATGCGACGGACCACACCGGGCGCGCGCGCAGCGACAGCGCGTCCCGCGCGCCGGCGAGCAGGTGCAGGCGCCCGGCGTGGGCGATCATCGCGGCGTTGTCGGTGCATCGGTGGCGGGGCGGCAGGTAGACGTCGAGGCCCGACGCCGCGAAGGCCGCGCGCACGCCGCTGTTGGCCGCCACGCCACCGCCCAGCGCGATGCGATGGACGCCCGTGCGCCGCGCCGCCGCCAGGGCCCGCTGCAGCAGGCAGTCGACGACCGCCGCCTGGAACGAGGCGCACACGTCGGCGTCGGAGGGGCGCGGGGTGGACAGCAGGTGCTGACGCACCGCCGTCTTGAGCCCGGAGAACGACCAGTCGAGGTCGCCCGGGAGCGGACGCGGCAGGGCGACGGCCATCGGATCCCCCTCCGCCGCCAGGCGATCGACCAGCGGCCCGCCCGGGTAGCCGAGGCCGAGCATGCGCGCGACCTTGTCGAACGCCTCGCCCGCCGCGTCGTCGACGGTCTGTCCGAGCACCGTGTAGCGACCGAGGCCGGCACACAGGTACAGCGTGGTGTGGCCGCCGCTGACCACCAGGGCGAGGAACGGCCACGCGGGCGCGCGCGCTTCGAGCAGCGGCGAGAGCAGGTGGCCCTCGAGGTGGTTCACGCCGAGGAACGGCACGTCCCACCCGGCCGCGAGCGCCTTGCCGTAGTTCAGGCCGACGAGCACGGCACCGATGAGGCCGGGCCCCGCGGTGGCGGCGACAGCGTCCGGACGCGTGACGCCGGCCCGGTCGAGCGCGGCCGCGACCACCGCGCCGACCTTCTCCACGTGGGCACGCGCCGCCAGCTCGGGCACCACCCCACCGAAGCGGGCGTGCACCTCCTGGCTGTGGGTGACGTCGGCGAGCTCGCCGTCCGGCCCCACGAGGGCCGCGGCGGTCTCGTCGCACGACGTCTCCAGCCCGAGCACGATCACGGGATGTCCCGGGTGCCCGTGGCCTTGTGCATCACCTGCGGCAGGTAGGTGGCGTAGTCGAAGCGGCCCATCGCCCGCTCGCTCTCGTGGCAGCCCGAGCACGCCGCCTGGTCGGGCTTGGGGACCGGCAGAGGGCTGTCCTTGGGGCGGGCGACGTGGGTGAGCCCCGGGCCGTGGCACGCCTCGCACTGCACGTCGCGAAGGCCCCGGACCTGGGCCGGGTTCTGCGGACCGCCGGGCTGGCCGGCGCCGGTGCTGTGACAGCTGAAGCAGGCCACGTCGGCGGCGTGGTCGTCGTCGACGAGCGTCTGCCAGGCGCGGGCGTGGGCCGTGCCCTCCCACTGGGCACCGATGTCGACGTGGCAGACCTTGCAGCGGTCGGACCCGGCGTAGGGCGTGCCACCGCCGAGCGTCTTGTGGGGCACCTTCTGGGTGACGGCGGGGGCTGCGGCCTGCTCCTTGGTGAGCGTGCCACCGACGATGGCCTGCGTGGCCGCGTGCTCCCCCACCGTGTCGTCGAGCTTGATGTGCGCGGTGGTGATCAGGTTGCCCCCGTGGGCCGGCTTCGCCACCGCGGCCTCCAGGTCGGCCAGCTCGGTGCGGGAGCTGGCGAGGAGCTTCTCGTTGCGCGACACGTCCTTGCCCGCGGCGCGGTCGTTCTCGAGCCGCTCGGTGATGACGTCGACCCGCCGACGCGCGCGCTCCAGCTCCTGGGTGAGGTGCAGTTCGTAGCCCTCGGGCGCCCAGGCGCCGCCCGGCTCACGGAAGGCCAGCGTGGTCGTGCCGAGGGTGGCGCCCTTCATGCCCGAGCCGACCACCCAGGTGTTGCCGATGCGATCGGCGATGTCGCCCTGGCGCGTGCCGGTGGCGTCGAAGGCGACGGTGATGCCCTGCACCTCGGACAGCACGCGGGACAGCTGGCGCTCGGGCAGCGGCACCAGCGCGATCACGGCGTCGACCGGGGGGAGCGCCCCGATCGCAGCCTGGAGCGACGCGGCCGGGTCGCCGACCTCACAGCCCGACACCGGCCCGTCGGTGACGCCGACGATGCCGACGGTGTGGCCGCCACGGGTGACCACCGTGCTCGCCGGATAGGGCGCGCGGCCGTCGCACACGAGGTTGGCGGCGAGGATCGGCAGCTCGTGGCGCTGGGCGAGCGCTGCGAGCCGCGGCGGCGACATCGCCCAGTCGGAGGCCGCCAGCGTCATGGCGTCGATGCCCCCGACCGCGATCGCCGCGGCCACGGTGTCCAGGCGCTCCCGTGCCTGCGCCGCCTCGTCCGGCGCCATGTTCCCTCCCTTGGAGAGCGAGCCTCCGGCATCGACCACGATGACCGGGCCCTGCGCGCGTGCGTTCTCGATGACCTTGTTGCGCCTGGACAGACCGCCCAGAGGGTGCTTGGGTCAACCACAGGGCTCGAGCTCGCCCTCCATCCGCGCGCTGTGGGCGATGATCAGGGTGTCGCTGGAGGCGACGTCGTCGGTGCCGGGGGCCGTCGTGTCGGACGACCAGCACCCGGCGGCGCCGGCGGCGAGGAGAACGCGGGTCCACGAGATACGCATGGGACCTCCCGGCCCCCGGGTAACGCGCCCATGTCCGACCGCACGGCCCTGCTCCGACCCGCCACCCCCGACGATCTCGACGGCATCGCCGCCGTCGAGCAGGCCGCTGCCCACGCGCCGTGGCCCCGCGCCAGCGTGGCGTCCACCCTGGAGGCTCCCACCACCCGCGGCTTCGTCGCCGTGCAGGACGGTGACGTGGTGGGGCACGTGCTGGCCAGCGCCGTCGCCGACCAGGGGGAGATCCTCACGCTGGCGGTGCTGCCCACCCACCGCAGGCGCGGCCTCGCCCACGCGCTGCTCGACGCCGTCGACGTCACCTGGCGGGCGATGGCCGTGCAGACGGCCTGGCTGGAGGTCCGCGTCGACAACACGGCCGCCCGTGCGCTGTACGCCGCGCGGGGCTGGAGCGAACACGGCCTGCGGCGCGCCTACTACGAGGACGGCGCCGACGCGCTCGTGCTCAGCCGTTGCCCTTGAACGACACGGGCAGCGCCACCGGCCACGGCTTCTTGAGCCGGCCCTGCAGGTGCCAGCGCGACATCTCCATCACCAGGCACTGCTCGAAGCCCTGCTCGGACATGTCGAGGCCGGTGACGGCCACCTCGCCGACGGAGCCGTCGGTCTGGATGGTGAACGCGAGCTTCCAGCGCCCCGCGAGATCCTCGTGGGACTTCAGGCTGCGCTCGTAGCAGTGGGTCAGGCGCGGCTGCTGGGCGACGAACATGTCGCGGACGGCGTTCTGGATGTCGTCGCGGGACTCCAGCACGGCCGCCGTGCGCTGGACGGAGAACGACAGCCCGTCGCCCATCTCGGGCCCGCCGAGATCGGTGGTGGCGATGCCGTCGGCAGCCCCTGCGCTCGCCGAGCCGGCCGGCGCGGCGTTGTCGACGACGACCCGCTCGCTGCCGGCGGCGCTGCCCGATGGCGTGCGCGGCCGGGACGTCTTGGCCGGCGTGGGCGTGGCGGCCTCGGGGGGCGCGGTGACCTCGGGCTCGACGTACTCGGCGAGGTCGATCTGGATGGCGAACTCGTCGCCGTCGAACACGAGCTCGTCGGCCGACGGTGAGGGCCACAGGCTCCAGGCCGCGGCGCCGACCGCGATCAGGACGACCGGCGCGATGAGGAACAGCGGGGCGCGCGCACGCTTCTCGGCCCGCGCCCTGTCGGCGGCAGCCAGCTCGGCCTTGACGTGCTCCCCGGGGTCGGTGGCGGTCTCCTCACCGGGGATGTGGCCGAAGCAGTGCGGGCAGGTGCCGCCGTGCAACGCCAGCGACTCCTCGATGGTGCCGTCACAGAAGGGGCAGATCGCCACGCGCGCGCTCCGTCGGTACGAGGTCTCGGGACCCTCGGCGGCGCAGGGTATTCGCTTCGGGCCGGACCACGCCACCCCATCGCCACCTCGTCGCGAGAATCGGACGCGACGACGGCGCCGTCAGGGCTGCTGCAGGCCGTAGAGCACGTCGAGGATGCCCACGGTGACGTTGGACCACGCGTGGAAGAAGGCACCGGCGAGGATGCCCCCGCTGCGGGCGCGCATCCACCCGAAGACGAGGCTCGGGAAGAAGATCGCGAAGTGCCACCACTGGAACGCGACCAGCGAGTGGCCGAGCGCGAAGACGAGGCAGGTCACCAGCCACCCCGGACCCAGCGTGGCGCCCGCGATCCGCCACCGCGGCGCCCACACCTCGTCGAGCCGGCTCTGCACGTAGCCCCGGTAGAAGATCTCCTCGGGGATGCCGACGAAGAACAGGTGGTAGGCCACGAGCAGCGCGATCCGGTCGAGCGCCGGCGGTCGCCAGGCCGGATGGATGCGCGCCATGGTGCGCGCGAGCCCGCAGGTGCCGTGGACCCCGGCGTCGCACAGGGACGTCAACACCGTCGGGAACAGCCACGTCTGCCACAGGTGGTAGAGCAGCACGAACGGCGGACCCACCAGCAGGATCGCGGTGCCGGCCAGCCGGGCGGCGCGCCACCACGTGGCCCGGTCGCCGAGCGCGGGGATGGCGAGCGGATAGCGGTCCGGGTCGATGCCGCGCCGCTGGAGCGTCCACACCGGCGCCCACATGAACAGGATGGGCACCACCGCCATCGGCAGGTCCCACCACATCCCCGACAGGAACTGCACCACCAGCCGGATGATCCCGAGCACCACGAGCGTGGTGACGGCCACCTCCCGGACGATCGCGGCGCGCGCGCCCGTCACCGGCTGCCGTCCGACGAGGCCTCGACGTAGAAGTCGCCCAGCTGGAGCGCTCCGAAGCCGCCTCGCCGGAACACCTCGACGGCCTCTTGCGGCGTGGCGGCCGGCGGGCCGTCGCCGATGGCCAGCGGAAAGGCTGCGAGCGCGCCGCAGCCGCTCGCACGGAGCAGGGCCGTGATCAACGCGTGCAGCCCGGGCTCGGCGTCCGCAGTGAGGCGGCGCATCCACATGCGACCGTCGGGCGCCACGCTGGCCCCGTACCGCCGCTTCCACGCCGCATCGACGCCCGGTGCGACCAGCCCGGCCGCCAGCGGCCCGACGAGGCGCGCCGCACCGTCGACCGCGCCCTCGTTGGGCGTGGGGATCACGAGCACCAGCGGCTCTTCGTGGTCGGGCAGGCCGAGCGCCCCCCTCACCCGCTGGAGGGCGAGGGCGTCGTCGGCGCGCACGAGCACGCACCGGTGGCCCATGCCGTGACGCCCGGGGCCGGGCCGATCGCGGAAGCGCACGAGCGCCTCGCCCCGGCAGAGCCGGTCGATCAGCGTGGCCTTGCGCACCGCCGTGAGACCCGCGCCGTCGAGCGCGGCCGCGCAGGCGTCGGCGTCGGGTGCCGGCCCGAGGGCCACCCCGCGATGGCCCGGCGCGAGACCTGCCTGGGCCACCGCAGCCCCCAGCGCCAGGGCGTCGCGCCCCGGCCGCGGCAGCACCGTGACCTGGGTGACGCCACGCGCCAGCGCCACGTGCGCGACGAGCCGTGGGTCGTCGAAGGCCTCCCCCGCCAGCGCCACCTTGCCCAGACCGTGCGCCGCCACGTGGCGGCGGACGAGCGTGGTGACGGTGTGGACGAGGTTGGCGTGGATGGACGCCGCGGCGTCGGCCTGCGGCAGCGCCCGGATGCGCGCGAACAGCGGGTCGCTCGCCAGCGGGCGCGTGCGACCCAGCCGCGACAGGCGGCGCCCCTCGGCGTGCAGATCGGCCGCGAGCAGCGAGGACAGCTCGGGATCGGGGGTGCCCCGCGCCGCGAGCTCGCCGAGCCGGTGCGGTGCGCTGGCGGGGATGCCCGCCGCAGCGAGGACGCGCGGCAGGTGGGTGTGGACGCTCTCGAAGCCTCGCTGCACCCACAGCCGATCGAGCTGCGCGCCCCGGCCCCGATGGACCGACAGGCCGACGCCGTCCCCCATCGGCTGCAGGGCCACCACGAGCACGTCGTCGTCGGGCTGCATCCGGTAGGCAGCCTCGGCGATGGCCTTGTGGGTGTCGACGGTGAGGAGGCGGGCGCGGGTGAAGCCGCGCTGCGCGAACCGGTCCTCGAGCCACTCGGCGGCGACGTCGGCGGCGTAGGCCCCCATGCCGGAGTGACGCAGCACGGCCTGCCAGATCACCTGGGCGTCGAGCAGCGGGGAGAACGGCGAGCTGGCGAACCGTCGCAGCCACGGGCGCTGCCGTAGCGGCAGGCTCGGGCTGAACCGCCCCGCGACGGCGACGACGTCGACGGCCCCCGCGCCCACCCCGGCGGTGGCCAGCGCAGCGTCGACGACCGGCCACGGCACGGCGTCGTCGCTGCCGACGAGCCCGAGCTGCTCGCCCGACACCGCGGCCACGACGACGTCGTCGACCACGACGGTCGCCGCCTGCGCGGGCACGTCCGACACGCCGAGGATGACCACGTCCACGTCCTCCGCCGACGCCCCGCGCCGGCCGGGCCCCGTAACACCCGTGCGGCCGCGTTACGCGACGGGGGAACGCGCGGGCACCACCATCCGATCCAGACTGCTCCCCGCCCTGCTGTCGACGCTGCTCGGAGCCAGCGGCTGCCACGCCGCGCTCCGACCGGCCGGGCCGCTGTCGGCCGTGCGCGAGGTGGCGCCCGCTCCTCGACGCCCCACGGCGACCCGCCCCCGTCCTGCACCACCGCCCACGGCCCCTCCCGCGCCGGCCGACGACACCGGCGCCCGGCTGGCCGCCGCCGCGCGGGCCCTGCTCGACGGACCCGCGCCCGGCGGCTTCCGGGACGACTGCTCGGGCTTCGTCTGCGCCGTCGGTCACCGGGCCGGCGTCGACCTCGACGGCGACACGGCGGCGCTGTGGGCGCTCGCCGTCGAGGCGGGTGCCGTGCACCACCGCCACCGCCCCGAGCCGGGCGACCTCGTGTTCTTCGACCAGACCTACGACCGCAACGGCAACCACCGGCTCGACGACGCCCTGACCCACACCGGCGTCGTCGTGGAGGTCGACGGCGACGGCACCGTGCTCGTCGCCCACCGCAGCACCAGCCGCGGCCGCACGCTGCTGCACCTCAACCTCGACCGACCCCACGACGCGGTCGACGCCCAGGGCCGCCCGCTCAACGACTACCTGCGCCGGCGCACGTCACGCGATCCGCGCGGCACCGCCTACCTCGCCGGCGAGCTGTGGCGCGGCTTCGCCACCGTGCGCGCCGCCGACCTGCCCACGTGGGCGCCCCCCCGCTGACGGCGGGTCAGAAGCTCAGGCGCTTGAAGATCACCGACGGGATGGACCGCACGACGGTCATGATCGGCCACCACACCACCGGCACGTAGGCCACCATCGCGCGCCGGCGGATGGCGCCGGCGATGGCGTCGGCGGCCTGGACGGCGTCGATCGCGAGCGGCAGGTCGCTGCGCCCCTCGGTCATCGGCGTGTGCACCGGCCCGGGCTTGACCGTGGTGACGGTGACGCCCTTGCGGTCGAGGCGGTTGCGCAGCGCCTCGAGGAACGTGTGCAGCGCGGCCTTGCTGGCGCAGTAGGCCGGGTTGCCGATGCGTCCGCGGTCGCCGGCGACGCTGCCGATGCCCACGAGGTGGCCGCGGCCCTGGGCGGCGAGGTGGCGCGCCCCCTCGTCGAGCCAGGCCATCGCGCCGATGACGTTGACCTCGACGATGGTGCGGTCCTTGGCGGGGTCGAACTCGTCGGCGCCGATCGCGGGCATCACGCCTGCCGCGTAGACGAGCACGTCGAGCCCGCCGAGGCGGTCGACGGCGTCGGCGAACGCGCCGGGGACGCTGGCCGTGTCGGTGACGTCGTGGGCGACCGCGAAGGCGTCGCCGGGACCGTTGGCGGTGGCGAGATCGCAGACGGCGTCGAGCTCGGTGCGACGGCGCGCGACCGCAGCCACCTTCCACCCGTCGCGCACGAGCCGCGCCACGAGCGCCGCACCGATCCCGCTCGACGCTCCCACCACGATCGCCCGTCCCGCCACGCACGCCTCCTGTTCGCGGCGCGAGGATAGCGCGTCGGCCGTCGGGCTACCCCCCGATGCGGGTCATCACGCCCTCGAACGCGCGGAACACGGCGGCGTCGGCCTCGTGGCCCGCCACCTTGCCCCACACCATCCGGCGCAGCGCCGCGTCGAGGTCGTCGTCCGAGGCACCGCCGCGGAGCAGGTCCCGCAGGCTCGGGGTGTCGTCGCGGGACAGGCACGTGCGCAGGTGGCCGTCGGCCTCGAGGCGGAGCCGGTTGCAGGCCTGGCAGAAGTGCTCGGTGAGCGGGCTGATGAACCCGATGCGCTGGCCGGTCTCGACGAGGCGCCAGTCGACGGCCGGTCCGCCGGGCCCGGGGCCGACGGGCTCGAGCGTGTAGTGACGGGCCAGCACGTCGCGCACGGCCGCCGCGGGGAGGTGCTGCCGCCGGGCATCGCCGAACGGCATGTACTCGATGAACCGCACCACGGTGTCGTCGGCGTGATCGGCGAAGGCGCGCACGAGCGGCAGCACCTGGTCGTCGTTCGTGCCCGCCACCATGACGGCGTTGATCTTGATCGGCGTGAGGCCGGCCGCCCGGGCGGCGTCGATGCCCGCGAGGACGCGCTGCACGTCGCCGCCGCGCGACATCGCCGCGAACACGCCCGGGTCGATGGCGTCGAGGGAGACGTTGACGCGCCGCAGGCCGGCGCGGGCCAGCTCGTCGGCGCGGCGGCCCAGCAACTCACCGTTCGTCGTCATCGCGAGGTCGTCGAGCCCGAGCGCCGCCAGCCGCGCGACCAGGTGGTGCAGCCCGCGACGGACCAGCGGCTCCCCGCCCGTCAGCCGCACGCGGCGGATGCCCAGGCGATGGAGCACGGTGACGATGCGCTCGATCTCCTCGAACGACAGCAGCGTCTCGCGCGGCTTGAAGTCGAGGCCCTCGGCCGGCATGCAGTAGGTGCAGCGGTAGTTGCACCGGTCGGTGACGCTGACGCGCACGTAGGTGTGGACCCGCCCGAAGGGATCGACGAGCGGTCCGGTGGCGGGCAGCGTGAGCCCCGGCACCCGGGCGGGCAGGCTCACGCCGTCGCCTCGATCCCGAGCCGCGCCGCCACCTGGTCGGCCAGGTCGAGGAACGCAGCACCCAGGGCGTCGTCGCCCAGCGCCACGGGCAGGCCGGCGTCGCCCCCCTTGCGGATGGCCGTGCGCAGGGGCAGGCGCGCGAGCACGTCGACTCCGTAGGACGCGGCCACGCGCACGCCACCGCCGTCGCCGAACACGGGATCGCGCGTGCCGTCGGGCAGGGTGTACCAGGCCATGTTCTCGACCAGCCCGAGCAGCGGCACCTCGAGGCGACGGAACATCTCGATGCCGCGCACGGCGTCGGCCAGCGCCACCTCCTGCGGCGTGGTGACGATCACGGCGCCGGACAGGGCGACGGCCTGGATGAGGGTGAGCTGCGCGTCGCCCGTGCCCGGAGGCAGGTCGACGAGCAGCACGTCGAGGTCGCCCCAGGCGCTGTCCTGCAGGAACTGGCGCACCACCCCCTGCACCATCGGACCGCGCCAGATCATCGCCTCGTTCGGGTCGACCAGCAGACCCATCGACATGCACCGCACGCCGTAGGCCATGGGCGGCACGGCCTTGCCGCCCTCGGTGAGCGCGGGCCGCGCGGTGACGTTCATCATGATCGACACGCTGGGCCCGTGGACGTCGGCGTCGGCCAGGCCGACCCGGAAGCCGCGACGGCGCAGCGCGACCGCGAGGTTGGCGGCCACCGTGGACTTGCCCACGCCGCCCTTGCCCGACGCGACCGCCACCACGTGCCGCACGCCGTCGAGCGGCTTGCGCACGATCGGTCCGCCGTGGGGCGCGAGCCCGGGGCCCTCCATGCCCGGGATCACCCCGGCGGGCTGCGTGGCCCGGACCGCCCCCCCGGCCCGTCCGCCGGTGACGCCGACCTCGGGCGCGATCGGCCCGTCCCAGCCCTGCCCGCGCAGGTTGGCGACGATCGCCTCGGCGAGCCGCCCACCGTCGCCGGGCGCATGCTCGGGTGTGGTGACCACGGCGAACCGAAGCACCTCCCCCTCGAACCGCACGCGCTGCACGAGGCCCGCGAGCCAGGCGCTGCGGCCGCTGACGGGGTCGCGCACGCGGGTGGCCGCGGGCTGGACCAGGTGGACGGGATCGACGTCGGGCATGACGGGCTGGGCTCGCGGTCGAGGGGAGGCCCGGCACGGGGCGGCGACACAAGGCCTCCAGGTATCCCGCCCCCGATCCGATCGGCGAGCTTGCGTTGTCACGACACAGCGCCGCGCGCTAGTCTGCCCGCGGTACACGGATAGCCAATGCGCCACCCTGTCGGCCCTGCCCTCGTCGCCCTGCTCCTGCCCGCCGCCGCGCACGCCGCATGGCCCGAGGACGTCACCCTCTCCGGGATGACGGTGCACGACGGGATCCGCGTGGTCGACACCGAGCAGCTGTCCGAGGACTACGCCCAGCTCATCCGCGAGCTCGGCGCGAGCATCGCCACGGCCACGATCCTGCCGCCCGGCACGCTGGGTGCGTCGGGCTTCGAGGTGGTCGCCGAGTCCAACCTCGCCGTCACGTCCACGTCCGACCGCCTGGGGCCGTCTCCCTGGTCGCGTGCCCACGTCGACGAGGATCCGGGCGCGTTCTTCTTCGCGCCGGGCGTCACCGTCCGCAAGGGCCTGCCGTTCAGCGTCGAGCTCGGCATGACCGGCCGCTGGGTCGGCATGTCCCGACAGGGCGTGTTCGGGGGCTTCCTGCGCGCCGCGCTCGTCGAGGGCTGGAAGCCCTACCCCGACGTGGGCGTCCACCTCGGCTACACCGGCTACGTCGGCAACGACGAGCTCGAGCTCGGCGTGTTCGAGCTCGGCGGCTCGCTCGGCTCCCAGTGGGCGTTCGGCAGCACCGGCGGCGTCCGCACCACCAAGATCGCGCCCTACCTCGACATCACGCTGCTCGTGATCAGCGCCACGCCGCTGCTGTCCGACGACGACGTGATCGCGATCGGCGCCGTCACCTACGGCCGGCGCTCCCACAACCCCGAGGCCCTGGCCTCGCAGCCCGCCATCGCCACGGCCCGGTTCAGCGGCGGCCTGCAGCTGATCACCGGCCAGTTCGTGCTGCGGGTCACCGGCGGCTACACGCTGCGGGCCGTCGGCAACGTCGCCGTCGCGGTCGGCTTCACGTACTGACCCTCGGGCCACACGCACCGGCGTCGCGGCCCCGCCCGCGCCACGGGCCGAGGGAGGTCGACACGCCCGGGCACCGACCGTTGCGACGCCTCCGACCGCACACCGGGCTGGTGGGTGGGCTCGCGCTGGCCTGGGCCACGGCCGGGGCGTGGGCCGACGACGCGTTGCCCGAGGTCACGCTCACGGCGACCGTCGGCCCCGACCTGCGCACGGTCACCGGCACGCTGCTGCTCCCGCCCGACGCCGACCTCGACGTCGTCGACGCGCTCACCACCCTGCCCGTCCCCGAGCCCGAGCTGGAGGTCGCCCGCACGTTCCCCGGCGCGATCGACCGCGGCACGATGACGTTCACACGGGACGGCGACGTGGTCGCGTTCACCGCCCGGCTGCCGAAGCGCTGGGGCGACGTCGGCGCCACCGGCAAGGGCCTGTACGGCAACGGCGCGTGGTACCCCACCCCGCTCCGCGACGGCGCGCTGGTCCCGCTGAGGTGGACCGTGCACGTCGCCGCCCCCCCCGACGCCACGCTCGTCGTGGGCGGCACCACGGCTCACGGCACCCTCGACTGGTCCGGCGACAGCGACCGCGTGAGCCTCGCGGTGGTGCCGCGCGGTCGCACCACCCCGCTGCAGGGGGAGGGCTGGTCGGTCGACCTGGTCACCCGGGGACGACCGCGCCGCGCGCTGGTGCGCAACCTGGCCGATCAGCTCCCGCTCGCGGTCGAGGAGGGCCACACGTGGACGGGGACCGTCGTGCAGGCGCCGCTGCGTCGCCGGCTGGTGCGCCCGGGCCAGGAGCTCGCCTACGTCTCCGACCGCGCCTTCCGCACGTTCACCTGGTTCCAGCGCACCCACCGCGAGGCCGTCGTCCGGGGCCTCGTCACCGCGTGGCAGGGCGACCCCGATCCGTTCGTGCGCGAGGTCGGCGGCGCTGCCTTCGGCCGGGTGCACAACGACCGCCTGGTCCGTCGCACCACCGTCAACCTCCTCGGGCTCACGCGGTGGATCCCGTTCGTGGACGCCGCGCTGTACACCCGCGAGATGGCGTTCCAGCAGGAGGTGCTCCACCGCGTGGTGCCCACCGATCGCGTCGCCGACGATCTCGCCGAGCGCTTCGCCCCGCACGCCCCCGGCACCCAGGTCGCCGCCCAGGTCGCCGACACGTACGGCGCCGCGGCCGCCCAGCGCCTCGGTCGCCACCTCGCGCTCGGGTGGTCGCTGTCGGAGGCTGCCACGGCCGCAGGCGTGCCGCTGGAGGCGCTCGACCGCTGGCGCGTCCCCTACCCGTCCGACCAGGACTACACGCTGGCGCTGGACGACGACACCGTCACCGTGCACCGGTCCGTGGACGACGGCGCGCCCGCGGAGACCGTGGTGGTGGCGATCGACGGGGAGCGGCGCACGTGGGAGGCGCCCGGCCACGTCGACACGGTCTCGTGGACCCTCGACGCGCCGCCGCATCGCGTCGTGCTCGACCCCGACCGCCACACCGCCCAGCGCAGCCGCATCGGCGACACCCAGCCCGCGCGCATCCGGTGGACGCTGTGGGGCCAGGTCGCCTCGATCAGCGCGAGCCAGGCCTTCGCCTCGGCCTACGCGGTGGTCACCGCCCGCGGCGCAGCCGACACCTACAACCAGGTGCGCCTGGTGCTGTCGACGAACCAGCGGGAGCGCCTGAGCGGGCTGTTCGGCTACACGCGCTACTTCGGTCCGCTCACCCAGCCCACGGTGCGGCAGCACAGCGTCACGCTGGGCGTGGAGGGGACGTGGCTCAACCCCAACTTCCCCAGCGACGCCCCGATCCCCTACGTGATCGGCGGCTCGGCGTCCTACGCGTGGGACAACCGTGAGTCCACGCTCTTCCCGCGCAACGGCGGACGGGTCGCCGTGGGCGTGTCGGCGGGCGGCGCACCGGGGGAAGGGCGCGAGTACTTCCGGGTCTCGGCGCGCGGCGCGTTCCAGAAGGCGTGGCACCCGCGGCACGTGCTCGCGGGGCGCCTCGCGACGGGGTTCGCCGCCACCGACATCCCCCAGCAGCGGCTGACGTTCGGCGGCTGGTCGGGCGTGCGCGGCATCCCCGACGACGTCGTCCAGACCGACGTGCAGGGCGTGGCGTCGCTGGAGTACCGTCCGGTGCTGCTGTCGCAAGGCAGCGTGCCCCTGTGGCTGCTCTGGCTGCGCGACGTGAACCTGCTGCTCGGCATCGACGGCGGCGTCGGTCTCGACGACGGCACGCGCGTGTCGGCGGTGGGCGCGTCGGCGGGCCTGGGGCTCATCACCGACAACTTCGGCGTGTCGCCGGGCGCGGTCACCGCCACGTTCGCGTGGCCGCTGTGGACCGAGGGCCTCGACCTGTCGAGCGAGAAGCTGCCGTTCCAGGTCTACGTGACCTGGGGTGTGACCTTCTGAGGCCCGCCCCGCGCCCCGAGCGCCCTCAGGACTCGCGCTGGCCCTGCAGCTCAGCCACCTTGTCGGCGGAGAAGCCCGTGCCGTCGTCGTCGGCGAGCCAGGCGTAGTCGACCTGCACGCCGTCGACCTCGCAGAACGTCGGCCGCCACTCGGGGGTGCGCGTCCACAGGAACAGGCCGCCCCAGAGCGTGGCCGCCTCCGCCGCGATGAACCCGAGGGCACCCGCGAGGACGGCCTGGGCCACGCCGCCGTACTGGTGCGACAGGAGCATCGCCTGGAAGGCCTCCCGCGCGCCCTCGCCGGCGATGGTGGGCGACAGGACCGTGGCGAGGATCTGGATGGTGGAGCCGAACACGACCGGCCAGAACTCGACCGTGGCCACGCCGATGGCGAGGCCCGTGAAGTAGTAGACGACCGCGGTGGTGAAGTGGGTGATGAACTTGGCGAACAGCGTCGTCATCAGCAGCCCGACCTTGCCGTGGTAGGCGCCCACCGCGTCGGTGAACTGCTTGAGCAGGCGCACGACCTTGCCGACGGCCCCGGGGGGCAGCTTGTCGGACGTGGGGTCGCCGCCGACCAGCCGCGTGAGCAGCTCGAGCACGCGCACGAGCACCACCGGCCACACGAGCCCGATCACCACCGCCGCGGAGATGCCGCCCGCCACCAGCAGGATGGCGCCGGCGAGGAGCGGCGCGGCCTCGGGACGGCCCGCCTGCTCGGTGACGCGCTCGATGACCGAGTACCCGAAGGGCATGGTGACCACCATGCCGAGGAACAGGCCGGTGACGCCGATGAACTTCTCGAGACCCTTGGCCGTGACCGCGCGCGCCGTCTGGTTCGAGTAGCGCGAGGCCTCGTAGAGCGTGTAGCCGTCGAGCCCGATGGTGGAGGGCATGAACGTGCCGATGAACCGGCCGATCAGGAACGACGTCATGATCTTCTGCCAGAACGGGAACCGGATGCCCTGGCCGCGCAGCAGCAGGTGCCAGCCGTAGGCCGACGTGATCACGCCGACGAACTTCACGCCCATGGCCACCAGCGCGAACGTGACGAACGTGGTGGTGTCGACCTGGTCGATGTAGCTCGAGATCGCGGTGTGCAGGGGCACGTGGCCCTCACCGTCGCCCAGGCTGATCGGGTGGCGCAGCAGCGCCATCGCACCCACGATGGTGAACAGGATCTTGGCCGGCAGGTCGATGACCTTGCGCTGATCCCGCGTGAGTCCGCGGCGGCCGAGCCAGAAGGTGACGCCCGCGACCAGCACGAGCACCAGGCCCTTGAAGCCCAGCTGCCCGATCCAGGCGAACCACGTGAGCGCGGCGAAGCACACCGCCGAGAGCACGAGCATCGCGTAGGCCATCGACCTTCCCTCCCCAGCAGCCCCGCCGATGCGGCGTGGACCGAGCGCCCGCCCTTAGCCGATCCCGTCCGGGCCGGCTCGCAGGTCGAAGACGTCCGACGGGTGGTTGACGTTGCACAGCACGGACGCTGGCAGCACCACCACGGGCAGGCCGGCGACCCAGCCGCGCACGCTGGTGCCCTCGTCCGCCGCCCGCGCGGCGGCGGAGGCACGGGCACGGTCGAGGACGGCGAACAGCGGGTGCAGGCGCGACCCGTCGCCCGCGACGGCCTCGCCCCCGGCCGCGCCACGCCACAGCGCGTGCACGGCCTCGGTCGTCAGCGCACCGAGATCGCACGGCGCCACGATCACGGTGGGTGTGGTCGCTGCCGCGAGGGCCGCCGCCACCCCCCGCAGCGGGTGCCGGTCCCCGGGCGTGTCCACGACGACCGCGAGCTCGGGCCAGTCAGGATCGGGCGACGGCTCCGGCCCGTGGCGCACCACGCGCACGCGACCGCAGACGGCGGCGAGCGCGCGGGCGACGTGCACCGCGAGTGGCAGCCCGTCCGGTCCCCGCACCCGCGCCTTGTCCGATCCCATCCGCACCGACGCACCGCCCGCGAGCACGAAGCCGTCGGGGCGTCCGTCCGCCGTCACCACCCGAACGCCACGTCGGGGCGGTCCAGGAACGAGGCGTCGAGGAGCTGGACGCGTACGCGGTCGCCGGGGCACGGGCCCGCCTCGTCGGGGCCGATCAGCACGAGCCCGTGGGCGCGCGCCATGGACGTGAGCACGCCGCTGGACGGGTCCCCGGTGCCGGTCACGGTCCAGCCGGACGGATCGTCGCCCGCTGCCGGTCGGTGCAGCACGACCCGCTCCAGCCGGGCGCGTCCGGGGCGGCTGCGCAGGTCGTCGGCGCAGGTGGCGTCGACGATCGGCAGGTGGGGCGTGGGGTCGCCCATCGCTGCCCGGAGCCACGGGCGCGCGAACTGCAGGAAGTTCACCATGCAGCTGACCGGGTTGCCCGGCAGGCCGAACACCGGCACCGTGCGCCCGTCGCGCGCCGCCGTGCCGAAGGCGAGCGGCTTGCCCGGCTTCATGCGCACCTTCCAGAACGCGCTCGCGATGCCCACCGCGGCGAGCGCGTCCTTGACGTGGTCGTGATCGCCGACGCTGACCCCACCGGTGGTGAGCACCACGTCGGCGTCGAGGGCGCGGTCGAGGGCGGCGACGAGCGCGGCGGGATCGTCGCCCACGTGGCCGGCGTCGATCGGCGTGCCGCCCGCGCGGACCACGAGGCCGGCGAGCGTGAGGTGGTTGCTGCCGTGGATCTGACCGGGGCCGAGCGCGCCGCCTGCCCGCACCACCTCGTCGCCGGTGGTGAGGATGGCGACGCACGGACGGCGCACCACGTCGACCTCGGACTGTCCGACGGACGCGATCAGGCCGAGGTGTGCCGGTCCGAGCGTGGTGCCCCGCGCCAGCACCGTGGCCCCGCGGGCGACGTCCGCCCCGCGCCGGCGGACGTAGCGGCCCGGCGTCGCACCGGCCGTGAGGTGGGCGGTGCCGGACCGCGCCCCGTCCGAGTCCTCGACGACCACGACGGCGTCGGCGCCCTCGGGCATCGGAGCGCCCGTCATGACGACGGTGGTGGTGCCCGTGGTCACCGGCACCGTCGGCGCGCGCCCGGCCGGCACGACCTCGAGGACGGTGAGCGCGCCGCCGTCCGGGCCCAGGTCGGCCGACCGCACGGCGTAGCCGTCCATGGCGCTGTTGTCCCAGGGCGGCACGTCCACCGTCGCGACGACGTCGGCCGCCAGCACGCGGTCGAGCGCCTGCAGCACCGGCACGGGCTCCGACGGCAGGGGGACCACCGTCGCCAGCACGCGCGCCCGCGCCTCGTCGACGGGCAGCACGGCTACTTCGCGCGGATGCGCAGCGTGTCGCCCGGGTAGATCGTGCTGCCCTTGAGGTGGTTCCACGCGATCAGGTCGGACACGCTCACGCCGTAGCGGTTGGCGATGATGCCGAGGCTCTCGCCCTTGGCGACGGTGTGGGAGCGCCAGGAGACCGCGGGCTCGACGAGCTTGAGCGACTGCCCGGCGCGCACCGCGCTCGCGTCCTTCAAGCCGTTCCAGCGGACGAGGTCGGCCACACTCACACCGAAGCGCGCGGCGATCTCGGACAGGGTGTCGCCGCTGCGCACCGTGTAGGTGGTGGTCTTGGCGGCCGCCGCCGCGGGCGCTGCGGCCTGCCCCTCGGGGGCCGTGAGCCGCAGGGTCTGGCCCACCTGGATGCGCGACGGATCCGTGACGCCGTTGAAGCGCTGCAGGTCGGCCATCGACACGCCCGTGCGTTCGGCGATCTCGGACAGCGCGTCGCCGCTGCGCACCGTGTAGGTGGTGGGACGCTTGACCGGCTCGGCCGTGGGCGTCGACGGGGCCGCCTTCGCGGGCGCCGATGCGGCCGGCGCGTCCACGCGGCGCGTCTGGAGCACCGCGTCGACCGACGCCCCCATCATCGGGATGACCAGCTTCTGGCCGATCGCGATCTGGTTGGCGTTGCGGATGTGGTTGGCCGACTGGACCTCGGACAGCGACACGCCGTAGCGGCTGGCGATGCCCGACAGGCTCTCGCCCCGGCTGACCTCGTGCATCACGATCCGGCGCCGCTCCGCCGCGGGCACGGCGTCGAGGGCGGCGAGGAAGGTGTCGGCGGCGCCCAGGGGGACACGCAGGTCGACGCCGCCCTCGGGTACCGCGTAGCGACGCAGCGCCGGGTTCAGCGCGCGAAAGCCGTCCTCGTCGAGGCCGGCGCAGGTGGCGAGCACGTCGACGTCGACCGCGTCGTTGATGCGCACGCTGTCGTAGGACAGGGGTGCCTCGGGCACGATGTCGGTGAAGCCGTAGCGCTCGGGGTGCTTGGCGATGATCATCGCCGCGATGATCTTGGGGACGTAGCCCTCGGTCTCGCGGTGGAGCAGGTCCTGCTCGAGCAGGGCCCAGTAGTCGACCTTGCCGCCGTCGGACTCGGCGCGGTCGAGCGCGCGGGCGATGCGCGCGGGGCCCGTGTTGTAGGCGGCGAACGCGAGGTACCAGTCGCCGAAGCGGTTGTGGAGGCTGGACAGCATCGCGAGTGCCGCGCGCGTGGCCTTCTCGGGATCGCGCCGCTCGTCGAGCCAGAAGTCGACCTGCAGGTCGTACAGCCGCGCCGTGGTGGGGATGAACTGCCAGAGCCCCCCGGCGCTGGCCGAGCTCAGGGCATAGCTGTTGAAGCCCGACTCGATCATCGACAGGTAGATGAGATCGCGCGGCAGGCCCGCGGCGTCGAGCTCGGCGTTGATCATCGGCTCGTAGCGGGCCTTGCGCTGCAGCCAGACGCGGAAGTACTTGCGGCCCGGTCCGGTGAGCACGCCCAGCCACCGCTCGACGTGGGCGTTGAGCACCAACGGCAGGTCGAACTCGGACGGGTCGAGCAGCCCGAGCTGGTAGGGATCGCCGGTGAGCACCCGCCGGGGGTCGGCGTAGTAGTCGTCGGGGATGTCGAGGCTGCGGAGCTCCTCGAGCAGCAGGGCCTCGGCGGCCGCGTCCTCGTCGAGGGCGGCGAGCGCCTCGTCGGGCAGCACCTCGCCGTCCAGGCGGTCGACCCACGCCCAGATGCCGTCGACCTCGGGACCGAGCGCCGGCAGCTCCGCCACGTCGTCGGCACGAGCGGGCGCGATGGACAGCGCGAGGGCGAGGAGGAAGGAGGAGGGCGTCATCGGGCCTCGGCGGGAACCGCGGCGGGAGGGGGGGCACACTGCGGCGCCATCGTAGCCTCCCGGATCGCACGGCACAACGCGGGTCGCCCGGATACCCACCGCCCCCGCCCGGAGCCCGCGTGCGCCTGCCCTCCCCCACGCCCGAGTCGGTCTTCGCGCTGCTGCGCGACCGCGTCGGCGCCGCATGGCTCGACGGGGGCGACGACGAGGACGGGTCCGTCCTGGTGTGGGACCCTGAGGACAGCACCACCGACCCGACCGCCTGGCCCGAGGCCGGCCGACGCCTCACCGGTGGCGCGTCGGGCGACGTCGCGCTGCCGTTCGTGGCCGGCTGCGTCGGCTACGTCGGCTACGGCGCCGGCCACGTGGTGGCCCCGGTGCCCGCCGGCCCGCCCACGTGGGAGCCGGACGTCTGGCTCGGCCACTATCCGGGCGCGCTCGTCTACCACCGCCCGAGCGCCACGTGGACGACCACCGGCACCGCCGCCCGGCAGGCAGAAGGGCGGGCCCTGCTGGACGCGGCCGTTCCGCTCGATCCCCCACCGCCCGCGTCCGTCCGGCCGACCCGCAGCGTGTCGCGCACGGCCTACGAGGCCGCCGTGCGGCAGGTCCAGGCGTGGATCGCAGAAGGCGACCACTACCAGCTCAACCTCACCCGTGCGGTGTGGGTGGACGGTGCGGGCGACCCGTGGGAAGCCTGGCGCCGCCTGCGCCACGGCTCCCGTCCGGGCCGCGGCGCCTACCTCGTGGTGGCGCCCGGCGTGCGCGTGCTGTCGAACAGCCCCGAGCGCCTGCTCGACGTCCAGGGCGAGGTCGCCGTCACCGAGCCGATCAAGGGCACCCGGCCCCGGCATCCCGATCCCGCCGTGGACGCCGCCCACGCCGACGCGCTGCGGGACAGTCCCAAGGAGCGCGCCGAGCTGACGATGATCGTCGACCTCTGCCGCAACGATCTCGGCCGCGTCGCGCGCCCGGGCACCGTGACCGTCGGTCCCCGCACCCTCACCCCCCACGCCAACGTCCACCACGCCAGCCAGGTGGTGCAGGCGCGCCTGCGGCCCGACGCGGACGCGTGGTCGGCGCTCGCCGCCCTGTTCCCGCCAGGATCCGTCGTCGGGGCACCGAAGGTGCGCGCCGCCAGCCGCATCGCCACGCTGGAGCCCGACGGACGCGGCGTGTACTGCGGCGCCATCGGCTACGCGTCGGGGCATGGCCGCGCCGCCTGGTCCGTGGCGATCCGCACCGCCGTGTTCCGGGACGGCGACGCCCGGTTCGGCGTCGGCGGCGGCATCGTCGCCGACTCGGTGCCGGCGGACGAGTGGGCCGAGACCGTCGACAAGGGCCGCGTGCTCACACGCGCCCTCGCCGGACACGACCCGACGCCGTGAGGCCGTGGACACGGCCCGGCGCAGTGAGGCCGCGGACGCGGCCCAGTGAGGCCGTGCGCGCGGGTCAGTACCCGTCGGCCTCGGGCTCGTCGTCGTTGAACTCCTCGTCGCCTTCCTCGCCCTCGAAGTCGTCCTCGTTCGGCTCGCCGAGGTCGTCGTCCTCGATGGGCTCGCCGTCGAGCCCGTCGTCGACGACCGGCTCCGGACGCACCGTGGGCTGGGCAGGAACCGACGACGGCACCACCGGGGGCGTCGGCGCCATCGGCGGCACCGACGGCGCGGGGGTCGTCGGCCGGTAGGGCGTGGAGGTGGGCGTGCGCGTGCTGCCGCGCGAGGCCTCGTAGGACGGCCGGAAGTCGGCGATGCTGAACCGGCCGAGGCTGGTGTCGACCTTCCAGTGGTAGCTGTTGTCGGACCAGTGGGCGCTGACCAGCAGCTGGTCGACGAGCGTGCGGAACGAGGCGAGCGGGGTGTCGGTCCAGTCGCGCAGCTCGCCCTTGACGTCGAGCTCGATGCGGCTGCGGTCGAGCTGGTCGGCAAAGCTGATCGTGCCGTCCATGTCGAGCTCGGCGAGGTTGGTGGCCAGCAGCGCGCGGACCACGTCGCCCTTGCCCTCGTCGACGCGCAGGCGCAGGTCGAGCTCGTCGATGCTCGCGTCGACCTCGTGATCCTCCCAGCCCATCGCCGGCACGGTCATCGTCTGCAGGACGAGACCGCGGCCCTGGATCGACACGTCGCCGTCGGCCTTGTCGAGGCCCTGCCCCATCGACAGATCGACGTCGATGTCGACGGTGCCGGTGAGGTCGGCCACCCCGCCCGCGCTGGGGATCAGGCCGAGCAGGTCGGTGATCGGCACGCTGCGGCCTTCGATCTCGAGCGCGCGGACGGCCATGCGGTCGTCCTTGGGCACCGTGCGCACGACGAAGTCGAGCGGGCTGCCGCCCAGCACGAGGTAGCCGGTGAAGGCGTAGGCCCGGCGCAGGATCGACAGCGCGCCGACGTGGACGCCGACGTCCTCGCCGAAGAACACGGGCTTGGGCAGCGCGTCGGCGCCTGCGAACCGATCGACCTCGGAGACGATGACGTTGGTGGCCCGCAGGCCGATCCACCACGGCGTGACCGCCGCGGCCTGGAAGTGGTAGGCGCCGTTCGTGCGCTGGTTGACCTCGTAGGCCACCCGCCGCGCGGCCTTGCCCGACGGGAACGTCAGCAGGAACACGGCCGCGAAGACGAGCGCGAACCAGACGGCCCCGCCGATCCACCACAGGATGCGGTTCATCCCTCCTCCTTCGTGTAGGCCACCAGCTCCATGTCGAGGTCGATGAAGCGCTCGTCGCGCTTCTCGGTGGCCTTGAACTTCGCGGTGCGGACCCGGATCGGGTAGGGCGACGTCTCGACCGCGTACAGGAAGTCGACGAGGCCTTCGAGCAGCACGTCGTCGAGCTGGACGCGCACCGACTGCTCCTTGAACGAGCCCACCACCGAGGGCTCGCCGATGGGCTGGATGCGCATGTTGGGCTGGACGCCCGCGCCGGTGGCCCACCGCTCCAGGTAGGTGTTCATCTGGCTGGGCTTGAACTGGCCCATCCGCGCCTCGGCCGCCTGGAGGCGGGCCTGCAGGACGCTGTACTCGGCGGCCATCTCCTGGGCCTGCACGAGGTTCTCCTTCGCCGAGCGCACGCGGGACGCGCGATCGTTGATGGTGGTGCGCAGCTGCCAGGTGATCAGCCCCACGAACAGGGTGCCGAACAACAGCAGCACGATCGCGAGCTGCAGCCGCTCGCGGGAGCCCAGCGCCTCGTAGATCTCGACGGCACGGGCCTGCAGGTGACGGATGCGGTCCATCGCTCAGCCCTCCTCGCCCGTGGGCTCGTCGGTGTCGCCGACCTCGTCGCCGCTGGCCTCGCGGTCGATGTCGACGGTGAAGTTCAGGCGCCCCTTGCTGTCGCGGTCCTTGGGCGTGGCCACCACGCCGCCGAACACGCCGGCGTCTTCGAGGCTCTGCCCGATCTGGTCGACCTCGGCGAAGTTCTCGGTGATGCCCTGGATGCGGATCGACGCCGGGTTGATCTCGAGCTCGTTGAGGTCGACGATCACGTCGGGGTGGGGCGGGAACGCGCGCGACAGCGTGTAGAGCATGTCGACGGTGGGCGGCGCGGCGCCGACGTCACCCAGGAACTCGGCCTCCTGCTGGGCGTCGTAGACCAGGTCGGCCAGGGCGGAGACGTATCCGCTGCCGTCGAGCCCGGCGGGCAGGTCCGGCGCCACCGCCGTGACCGTGGTGGCGATGCGCGTGTCGACCGCCGCCCGCTGCTGGGACAGGTCGTAGTACTGCCAGGACGACAGGGCGACGACGGCCAGCAGGAAGAACGCGAGCGTGGCGCCGCCGTAGGTCAGGATGGCCCGCGGCGTGTCCATGCCGCCGTGGTAGGCCAGATCGTCGATGCGCAGGTCGACGGGCCCCTCGGACTCGCCGGTGACGTGGTGGGCGAGGGCGCGCGACACCGCGAACGCGGCGCGCACGGGGCCGCCGGTGGGGTCGTCGGCCCGACGCACGAGCACGCCGAGGTCCTGGTGGAGGAACGTGTCGAGGTCGGGGACGTTCGCGCCACCGCCGCAGAGCACGACCTCGTCGATCTCGACGCCGAGCTCGTCCTCGAAGGTGACCAGGGTGGCGCGGACCTCGGCGAGGAGCAGGCCGATGGCGCCCTCGAGCGCGAGCTTGGCCTTGCCGGGCAGCGTGCCGAACGCCGGATCCGTGGCCTCGGCGGTGACCGAGGGCTCGTCGTCGCCCTCGGGAAGCGGGGCGGTGTCCTCGTCGTCGGCCGCGGACAGCGACACGTCGTCGGACGCGCCGTGCTTGAGCGCCTCGGCCTCGACCCAGGAGCAGCCGAGCGCCTCCTGGATGACCCGGGTGAACCAGCGGCCCGCCACCGACGCGGAGCGGTAGGCCAGCGCCTTGCCGCCCCGGCACACGACGATGGTGGTGTGCTCGTGGCCGACGTCGACCACGGCGGTGACGCTGTCGCCGAACCGGCCGTAGGCGGCGAGCACGTCGCCGTCGGTGTAGACGCGGCGCGGGTCCATGTCGCGCTCGGCGAGACCGTCGATGAACCGCTCGAGGTCGTCGTGGCGCACCAGGGTGACGTGGATCTCGCCCACGTCGTCTCCCTTGCGCCAGCCGAGCACCATGTCGTCGAGCTCGAACGGCACCTCCGCCTCGACGGCGAACGGCAGCGTCTGGCCGATCTGGTCGTCGGTGGCGAACGGCAGCATCACGCGATGCACGCTCGCCCGCTCCGACGGCCAGGTGACCGCGGTGAGGTGGGCCTCGGCGGACCACTCGGGGTGGTCGCGCAGCATGAGATCGAGCGTGGCGAGCCGGTCGGCCATCGTGGGCCGCTCGGTGCCGTCCTGCGGCACCCGCCGCAGGTACTCGCCCTCCAGGTTCTCGGCCTCGGCCGAGCCCTGGAAGACGGACACCTTGACCGCCCAGGCGCCCAGATCGATCGCGATCAGTCGAGCCATGACTCTCCCTTCGACCCTACTCGATGTGCCAGTAGAGGACCTTGCCGCTCGGATTCTTGTCGAAGTCGAAGACCGCCTCGATCTCGACCGTGGCGCGCCCGACCTCACCCTTGGACGTGACCCGGAACACCCGCGATTTCGTGGTGATGGCGTTCTTCATCGCCGGATCCACCGTGCCCGGGGCGTACTGCTGGACGAACTCGACGAACTGGGCGCCCTGACGGAAGACCCCGCCCTCCCCCAGCATCGGGAGCGTGTTCCGGAAGGCCTGGATCATGTCGATGATCAGATCCATGGAGTCTTCGGTGGGCGGCGGCTGGATGTAGCTGGCGAGGAGCGCCTTGAGCACGCGCTGGCGCGCGGTGTTCACGTTGACCTTCTTGCCGCCGTAGATGGTGAGGAACCGACCGTACTTCTGCCAGACGTAGTCCCGCTCCCAGCCGGCGACGAGACGGATCTCCTGCACGGTGTCGAACGCCTGGTTCTTCGGCAGGTAGGGATCGGGGAGATCCTCGTACAAGGCGCTCTCTCGGCCGCCCAGGTAGATGCGGTCGTCGTCGGCGTCGGTCCAGTCGGCGAGGTTGGCGATGAGCTCCCACTTGTCGAGGTTCTCGTCGCGCAGCCACTCCTGCTCGTCCTCGCCGAAGAACATGCCGCCGAGCAGGATGCCGTGGGGGGAGCTCTGCAGGTCGACGAGCGTGGGGCCGCGCAGGTCGCCGATGTAGATCTGCTGGTCCTCGTCGAACACCGAGGCGGTGAAGTCGCCGTCGAAGTCGAGGAAGGCCTTCTTGAGGTTGGTCTGCGACGAGATCTCGCGGCTCTGCGCGATCTGGGCGTCGGTGAGACCGCCGCGGTTCTGGATCTTGCGGGCCTCGTCCTCGTCGCCGTCGGTGACGAGCAGCATCCGCAGCAGGCTCGAGCTCACCGACGGGATCACCTGCCAGAGGCTGTCGGCGTTGATCCCGAGCAGCAGGCCGGCCTGCTCGATCATCGGGTTGCCTTCCAGCTGCTTGCTCGCGATGAGGAGCAGCCGGTAGAACTGGATGCCGCCCGACGCCAGGGCCTCGGCCTTGGCCTCGTCGCGCTGGGCGCCCGCGAGCTGGATGCGCACCGACGCGGCGTGCACCACCTCGGTGACCATCACGGTCAGGATCGCGATGATGCTTACGGCCATGAGCAGCGCGATGCCGGCGCGGCTCGACCGGCCGTGACGCGCCACGGCACGCCGCCGCGGCAGCGCGCGCTCGCGGGTGAGCTCGCGCCACACCCACGCCCCCCAGGAGGCCGCGCGCGTCACTGGGTCACCGCGTCTTGTGCGAGCGGGTTGAGCGGGTTGCCCGACAGCGGGCTGACCGGGTCGGCGTACTCGAGCATCACCGTGGTGACGAACGGCACCTCCTTGCTCCGCCCCTCGTCGTCGGGGTCGGGGGCCAGCAGGACCAGGCCGATCTGGACGGCGCGGGGCAGCACGTAGCCGGCCTCGCCGTTCTGGGTGTCCCACTCGTCGAACCACTCGAACGAGGCGCTGTCGAGGAAGCGCAGGTTGAAGGTGTCGACGTGGTAGGCGAGCGGCCAGATGCGGCCGCCCTCGTCGGGCTCGCCGTCGATGCGGCGCGACTCGCGGTGGTACAGGATCTCGCCCGGGCCCATGTCGCGCGGGGCGCGCTCGGTCCACAGGGTGACCTCGGCCTGGTCGGACTCGTTGGCGTTGCGGTAGAGCCGCTTGTGGGCCAGCGTGGCGAACCAGAGCGTGTCGGGGTCGTTGTCCTCCGCCACGAACACGGTCACGAACCGCGGGTCGATGGTGGTCTGGGCCTCGGGGTCGCCGGCCAGGCGCCGGTTGGGCGTGAGGTAGGCGAGCTGGAGCTCGCGCCGCATGCGCCCCAGGGCGGCGCGGGCCGAGCGGGTGGTGATGTCGCCCTCGGACAGCGCCTCGTTCATCTCGATGGCGCCCTGCAGCGACCCCCACCCCACCATGGCCATGACGACCACGATGGTGATGGCCAGCATCAGCTCGATGACGGTGAGGCCGCGCCGGGCGCGACGCGGCGCGAAGGTGCGCGCCGGCCACGCGGCCCGACGGTCGCCGAGGGCGCGCGCGCTCACTTGCCACCGCCGAACCGGCCACCGCCGCCACCGCCGCGCGGAAGGTTGCGTGAGCCGCCGACGCCGTTGCCGCTGCCGTTGCCGCCGAGGCCCCGGCCACCGGTGCCCGCGCCGACGCCGCCGCGGCCCGCGCCCGCGCCGCCTGCACCGGCGCCGCCACCGAGGCCACCGAGGCCCCCACCGAGGCCGGACGCGGCGCCGAGGATGTTGGGGGCCGGGTTGATGACGTGGGTGGTGATCACCACCTCGTCGCCGTTCTCCTCGGCCTCGTCGGAGTCCTCGCCCCACCACACGCGCACCCGCACCTCGCGGATGAACGGGCTGAGCATGTCGGTGATGGTCTCGCTGCTGATGCCGAGGCCGGACAGGTCGGGGATCTGGGGCGCCTCGCCGTCGAGGCCACCGCCCAGGCTGCTGGCGAGGTTGGACGCCACCGACGTCAGATCGCCGGCCAGCCCGAGGTCGATCTCGGTGACGAGGAACTCGTAGTGGTAGTCGGACAGATCGTCGAACTCGACGTTCAGCGCGTCGTCGCCGAAGTCGTCGAAGTCGCCGTCCTCGTAGATGTCACCGTCCGGCGTGAAGCCCTCGTGCTCCACGAGCATCCGGACCTCGGTGAGCTTGTCCTGGGCGAGCTGCGTGGCGACGAGCATCCGGTCGGCCGCGATCGTCATCGCCGCCGCCTCGGCCTGCATCTGCACGAGCACGACGAGGCCGGTGACGAGGATGCCGATGGCGATCATCACCTCGAGGAGGGTGAAGCCCTGGCGCGCTGCGCGGCTCACAGGTTCAGCCTCGGACCCTCGTCGGGCAGGAAGGTCCACTGGTCGTGGCGGTCGATCAGCTCGGTGTGGAGCTGGACGCGGCCCGACAACGGATCGACCGAGACGGTGTAGCCGTCCTCGGGATCGTCGGCGGCCACGATCTGCACGAGCGTGAACTCGGCCGTGCCGTCGGGGAACACGTAGCTGTAGGCGATGCGCGGGCCCTTGTCCTTGCCCTTGTCCTTGCCGTGGCCCTTGTCGCTCTCGCTGCCCTTCGGGTCGGCGGCGCGGGACCGCACCGGCTCGTCGTACTGGGGCGTGTAGACGCTCTTGAACGCCGTGGACTGGGGGAGCTCGAACGTGCCGGCGTACTCGTGGCCCGACAGCTTCTGGAAGTCCTCCTGGGACAGCAGCTGGCGCCGCTCCTCGGGGTCGGCGTCGTCGAGCTTGTCCTTGATGCGCTCCTCGAAGGCGCGGGCGGCGTCGGCGTCGGCGAACACGGTGGCGCCCGCGTCACCCACCTCGACCTCGTAGGTGTTGGCGTCGAGGTTGTAGGCGATGCGGTAGGTCTTGTTGCGCAGCACCGCCTCGTCGTGGAGCTGCTCGTACATCAGCGCCACGTCGCGGGCGGCCCCGCGCTGCTCCAGCATGAGCATCGTGGACGCCGCCGGCAGCACCACCACCGAGAGCAGGAGCAGGATCGCCATGACGATCAGCAGCTCCAGCAGCGTGAAGCCCGCCCGATCACGCCGCGACGCGCGCCCACCGCGGAGCGCGGTGACACCCTGTCGAAGCCGCTCCGGCAGGCGGGCTCGCATGGCTAGTCCGTGAACTCGGAGAGCTTGATGTCCTCGTCGGGGCCGGCGCCGCCGTCCTTGCCGTCGCGGCCCATGGACACGATGTCGTAGCCCTTCTTGCCGCCCTTGCGGAACAGGAACGGGTTGCCCCACGGGTCGATCGGCGCGTCCTCACCCCGGTAGAGCTCCTCCATGCTGTCGGGGAGCTTCTTCTTGCGCAGCTGGTAGACCTTCACCTTCTGGTCGATCTTGGTGATCATCAGGCGGGCGTTGTCGGCGCGCGCGCTCTCGTACATGCCGGTCAGGCCGAACGCGAGGGTGCCCATCAGCATCAGGATGATCGCGATGACGATCATGACCTCGAGCAGGGTCATGCCGCGGCGACCCCGGCGACGGTCGGCGGCCTGCAGGGCCTGCAGGCGCGCCTGCGCGCGCTCGATCAGGTCGCGGCTGCGGCCGCGGAGGGCGGAATCGAGGGACATGGGTCGCTCCTGGCGTGGGATCCAGCGGCCTTCCGGCGGCGTCAGATCGAGGTTCGAATCGAGGAGGAGAGCTGCTGCATCGGCGTGAGCAAGCCGAGTGCCACGATGAAGACGACGCCGCCCATCACGACGATCGTGAGCGGGCCAAGCAAGGAAGTAACGGCATTCACCGCGTTCTCCACCTGCTCGTCGTAGGCGTCGGCGATCAGGTTCAGCATCCGCTCCAGCTCGCCGGTGCGCTCGCCGACCTTGATCATGTGGATCACCATCGGCGGGAACTGGCCCGACTCGTCGAGCGGGCGGGCGATGGACTGGCCTTCCTGGATGTTCTCGCTGGCGCGGGTGATCGTCTCGGCGATGATCGTGTTGCCGACCACGTCGCGGACGATGCCGAGCGCCGTGATGATCGGCACGCCCGACACGAGCAGCGTGCCCAGCGTGCGGCAGAACCGGCTGACGGCGACGAGGCGATTCATCTTGCCGATCACGGGAACCGTCAGCTTGAACCTGTCGAACTTCTCGCGGCCCGCAGCCGTGGAGACCCAGCGACGGAACACGAACCACGCGCCGATCGCCACCACGGGCACCAGCCAGCCCCAGCCCACCAGCATGTCGCCGAAGAAGAACACCACCTTGGTGATGACCGGCAGGTTCTCCTCGCCGCCGAACGAGGCGAACATCGTGCGCACCTGCGGGAGCACGCCGAGGAAGATGCCGGCCAGCAGCATCACGCCGACCACCGCCATGAGCAGCGGGTAGGCGAGCGCGCTGACGATCTGTCCCTGCAGCTTCACGTTCGCGTCGGCGAACCGCGACAACCTGTCGAGGACCTCCGCGAGCGCGCCGGTGCGCTCGCCCGCGCGGACCATCGACACGAACAGCTCGTCGAAGACCTTGGGGTGGTCGGACATTGCGTCGGCGAGCGTCGAGCCCTCGTTGACGCGCTCCTTGACCCGCGACAGCACCACCTTGAGCTTGGCCTTCTCGGTCTGGTCGACCAGCGCGCCGAGCGACTCGGCCAGCGGCACGGCGGCGCCGATGAGCACGGACAGCTGGGCGGTCATCTGGGCGATGTCGCGCGCGGTGATGAACTCGAGGTACTGCGCGACGTCGATCTCCATGTTGAGACCGGTGCCGCGGGCAGCCTTGCCCGTCTGTTCCTTCACCTCGGTGGGGAACACACCCTGACGCCGCAGCCGCGTGCGCGCGACCTTCGGCGTGTCGGCGTCGATCACCCCGGTGACCGCCGCGCCGGCGCCGTCGAAGCCCTTGTACTCGAAGACGGGCATGGTCCCTACTCGTTCTCGACGGTGTCGACCTGGGTGACGCGCATGACCTCGTCGAGGCTGGTGACGCCGGTCATGACCTTGGCGAAGCCGTCGTCACGCAGGGTGCGCATCCCCAGCTTGACCGCCTGCTTCTTGATCTGCCCGGAGTCGGCCACGGAGATGACGAGCTGCTTGATCTCGTCCCACGCGGGCATGAACTCGTAGATGCCCACGCGACCGCGGTAGCCCACGCCCTGGCAGGCCTCGCACCCGACCGCCTTGTAGATTGTGTGGCCGGCGATCTCGGCCCGCGACAGGCCCACGTCGCGGAGCTCCTCGTCGGTGGGCACGTAGGGCGTCTTGCACTCGGCGCAGAGCCGGCGGACGAGGCGCTGGGCGAGCACGCCGACCAGCGACGACGCCACGAGGAACGGCTCGACGCCCATGTCGGTGAGGCGCGCGAACGCCGTCGCGGCGTCGTTGGTGTGGATGGTGGAGAACACCATGTGGCCGGTGAGCGAGGCCTGGACGGCGTTCTCGGCCGTCTCGCGGTCGCGGATCTCGCCGACGAGGATGACGTCGGGGTCCTGACGCAGGAAGGCGCGGAGCGCGCTGGCGAAGGTCAGCTGGATCTTGTGGTTGACCTGGACCTGGCCGATGCCCGCGAGCTCGTACTCGACCGGATCCTCGATGGTGAGGATGTTCAGGTCGGGGTTGTTGATCTCGGAGATCGCCGAGTAGAGCGTGGTGGACTTGCCCGAGCCGGTGGGCCCGCTGACGAGCAGGATGCCGTGGGGCTTGCGGATGAGCTTGCGGAACGTGTCGAGCGTCTCGCCGTTCATCCCGATGCCGTCGAGGTTGAACACCGTGCCCTTCTCGAGCAGTCGCATGACGACGCGCTCGCCGTGGCGCACCGGCACGGTGGACACGCGCATGTCGACCTCGCGGCCGCCCATCTTGCGTCGGATGCGGCCGTCCTGCGGCAGGCGCTTCTCGGCGATGTTCAGGCCGGCCATGATCTTGATGCGCGACACGATCGGGTTGCGCAGCTTGAACGGCGGACGGTGCTTCTCGTGGAGCACGCCGTCGATGCGCATCCGGCAGACCAGGTCCTTCTCGAACGGCTCGATGTGGATGTCGGACGCGCGCTCCTTGATCGCCTGGGAGATGAGCGCGTTGACGAACCGGATGATCGGCGCCTGGTTCGGATCGTCGAGGAGCTCGGCGTCCTCAAGCGAGAAGTCCTCGTCGGCGCGGACGCCGTCCTCGTCGACCTGGTCGAGGATGTCGGTCGCGGACTTGGAGGCGCGGTCGTAGGAGTCGTTGATCGCCTTGTCGAGGACGTTGGCGGGCACGAGCACCGGCCGCACCGGGCGGCCGTGGACGAGGCGCAGATCGCCGAGCGCGGCGAGCGCGCCGGTGTCGGCGATGCCGACCACCAGCTCCTCCCCCGACACCCACAGCGGCAGCACCCGGTTCTCGCGCGCGAGCGTGATCGGGTAGGCCAGCACCAGGCTCGGATCGAGGTGATCGGGGTCGACGGTGTCGAGCACCGGCAGCCCGTTCAGCTCCGACAGCGCGCGCGCCGTCTTCGCCGGGTCGATCCCCTCGGCGGACTGGGCGGCCCGCATGAACGGCACGCCCTGCTTGTCGGCGGCCGCACGGGCGCGTCCGACCGCGTCGGGGGCGATGCCCTGGCGGACGAGGAGTTCGCCGAATGCCGCGCGCCGGACCGCCATGCCTACTCCAGCCCGCTGCCGTCGGGCGACGTGCCGGCGTCGCCGGCGGGGGGGACGGTGGACCCAGCCGGAGCCGGGGTGCCGGGGGCCGAGGTGTCGGGCTCCGCGGTGTCGGTGGCGGGCGTGTCGTCGGGGCGGGTGTCGACCTCGACGGCGTCGTCCGGGAGTATGTCGGAGGCCTGTCCGGGAGCACCGCGGCGGCCGCGCTCGAGCTCGTTGGTGAGGTCCTCCCGGCTGGCGGCGCTGATCGGCTCGCCGTCGAGGGTGACCGTCGACGAGATCGTGGTGGGCCCACGGTAGACCGACGGCCGCTCGACCTCGTTCATCGAGTACTGGAGCAGGCGGCGGATCTCGGCGAACTGCTCGTCCTGCGACTTGCCGAAGAAGCGCCGCATGAACTCCTGCCGCTGCGCCTCCTTGACCCGCATGATCTGCTCCATGTCCTCCGGATCGTCGATGATGTGGGGGGTCAGGAAGATCATGAGGTTGGTCTGGCGGGCGTTGCGGCTCTTGCTGCGGAACAGCGCGCCGAGCAGCGGGATGTCGCCCAGCACGGGGATCTTCGACTCCCCCTCCGTCTCGGTGGAGCTGACGAGGCCGCCCAGCACCATCGTCTGGTTGTCGCCGACCAGCGCCACCGTCTCCAGCTCGCGGTTGGACGTGATGAAGCCGCCCTGGCTCACCACGCTGGCGCTGCTCGTCTCGCTCTGCTCGATCTCCTGGACCTCGACCTTGAGCTCGAGCGTGACGTAGTTCTCGGAGTTGATCCGCGGCGTGATCTCCAGCGTGATCGCGACGTCCTCGCGCTGGAAGCTGATCACCGGCTGGCCGAGCGAGTTGAGGCCCGACGACGTGGGGAACGGGATCTTGCGACCCACGCTGATCTTGGCGTCCTCGTTGTCGAGGGCCATCAGGCTCGGCGTGGAGACGATGTTGACCATCTGGTTGGTCTTGAGCGCCTGCAGCGCGATGCCGAACGACGGGATGCCGAGCGTGGTGACGGTGCCCGACGTGGTGTCGACGACCGGCACGTCGATGGTCTTGCCGAACACGCCGAAGCCGAGCCCGGTGAGCAGGTCGGTGGAGAAGCCCAGCGAGTTGGTGCCGAGCTGGCTGCCGATGACGCCGGCAGCGTCGTTCCCGGGCTGCAGGGGCACGTGGTAGGCGATGTTGAAGTCGAACGTGTCGCTGCTCGACATCTCGAGGATCACCGCGTCGACGAACACCTGCTTGCGCTTGCGGTCGAGCTCCTTGATCACGCCCTCGATGATCTTGTAGTCGGCCTCGGTGGTGGCGATGATCACGAGCGAGTTCGTGTTCTCGTCCGGGGAGATGCGCAGGCCCGACTCGAACGCTGCGATGGCGCCGCCGACCTCCTCGTCACCGGCCCCCGCGGCCTGGGCCTGGGCGCGGGCGGCCGCGACGCGAGCGTCGACGGCGCTTTGGTTTCCCTGGCGCTGGGACCTCCGGTTCGAGCTCGCCTCCTGGGCGAGATCGCGGAGGACGTTGGCGACGTCCTCGGCCTTGGCGTGCTCCAGCCGGTAGACGTAGATGTCGCCGCCGGGCTCGACGTTGATGTCGATCTTGTTGATCAGGTCCTGGATGACCGTGTGGCCCTGCTCGTTGGCCAGGGCGATCAGCGAGTTGGTGCGCTCGTCGGAGAGCACCTTGCTGATGTAGTTGGTCTCCTTGCCGGCGGTGACGCCCTGCTGCACCTCGGGGGTGGGCGTGCGGCTGGTGGTGCGGCGGGAGCGGGAGTTGCGGCGATCGCGCGCGCTGGTGTCGGAGGTGTCTTCGGCGGTGCCGTACAGCTCCTCGATCAGCGACTTGATCTCCTCCGCGTCGGCGAACTTGATCGGGTAGATGATCAGGCTCGACTTCGGCGCGGCGATGTCGAGCTCGCTGACGATGTCGTAGATCCGGCGGATGTTGTAGCCGGTGTCGGTGAGGATCAGCGTGTTGGACGGCGCGTACGCCAGCACCTTGGCGTTGGGCGAGACGAGGTTGTCCACGATCTCGCGGACGTCACTGACGCCGATGTTCTCGAACGGGATGATCTGCGTGATGTACTGGTCGGTGGACGGGATGTTGCCGCCGCGACCCGGGCGACCCGGGCTCTGCTGCGCCGTGTTCGCCTTGATGATCTTGTAGGTGTTGCCCACCTGCACGACGGTGAGGCCGTGGACCTCCAGCGCCGACAGGAACGCCTCGTAGGCCGCGGCCAGCGTGACCTTCTTGTGCGAGATGATCGTGACCTTCTTGCTCGACAGCTCGCGGGTGTCGGCCAGCACGAAGTTCTTCTTCGTCTGGAACGCGAAGTACTGCACGAGGCTGTACAGGTCGGCGTCGACGAAGTTCAGGTCGAGCCCCTCGGCGCGGCTCGCCTCGGGCGGCACCGTGGCCGGCGGCGTCTCGCCCGGGCGGGCGACGTCGGTGGGGGGCGGCTGGGGCGTGGGGCCTTCCTGCGCAGCTGCAACGCCGGACAGACCGGTTGCGCTGACCAGCAGGGCGATCAGAAAGGCGTGTCGGTGGGTGTGCATCAGGGCTCGCGTCTCCTCGCTGGGCCGGTCAGCGGATGTCGTACGACAGGGTCACGGGCTGGCCCCGTCGGGTCACCTCGAACTTGAGGGACCCATCTCCCTTGAGGGCGGAGAGCGCCTTCATGGCGCCCTCGACCGAGTTCAGATCCAACCCGTTCGCCGAGTGGATGATGTCGCCGTTGCGCACGCCGAGCATGTCGAGCACGCTGCCGCGACGGATCGCCGAGAGTCGGTAGCCGTCGTACTCGCCGTCGGGGCCGCGGTGCAGCAGGGCACGGGCCTCACGGGTGAGTGCCGACAGGTCGTTGAGCTTCTCGTCGAGCAGCGAGCGGGAGACCACGAACTCGGTCTCGCTCTTCTGCTCGACGCCTTCCATGCCGGTGCCGGGCTCCGGCGGGGCGGCGGCGGTGACGGGTGCGCCGCCCGAGCCCTTCGTGGTCTCGCCGAGGAGCAACCACTCCTCGCGGCCGTGGTTGAGCAGCTTGACGCGATCGTCGAGGATCTCGAGGATCTCCGCCCCCTGCACGGACTGGCCGATGCCGTAGGCGTAGGCCGAGGGCTTGCCCTGCTCCTCGATGAAGGCGGCTGACAGCTCGGCGGGCTCGGCGACGATGGTGCCGCGGAGCGTGACGGGCAGGTTGGAGACGTCGTCGCCCTCGCCGCCGCCTTCCTCCTCGATGACCACGCCGATGCGGTTGTGGTCGAACAGGTTCCGCGCCAGGATCGTGGTGCGGTACTCCTCGGCACTCGGCACGCGGACCGCGCGCGTGCCGCCCGGCGTGGTGGCGCCCACGGCGGCAGGATCGCCCACGCCGCCGGCGTCGGCCGAGGCGACGAGCGGCGCCGTGGCGTCGGGCACGGTGGCGCCGTCGGGCAGCTCGAGGAGCCACCCGACCCCCAGGTTGACGACAACGGCGGCCACTGCGGCGCTCGCGGTGACGATCGCCACACCCTTCCACGGGAGCGGCGGTCGCGTCACGACGTCTTCAGGGTCCATCCACGCCTCCGACCGAACGGGCCAGGCTCGTCGTCACCCGCCCCGAGGCGCCCTCCTCCGGGCGCACCGCGACGTAACCCAGGCACGAGCAAGCCGCGTGCCACGACCAGAAATCCACGTTCCAACCCTCATTCCCGCCGCGGGCTTGCCAACTTGTCAAACCGGGCGTCGCCGACCGTCGAGTCATGACAACCTGTCACTCCGGTCGCACGGCGGCGACGACCCGCAGGTAGTTCTCGCCGAGCACCCGTCGGATGCGGGCCTCGGACCAGCCCCGGGCGAGCATGTCACCCACGAGCAGCGGGTGGTGGGTGACGTCGACCAGGTCCTTCGGCGGCGTGATCAGCCCGTCGTAGTCGGTGCCGATGGCGCAGGCCTCCTCGCCGCCGACCGCGATCACGTGCTCCATGTGGTCGAGGATCGCCGCGCGCCGGCTGGCGAAGCCCGACGGCACCGGCTCCAGGAAGCTGCCCTGGTAGACGATGCCCACCACACCGCCGCGGTCGGCGATGGCGCGGATCTGGGCGTCGTCGATGTTGCGCCACAGCTCCCGCACGCCGCAGACGCCGGTGTGGGACACGATCGGCGGCAGGCCGGGATCGTGGACCTCCAGCGCGTCCCAGAACGTGCGCCGGCCGGCGTGGGCGAGGTCGACCAGGATGCGGTTGCGGTTGCAGATCGCCACCATCGCGCGGCCGCGGTCGGTCAGGCCGCGATCCGGCTGGCTCGGGCTGTTGCTGCCGCCGAACACCGACGACGACAGGTGGACCAGCGTGATCCGGTGCAGGTCGCGCCCGAGCGGGCCGTCGAGCACGGTGGGGTCGTGGGAGACGGCGTTGCCGCCCTGGAGCGTGAGCCACATCGCGGTGCGCCCGTCGGCCACGATGCGGTCGTAGTCGGCGCGGGTGCGCGCGATGCCGAGCTCGTCGGGGTGGGCCTCGACCTGCCGGATGCAGCGCGCGACGTTGGCGACCGTGACGTCGAACCGGCTGCGCTCCCCGCGGAACACGTTGGTGGCGAGGTCGTAGCAGACGCCGGTGAACGAGGCCTCGCGCAGCCGCGGGTAGTCGGTCTGGAAGAAGAACGGCATCACCCGGCGCCAGGGGCCGTGGCGCTTGACCGGGTCGTAGCCGAACAGCCGGACCGGCACCTCGAGATCGCAGTGCAGGTCGATGAAGTGGGCGTCGAGGAGCAGCTCGCAGGCCGCCACGGGCGCGCCCAGCGCGGCGGCCCACGCGGCAGGATCCGCGCGGTGGTCGACGTAGTCGAGCGGCATCAGAGCTCGTGGACGCGCTTGAGGTAGAGCTGGGCGGTGCCCGTCTCCTCGGGGTCGACGGCGACCAGCTCCCAGCCCTGCGCGCCCGCGTGGGCGAGCCAGTCGAACAGCGACGGGCAGGACAGCTCCGCGTCGGCCTCGCTGCGGGCGATCTCGCCCTGCCAGTTGCCGTTGGCCAGCAGCACACGGTCGTCCTTGGTGAACGCCACCAGGTACTCGAACTTGCGCACGCGCCCTCCTCCGGACGCCCCTTCCCTACCCGCCCGCACCCGCCATCGCCACGCCGTCACGACCTCGTCGCGACACCCGGACGGCTGCGGTGCTACGCTCCTGTCCAGCGAGGATGTGCAGCGAGCAGCTGGGAGGCGCGATGCCTGTCGTGCTGGTGGTCGACGACGAGCCCCTCGTCCGGCGCGTGGTGCACCGCGTGCTGGACAAGGCGGGTCACGACGTGCTGCTCGCCACCAGCGGCACGGAGGCGCTCGACCTGCTGCGCGGCGGCCAGCCGGTCGACCTCATCGTCAGCGACGTGATGATGGACGACATGGTCGGCCCGCGCTTCGTCGCGCAGGCGCGCGAGATCTGCCCCGACGCCCGGGTGCTGTTCATGTCGGGCGAGACGCCCGAGAACCTCCCCGAGGTCGGCCTCGACAAGACGCGCACCGCGTTCCTGGAGAAGCCCTTCGCCCGCGAGGCCTTCCTCGAGCAGGTGCAGACGCTGCTCGCCGACCGGGTCTGACCACGCCGCGGGCCGCGTGCCGCGTCCGCAGACGACGGTGCGCAGGCGCTCAGGCCCAGTCGTGCGGCCGGTAGTACGCCATCATCTCGGCGTGGGGCGAGCCGGGCTCGGGCGACCAGCGGTAGCCGAAGCGGACGCGGGCCGGCAGCGACACGAGGATCGAGTCGGTGCGGCCGTTGGTCTGCAGGCCGAACTTCGTGCCGCGATCGTGGAGGAGGTTGAACTCGACGTAGCGGCCACGGCGGTGGAGCATGAACGTCTCGTCCGCCTCCGTCCACGCCTCGTCCTTGCGACGCTGCACGATCGGCAGGTAGGACGGGAGGAACTGCTCGGACAGGGCGCGCACCATCGCCTGGTCGGCGGCCGGATCGTCGGACGCGACGTGGTCGAAGAAGATGCCGCCGATCCCCCGCATCTCGCCGTCGCGGTGGGTGTTGGTGAAGTACCGGTCGCACCAGTCCTTCCACGCCGCGTAGGTGCCCCAGGGCGCTGTGGCGTCGCGCCAGGTGCCGTGGAAGTGCCGGAAGTCGTCGGTGTGCGGGTAGTACGGCGTCAGGTCGGCCCCGCCGCCGAACCACGTGCGGGCGCCCACCCCCACCATCCGGAAGTTGGCGTGGGTGGTGGGCACGCGCGGGTTGCGCGGGTGGACGATGAGCGAGATCCCCGCAGCCCACAGGGTGTCGGCGCCGTCGCCGCCGAGCTGACGGGCGAAGGCGGGATCGAGCGCGCCGTACACGCACGACGTGTTGACGCCGGCGTTCTCGACGACGTCCCCGGCGAGCACGCGGGTGCGCCCCCCGCCCCCCTCCTCGCCGACGTGGTCGGTGCGCGTCCAGGTGTCCTCGGTGATGACGAGGCCCGGGTCGACCGCCTGGAGCGCGGCGCAGATGCGGTCCTGCAGGTCGCGGACGTGCTCGTGGAACCGCGTGCGCAGCGTGTCGCGTTCGGCCACTGGACCTCCTGTGCAGCGCCCGGCGTCGTGACGCTGCCGTCCCTGTCTACCGCGAGGCACCGCCGAGCACCCGGCGGGCGGCCTCGGCGTCACCGATCGGCACGCCGTCCGCGCCCGCGAACGGCAGGCGCCAGCCGCACCCTGCGCGCCAGCGGCTGCACCCCCAGGCCGCGTGGCCACGCAGGATCGTGCCCTCACCGCACGCAGGACAGGGCAGGCCGTCGGGGCGCCCAGGCGCAGGCGCGGCGGCGGGAGCAGGGATCGGCTCCGACGCGCGCGTCGGGGTGGGCGCGTCGTCGAAGGCAAAGCCCACGCGGCCGTCGTCCTGCACCACCAGCGCGGCGTCGAACGCCTTGCCGGCCCGGCTCTTGAAGCCCTTCACCACGGCGGTGCGGCGCTCGGTCAGCAGCTGCTTGACCATGCGCTTGCTGATCGCCCGGCCCGACATCGTGCCGAACACGACGAAGGGGCAGGTGCGGCCCGTGTCGCAGGTGTAGAGGTTGCCCCGCGGCCGCACAGGCGCCCCACACACCGGGCACGCGCCCACCGCCGTGGGTTCGGGGCGCGTGCGGACGCACGCCGCCTCGGGCACCGCCGAGGCACGCACCTCGTCGACCACCCGGGTGACGAACGCCGCGACGTCGTGCATGAACCGCGGCCGTTCCTCGCGGCCCTCGGCCATGCGGGCGAGCCGGGCCTCCCACCGACCGGTGAGCTCAGCACTCTTGAGCACGTCGGTGGGCACGGCGTCGACCAGCGCGCACCCCGCCGGCGTGGCCCGCAACGCCTTGCCCTCGCGCACGACGTACGACCGATCGAGGAGGGTCTGCAGGATGGCGGCGCGCGTGGCCGGTGTGCCGAGGCCGGTCTGGCGCATGGCGCGGGCGAGTGCGGCGTCGTCGAGGTCGCGGCCGGCCGTCTCCATCGCCTTGAGCATGCTGGCGTCGTCGTAGGGACGCGGCGGCCGCGTCTGCCCCTCCACCGCATCCACCGGATCGGCGACCGCCCGATCGCCTTCCTGCACCGCCGGCAGATCGGCGTCCTTGCGCGCCGCGGGCGGATCGATCGCCTGCCACCCGCGCTCGCGGACCACGCGCCCCTTGGCGCGGAACGTCAGCGGGGTGGGCACGTCCGCGGGCAGCGCGGCGCCCGCGCGCGGCGGCACCGCGACGACGACGTCGGCCAGATCGATGATCGCGTCGGGGGAGAGCGCGGCGAGCAGCCGACGGGCGACCAGATCGTACAGGCGCTTCTCGTCCGGGTTGAGCCGGGCCGTGGTCGCGGGGCGGTCGGTGGGGATGATCGCGTGGTGATCGCCGACCTCGGCGTCGTCGACCCAGCGCTTGGACGGCCGGATCGGCGCGGCCATCACCCCGGCCACCGCCTCGGCGTAGACGGGCACCTGACCGATCGCACCGAGCACCCCGGGGAGCGTCGCCACCTGGTCGGACGTCAGGTGGCGCGCGTCGGTGCGGGGGTAGGTCAGCAGCTTGTGGCGTTCGTACAGCGCCTGGGCGAGCTCGAGCGTCTTCTGGGCCGACAGGCCGTAGCGCTGGTTGGCGCGGCGCTGCAGCGCCGTGAGGTCGTAGAGCAACGGCGGCGGATCGCGGCGCGTGCGGCGGTCGACCCGCTGCACGGTGCCCTCCTGGCCTGCGGCCGCATCGACCACCGCGCGGGCGTCCTCGGCGCTGCCGAGCCGCTCTTCGTGCGGCGCGTCGTCCCGGTCGTCGCGATCCCTGTCGCGGCCACCGTCGCGCGGCGTCTCCGCCCGGCCCTCACGGAACCAGGTGGCCTTGAACGCACCGGCCGCCGCGGTGATGCCCGCCTCGACCTTCCAGTACGTGTCGGGGACGAACGCCTCGATCGCGCGGTCGCGCGCCACGATCATCGCCAGCGTCGGCGTCTGCACCCGGCCGACCGACCACAGCGCGTCGCCGCCTTCCTCGCGGGTGCGGCACGTCAGCGCGCGCGTCGCGTTCATCCCCACGAGCCAGTCGGCCTCCGATCGACACCGGGCCGCGTCGGCCAGGGCGTCGAAGGCGGCGCCGGGCTGCAGGCGCTGCCAGCCGTCGCGGATCGCCGTGTCGGTCATCGACGAGACCCAGAACCGCTCGACCGGGTGGCGGCAGCCGGCGTGGTCGTAGGCGTAGCGGAAGATGAGCTCGCCCTCGCGTCCGGCGTCGCACGCGTTGACCACCCGCTGCACCCCGGGGTCGGCGAGGAGCCGCGCGACCACCGTCCACTGGTCCTCCGCGCCCTGTCGGACCCTCAGCGCGAACGCGTCGGGCACCATCGGCAGCGTCGCCAGCGACCACCGCTTCCAGGCGTCGTCGTAGTGGGCGGGCTCCTGCAGCTCGAGCAGGTGCCCCACGCACCAGGTGATCCGGATACCCTGCCCTTCGAGCCAGCCGTCCCGCTTGCCCGACACGCCAAGCACACGGGCCAGATCCCGGGCGACGGAGGGCTTCTCGGTGACGACGACGCGCATGTCGGGCCTGTACCCACCGCGTCGCCGGCTCGCACCCGGCGGCGGGCGCGCCGGCGATCAGACGTCGTCGGGCTCGCGCAGGCCGACGACGGTGGTGCCGACGACCACGTGGTCGCCCAGCCGCACGGAGGTGGGCCCGTCGATGCGGTCGAGGCCGCTGCCGCGGGCGCGCAGCACGTAGGTGGCGCAGCGCGGGTGCAGCGGGGTGAGCCGGATCTCGCCGCCGCCCAGCAGCACCACGCTGGCCTGCTTGCGCCCGGCGAGCGCGCGGTCGAGCGTGAAGCCCCCGGCCTTGGCGCGGGCGGCGCGCTGCCCGGAGTACCAGCGGATGTTCGTCTGGCCGCGGCGGTCGGGGAACGCGAGGCCGGGGTGGCCCGGCTCACGGCCCATCTCGGCCATCTGGCCGGCCACCACACCCAGGCGCATCGGCGTGTCGCAGAGCAGGACGCCCACGTAGTCGCTGTCGAGCGCACGGAAGATGTGGGACGTGCCCACGGCGTCGACGCGCGTGCCATCGCGCATCGGCACCACCTCGTCGAGCGCGCGGGAGCGCCCGTCGACCGTGACCCCGCTGCTGGTGACCAGCAGGCGGGCGCCGTCGCTGCCCACCTCGACGCGGACCACGGCGCGGTCGGACTGGTTGACCCAGCGCCCGTCGGGGAGCAGGTCGTAGAAGTAGGACGCCACCACCTCGGACAGCGGCACGGCCGGCAGCGCCAGCCCGGCGATCACGAGGTTCATGTCGACCGAGGCGCCGCCGTCGAGCACGATCGTGTCGGCGCCGGAGCTGCGGCTGACCGCCTTCTGCGCGTCGAACATCGCGCGGTCGATCGCCGCCGGCGTGCCGATCACGAGCCCGCGGCCCGCCTCGGTCCACGTGGCGCGGTCGATGGGCGAGATGTGGTAGGCGGCGAGGAACAGCGAGGCGGGGTCGAGCACCGGCAGCCGGCCCAGCGCCTCGGCGAGCTCGGACGAGCCCGGCAGGAAGCCCTCGAGGAGCACCACGGGCTCGGGCGGCAGCAGCATGCCGACGGACTGGCCCCGCTTGACCCGCACGAGGCGGTTGCGCCGGGCGGCGAACTGCACCGGATCGGGCAGCCAGCAGCGATGGGCGGGGACGGCCCGGTAGACCTCGACGTCGACCGCGATGCCCTTGAGGTGGAAGCGGCCCACCGACTCCCACGGGATCTCGGCGGCGTTCATGCAGGCGCGCGTGCCGGGACCGAACCAGATCTCGCCCGCCGGCGCCTTGTTCAGGATGCGGCTGGCCTGGTTGACGGCGTCGCCGAACGCGTCGCCGTCGATCTCCTCGACGTCGCCCGTGGTCATGCCGATGCGGATCGAGATGCCGCCCGCCGAGACCACCAGATCCTGGATGTCGAGCGTGGCACGCAGCGCGTCGGTGGCCGACTCGAACATGCACATGAAGCTGTCGCCGAGGTTCTTGACGACGCGACCGTGGTAGCGGCGCACGATCGGGGAGACGAGCTCCTCGTGCTCGGTGATGAGCTTGCGGAGCCCTTCGCGATCGGAACGCGCAACGGTTGCCGTGAAGTCGGCCATGTCCGTGAACATCACGGTCCGGGTCCGCGTCGCCACCGGTGCTCCTGGGACAGCGACCCCGCTGGGTGGGCCGCAACGCGCGGAGAGGCTACCCCGTGCGGGCGCAGTGCGTCGAGGGTCAGGGCGCGTCTGCGGACGCGCGGAGGCCGCCGATGCCGGGTGTGAAGCTCTCAGTCAACGTCAACAAGTACGCCCTGCTGCGCAACAGCCGTGGCGCGAATGCCCCGGATCTCCTCGCTGCCATCGATGTCGTGCTCGCCGCCGGCGCCCACGGGATCACGATCCACCCGCGCCGCGATCAGCGGCACGTCCGGTACGACGACATCCGGGCCGTCGCCGACCACCTCGCGGCGCGTCACCCCGGCGTGGAGCTCAACGTCGAGTGCGAGAACCACCCCGAGGTGCTCGCGCACGTCCTCGACGTCCGACCGGCCCAGTGCACGCTCGTGCCCGTGCGCCCCGGCGAGGTCACCTCCGACCACGGCTACCGGTTCCCCGAGGACGCCGGCGCGCTGGTGCCCACCATCGATCGGCTCCACGCCGCCGGGGTGCGCACGTCGATCTTCATGGAGTGCACACCGGAGCCGATGGCCGCCGCCGCCGCCACCGGCACCGACCGGGTCGAGCTGTACACCGGCCCGTACGCGTGGGCGTGGGGCCGCGACACCCAGGCCGCCGCCCGCGCCGACGCGTTCGCCGCCGCTGCCGCCGCCGTCGCCGCCGGCCTGGAGGTCAACGCAGGCCACGACCTCGACCGTCACAACCTGATCGGGCTGCGCGGCCTGCCGGGCCTGCTCGAGGTCAGCATCGGCCACGCCCAGATCTGCCGTGCCCTGGAGGTCGGCACCACGCGCTCGGTCCAGGAGCTCCTCGCAGCGCTCGGCCCCGCCGCGTGACCACCTCGCGCCTGCGCCAGGCCACGAGCGCCGTGGTGGTGATCGACCTGCAGGACCGCCTCGTGCGCAGCCTGCAGTCCACGGCCCAGCGCGCCCGGCTCGATCAGGCGCTGGCGCTGCGCCTGATCGCCACGCGCCTCGCGGTGCCGGTGCTCGTCACCGAGCTCGACCCGCGCGCCTTCGGTCCCGTGCTCCCGGCGCTGGCGGGCGAGACCTCGGTGTCGCGCACCACACTGTCGGCAGCTCCGGAGATCACGCAGTGGCTGACCGACAGCGGTCGCACGCAGGTGGCACTGGCGGGTGCCGAGCTGCACGTGGCGGTGTTGCAGACGGCCCTCGACCTGCGGGAGGCCGGCCTCGACGTGGTCGTGGTGCTCGACGCCACCGCCTGCCGGCGCACCCTCGACGCCGAGCTGGCGGTGCAGCGCCTGGCCGTGGCGGGCGTGCCTCCGACCACCGTCGAGACGGTGGCGTTCGAGTGGGGAGATGACACGCGGACACCCGCTTTCCAGGATCTGCTCCGCCAACGACGCTAGCCACCGCACCGTCGGGCAGGATGCCCGTGTGTGTGGCGCGCGCCCGGGGTAGGGTGCGCCGTCCGCGACTGCCCAAGGAGCCCTTCGCATGGTCCACCCCTCCGGGACGCCGTTCCTCCTGCTGCTGGCGCTCTCCCTCCCTGCCCTCGCGGGCGTGGACACGGATCTGGACGACACCGATCTCGCCGACACCGCGACGTCCGTCGACTCCGGCTTCGGCGGCGACACGTCGAGCGATACCGCGAGCGTCACGGACGAGACCGGCTTCGGCGACACGGCGCGCGACGGGTCTGACTCCGACACGGACGTCGCGATCGACGACTCGGGCACGCGCGGCGAGACGGGCACCAGCGACACCGACGTCGACGACACCGACGTGCCGGTGGACGAGACCGACGTCGCCGACACCGACGTGGACGAGACCGACGTCGGCGACACGTTCGTCGACCACGAGACGTTCGGCGAGTCCGGCATCGACCGCGACAGCTTCCGCCCCGAGGACAGCGACACCGACGGCGACACGGACACGGACACCGAGACCGATCGCGACACCGACACCGACACCGCGTACGGCGAGGACTCCTCCCCGGGCGGCGACACGGCCACCGACACCGACGTCGACTCGGACGGCGACACGGCCACCGACACCGACGTCGACTCGGACGGCGACACGGCCCCGGTCGACACCGACGTGGAGACCGACACCGACACCGGCGCGACGGACGAGACCGGCCACGACAGCGCCGGCGACACCGACGTCGACACCGACGGCGAGAGCGGCCAGGAGACGGCCACCGAGACCGGCGGCGACTCCGCCGGCGACACGGACACCGACACGCTGGTCGACACCGACTCCGACACCGACCTGCCCGTCGAGACGGACACGGACACCGACACCGTCGTCGACACGGACACCGTTCCCGACACCGACACCGTCGACACCGACACGGTCCCCGACACGGACACGGTCGACACCGACGACACGACGGACACGGACGACACCGTGGACACGGACGACACCGACGGCCCCGGTCCGCAGGAGACCGACAGCGACAACCCCACCGACACCGACACCGACGACGGCAAGGACGACGGCGGTGGCTGCAACTGCGACAGCGGGGGCACCGCGCCGACGGGGCGTGGGCTGATCGCGCTGCTCGTGGCCGGACTCGGCCTCGTGGTGCGTCGCCGCCGCTGACGGACGCTGCGGCGCCCCGCGCACCGGCCGCAGGCGGTCAGTCCGCCGCGCGGCCGTCGGGTCCGTCGAACTCCAGGATCACCGCGTAGGGCGTGGGCTGGCGGTCGCCCGCCGGCCACGTCCAGCCGTCGAGCCCTGCCCGGACGTGCCCCCAGAGCTTGAGGCTGCACAGGTACAGGTCGAGCTCGTGGACCTGTCCGTCGCGGACGAGGAACGTCACGGGGCACACGTTCGGCGCATGCCGCGGCATGGCGCGCTCGGGCGTGGGGGCCCAGTCGGTGAGCGCGTCCGGCGCGCACGTCGGCTCGCCCCGCACCACGCGCGCCGCGCCGTCCGGCGCGATCGCGACGTGCAGCTGACAGGCGCCGAACTCCCGCCGCCGCCAGTACTGCGGTGCCGGGTAGTCCTGCGCGAGCACGGGCGGCACGTAGTCGACGGTGACCACCTCGACCGTGCCGGGCACGGTGGGCTTGACCCATCGATCCCGGCGCACCCGGCGCACCGTGTAGGCCTGCAGCTCGTCCGGGCAGTCGACCGAATCGACCTGCGCGGGCTTGCCCTTGTCGTCGAGCCGGACCTCGACGGTGCACGCATGCGGCAGCGACCAGTCGTCGTACAGCCGGCGGGGGTAGGGACGACGGGCGCGCTTGCGCACCTCGACCGCGGGCGGCAGCGCGGCGTCCGCCTCCGCCCCCTCGGCGAACGCGGTCGTCGTCAGGCCCAGCCCCGTCCACACCAGCAGCGTCAGCATGGCGCCCCCTACCCCGGGTGCGCCGCGGGCGCGACCGCTCGCGTCCCGCCGATCAGGCCTGCGGGCCCAGCATCTGCGACGGCACGACCCACCGGTCGAAGTCCTCAGGCGTCACCAGGTCCAGCGCCGCGGCGGCCTGCCGCAGGGTGGTGCCGTGGGCGTGGGCGTGCTTGGCGATGCGGGCGGCCGCGTCGTAGCCGATGTGGGGGGTCAACGCGGTGACCAGCATCAGGGACGCCTCGACGTAGGCCTCCAGCCGATCGGGCCGCGGCTGCAGCCCCGCCGCGCAGCGGGCGTCGAACGACGCCAGGGCGTCGGCGAGCAGCGTGACCGACTCGATCAGCGTGTGCACGAGCACGGGCTTGAACACGTTGAGCTCGAAGTTGCCCTGGCTCGCGGCGAAGGTCACGGTCGCCTGGTTGCCCATCACCCGCGCGCACACCATCGTGAGTGCCTCGGCCTGGGTCGGGTTGACCTTGCCGGGCATGATCGAGCTCCCCGGCTCGTTGGCCGGCAGCGTGAGCTCGCCGAGCCCGCACCGGGGTCCGCTGGCGAGCCACCGCACGTCGTTGGCGATCTTCATCGCGGCGACGGCCACCTGGGCCAGGGCGCCGTGGGCGAACACGAACGCGTCGTGGGCTGCGAGCGCCGCGAACTTGTTGGGCGCGGTGACGAAGGGCTGGCCCGTGAGCGTGGCGAGCTCGGCCGCGACGGACGCTGCGAACGCGGGGTGGGTGTTGAGCCCGGTGCCAACGGCCGTGCCGCCGGCCGCGAGCTCGTGCAGGGGCGGCAGTGTGGCCCGGACGGCGGCGCCGGCGTGGTCGAGCTGGGCCACCCAGCCGCTGATCTCCTGGCCCAGGGTCAGCGGGGTGGCGTCCTGCAGGTGGGTGCGCCCGCACTTGACGAGATCGGCCGCGGCGGTGGCCTTGCCGTGCAGCGTGGCGCGCAGGTCGGCCAGCGCGGGCAGCAGGCGGCCCGTCAGCGCCTGGACGACGGCGACGTGCATCGCCGTGGGGAAGATGTCGTTCGACGACTGGCCCAGGTTGACGTGGTCGTTCGGATGCACGGGGTCCTTGCTGCCCAGCGTGCCGCCGGCGGCCTCGATCGCGCGGTTCGCGATGACCTCGTTCGCGTTCATGTTCGTCTGCGTGCCCGACCCGGTCTGCCACACCACCAGCGGGAAGTGGTCGTCGAGCGCCCCGAACCACACCTCGCGCGCGGCCTCTTCGATGAGGGCGGCGCGTCGTTCGTCGAGGCGACCGAGGCGGTGGTTGACGCGCGCCGCGGCGAGCTTGACGGCCCCGAGGGCGTGCACCACCTCCACCGGCATCCGCTGGTGACCGATCGGGAAGTTCGCGAGCGAACGCGCCGTCTGGGCACCGTAGTACCGGTCGGCGGGGACCTCGACGCTGCCGAGGCTGTCGGTCTCGGTTCGGGTGGCGGACATCGTGCCTCCAGGCCAGCGGATCGGCTACCCGTCGCCTCGTCCCCCATCCACCGAACGCGAAGGGACGTGACGGTCGCGTCCCGGGGTTAGCCACGGTGCAGGAGGAAGCATGGTGTCGTCTCGCGTCCTGACCTCGTTCGTCCTGGTGCTCGGCCTGTGCCCGACCGCCCTCGCCGACGACCCGCCCGGCGTCGACGCCGCCCCACCGCCGGCCGAGGCAGCGCCCGCCGCCGACACCGTCGACGCTGCGGACGACGAGGCGCCGCCGCCCCCGCCCGCCGCGCCGCCGCCCGAGCACGTGGTCGTCACCTCGGCCGAGCCGATGGGGCGTGGCGACGATCGGGTCGCGCGCCGCATCGAGGAGCTCCTGACGGCGCACGCCCAGGCGCTCTCGGACTGCCGGACGAGCGCACTCGGTGCCGACCCGGAGCCGCTGCGGTTCGCGCAGATCCTCGTGCAGTTCAAGCGCGACGGGAGCTTCCGGAAGACCGACGTGGGCTCCTCCACCGGCCACGCGGCCGTCGACGCCTGCGTCCTGGCCATCGTCAGCGGCTTCGTCCTCGACCCGCCGCCCCAGTTCCCCGACAAGCTCGAGATCAACGTCACGTGGCGCAAGCCCAAGGCCGACGGCACCTGAGCGCCCTGCCCGCACGGGCGATGGATCGGCCGGGACGTCCTCGATAGCCCAAGCGCAGTGGAGGGCGCCGTGGGACCGCAGACCGAGCGTCTGATCGAGACGATCCGCACCAGCATCATCGGCGACGACCAGGTCCTCGACGGACCGTACGGGCCGCGCAGGGTCACCTACGCCGACTACACCGCGTCCGGGCGCTCGCTGACGTTCGTGGAGGACTTCATCCGCCACGAGGTGATGCCGCTGTACGCCAACACGCACACCGAGACGAGCGGCACCGGCCTGCAGACCACGCGGTTCCGCGAGGACGCCCGCGCGATCGTCAAACGCGCGGTCGGCGCCGACGACCGCGACGTCGTCATCTTCACGGGCTCGGGCGCCACGGGCGCCATCCACAAGCTCGTGGAGTGCCTCGGCCTGCGCATCCCCGAGGGCCTCGACGATCGCTACGACCTGTCGTCCCGGATCCCCCCCGAGCAGCGACCGGTGGTGTTCATCGGCCCCTACGAGCACCACTCCAACGAGCTGCCGTGGCGCGAGTCGATCGCCGACGTCGTCACCATCCACGAGGACGCCGACGGTCGCATCGACGTCGACCAGCTCGAGGCGGAGCTGATCCGCCACGCCGACCGCCCGCTCAAGATCGGCAGCTTCTCGGCGGCGTCGAATGTCACCGGCATCGGCTCCGACACGCGCCGCATCGCCGCCACGCTCCACCGCCACGGCGCCCTGTCGTTCTGGGACTTCGCCGCGGCCGGCCCCTACGTGCAGATCGAGATGAACATGGCCGACGACGGCCCCGACGGCGACCTGCTCTACAAGGACGCCATCTTTCTGTCGCCGCACAAGTTCATCGGCGGTCCGGGCACGCCGGGCCTGCTGGTCGCCAAGAAGCACCTGTTCCGCAACCGCGTGCCCGCGTGCCCGGGCGGCGGCACGGTCTGCTACGTCTCCGAGGTCGACCACCGGTACGTCGACGACATCGAGCACCGCGAGGAGGGCGGCACGCCCGCGATCATCGAGTCGATCCGCGCCGGGCTCGTGTTCCAGCTCAAGGAGGCCGTCGGCGCCGACGCGATCCATGCCCGCGAGTCGTCGTTCGTGCGGCGCGCCATCGACCGGTGGGGCCGCCACCCGGGCCTGCAGATCCTCGGCAACCCTCACGCCTGGCGCCTGTCGATCACGAGCTTCATGGTGCGCCACGGCGACCGCTACCTGCACCACAACTTCGTGGTGGCCCTGCTCAACGACCTGTTCGGCATCCAGTCGCGCGGCGGCTGCTCGTGCGCCGGCCCCTACGGTCACCGGCTGCTCGGCATCGACCTGACCACCAGCCACGAGTTCGAGCGCGAGATCCTCGCCGGCTCCGAGGGCATCAAGCCGGGCTGGGTGCGGGTCAACTTCAACTACTTCATCTCGGAGACGGTGTTCGGGTTCATCCTCGACGCCGTCGAGTTCGTCGCCGAGCACGGCTGGCGCTTCCTGCCGCACTACCGGTTCGACCCCCTCACCGCGGCGTGGGTCCACCGCGGCGGCCGTCCCACCCCACCGCTGTCGCTGGGCGACGTCAGCTACGCCAGCGGCCGCATGGAGGTGCGCACGCGCCGGTCCACCGAGCCCGAGTGGGTGCTGCCCACCTACCTCGACGAGGCCCGCCGCATCGCCGAGGGCATCGCCGACGGCGCGACGTCCCGCCCGACGCTCTCGCCGGACTTCGAGGCCTTGCGGTGGTTCCCGCTGCCCGGAGATCGCGACCTGTCCCCCGAGGCGCGCCGGCCACCGCTGGGCGCCCGGCTCACGCTGCGCGACGACGCCCAGACGCCGTCGGCGTAGCGCGCGCCCGGCTCACGACGCCCCGGGCCCGAGCGGCCGCCACGCCCCGGTGGCCCACGCGTGCAGGCCGGCCCCGTAGCCAGGACCGCGCGGTCGCTCGGAGGCGCCGCCAGCGATGGTGTAGCGCGCCCCGTCGGCGCCCAGGTCCATCACCAGCCGGAACGCCGGCCCGCCCACGATGGTGTGACCGAGGAAGGGCACCTGGCGCATCTGGAACAGGCTGGTGGGGCCGCCCGGTGCGCGCATCGCCGGCGGCGACAGGCCCAGGAAGGCCGGCTCCGCGCCCTGGGTGACCGCGTTGACGAACCGGACGCGGTCGAGGGCGGCGGACGGGCCGGGCACCGCCGAGGCCTCCCACGCCGCCTGCACGATGCGCTCGAGCACGTCGGCGGCGACGCGATCCGGGTGGTCGCCGGCGAGCAGGTCGTCCACAGCGGCCTGGAACGCGAGCCCGAGCCCGAGCCCGAGCAGGATGTGATCGGCCAGCGGGCGGCCCACCAGCTCGGCCATGAGCCCCGCCATCGCCTCGTGGTGGAGGCGGTGGAAGCGCTGCCGGTAGCGGTGGGCGACGTCGGGATCGACGCTGTCCTGGGCGCGCGCCCACGTGGTGAGCGCCCGCGCCTCGGGGGTGGCCGGCAGCCACAGCGCCCACGCGCCGAGGAGCCGCGTGGCGCAGCGATCGACCTCGTCGAGGGTGATACGGCAGGCCGCGTCGAGGTCCCACACCGGGCGGCGTGCGAGCAGCTCCATCAGCCGCTGCTTGCGGTAGGGCGGCTCGGGGTAGACGGTCCAGCCCGGCACGGCCTCGTTGGCCGAGCCGACCACACCTTCGGGCGGGTCGACGACGACGGGCCGCTCCGCCTCGGCGCGATCGGGATCGTCGCCCACGTCGTCGCGGTGGCGGGGCCCCCACCCGGCGCGCGTCGCAGCCACGGCGCCGGTGTGCATCCACGCGATCCGACCGCTCCGGTCGCCGAACACCGCCGCGGTCGACAGCGTGCGCACCCGCCGGTGGACCGCGACGGCCGCGTCGACGCTGGTGACGGTGAGCAGCTCGCGGAGCACGACGTGGTCGACGATGGGATCGTCGAGGCCCCGCCAGCGGATCGCGGGGTGGTGGCCGTCGCCCGCGCCGAGGATCGTCGACCCGTCGGCCACGTCGCGGAAGCGCCACACCTCCGACGGCAGCCCGCGCGGTCGCACCGCCTCGTCGCGGATCGCGACGTCCTCCCAGGCGCCGTGGCGCCACACCCGGTCGCGGTCGACGCGATCGGCGAAGACGTCGATGTTGTCGCCGTGGCCGAAGGTGTAGGCCCAGGCCACGTCGGGCGTCCGGCCGGCGAGCGTGTGGGGCTCCCCGGGGAAGCCCACGCCCACCACGTAGCTGCCGTCGTCCCGCCGCTCGTCGACGGCGTAGAGCACCGGCGGGAGCTGGCCCACCTCCATGTGGAACTCGGCGAGGACGATCGCGCCGCCGGAGGTGGTGCGGCTGCCGGCGATGCCGAAGGCGTTCGATCCGCCGAGCAGCGGCGAGCCGATGAGCGCCTCGTCGCGCGCCCAGTCGACCTCGCGGCAGGCCTCCAGATCGAGCCCCTCGCCGCCCGGCCCGAGCAGCGTGCGCACGGCCTGCCCGTCGACGCCCGCGGCGAGCAGCTCGGCCGTGACGGCCTTGGCGAGCAGCGTGGTGGACGTCAGCCCGAACCAGCCCAGCAGCCGGTGCACGAGCAGGACGTCGCGCACCGTCCAGGTGCGGACCTGCAGGCCCAGCAGCCGCATCGGCAGCGGCGTGCCGCGGTCCTGCGCACCGGCGTTGAAGCCGTCGCAGTAGGTCTGCAGCTCGGCCGCCAGCTCGGGCCCCATCCGCTCGACGGCCGCGTCCAGCCCGCGGGGCAGACCGAGCGCGCGGGTGGCGCGATCCATCCTGCGGGCGAACGGGGCGTCCCCCAGGATCTCCATCGCGCGGCCCTCGGCGACCATCGCGGCGAGCTGCGCCTGCAGCAGCCGGTCGGTCGCGTGCAGGTAGCCGCGCGCCCACAGCCCCTCCTCGACCGTCCGCACCTGGATCGTCGGGTAGCCCCAGGCGTCGCGCGTGCAGCGCACGCCCCCTCGCGGTCCCGGCAGCATCGGCATCCACCCTCCAGCTGGCGCTGTCCCCCTAGCGCATCGGCGCGCGACCACCACGACACCGCAGCGAAGCCACCCTCGAACCACGATCGCAGCCGCCACGTCGCGTTCTCGTGACCACCCGATCCAAGATCTGGCTTGACCTTTGCCTCACAATCCCCGCACAACTCGCGTGACGACAAGCTGTCGAGAGAGGAAGACGTGTCACCGCGCAAGCTGCTGGAAGACCTCGCCCACGCCATCCGATCGTTCGTCGACATGGACGACGACAACGTGATCGAGGTGTGGGACAGGGTGTGGGTGTTCCGGATGGACGCTCCGGCGACGTCCCTGTGGGCCGACATGCCCTGCGCCGACAACCCGCCCCGTTGCTACCACCTGATGACCCGGACGGTCGACGGCGACCGGATCTACGACCTGCTGTGGGCCAAGGAGGGCGAGTCCGCCGACCACTGGCCGGTCGTCGAGGTGTCCGAGCACGGCGACGGTCAGGTGGTCGCGCTGTCGGCCAGCGACTGGATCGACGCCCTGCTGTACACCGGCGGCATGCTCGGCGGCGGCTCGGAGGACGACCTGGAGGCCGCGCGCGAGGAGGCCAGCAACGCCGCCACGTCGCTGGCCGACGAGCTGCTCGACGAGCTCGATCGCGACCTGGCCGACGCCGAGCTCCTCGGCGAGCGCTGCGAGGACGCGGTGGAACGCCACGGCGACGCCTGGAGCGACGCCGTCGAGGGCATCGACGGCTGACGGCGTCCCCCCGACGCCCGGCCCCGCGACCGCACGGGGGTCAGGCGGGGTCGGTGTCGGTGTCCAGGCCGTCGGTGTCGGTGTCGACGCCGTCCGTGTCGGTGTCCGTGTCCGGCGCGTCGGTGTCGGTGTCGGGCACGTCCGTGTCGGTGTCGCCCACGTCCGTGTCGGTGTCGGGCACGTCCGTGTCGGCGTCCGCTGCGGTGGTGAAGACCGACTTCGCGGTGAGCTCGACGCCCATCGACAGCACCCGCGCCTCGAAGCGGTAGGTCGTCGACGGCGCCAGCGGGGCCACGGTCGCGAACACCCCGGTGGTGCGCAGCGGCATCGGCAGGTTGAACGACGGCGTCTGCGACACGATCGGAATGGGCTCGTCGCTGCCGTCGACGGTGAGCGCCACCTCGACGACCGTGTAGCCGTAGGGGTCGTACCAGAGCCCCGTGGAGGTGTCGGAGCTGATGCCCACCGTGATCGGCGTGCCCATCGGCACCCCGGGCTTGAACAGCTCGTTGCCGCGCGCGAACCGCGAGGTCAGCGCGACGGGCACGTCGGTGTCGCCGTCGCGCGGGTAGACCACCGGCCGCGCCACGTGCACGCCCGACGGGAAGGCGCTCACCAGGTCGGCGTAGGCGACGTCCCGGCCGCTCACGGTGCCCGCGGCCAGCCCCACGCCCTGCACGAACGGCTGCAGGAAGACCTCGCGGGCGAACGGGTCGGCCATCAGCTCGTCGCCGGTGATGTCGGCGTCGTCGAGGAACCAGCCCCACACCGCCCCGCGCGACAGCGACCCCTCGTCGGCTACGGCGCCCGCGGCGAGGTTGCGGGTGAACGGGGTGTCGCCGGTGAAGCCGTCGCGCCCGGTGACCTCGGACTGGAGCCCGAGGCGCGTGGCCAGGTAGCCGTCGGACGTGGGCTCGAGGGCGTCGTTGGCCGCGAGGTAGTCCAGGTGGGCCTGGGCGGCGGTCTGCACCCGCTCCCCCACCGTCAGCGGGGCCAGCCCGACGTAGCGCCGGTAGCACGAGATCCGGAGCAGGAGCGCCGCCTGGGCGGGCGCGACGAGCTCGCTTCCCCGCACGCTGGCCGGACACGCCGCGTCCACGCTGTCGAACCGGGGGCCGCACGCCGCCAGCACGATCGCCAGTCCCGCCGCTCGCACCGCACGCATCGTCACCTCCTGCCGATCGATAGCCGCCGGGGACCGGTGCCGTCAGCCCGACGCCGCGAACCGTCGGATCGGCAACGTGCGGGCCACCCGCAGGTGGGTGGCGCTCACGTCCACGGTGACCGCCAACGCCTCCACGCCGGCATCCAGCGCGTCGCGGAAGGCCGCACCCCACGCCGGGTCGGTGTCGTCGGCCGGCGCGAAGGCGTGCGCGTCGTCCCGCGCGACGTGGAGCACGACGACAGCGCGCTGCCCGCCCGCCACGACCGCCGTCAGCTCCCGCAGGTGGCGCGTGCCCCGGTCGGACACGGCGTCGGGGAAGCACGCCACGCCGTCACGCACCCAGGTGACGTTCTTGACCTCGACGAAGCAGGCGCGCCGGGCGGGCTGCAGCACGCGCCCGCCGCGACGGACGGGCGCGCTGCCCGGCGCGAGGTCGCCGCCGTCGAGCAGGAGCAGGTCGATGCGGCTGCGTTCGCCGTAGGGCTGCTCGGGGCGCACGACCGGCCACCCCGCGAGCGACGGCAGCACCCCGTCGGCGATCGCCTGGCGCACGACGTGGTTGGGCCGGGCGGTGTGGACCATCACCCAGGTGCCGTCGACGTGCAGCTGTTCGAGCGACCAGGCGAGCTTGCGGCGCGGGTCGGCGTGGTGGAGCACGCGGCACGGTGCGCCCGGCCGATCCAGGCCCCGCATCGACCCGGTGTTGGCGCAGTGGGCGACGACCTCCGTGCCGTCGGCCAGGCGCACGTCGGCGAAGAACCGCTTGCGGCGCCCGAGGAACGTGCCGGCCACCAGCGGCCCCTCGTAGGCCAGCCCCACCGGTGGGTCGCCAGGGGTCGTGTCGCCTAGTCGAGCGCCCACACACCCACCTTGAGGTAGTGCCCCTCGGGGTGGGTCACCGCCGCCGGGTGATCGACGGCGGCCCCGTGGAACGACAGCTCGCGGGCCACGCGCCCCGCCTTCGCCAGTCCCTCGGCGACCAGCCCGCGGAACGCGCGCGGCGACAGCTGCCCCTGGTTGGACGCCGCGACGATCCAGCCGTCGGCCGCCGTGACCCGCGCGGCCGCTGCCACGAGCCGCGGCATGTCCTTCTTCGCCGACCACGTGCCGGTCGGGCCGTGGGAGAACGAGGGCGGGTCGAGCACGACGCGGTCGAACACCTGCCCGGTGCGACGGAAGCGATCGAGGGCCTGGAAGGCATCGGCCTGCACGGTGGTGTGGCGACCGTCGTCGACGTCGTTGAGGTGCAGGTTGTGCTCGAGGCGGTCGAGGTAGGGCTGGGACAGGTCGACGCTGGTGACCTCGGCCGCCCCGGCACGAAGCGCCGCCGCGGAGAAGGCGCCGGTGTAGGCGAACGTGTTGAGCACGCGCTGGCCCGACCACCACGGCGCCAGCCAGGCGCGCACGTCGCGCATGTCGGGGTAGCTGCCGACGTCGGGGCCGTCGCCGGGACGCACGGCCATGCGCAGCCCGCGCTCCAGCACCACGACGTCACCGCCGGGCGGCGCCCCGTCGACCCAGCCCGGCGCCGGCGAGAAGGTGGCGGCATCGAGCGTGTCGCGCGGATCCGGCCGGTAGCACAGGTGCACGCCGCGCACGGGCAGGCGGGCGTGCAGTACGCGGACCAGGGCCGGCACGAGCGGCGCCACGCCGGGGCTGTCGAGCACCAGCTCCACCCAGCCGTCCCACCAGTCCACCCGCACGCCGGGCAGGCCGTCGTTCTCGGCGTGGACGAGGCGGGCGGCCGTGGTGTGATCGGCGAGCACGAGGCGCTCCCGCAGGCGCACGGCGCGATCGACCACCGCGGCGAGCCAGGCGTCGTCGAGGGGGCCGGCGTCGTCGCGGAGGCGCCGCACAGCGAGCCAGCCGACGTCGGTGAGGCCGCGGCCGAGCACGGCACCGCCGGGCCCCTGCAGCGTGACCTCGACGCCCGAGCCCTGGCCGTGGCCGCCCTCGACCTCGTTCGGGTAGACCCAGGAGAAGCCCTGCCTGAGCCAGTGCTCGGAGTGGCCGTTGACGCGCACCACGCCCGGCGGCACGCGCACCGGCGCCTTGCGGGCGCCTCGATCGGCACCCCCGCGATCGCCGCCGCCGCGCTCCTGGCGGTCGTTCCGGTCGCCGCCGCGCGGGCGGCCGGCGTCCTTGGGCTTGCGGGGTCCTCGAGCCACTACAACCGCTCCCGGTCGGGCACGCCGAGCGTGCCGAGGAGTCCCCCCGGCGCGACCCAGCAGGCCTCGACCCAGCTGATGAGCACGCCGTCCTCGGTGGCCACGACCTGCTCGGTCAGCTCGCCCGACAGCGCCACCACGTGGGCGAGGACGTCGCCACGGACAAAGCGCGTGCCCGGCTGCGCGATCGGCTCCACCAGCCCACCCCGCCGGGTCCGCGGCGTGGACGCGCGGCGCCAGCAGCCCTCCACCCGCGTGGGGTGGGGCGCCACGGGGTGGTCGACGGCGCCCGCGCCTGCGAGCACGCCCAGGACGGCCTGGAGCGCGACGTCGACGGCGTCGGCGTCGATGTAGCGGCGGGGCCCGGCCTCGACGGTGACGGCGGGCACGCCCAGAAGGTTGACGACGGCACCCGCGAGGCTGCGATCGAGGCCGAACTGGACGTAGACGTCGTCGGGGTACTCCCGCAGCACGGTGAGCCCGGTGGCCTCGGCGAGCGTCTCCAGGCGTGCCGCGAGGCGACGCCGGGCCGCCCCGGTCTTGCGCACGGGGCGGTCGATGATCACGTACGGCACGGACAGCGGGGCGTCGGCGTGCAGGTCGATCACGACGTCGGGTCGGCGCACCGACAGGTCGCGCCACAACGCGGCGGCGATGCGGGCGGCCCAGGAGCCACGGGCGTTCCCGGGGAACACGCGGTTCACGTCGAGCTCGTCGGCCGGCACGTGCCGCGTCTGCGCGCGCAAGCCCTGCGGGTTGCACGAGGGGTAGAGCACGACCCGACCGCGGAACGGGTGGGCCTGGAGCCACGCGTCGAGCCGACGGACGACCCCCACCCCGGTGGTCTCGTCGCCGTGGAGGTTGGCGGTGACCGCGAGCGTGGGGCCCTCGACGCCGCTGTCGAGCGTGAGCACCGTGACCTCGCCCCCGGTGGCGCCGCGACGGGGCTCCACGTGCACGCGAGCGACGGTGCGCTGGACCGTGGGCTCTGGCGTGTCAGGGGGACGGTTCACGGCACCTCCGTCGGCATGGGCATGCCACGGGTCCCCACGTCCTAGCGGATGCGCGGCCCCTCGTCCCGTGCGGACAGGGTCGGTTACGCCTTGCGGGTCCCCTGGAGGTTCGCCGCATGGCCCACGTCCTCATCGTCGGCGCGAGCCGCGGCATCGGGCTGGCCTTCGCGCGCCTGTACGCCGCCCGCGGCGACACCGTCGTCGGCACCACGCGCCACCCGGAGCGGGCTGCAGCGCTGGCGGGGGTCGCGCGGGTGGAGGCCTGCGACGTCGCCTCCGACGCCAGCGTCGCCGCCCTCGCCGCCCGCCTGGACGGCACGCCGATCGACGTGCTGCTGCACAACGCCGGCGAGCTCGCCGCGGACGGCCTCGACCCCGCGCGCGCCCCGAGCGTGCTGCACCAGCTCGACGTCAACGCCGTCGGCGCCTACCGCGTGGTCAGCGCGCTGCGCCCCCACCTGGCCCGATCGCCCGCGCCGCGCGTGGCGCTGATGTCGTCGCGGATGGGGTCCATCGGCGACAACACGAGCGGCGGCTACTACGGCTACCGCGCCAGCAAGGCGGCGCTCAACGCCATCGGCCGCTCGCTGGCTCACGACTTGTCCCCGGTGCCTGTCCTGCTGCTCCACCCGGGCTACGTCCGCACAGAGCTCACGGGCGGCGCGGGTGACGTCGACCCCGACGAGGCGGTGGCCCGGCTCGTTCGGATCATCGACAGCGCGTCGGCAGACACGTCGGGTCGCTTCTGGCATCGCGACGGTCCCGAGCTGCCCTGGTGAACGGAGGTCCCATGTCCGACAGTGCCGCAGACGTCGCCCTCGCCCAGCTCAAGAAGCTGCTCGCGCGCGACCCCATGCTGCGCGATCTGCTCTCCGGGGCCATCCCGGGCATGCCCCGGGGCACCGGCTACAGCCCCGAGGTCGACGTCCTGGAGGTCGAAGGCAAGCACGTGGTGCTCGTCGACCTGCCCGGTGTGCGCCGCGACGCGGTGCGGGTGCGCCTGGAGGGTGCCCGCCTCGTGATCGAGGGTGAGCGACCCGACACGCGCCCGGTCGGTACGCTGCGCACCGGCGAGCGGCCCCACGGCCGCTTCGCGCGCGAGTTCCTGCTGCCCGCCGACGTCGACGCCGAGGGTGTGCGCGCAGCACTCGACGACGGCGTGCTGCGCGTCGAGGTGCCGCGCCTGGGTCGTGGCGTCGATCGCGTGGTGCCCGTCGAGGCGGGCACCGTCAGCGCCACCGTGGCGTCCGAGAACACGCCCGGGTCGCGATGACCACCACCACCACCTTCTGCCGCATCTGCGAGTCGCTGTGCGGCCTGGAGGTGACGGTCGAGGACGGTCGCGTCACCACCGTGGCACCCGACCGCGAGCACGTGGCCACCCGGGGCTTCGCCTGCGTCAAGGGCATCAAGCAGGCGCGGATGTACGACACGCCCGACCGCCTCACCCAGCCGCTGATGCGCAAGGACGGCGCGCTCGTGCCGGTGTCGTGGGACGAGGCGCTGGCCGACATCGGCCGACGGGTCAAGGCGCTGCGGGCCGACCACGGCGCCGACAGCCTCGCGATGTACGTCGGCACGGCCGCAGGCTTCTCCCTGCTCCACCCGATCTTCGCGCAGGGGTTCATGGAGGGGCTCGGCTCGTCCAACCTGTACAGCTCGGCCACCCAGGACTGCGCCAACAAGTTCGCCGTCAGCAAGCAGATCTACGGCTTCCCGTTCACGCAGCCGTTCCCCGACCTGGAGCACACGCACTGCCTGATCGTGGTGGGCGCCAACCCCGTCGTGTCGAAGTGGTCGTTCCTGCAGGTGCCCAACCCGTTCCTGCAGCTGCACGAGCTGCGCAAGCGCGGCGCCGAGGTGATCGTCGTCGACCCGCGCCGCACCGAGACGGCCCGGGCCGCCAGCGAGCACGTGTTCATCCGGCCCGACACCGACGTCTTCTTCTACCTCGGCTTCCTCCACGAGCTGTTCGCCCGCGACGCCGTCGACGCCACGCGCGCCGCCCACCTGTCGGGCGTCGACACCCTCGCCGAGCTCGTCGCGCCCTACACCCCCGAGCGCTGTGCGGCGGTCACCGGCATCGACGCCACCACGCTGCGCCGGCTGGTCGACACCTACCTGCAGGCCGACGGCGCCGCGCTGTACAGCTCCACCGGCGTCAACATGGGCACCGACGGCAGCCTCGGCTTCTGGCTGCAGGAGTGCATCAACGCGCTGTCGGGCAACCTCGACCGCGCCGGCGGCACCCGCGTGGGTCACGGCATCTTCGACTTCGCCAAGTTCGGCAAGCGGTTCGGCGTGGCCACCAAGGAGGGCCGCAGCCGCGTCGGCGGCTTCTCGCGCACGAACGACGCCTTCCCCGGCGGCGTGCTCGCCGACGAGATCCTCACGCCCGGTCCCGGCCAGGTGCGCGGCCTGTTCGTCACGGGCGGCAACCCGCTGATCACGATGCCCAACGCCGGGCGGCTTCGCGAGGCGCTCCAGTCCCTCGATCTGCTCGTCACCGTCGACATCTACTGCAACGAGACCGGCAGCCTCGCCACCCACGTCCTGCCGGCCACGAGCCCGTTCCAGCGCCCGGACCTGCCGTTCTTCTTCCCGCTGTGGCTGGGCATGCAGACCCGGCCCTACCTGCAGGCCACGCGCGCCGTGGTGCCCCCGCAGGGCGACCAGCGGGACGAGGCCACCATCTACCACGACCTGTGCCGCGCCTGCGGCGTGGGGCTGTTCGGCAGCAAGGCGGTCACCGCCGCGCTGCAGACCTGGCGGCGCTGGCACCGGTGGCGCCACCCCGACGCCGGACCGGGGCTGCCGCAGGAGGGCATCCTCGACGCGCTGCAGCGCCTCGCCGGCGCGCCGGGCTTCCACGCGCTGCTCGACCACCCCCACGGCGTGCTGCGCGACGACGTGCCGCCGCCCGGCGACTTCCTCGGGGCGCGCGTGCAGACCGACGACGGCAAGGTCCACCTCGCCCCGGACGCGCTGGTGGCGGCGCTGCGCGCGCGCGTGCCGGCCGCGGAGGCGCGGGAGCGGGCCCACCGGGGCCGGCTCAAGCTGATCACGAAGCGCGCGCTGACGACGCACAACTCGTGGACCCACAACCTCGAGGACTTCGTCCCCGAGCGCAACCGCACCAACAAGCTGTACATGCACCCCGACGACGCCGATGCGCGGGGGCTGGCTGACGGCGACGTGGTCGACGTCACCACGGCCACCGCCAGCGTCCGCCTGCCGGTGGAGCTGCTCGACGACCTGATGCCCGGGGTCGTCGCGCTCCCCCACGGCTGGGGACACCAGCACGCCATCGGCCTGTCGGTCGCGCGGCGCACCGAGGGCGTCAACGTCAACCTGCTCGCCGCCGACGGTCCCGAGGCGCTGGAGCCGGTGTCGGGCATGGCCCACCTGACCGGCTTCGTGGTCGACGTGACGCCGGCGGCAGGCCCCCGGGACACGTCGAGCTGGTCGGGGATGCCGCCCGCTACACCTCGCCCAGCGGGCGGGCCCCCGGCGGCGGACCCGGCAGCTCCGGAAGGCCGCTGATCGCCACCTCCTGCCAGTCCTGGCCGTCCCAGCGCCACGCCTTCACGTCGCGCACCTCGGCGTCGTAGACGCTGACGACCACCTGGGCGGCGTCGGGGAACGTCGGCGGGCCGAACGGCGCGGCGGCCGCGCGATCCGTGGCCGACAGGTAGGACGGATGCTGCGGGTGGGAGTGGACCACCGCGAGCAGGGCCTCTCCGGCGCCCTGCACCCGATCGACGAGCCGCTGCAGCTGCAGCGGGTGCATCACGTAGGCGGTGCGGGCGTCGCGGGGGTGGGCGACCGAATCGGCGGCGTGGAGGCGATCAGCGAGGTTGTCGAAGCGCACGAACGCCTGGCCGTCGACCCCAGCGGGGGGTCCCGTCACCACGCCGCAGCCCTCCGACGGCCAGGTGGCGCGGACCTCGTCGAAGATCGCGGCCACCACGGTGGCCGACAGCGTCAGCACATCCACGGCGACCCCCGTCGCAGGCGCGGCCCTACTCGGCGTCGCCCGCCTCGTCCTGCTTGTCGGCGGGCTTCTTCTTGTCGCCGCCCTTCTTCTTGTCGGCCTTGTCAGCCTTGTCGGCCTTGTCCGCGTCGCCCTCGGCGCCCGGTGCGTCAGGCGCCCAGAGCACCCCCGCCACGTCGAGGTTGGCGAGCAGCTCCTTGCCCGGGACGGTGTCGGCGTCGCCTTCCCAGCCCTTGAGCGCGTAGACGATGCGGGCCTCGGCGAACGCCGCGCACATCGCGTAGCCGTCGAACGGCGCCTCGCCCTTGGTGCAGGTCATCCGGTTCCAGTTCGGGTGGGAGCCGATGCGATCGCCGGCCTTCGTCTCGAACGGGAAGATCACGTAGGGATCGGTGGACCAGCCGCGGGCGATGTAGGTGCCGTCGGCGCTGGGCAGGAGGTCGAGGATCGCCTTGTCGCCCAGGAACACCTGGATCGTGGCGCCCTTCACCGCGCCCTCGCCGGCCTCCTTGACCGTGAACTTGTCGGGCAGGAGCGCGTCGATCGCCTCCACCGTGGGCGGCGTGGCGCTGCTGATCGGACCCAGGCGGGACGGCGACGCGCGCAGCCCCTCGGCCTTGGGCTTGGGCGGAGCCTTCTTCGCCGCCGGCTTGCTCGCGGCGGGCTTGGGCGCCTCGTCGACCTGGCTGCAGGCGAGGCCTCCCGACAACCACCCGGCGAGGGCTGCGAGGGCGACGACGCGAAGGGCGGGCGAGGAAGGGGTCATGAAGGGCCTCCGAGGGGCATCGCAGGGGACACCGGGACGCGCGGCGTCTCCGGCCGGTGCGGGGCACGGTACCGCCAAGCGGGCTGCGTGTCGACCGTGCGACGCCGCCTGCGTTCAGGTCCCCGCCGACCCGTACCGCGCCAGCCCCGACTGCCACGCCCGCAAGCCCAGCGCGAGCACGGCGACGGCCACCGCGGGCTGGAGCCACACCCACCCCGGCACCTCGTGGTCGAGGAGCCAGCAGCCGGGTGCGAAGCCCACGAACGTGAACGGCAGCACCGTGGCCAGGGCCAGCGCCACCGGCCACGGCAGGAACGTCGGGGGGTACGGCGCGAAGGCCGTCGCCTGCCAGACCAACCCCACCGCGCTGCCCCGGTGCAGGACGTACAGGCCGATCGACGAGAACGCGACCAGCACGCCGGCGAGGATCGCGGTGCCGCCGAGCACCCCCACCGCGAGGACGCCCGCCTCCTCCACCGTCAGCCCCCCGTGGGCCCACCACACCACGCCCACGCCCCACACGATGCCCGGCCAGGCGCCGAGGTGGACGTGCTCGAGCAGGATCTGGGCGAGCGGGTGGAGCGGGCGCAGCAGCAGACGGTCGAGCTCGCCCCCCACCACGTAGATGCTGTTGGCGACGTACAGGCCACGGCACGTCATCCAGCACAGGCTCCGCGCCGCCTCGGCCACGCCCCAGCACACCAGCAGCTCCTCGCGCGTCCACCCGCGCACGAGCGGCACGGCGTGGAAGATCGCCACCACCATCACGAGCCCGATGCCCGCGGTGACGAGGTCGCCGACCGCACCCAGCGCCCAGTCGCCGCGCCAGGCCAGCCGGGCGAGCAGGACGGTCCGCACGTAGGCGAGCCAGGCCCTCACCCGCCCTCCACGGTGAGGTGACGCAGGGCGCGCCACCACGACAGACGCACGACCACGGCGAGGATCGCCGCCCACGCGGCCTGCGCCACCAGCAGGCCGAGCGCTTCGGCGCCCGTGGCCCGCTCGAGGAACAGCCACGCGGGCACGTGCGCCAGCGCGGCGAACGGCAGCACCATCACGGCGTGCGCCGCCGCGTCGGGCATCAGCGTAACCGGCACCAACGCGCCCGACAGCAGCGCCGTCGCCACCTCCTTGAGCGAGACCAGCCCCGTCACCCGCCGCAGCCGGAACGACGCCATGCCCACCAGCAGGCCGATCTGCCCTCCGACCGCGACGCCGAGCGCGACGCTGCCCGCCACGAGCGCCCAGGTGACCGGCTGGCGGGGCCACGCGAGCGGGAACCACCACGCGCCCAGCGCCAGCAGCGGCAGCGCCGTCACCACCGCCGCCACCGCGGCGCGGCCGACGTCGCGCGCGAGCAGGTAGCTCGGCAGATCCAGCGGCTTGAGCAGGTCGGTGGCGAGCTGACCGCTGGCGTGGCGCTGGCCCAGGTTCTCGTCGACGCGGGTCGCCGTCACCCGGCTCGCGCACCACGCGATCACCACGTAGGTCGACAGCTCCACCGGGGTGAGCGTCCCCAGCCGCGACTGGCCGTCGGCGACGGCCTCCCACACGCTGCCGTTGAGCACGAGCACCATCGTGGCCGACAGCAGCGCGATGACCACGTCCAGGCGCCACGCGAAGTGGTGCAGCACCCCCAGGCGCACCACCGAGCCCCACGTGCGCAGCGCTCCGTTCACGCCGTCCCCTCGGCGGCGCGCTCGTACCAGTCGGCGAGCAGGCCCTCGAGCGTGGGCTCCACGACGCTGACATCCTCGGCGAACACCACCGACAGCACCTCGCGCAGCACGTGGGCGACGGGCCGTCCGGCGGGCACCACCACCTCCACGACGCCGTCCCCGTCGATGCGGACGGGGCTGCGCACGCGGCGGGTGAGCGCGGCGAGCTCGTCGTCGCCCGGGCGATCGGCGGTGCGCACCCGCACGCGACGCTGGCCCCCCAGCTGGGTGCGCAGCTCCGGCACCGTGCCCTCGAACACCACCCGCGCCTTGTCGACGAGCACCACGCGGTCGCAGAGGTGGTCGACGTCGGCGAGGTCGTGGGTGGTCAGGAGCACGGCCGTCCCCTGCCGGGCGCGCTCGCGCACGAGCGTGCGCAGCCGACGCTTCACGCCGACGTCGAGCCCGATCGTCGGCTCATCGAGCACCAGCAGCGCCGGGTCGTGGAGCAGCGACGCCGCGAGCTCGCACCGCGCCCGCTGGCCGAGCGACAGCTCCCGCACCGGCTTGGCGAGCAACGGGGTGAGCTCCAGGGTCGTCGCCAGCGCGTCCAGGCGCTCCCGGTAGGTCGCCCGCGGCACGCGGTGGATCGCGGCCAGCAGGTCGTAGGCCTCGCGCACGGCCAGATCCCACCACAGCTGCGAGCGCTGCCCGAACATCACCCCGACCCGGCGGACCACCTCGGTGCGTCGTGCCCAGGGATCGAGCCCGAGCACGCGCACCTCGCCCGCCGTGGGCTGGAGCAGGCCGGTGAGGCACTTGACGGTGGTGGACTTGCCGGCGCCGTTCGGGCCGAGCAGTCCGACGATCTCGCCGGCGAAGACGTCGAGATCGAGGTCGACGACGGCCGCGTGGGTGCGCCGCCGCGGCGCGATCAGGTCGACGAGGGCACCGGACAGACCGGCCCGGCGCTCGGTGACCGCGAAGGTGCGGTGCAGCCCCCGCGTCCACGCGACCGGGTCACGCATCCTCGGGCGCGCCGCCGGCCGCACCCGCGTCGAGCGCCTGTCGCGACACGGGCTGCAGCGCCGCCAGCGTCAGCGCGCGCTTCTCGGCCTTGCCGGGCTTGCCGACGGCCGGACGCTGACGGGACGCGCGCAGGGCCTGTCGCTCGTCCTCCGGAAGCGCCGCCTCGGCCGCCGCCAGCCCGACGATGTGGCGCGTGACGGCGCCCGCCATGGTCAGGCCCACGATGGGCGGCATCCACGCGACGGTGCCCTGCACCTGGTAGCGCCGGTCGCACGAGTACGGGGTGTCGGCGCGGTCGGGGCAGATGCAGGTGAAGCCGGCCTCGGCCTCGGCGTCGAGCTCGGCGGGCAGCTCGTCGGACCACACGCACTGGATGCCGGTGGTGATCCCCTCCTCGCGCAGGCGCTTGCGCACGATGCGGGCAAGCGGGTCGGTGTGGGTCTTGTCGAGGTCGGTGATGCGGATGCGGCTCGGATCGAGCTTGCCGCCGGCCCCCATCGCCGACCAGACCGCCTGACCGCGGCCCACGCAGGTGCGCAGCAGCAGCAGCTTGGTCTGCATGTGGTCGATGCAGTCGAGCACGGCGTCGTAGGGTCGGTCGAGCACCTCGGGCAGCGTCGTCTCGTCGAAGAACCGCGGGATGACGCGCACGTCGCACTTGGGGTGGATGTCGCGGACGCGGTCGCCCATCAGCTCGGCCTTGACCTTGCCCACCGTGGACCGCGTGGCGTGCAGCTGACGGTTGAGGTTGGTCAGGCACACCCGATCGAAGTCGACGAGCGTGAGGTGCCCCACCCCCGAGCGCGCCAGCGCCTCGGCCGCGTAGGAGCCGACACCCCCCAGGCCGATCACGCAGACCGAGGCCTCGGACAGGCGCCGGAAGCCGTCCCCGCCCAGCAGGAGCTCGGTGCGGTGGAAGGGATGCATGCGCACGGGATCACCTCCGCCCCGGCCCTATCCCCGTGTGCGGTGGACGTCCCGACCGGGTCACCGCCGGGAGAGCGTGACGAGGTCGACCACCACCCGCAGCGCGTCGACGACCGCCTCGGCCGGCAGGGACGGATCCGGCACGAGCGGGCCGAGGTCGACGGGCTCGATCGCCGGGGACTCGGCGCCGACGTAGCCCGGCGTCGGGAAGCGCTGGCTGGCGACGGGCAGGCCCGCAGCTCCGGGTGGGGACGCGGGATCGCCGTCCGGGTCGAGCCACTGCACGCTGACGTACGGCACCAGCCGCACCACCTCGAGATCGAGGCGCTCGTGCCGGAAGTGGTGGTCCATCCAGTCGGCGCACGCGGCCTCGGACAGTGGACCGACGTCGCCGGGGCGCCCGAGGATGGCACCGCCGATCGACACGACCGCGGCCACCCGGTCCCGCACGGCGACGTGACCGGCGAGCGCGCGCAGCAGCAGCGGCACGTCCCGTCCCGTGGCCACCACCACCAGCCGCGCCGACGGCCGGTCGTCGGGCAGCGTGGCCTCGATCGCCGCGGCGATGCCGTCGACGACGGCGTGGAGCGCAGCGGCCCCGCACAGGAACGACCACGTCTGCACGAACCGCCACGTGGTCTCCGTGGCGCGCGCGACCCGCCCCACGTCGCGCAGGAACAGCCCCAGGGCGACGTACAGCGCGTCGTCGACGGCGGTGCCGGTCCACGTCACCGGCACCGCCTCCCGGGCCAGCGCGTCCCCGAGCCCGACCAGCGGCGTGTCGGCGACCGGACCGAGCACCACCCACGTCGCCTCCAGCCGCTGCTCCGCCGCGCGGGACAGCTCCGGCAGCGGCGTGTCGTCCGACACCTGGGGCCCGAGCCAGCGACGCGCGGTGTGATCGGGCGACAGGCCCGCCCGCGCCGCCGCGAGCTGGGCGACGCTGTCGGCGTAGAGGCGACCGAACCGCGACGCCACGTCGGGCAGCGCCGCGAGCGCCGACTCCAGCTCGTGCTCGCCCGGGAGCGGCGCCCCCGGCATCGAGGCCACGCCCGGGTGCGCGAGCTTGCGCTCCGGCCACCGCGCGAGCGGGTGGTAGGGCACGAGGTGGCCGATGGTGGCGTCGTCGAGGCCCGACGCGCGCAGCCGACGCACCAGCAGGTCCTTGAACCACGCCTCGGCGTCGAGCACGGGAGGTCGGGGCACCACGAACCACGCCGCTGCACCCGCGACGGCGAGCGCCGCGCCGCCCATCCACGCGCCGCCCATCCACGCGGTGAGGGCGGGGCTCACGTCGGGCCCTGCACGACGGCGCTCAGCGGCGCCGCGGCTCGTCGGACGGACGCACCGGCACGGGGACCGGCACCAGCTCGGGCGGCGGGGCGATCAGCCCCTCGAGGGCCTCCAGGGCGTCGCGCAGCCGGTCGCCCATGGCGTCGAGGGCATCCTGGACGGTCTTCTTCCAGTCCTTCCGTGCCACCGCGCGCTCCTCGTGGTCCAGGGCCTCCACCGGTAGTCGGCGAGGCGCCTTCCCACTGAAGCATTAGACACATGGGCCCCGCCTGGCAATCCGAATCGTGTCGCACCGTGCCAGCATCGGTCGCCGACCCGTCGTCGGATCCGACGACGACGCACCCGGCGCGCCCGCTCACGCCGTGCCGAACGCGCGCTCGAGCAGCACCCGATCGCCCTGCACAGCGGTGCGCTGCTGGTAGAACCGCATGCCGCGCAGCCCGCCGAGTTCCTCGCCGCCGCCGGCCTTGCCGGGCCCGCCATGCACGAAGCCGGGCAACACGGTGCCCGGTCCCATCCCCTGGTCGGCGACCTTGGCCGAGCCCCACTGGATCCGCCCGTGCCACGGCGCGAGCTCGCCCACCACCTCGGTCGCCCAGGCGGCGTCGTCGCTGTAGACGCTGCACACCAGGCCACCGCCCCCGCGCGCGACGATCGCCACCGCCTCGGCCGGGTCGCCCGAGTACGACAGCACGGTGGCGACGGGGCCGAACACCTCCTCGTCGTGCACGAACGCGGCGTGGACGCCCTGGTCGGTCAGGAACAGCTGCGGACGCACGAACCAGCCGTGGTCGGGCAGATCGCCCTCCCAGGCCACGAAGGTGTCCATGAACGCCTCGAGCTCGGCGACGCCCTTGGTGACCGCGGCGTGCTGATCGGCCGTGGCGACCGGTCCGATGCGGACGTCCTTGCTCGCCGGATCGCCGAGGCCCTGACGGGACAGGTGGTCGGCAACCGCCTCGCGCACGTCATCGAGGAGGTGGACCGGCACGAGCACACGGCGCACGGCGGTGCACTTCTGGCCCGCCTTCTGCGTGAGCTCGTGGACCAGCTCCCGAGCGAACATCTCGAACGTGGGCTCGCCGGGCTCGGCGTCGGGGCCCAGCACGAAGGCGTTGAGCGAGTCGGCCTCGACGTTGACGGGGATGCCGAGCTCGACGACGCGCGGGTGGCCGCGCAGCGTGCGTCCCGTGGTGCTCGACCCGGTGAACGCGATGACGTCCTGCGGCTGGAGGTGGTCGAGCAGGTCGCCCGCGCTGCCACAGAGAAGGCTGACGGCCCCCTCGGGCAGCAGGTCCTCCTCCTGCCACAGCTGCACGATGCGCCAGGTGACCAGGGCCGTGGCCGTGGCCGGCTTGACCAGCGCCGGCACGCCGGCCAGCAGGCTCACCGCGAGCTTCTCGGCCATGCCCCACGCCGGGAAGTTGAACGCGTTGATGTGCAGCGCCACGCCGCGGCGCGGCGTGAGCAGGTGCTGGCCGACGAAGCGCGCCGATCGGCCCACGCCCTCCGCCTCGCCGTCGAGCAGGAAGCGCCGGTCGCCGAGGTCGGCGCCGAGCCGGGCGTAGAAGGCGAGCGTGCCCGCCGCGCCGTCGACGTCGAACTTGCCGTCGGAGCGCGTGGCGCCGTAGTTCTGGCGCGAAAGGTCGAGCAGCGCGTCGCGGTGGGTGTGCAGGCAGCGCGCGAGCTCGCCGAGCATCGCCCCGCGCTCCGCGAACGTCAGCGCACGCAGGGAGCGGCCGCCCACGGTGCGCGCGTGCGCCAGGGCTGCTCCGAGGTCGAGGCCCCGGGTGCTCGTCTCGGCGACGGCGTAGCCCGTGGTGGCGTCGTGGAGCGGCGTGTGGGGAGCCTGCCCGTCGACCCAGCGGTTCTCGAGGAAGCTGGTCAGGCGCTGCATGGGGACCTCCGGCGGCGGGTCCGCCCCCGTAACCGCGTCGCGGCGCGCTAGGCTCCCCTCCCCCGGAGACTCCGATGACAGCTCCCCTGCACCTGACGACGACCGACGCCCGACGCGCATGGGCCACCCACCAGGGCCTCGGACCCGTCCCGTCCGCAGCGCCCCTGCCGGGCGGCTGGGTGCGCGCCCTGGGCGGCATCGCCGCCTACCTCGCCCTGGCCGCCCGCCGCCCCGATCTCGACCGGCCCGCGATCGACGCCCAGGTGGGTGCGGGCGCGCTCGCGGTGGTGCCCGGCGTGCGCGGCTGCATGTGGGTGGTGCCGGCGGAGGACGCGGCGCTGTCGATCGCGGCGGCCGCCGACGCGGGCCGACGCCGCCAGGAGCGCGAGCTCGAGCGCGTGGGCGTCGACGCCGCCGAGATCCGCGGCGTCCGCGACGCCATCCTCGCCGCGCTGGCGGGCGGGGAGCACACCACCGACGCCCTGCGGACCGCCCTGCCCGACGGCGTCGTCCGCAGCCTGGGCGATGCGGGCAAGAAGCTGGGGATGACCACGACGCTGCCACCCGCGCTGCGCCTGCTGGAGATGGACGGCCTCGTGCGACGTCACCCGCTCGACGACCGCCTCGACCACGAGCGGTTCGCGTGGGCGCTGGCCCCCTCCGGCTGGCCCGGCGCCACGCCCGACGACGCCGCGTCGCGGACCCGCCTGCTGGTGGAGCGCTTCCTGCGCTGGCGGGCCCCGGCGTCGCTGGCCGACCTGGAGAGCTGGACCAAGCTGTCGAAGACCGCGCTGACCCGCGCGCTGACCGAGCTCGACACGGTGGAGGTCACCGTCGAGGGCGAGGCCGTCGCGCGGTGGGCGCTGGCCGACCAGACGGTCACGGGCCTGCCCGAGGACGACCGCCCCCTGCTGCTCTGTGCCCTCGACAACCTCTTCGGCCTCGCCGAGCGCGTGGGACCGCTGCTCGCACCCGAGCAGCAGGCGATGCAGGTCCCCGGAATGCGCGGCAAGCCCGTCGTGGCAGCCGACACGTCCTGGCTGCACGTGCGCGCCGTGGTGCGCGACGGGGCGTGGGTCGGTGTGTGGGCGTGGGACCCCGACGCGCAGGACGTGGTGGCGGCCACGTTCGCGCCATGCACGCCGGCGTTCCGGGCGGCCCTCGCGCAGGCCGCCGCCGCGCGGGCGGCGCTCGTGCGGGACGCGCTCGACGGCAACGCCCGCACCTACAGCATCGACAACGCCCGCCTGCGGGCCGCGCGGGCGGCGTGGGTCAGGGGGCGTGGCGCCGCGGGCGGGACGGTGGCAACGCCATGAGGTAGGCCGCGATCGCCTCCCGGTCGGCGTCGGTGAGCTGCGCGGTGCCCTCCTCGACCACCCGGTTCATCTCGCCGCCCACGAAGTCACCGTCGGGCAGCATCCCCATGTCGAGGAACGTGGTCCAGTCCTCGACCGTCCACGCACCGAGGGCCTCGGGCGACGGCGTGAGGTCGGGGGCCGGCTCCGGCGGCGCGTCGCTGCCGGCCAGCTCGTGCGCGCGGCGTTCGATGCCCACGCCCGAGCGCGGTGTGTGGCACCCGCCGCAGTGGCCCGCCCCCTGCACCAGGTAGGCACCGCGGTTCCACGCCTCGGACCGGGACGGATCCGGCGTGTACGGCCCCTTGCGGAAGCCGAGGGAGCGCCACAGGCCCAACAGCGCGCGGCCCCGGTAGCGCGGCAGCACGTCGTGGGGGGTGTCCGGTCGGGGATCGGCGGGCACCGTCCGCAGCCACGCCCACAGGTCGGCGAGATCGGCGTCGGTGAGCGCCGTGAAGGCCGTGTACGGGAACGCCGGGTAGTACGGCCGGCCCTGCGGGTCCTTGCCCAGCCGCATCGCGCGGACGAAGTCGTCGAACGTCCACCCACCGATCCCGTGGACCGGGTCGGGCGTGAGGTTCGACCCGTAGAACGTGCCGAAGTCGGTGGTGAGCTCGTAGCCGCCGGCGAGCGGCGCGCCGTCTGGGGCGGTGTGGCACGCCGCGCAGCCCGCGAGTCCCGCCAGCTGCGCGCCGTGCTCGGCGTCCTGGGCGTGGGCGGCCCCCAGGACGACCGCCAGCAGCAGACCGACCACCACGGCCTACTTGTCGTCGGCCCGGTAGTGCTCGTGGCAGCCGCCGCAGGACTTGCCCACCGCGCCGAACTGGGCCTTGAACGCGTCCAGATCCTTGGTCTTGGCGACGGTGACGAGCTTGGCGCTCTCGTCCTGGAGCTTCTTGGCCGCGGCCTCGAAGCCGGCGTGGTCGGTCCACAGGGCGGGCAGCGCGTCGGTCTTGACGGCGTCGGGGCCCGTGCCCGCGGGGAAGAGCGACGGGATGAGCAGGCTGGTGGCGTGGATCGCCTCGGCGTGGGCCGCGAGGTCGTCGACGCCGCCGGCCTTGCCCTTGACGATCATCCCGGTGGCCTTCATGTGGCTGCCGAGGCCGTCGAACACCGTCTGCCGGTAGGTGACCACGTCGGCGGGCGCGGCGTCGCCGGACACGGCCATCGTGGCGGCGAAGGTGGACAGGAGCAGCGCGCCGCCGAGGGCGACGGTCGACAACCGGCTGTGCATGAGGACCTCCAGGAAGGGGCGACAAGGTGAGGCGACGTAAGCGGACGTCGGGATCGTGCATAGCCACGGCTGACATCGTGCGACCGATTCCGCGAACCGAGGACGAACCCGCGGCGGCGGCCGCGTCGTCCCCGGTCGCTCAGCGCGCGTGCTCGGCTTGCCAGGCAGCGATCTCGTCGGGCGTGTAGTAGTCGCGCTCCTTGGCCGCGCGGGTGTCGGCGTCGACGTGATCGTAGAGCCAGACCCGGTAGGCCGACAGGCCGTCGCCGCAGCCGAGCTCCAGGACGTGCAGATCGGTGGCCCGCTCGATGTCGGCGATCGGGCCGGTGGCGTAGTCGATCACCCACGCGGCGAGCGTCGCGTCGTCCATGAGGGTGTAGGCGCGGACGTGGGTCAGCTCGTGGGCCACGATGGCGTACAGCGCGGCGAAGCCGGGCGGACCGTCCGGCGGATCGGGGAACAGCCGCGGGTTGGCGCGGACGCGGTAGTGACGCTCCCGCGGCGGGGCGCCGAACGTGGTGACGTCGAAGTCCGACACCAGGAAGTCCTCCGCGCTGTCGAGGGACGCGAGCGCGACGGGCACCCCCTCCAGCTCCGGGAAGCGCTCCCGGCGCACCTGGTCGAGCAGGTCGGGCAGCGCGTCCCAGGCGGCGAGGTCGGCACCCGCAGCCATCGCGGCGGCGCACGTCGGCACGGCGTCCGTGTCGCTGTGGACACCGTCCGTGGCGTCGTCGCCCGCCGCGCAGCCCACCAGCACCGCAGCGCCCAGCCCCCCGAGCAGCGCACCTCGCGACATCGTCCCTCCTGACCGCTGCCGACCCGGTGGTAGCCTACCCCGCGACCGGACCCACCCAGGAGGCGGACATGCGACGCAGCCTCGCAGGCGTGGCGCTGCTTGCGGCGTGCACCCCCGGAGCGCAGGACGGCGCGCTGTCGATCGCGGGCTACGACGTGCACCTCGACGCCGCGACCGGTGCGCTTTCGGTCGACGGGCCGCACGGGCCCGTGCTCGTGGACGCCACGCTGGCGCTCGGATCGGGCACGCAGGTCATCGAGCAGAGCGTGGGGGCCTACCGGTTCAGCGAGGTGACGAACGATCTGGTGTCGGTGACTGGCTTCGGTCCCGTCGACGCCGAGGCCGATCCGATCACCGTGGCGCTCCGCCACGACGACGTCGTCCTCGGTCACCTCACCCTCGCCCCCGGTGCCGGCGACAGCCTGCGCCTGGAGGTGACGGCCGCCGGGCCCACGCCCGACACGCCGCGCCTGCGCCTGACGGGCACCTGCGACGCCGACGAGCACATGCTCGGCCTCGGCAGCCACGCGATGGACGTCGACCACGTGGGCGAGGCCTTCGCGCTGTGGGTGAGCGAGCCCGGGATCGGCAAGACCACGTCGGACGTGCCCGAGAGCAACTGGACGCTGGTGGGCACCAAGCACGCCTCGTCCTACCCGGTGCCGTTCCTGCTGAGGCCCCAACGCCCTGCGGGCGTGCTGATCGACACCGACGCGCGGGTGGAGGTCGACCTGTGCGCGACCGACACGGCGCGCTGGTCGACGACCGCCTGGGACGACGACGTCGGCGTGTCGCTGTTCTCGGCGGCCACGGCGCTCGACGTCGTCCGCGACCTGTCCGACGTCACCGGGCGCCCCCGGCGGCTGCCGCGCTGGGCCCTCGCCCCGTGGAACGACGCGATCCGCGGCGCGGCGCGGGTCGAGACCGTGGCGACCGAGGTGCGCACGGCGGGCGCGCCGTCGAGCGTGATCTGGAGCGAGGACTGGAAGGGCGCGGCCCCCAACCTCACCGGGTACCGGCTGTCGGAGGCGTGGTCGATCGACCGCACGCTGTACCCCGACACCGAGGCCTTCCTCGCCGACCTGACGGCGCGGGGCTTCGCGTGGTTCGGCTACTTCGCGCCGTTCGTCGGCCTGACCGCCGACGTGGGCGACGCCTTGATCGCTGCGGACGCGGCGATCCGCGACCCGGACGGTGCGCCGTACAGCTTCACCGGCGTCAACTTCAAGCCCACCACGATGCCCGACCTGTCCACGGACACCGGCCGCGCGTGGTGCACGGAGCGCATGCAGGCGGCCGTCGATCTGGGCCTGCGCGGCTGGATGGCCGACTTCGCCGAGTGGCTCCCGACCGACGCCGTGCTGGCCGATGGCAGCGTGGGCCTCGACGTCCACAACGCCTACCCGCGGTGGTGGCAGGAGACGAACGCGGCCGTGCTCGACCCGGTGGACGGGGTGGCGTTCTGCCGCTCCGGGTGGGCGCACACGGCCGGCACGTGTCCGGTGGTGTGGCTCGGCGACCAGCGCACGGACTTCCAGCCCGACGACGGTCTGCCCACGATCCTGCCGCTGGCGTTGGGGCTGTCGGCGAGCGGGGTGCCGGTCGTGACCCACGACGTCGCCGGCTACCAGTCCGCCACCAACCCGCCGTCGACGCCCGAGCTGTGGGACCGCTGGGCGTGGCTCGGCGCGTTCAGCCCGATCCTGCGCACCCACCACGGCAGCTCCGACACGGCGAACCACCAGTTCGACACCGACGCCGACACGCTGGCGCTGTGGACCGCGGCGGCTCGCGCCCACATGGCGCTGTTCCCCTACCGGGACGCCCTGAACGCCGCGGCAGCGACGGACGGCACCCCGATGGTGCTCCCGCTGGCGATGGTGTTCCCCGACGAGGACTGGACGCGCATCGACGCGTGGATGCTGGGCACGTCGCTGCTCGTCGCCCCGGTGGTCACGCAGGGCGCCACGTCCCGCGCCGTCGACCTGCCGGCGGGTGTGACCTGGTACGACTGGTGGACCGGCGACGTCGCCACCGGCGGCACGGTGGACGCGCCCTTGGGCACCATCCCCGTCTTCGCCGCCGGCGGCACCACCGTGCCCCTGTTCGACACCGTGCCGGACACCCTCCTCGACGGGACCACCGCCGAGGGGGTGCGCACGTTCGAGGACGCGGACGTCACCCGACAGGTGCGGCTGTACGGCGGGGGCGGCCCGTTCACCGAAGCCGACGGCACGACCTACGCCGTGACGGGCACCGCGACCTCGCGGCAGACGGTGACTGCCACGCTCAGCCGCGGCACCGTCGCGGTGGGCGGCGTGACCTTGCGCATCGACGGGGACGTGGCGCGCACCTACACGGTCACGGTCTTCCCGTGATCACTCGGCGGCCACGACGGGGATGGTGAACCGCCGGCTCGGCGACGGGACCCCCTCGAAGCCCAGGGCGTCGACGGTGGACACGCGCCACCACAGCCCCTTGCGCACCACCGGCAGGCGGAGCTGGGCCGGGAGCCACGGCCCGGCCAGGACGTTGATGCGCATCAGCGGGTCCGACAGCTCCCGATCGCGCCCGACCTCGAGGAAGTAGGCGACCGCTTCGGAGGCCGGCACCCAGTCGAACACGGCGTCGACGAGGGGCGCGTCGGCCTCGGGTCGCTGCGGCGTGCCGGGCGCGGGCAGCAGGTGGGGATCGCCCGGGGCCTGCCCGAGCAGGATCCGGTTGCCGAAGCCCTCGTCGAGCACGACCTGCGCACCGGCAGCGAGCGTGCGCACGCTGGCGCCGATCGCCTCGGTGCGCGTGCCCGCGTCGGCCTCGACGGTCACCCGGAACCCGCCGGCGTCGCCCACAGCGACCCCCGCACGCGTCTGGACGATGACCGCGCCGGGCTTGGGCTCCTCGGCGACCGAGACCGAGCCCTGCGACAGGTCGAGCAGCGTGCGCCGCGTGCCCTGGACCCGGTGCGACGCGCGGATGGTGATGCACGACCCGGGCTGCAGCACGACCTCGTCGGCCTCGGTGCCGTCGGCCGACATCGCCAGCCGGACGCGGGCGAAGCTCTGGTCGTCGGTGCACACCCGCGCGCCGAGCGGCAGCGGTTCGAGGTCGGCGAGCGGACGACCGTCCGGCTCACCCGGGAACCACAGCGTGCCCGTGCCGTGGTGGGCGACGACATAGGACGGCTCACACGCGGCAGCGCCGACCTGGTCGGGCAGGCTGATCACGGTCCCGACCGCCGGCTGCTGCCCCGGGCCGAGGCCGTTCTCAGCCCGGATCCCGGCCGCCAGGTTCGCGTCGCCCAGCGCCGCGGCGATGGACTCCACGGTGTCGCCGGGCTGCACGACGTGCGCCGAGCCCGCCCAGGCCGGACCTGCCACGAGCAGCGCCCACCACCACCCTCGCCTCATGGCCGACCTCCGTCGTCGGGTGCGACGGGCGACAGCACCACGGCGCGTTGCGCTTCGACCGTCAGGTCCGGGTCGGGGGGCAGTGACGGCGCGATGTCGATCGACGCTGCCGGCACGCCCGCGGCGACCAGGGCGTCGCGCACCGCCTCGGCGCGGCGCCGCGCCAGCGTCTCGTTCGCGGCCGTGGTGCCCTCGACCGAGTGGGACCCGGCGACGCGCCAGCGCCACACGCCCGTGTCGGCGGCCAACGCCACCACCCGCGCCGCCTCGTCCGGCCGGATCACGGCGCTCGCCGCGTCGAACAGCAGGCGCTGCGGCGTGGGCGCGGGCACCCGCACCCACGTGGCCTCGCCGTCGATCACCAGCACGTCGGTGAGCACCACCCGGCGCCCGCCACCGCGGACCTCGACGGTGGTGAAGCCGTCCACGGCGGGCACCCCCACCACGCCGTCGGCGCCCGCGAGGTGCTCGACCCCGTCGACGGTGACGACGTCGCCCGGCAGACCGACGCCGAACAGGCGCGGCGGCACGGCGGGCGTCGCGCCGTGCGTGCCGGAGCCGTCCTCGGCGCCCTGCGCGTCGTCCTCCTCCACCCGGTGGAGCGCGCGGAGGTAGCGCACGGCGTCGTCCCGATCGCGCCACGCGCACACCGGGTAGGGCAGCCAGATCCGGGTGTCGGGCGCCTCGGGCTCCGGCGGCGGCTTGGGTGCGGGGGACCAGACCACGCCGAGCCCTCCCCGACCCGCGCCGGGCCCGTCGAGGTGGTTGAGGTAGGTGCCGTCGAGGCGGACGGCCCAGGACGGCGTGACCCTCAGGTCCACCGCGGCCCCGGCCTGCACCAGGGGCAGGGCCTGCAGGCCGGCGGGCGTCACCAGGTCGACGCCACCACCCGCGAACAGCGAGAACCGCCCGAACCGTAGCCGGTCGGGGAGCAGGAACACGCGCAGCTGAGGCGCGATGCCGAAGCGCGCACCGCCGGCCGCGAGCCACCCGGCGTCGACGTCGAGCTCGATCCACAGCGGGCCCGTGGCCCGCAGCCCCGCCGTCAGGCCGCCGCCCGCGCCCTGGTAGCGCCCGTCGTCTCCGCCCTGACCGGTGCCGTGGGCCGTGATCGCGACCATCGGCGTGGTCCCGGCCCACGCAGACAGCGTCAAGGCAGCGGCAAGCAGTGCCATCCCCGCCTTCAGCGCACGGTGACGTCGTCGAGCGCGAGCCGGATCGCCTTGCGCCGCTTCTCCAGGAACCACGGGTCGAACCCGGCCTTCTTCAGCTCCTTGCGGAGGCGGTGCACCAGGACGTGCAGGCTGTTGGCGTCCGACGTGCCCTTGCGTCCCCAGATGCCCTTCGACACCTCGTCGTCGGCGCACCACGACTGCGCCTCGAAGTCGTCGGTGGCGCGGGCATCGGTCTGGTGGCGGGCGAGCAGGTAGAGCAGGATCGCGCGGTTCTCGGCTTCGACGGTGTAGCGGCGGCCGTTGCTCGGATCCTCGATCACGGCCTCGGCGCCCGACACGCCGTCGAGCGTGCAGAGGAGCCGGTAGCGGAAGCGGGACGGGCCCACGTCGACGGTGCCGGTGGGTGCCGGAGGCAAGGGGATCACCCGGAACCGACGGGCGCCGACGGGGAACGGCTCCTCGATCGCGAGCGGCCCCTCCTCGTCCATCGACGCACGCCAGATCTCGCCGTCGGGCGTGACCGACAGCGCCACCTCGTCCTCGGCGTCGGGGTCGAGCGGGATGTTGGCGAACTCGCTGGACCCGATCGTGAACCGGCCGCCGACGACCGGGTACTTCAAGCCCGTGTCCATGTCCTCGACGACCAGCGGCACGGCGGGCTGACCGGCCGGTGCGGCGATCTGCCCGCGGGCGATCAGCTTGCTCCCGGTGCCGAACCGCACCACGTCACCGTCTTCGAGGGGGTTGGGTCCCCGCACGCGGTCGCTGTTGACGAACGTGCCGTTCTTGCTGCCGCGGTCGCGCACCCAGGCCCGGCCTGCCTCGACCCAGAGCGTGGCGTGGTGCGCGGAGATGGTGGCGTCGGGCAGCACGAGGTCGTTGTCGGGCGCGCGGCCGACGTGAACCGGGCGACGACCGAGCCCCAGGGCCAGGATCTCTTCGCCCTCGGACACGAAGTACAGCTGCATTCCCGTGCTCACGCGCTCCCCCTGCGTCCGCGTTGTAGCGTATCCACAACGACTCCGGCAGCCCTGACCGCAGCCTACGCCACTTCACGAACGCCGACGCAAGGAGATCTGGTCCGCCTGGTGACCTGAATGCAAGGCCCCGGACAGGCCGGAGGCGTCCGACGCGAGATCGAGGTCGAACGATCCCCACGCGTCTGAGGTGCCGCGCAGCGTCAGGGTCCCAGCGTCGACGTCGTACCGGCCCTCGACCGTGTAGGCCCTGGCCGGCGCGCGGTCGGCGACCACGCCCAGGCTCACGGCGACCTCGGCCGTGCCACGCACGGCGGCGGGCGAGCCGGTGAGCGACAGCTCGACCCGCAGCCCGGATCGGGACACGCCGAGCCAGCGCCCCGCGACCACGAGCGACGGGCTGGCATCGATGTCGGGCGCCTCGGACGTCGACGTCTCCGCTCCGCCCGCGGCCACCTGCGCGGGGCGTGGTGGTGTCGCGCGGCGCGGCGATGCCGGCGCGTCAGCCCCACCGGATGCGGCCGGCGCCACCGTGGGTGACGCGTCCTCGGACGCCGCCGAGACCGTTTCTTGCGTGGCGCCGTCGGAAGGTTCACCCGAGGTCCGCGCGACCTGCGCCTGCACGGGCGGCGCGTCGGCGACGACGGCGGCCGGGAGCTCGTCGGCGTGGACGACGGCCGGTGTGACCGCGTCGGGACGTGCGGACGCGGGGGGCGTGGCCTCCCCACCGCCACGGAGCGCGCCCAGCTGCCACACCACGCCGCCACTGCCCGCGAGGAACAGCAGCGCGACGACCACCGCGGCGCGCCACCCCACCCGGCGTGGCGACGCCACGGCCGCCACCGCCACCGCGTCGTCGGCGGTGCGCGTGGGTGCCGAGTGCTCGGCGCTGCCGACGAACGTGCCGGCGGCCGGCGCGCTGCCGTGGGTGTGCACCGAACCGCCGATGGACGCCGCGGTGCCGCCGGTGGGCCACAGCGTGCCGAGGTCGCGCTCCCGCTCCCGCCAGATCGCCGGGTCGTGGGCCACCTCCGGCAGCTGGGGCAGCACCTCCTGCAGCGCCACCGCCATGGCCTCGGCGGTGGGGTAGCGCTCGGCCGGGGCGAGCCGCGTCGCGCGCACGAGGATGGGACGCAGCGCCTCGGGCACGTCGAGCCACCGCGGCGAGGACGCGTCGGCGGTGAACAGGTCGACGGGCGTGCCGTCCGTGACGAGGTGGTACAGCGTGCTGCCCGCGGCATACACGTCCGCCGTCGGGCCGACGGCCTTGGCATCGAGCCGCTGCTCGGGCGCCATGTAGGCCACCGACCCCATGGTGATGCCGGTGCGCGTGTGCCGCTCCTCGTTGCCGAGCAGCGCGATGCCGAAGTCACCGAGGAGGGCGTGACGGTGTTCGTCGAGGAGCACGTTCGACGGCTTGACGTCGCGGTGGATGACGCCGAGCTGGTGGGCCGCCTGCAGTGCCGCCAGCACCTCGAGCGTCCACAGCACCGCCATGCGGGGCGGAAGCGGCCCCTGGGTGCGCAGCAGGTCCTCGAGCGTGCCGCCCGGGACGTAGTCCATCACGATGTACTTGCTGGACCCGATGTCGCCGATGTCGTGCAGCCGCACCACGTGGGGGTGCGACAGGGCCGCCATCGTGCGCGCCTCCGACTCGAGGCGGCGGCCGCGCACGGTCAGGGCGCGCCCCTCGCCGCGGATCAGCTTGATCGCCCGATCGACGCGCAGGCGGGTGTCGCGCGCACGCCACACGTGGGCCATGCCGCCCTCGCCGATCATCTCGACCAGCTGGTACCGTCCGTCGCCCAGCAGGGTGCCCGGTCCGGGATGCTCCCGCCCCTCGTCCATCCGTCCTCGACCGTCCTCGACGTCCCCGGGTATCTGGGCGCGTCGCGCCGCGACCTATCCCTTTCACCACGAGCGTACCCGAAAGGCGAAACGGAGGGAGGGAGGGGGAGCCGACCCCGGCGAAGCGGCCGCATGTGTCTTCGGCGCGCTCGTCCCATCGTGGTGGCGCATGCCGGGACACGGCGTCCCAGCAGCTCTGCCCCACCGGGGCCGGCTGGTGCCCGGCGCGGGGGGGGGATCCGCCGGACACTTCTACAATATGCTCGATTCACGATTCGGCCACCCTTTCCCGCGGCTGACAACGGATCCTGACGAGCGTGTGACGACCATCCGTCGAACAGGTGACCCCTTGAACCGAGCTTCCAACGGTATTTACAGAGATGCACTGGACGAGGTGTGGCACGCAGCCCTCACCCGAACAGGTTGGAACATCACGATCTCTGACAACGTGTACGCCTCGTGGGACGGGCGCACGACGCTGACCGTGTGCCCACCGGAGCAGTACGACCCCGACGACAGCCTCGCGCAGCTCATCCTCCACGAGCTCTGCCACGCGCTGGTCCAGGGGCCGGCCAACCGAAAGCGCGTGGACTGGGGCCTCGACAACACCGACGACGACGGGTCGGCCGTGCAGGAGCACGCCTGCCATCGCCTGCAGGCAGCCCTGCTCGACCTGTACGGGCTGCGGGAGCTGCTGGCCGTGACGACCGACTGGCGCCCGTACTGGGAGGCGCTGCCGGCCGACCCGCTCGCCGACGCCACCGACCCGGCGACGGCGTTGGCGGTCGCCGCCTGGCCCGAGGCGCTCAGGGGTCCCCTTGCGGCGCCCTTGCATGCCGCGCTGCGGGCCACCGCCGACATCGCCGACGCGGTCCGCCCGTTCGCGGCCGCCGACAGCCTCTGGGCCCGCACGCGCGCGCGCACCCCGGTGGGGCTGGCCCGCGGTCCGCAGGCGCAGACGTGCGGGACCTGCGCGTGGCGTGACGGCGCCGACTGCGTCGCCGTCGACGACGCCCAGGTGGATCCGGCGTGGCCTGCGTGCCTGCGCTGGGAGGCCGCGCACACCGCTGCCGACTGCCGCGACTGCGGCGCGTGCTGCCACGAGGGGTTCCACCTCGTCGGGGTCGAGCCGGACGAGCCGATCCTCGGCGCGCGCCCCGACCTCGTCCGGCGGGACGAGCACGGTTGGCACGTGCCCCGCCCCGCCGGCCGCTGCGTCGCCCTCGCCGCTGGCACGCCCTACACCTGTGTGGTCTATGCGCTGCGCCCCCGGGCGTGCGCCGACTTCGAGATCGACGGCGCCCACTGCCTGCAGGCTCGGCGCCGCACCGGGCGATCCCGGCGGTAGGTCCTCGGTCTCCACGTCGTGGCGACGTCCGCGGCCCACCGCCCTCGCCTTGTCCGACGTGACACGCGCGGACGCCGTCAGCCCGTGGCATGCTCCCCCGACCTCGGGAGTCCCCATGGCCCAGCGCACCGTCCTGTCCCTCCTCGCCCTCCTCCCGCTCGTCGGCTGCGACGGACGGCCCGCGGTGTCGCCGGACGGCACCCCGGGCGCAGACCTCGACGTCCCGGGCCTCGTCGCGAGCGACACGAACCTGCCGGCGGCGGACGAGACCCGATCCTCGCTCGCCCCTCCGCCGGGCGCGCCGACCTACGTGCTGTTCGAGGCCGGTCCGGTGCGCCCCGTGGCGGTGTCGACGGACGGCAGCCGCCTGCTGGTCACCAACATCCCCGACGATCGGCTGGAGGTGTTCGACGTGGGCGCCGGCGGGACACTCACCCACGTGCGCAGCATCGAGGTGGGCCAGCGACCCGTGGCCGTCGCGTTCCACACCGACGGCGAGGCGTGGGTGGTCAACCACCTGTCCGACAGCGTGTCCGTGGTCGACGTGGACCGGGGCGCGGTCACGCGCACCCTGCTCGTGGGCGACGAGCCCCGCGATCTGGTGTTCGCCGGAGGTCGCGCCTTCGTCACCACGGCGCACCGCGGGCAGCAGCGCAGCCACCCGAGCCTCAACGGTGTGCCCGGTGCCGGCGATCCCCAGCTGACCACGGCCGGCGTCGATCGCGCCGACGTCTGGGTGTTCGACGCCGACGACACGGGCGGCGGCCTCGGCGGCGTGCCCGAGCGCATCGTCACCCTCTTCGGCGACACGCCGCGCGCGCTCACCGCGACGCCGGACGGCAGCGCCGTCTACGCCGCCATCTTCCAGTCGGGGAACCGCACGGCGGTGGTGCCCGAGGGCATGGTGTGCAACGGCTTCGGCACGAGCACGTGCAATGGCGACGGCATCACCTCCCCCGGCGGCCTGTCCAACGGCCGGCTCCCCGGCGGCCTGCCCGGCCCGTCCACCAACCACGAGGGTGCCCCCGCCCCCGAGACCGGGCTCATCGTCCAGCAGGACATCGCCACCGGACAGTGGCGCGACACGCTGGCCCGCAACTGGAGCAACGGCGTCCGGTTCAACCTGCCAGACCTCGACGTGTTCCGCATCGACACGACGAGCCTCGCGGTCACCGACGAGATCGCCCACGTCGGCACCACGATCTTCGGCCTCGCCGTGAACCCCGTCACCGGCCGCGTGTACGCGTCGAACACCGAGGCCGGCAACCTCACCCGCTTCGAGGGGCCGGGCGTCGCGGGCGGCAGCACCGTGCAGGGCGACCTCGCCCGCAGCCGCATCACCGTGATCGACCCCACCACGGGCAGCGTGCAGCCGCGCGCGCTCAACACCCACATCGACTACGCCCTGCGCCCTGCGCCACCGGGCATCAAGGACGCGAGCCTCGCCACGCCCCTGCAGATGGTGGTGTCGTCCGACGGCACCACCGTCTACGTGGCGGCCTACGGCTCGGGCCTCGTCGGCGTGCTGCCGACGGCCGACCTCGAGGCCGGCACGCTCGATCCGCTCGCCGACGCGCCCGGCTACATCCCGGTGACCGGCGGCGGCCCGGGCGGTCTCGCCCTCGACGAGGCCCACGGCCGCCTGTTCGTCTACACCCGCTTCGACGACGGCGTGTCGGTCGTCGACACCACCACCGGCGCCGAGGTCGACCACCGCACGCTGTACTCTCCGGAGCCCGCCAGCGTGGTCGACGGCCGCCCCGTGCTCTACGACGCCCACCGCACGTCGAGCAACGGCGAGGCGTCCTGCGCGAGCTGCCACATCTTCGGCGACGACGACCAGCTCGCGTGGGACCTCGGCGACCCCGACGGCAACGTGACCACCAACCCGGCCACGATCCTGCTGGAGGTGTTCGGGTTCGGCTTCGGCGGGCTCAACGGCGACGGCACCACCCGCACCGTGCACCCGATGAAGGGGCCGATGACCACCCAGAGCCTGCGCGGCCTGTCGACCAGCGGCGCGATGCACTGGCGCGGCGACCGCTCGGTCGGCTTCTACGGCACCAACGCCACCGACGAGACGCTGTCGTTCCGCAACTTCGTGGTCGCGTTCGGCGGGCTCGTCGGCGACGACCGGCCCGTCGGCGACCCGGAGGTGGCCTCCGACATCGACGCGCTCACGGCGTTCGCGCTGCAGCTGAGCTACCCGCCCAACCCGGTGCGGGCGCTCGACAACAGCCTGACGCTCGCCCAGCAGCGGGGCCACGACCTGTACCTGGGCCCACGGCGCATGGACGGCCTCGCGTCGGGCAACGGCCTGGGCTTCACGTGCGAGGGCTGTCACCGCCTCGACGCGAGCCAGGGCTTCTACGGCACGGGCACGTCGTCGAGCTTCGAGAACGAGGCCCAGATCCTCAAGGTGCCCCACCTGCGCAACCTCTACACCAAGGTCGGCATGTTCGGCTCTCCGGACACCGGCTTCGTGGTGGGCGGCAACAACGGCCACACCGGCGACCAGATCCGCGGCACGGGCATGTCCCACGACGGGTCGATCGACACGGTCCACCGGTTCCTGATGGCGACGGTGTTCAACGGGGGTGGCGGCGTCGGCTTCAACAACGACACCGAGCGCCTCGACATGGAGCAGTTCCTGCTCGCCTTCGACAGCGACCTGGCGCCAGCGGTCGGCCAGCAGGTCACCGTCCGCCCCGACAACCTCTCCGCCGTCGGCAACCGCGTCGTCACCCTGCTCACGGCCGCGGGCGCGCCGTTCACGTCTGCCGTGCTCGGCGGCACCACCACGATGTGCGATCTGGTGGTCCGCGTGCCGCGCGGTGGTCGCCAGGTGGGCTTCCTGTTCGACCCGGCGTCGGGGATGCTGACCTCCGACAGCGCGAGCATCCCGCCGATCTCGCCGCTGCAGGTGCGGTGGTACGTGCTGCGCTACGGCGTGCCCGCCACGTTCACCTGCGTGCCGCCAGGCTCGGGCGTGCGCATGGCCCTCGATCGCGATCTGGACGGCGTGTACGACGGCGACGAGCTCGCCGCCGGCACCGATCCGGCGGACCCCACCAGCCACTGATCCCCGCCCGCCTGCTGCGGCGCTGACGGGTTCGGACACCCGCGTGGACGCCACCTCGATACGCCCGAGGTGTCTGCGTCCCCGGGGATCCCATGCGCGCCGTGCTCCGTCCGCCCACCGCCGTCGGTCTCGCCGTCGTCGCCACCAGCCTCCTCCTCACCCTCGGCTGCGTCGCCTCGACGCGCAAGGTGGCGGCGTCGGCGTCCGCACCCGCCGCTGCCGGCATCGTCGACGGCGGCCTGGAAGCCATGGCGAGCGAGGACGTCCGCAAGGACCTGGCCGTGGTGCTCGGCGACGACGACCTGCACGCGGGCATGCGCCAGACCACCCACGCGCTCGTCGGCGGCATGCTCGACGCGATCGACGAGGTGCAGCGCGATCCCTCGGGAGACGGCCCCGACGCGGGCGTCGCCGCGATCGCCGAGGCGCTGGCCTACGGTGTCACCAAGGGCACCGATCGCGCGCTGGCCGAGATCGCCGAGCGCAAGCGTGGCCAGGGATGGGTCGGCTACATCGGCTGGGTCACCTCGACGATCGGCAGCAGCGTGATCAACGGCGTGCTGGTGCTGCTGGGCATTGGCCTCGCCACCGCGACCGCGCTGCTCTACCAGCGCACCCAGCGCGCCACCGAGCAGGCCCGGTCGATCCGCGAGCAGGCCATGCTCGAGCTCCTCACCCAGCTGGCGCTGCGGCACGACGGCGACCCCGAGATTGCCCGCCGCGTGCGTGCCCTGGCCGCGTCCCCGGACGGTGACGACGACGGATCGCCGTCCGGCGCGTGAATCGGCTACCCTCCGCCCGTCATCGGAGGGCGTGATGGACGAGTCCACCCTGTACGAGCTGATCCACGAGGCGGTGTCCCAGGCGCTCGATGCCCGCGACGGCGGCGACGACGTGCCGCTGTCCCGGCGCATGATCGGCGGCCGCGTGCTGTTCGAGGACGACCAGGGCCGGGAGGCCAAGGCCGTCCCGGTCGAGCAGCTGTTCAAGAAGATCACCGGGATCCGCGAGAAGCTGCGGGTGCTCGAGCAGAAGGTCAACAACCACGACCGCCTCGACGCCACCGACAAGGCCGAGCTGCAGGGCTACATCACGCGCTGCTACGGAAGCCTGACCACGTTCAACTTCCTGTTCGCGGAAGAGGAAGACAAGTTCCGGGGCACCGGCGGCTGACGACGGTGCGGTGACGTCGCTTGCGGGCGAGCGCCCTGCGCGCGATGTTGACGTCCGACCGAGGTGCGCATGCGACTGTTGCCCCTGCTGGCCGTCGGCGTGCTGGCCGGCGCCTGCGATCCGCTCTCCACCGACGCACCCGCGGTGCTTCTCGCCACCGTGGGCGACGTCCCCGACGACACCGTCATGGACGGCACGCTCGGCCTCGCCGTGTGGAACGAGGTCGAGGCGTGCGTGACGATGACGTGGGACCGCCACGCCGTCCTCACCGAGGACGCCGGCGTGGTCGAGCTCGCCGCCGTCTACGTGCGCTCCCCGGACGCGCTCGAAGACGGCACCGACACACCCGCCGAGGGCGTGGTGGGCTGGGCGCCGTTCGGTGCCGTCGACGGCGCCCGACCGATGGCGGCGCCCGCCGCGTTGTCCGGCACGTGGCGCGTCCCGGAGACGGGCACGTTCGACGCGTTCGCGTTCCACGTGATCGAGGACGGCTGCCCGAAGGGCGTGGCGCGTCAGGCCGCCGGTGCCGACCTGCAGGTCGTCTCCGACGGGTGGTGAGCCCCCGTCAGAGGTCGCCCAGCTCGGCCTCGAGGAGCGCAGCGAGCGCGTCGGCGTCGAGGTCGTCGAGGGCTCCGTCGGGCGCAGCGACCGCAGCCGGTGCGGTGGCGGCAGGCACGGGCGCGACGTCGAGCAGGTGACTGGCCAGCTCTCCCGCGGACGGGAACTCGAAGAGCACGGTGGCGCCGAGCTCCTTGCCGAGGTCGTGGCCGAGCTGCTCGGCGAGGTCGACAGCCTGGACGGAGTCGAAGCCGAGCTCGCGCAGGGGGGCGTCGGCGTCGAGCACCGACGGGTCGTCGAAGCCCAGCATCGCCGCGGCGCGGGACAGGATGTGGTGCACCAGCGCGTCGTGGCGGTCGGCGTCGGGCAGGGCCGCGAGACGCTCGGGCAGACCGGCTGCGTCGACCGACGCGCCCTCGGCCTCCGCCTGCGCCTCCCAGGCCGCGACCACGTCGAGGCTGCCGTCGGCGAGCGCGGCGGCCGTCTTGCGGCGCATGATCTTGCCGCTGCTGGTCTTGAAGATCGACCGCGGGGCGATGAACACGATGCGGCGGGCCTGCAGGCCGTGCTCGGCGGCGGCCTCGCGCACGGCGGCGAAGACGTCGTCGACCTCCCCGGGGGCGCCGAGGCGCTCGGGGTAGACCTCGGCGACGACGCCGAGCGCCTCGGTGCCGTGGTGGTCGATGCTGAACGCGGCGACGCAGCTCGGACGGATGGCGGGGTGGGCGTTCTGCACGCTCCACTCCACGTCCTGCGGGTAGTGGTTCTCGCCCCGGATGATGATGAGGTCCTTGAGGCGCCCGGTGACGTAGACCTGGCCCTGCCACACGAAGCCGAGGTCGCCGGTGCGCAGGAACGGTCCGACGCCGGTGTCGGACGTCGTGGCCAGGAAGCCCTCGCGCGTGGCGTCGGGCTGGTTCCAGTAGCCCTCGGCGCGCGTGGGCCCGCCGACCCACAACTCCCCGACACGGTGGGCCGGGCAGCTCGCGAGCGTGTCGGGGTCGGCGACGACCACGGTGGTGTCCATGCAGGTCTCGCCGCAGCCGGCCACGCGTCGCGCGCCGGGGGCGTCGGCGGCCACCGGCACCACCTCGTGGGCCTCCAGGGCCGCGCCGTCGACGTCGAGCCAGATCGGGTCGGTGCCCACGGGCTCCTTGGCGATGACGGCGGTGGCCTCGGACATGCCGTAGGCGTGGCTGATCGTGCGCCAGGTGACGCCGCACGGCCCGAAGACCTCGACGAAGTGGGCCTCGGTCTCGTAGCGGATGGGCTCCGCACCGTTGAGCGCCACCTTCCAGCACGACAGGTCGAGGCGGGCGACGTCGTCGGGCGTGGCCTTGGCCGCCACGAGGTCGAACGCGAAGTTCGGGGACGGCGAGTGGGTGCCGCGGAAGCGGTGGATGGCCTCCACCCAGCGCAGCGGGCGGCGCAGGAAGTCCACCGGGTCGAGGAGCACGCCCCGGAAGCCCTTGTAGACGGGCATGAACACGCCGTAGACGAGCCCGAGGTCGTGGAACGTGGGCAGCCACGACACCATCACGCTGTCGTCGTCGTGGCCGTAGGCCTCGTCGAACGTGGCGAGGTTGTAGAGCAGGTTGGCGTGGCTGACCATGACGCCCTTGGGCGTGGACGTGCTGCCCGAGGTGTACTGCAGGTAGGCGAGCGTGGCGCCGTCGGCGTCGGGGGGCTGCCAGGCGTCGGCCTGGCCGTCGTCGACGGCGTCGGTGGCGAGCCAGGGGACGTCGGCCAGCCCGGGGCTGTGGGCCACGACCTCGGTCATCTCGTCGACCATGTCGCCGATCGTGCACGCCAGCGTGAGCCCGCCGTCGGCCGCGATGGCCTCGAGCTTGGGCAGCGCCTGGCGGGCACGGTGGCGGCCGGGCGGCTGCAGGGGCACGGCGAGCACCCCGGCGTACATGCACCCGAACAGGGCCGCGACGTACTCCAGCCCCTGGGGGTGCAGCAGCATCACCCGCTCGCCGGCGGGCACCCGCGCCTGGAGGGCCGTGGCGATGGCACGCGCCCGCCGGTCGAGCTCGGCAAAGGTCCACGTGACCGCGCTGGCGTCGCCGTCGCGCAGGAACGTGAGCGCAGCGCGGTCGCCACGGGTGGCCGCCTGGAGGCGGAGCAGGTCGACGAGGGTGGTCGGCGCGTCGGTCATGCCCGGCTCCCTAGAACTGGAAGTAGATGAAGTCGCCCGACGCGTCGCGGTAGAAGATGAAGATCGCGAGGATCTCGAACGACCAGAACGCCGTCTGGATGGGCAGGAACCACTGGGAGCGCCGCAGGCGCGGCAGCAGGTGGTCCTCGACGTAGAACGACAGGTTGATGGGCAGCGTGCCCAGGGCGGCCATCAGCAGCACGATGCTCGCGGCGATGACCTGGTCTTCGCTGGCGGTGAACCACGGCTGCGTGAGGTGCTGCCAGACGCGGGCGAGGCTGACCTCGCGGAACAGCAGGCCGGTGGGCTGGAGCACCACGAGCGTGTGGAACGCCCACGCCAGGAAGTCGAGCGGCAGCTTGCCCTTGAACCGGCGCGGGATCACCGGCACGAGGAAGGTGTAGAACACCATCCACACGCCGTTGTAGAGCCCCAGGACGATGAAGTTCCACGACGCGCCGTGCCACAGGCCGATGGCGAAGAACGTGAGCATGATCGCCATCACGGTGCGCGCGGGGCTCGGCCGTCCGGTGCGCAGCAGCGGCGTGTAGACGTAGTCGCCCACCCAGCTCGACAGGCTGATGTGCCACTTGCGCCAGAACTCGGGCGTGGACAGGGCGCTGTAGGGCCGGTCGAAGTTCTCGACGAGGTGGAAGCCCAGCATCCGGGCCGCGCCGCGGGCGATGTTGGTGTAGCCCATGAAGTCGGCGAGCATCTGGACGCCGAACGCGAACCCGGCCGCCAGCACCATCACGAACGCCGGCTGACGGGTCATGAAGACCTCGTCGACGTAGGGCGCGATGGTGTCGGCGATGACCACCTTGGTGAACCCACCCCACAGGGCGAGGCCGAGGCCCGACACCACCTGGTCGATGTCGAAGGTGCGCTTGCGCTCCACCTGGGGCAGCAGCGACGCGGCGCGCTCGATCGGACCGGCGACGAGCTGCGGGAAGAAGCTGACGTAGACGACGTAGTCGAGGAAGTTCGACCGGGCCTTGAGCTTGCCGCGGTAGACGTCGATCGTGTACGACATCGTCTGGAACGTGTAGAAGCTGATCCCGACGGGCAGGATCACGCGCAACGTCCAGAAGTTGGCCTGGAACCCCATCTGTTCCAGAGCGACCGCGACGTTCCACACGAAGAAGTTGTAGTACTTGAAGAAGCCCAGCATGCCGAGGTTGCCGCACATGCTGGCGACCAGCAGGGCGCGACGGCTGATGCGGCTGTCGGGCAGGCGCCGGGCGAGGAACCACGGCAGGAAGAACCAGCGGCTGCGCTCTTCCTTGTCGAGGGCCAGGCCGATGTTGTAGTCGAGCACCGCCGAGAAGTAGAGCAGCAGCAGGAACCAGGGGTGGACCCAGCCGTAGAACACGGCGCTGCCCACGGCGAGGAGCACGTTCTGCAGCAGCCGGGGCACGTCCGGCAGGAGCTGCTCCATGCGCTCCTGGCCCAGGAACGGCCGGCCCGCCGCGATGACCAGCCCGCGGACGCCACGCGACGTGGTGAGCTCGAACCCCCAGTACAGGCTGAACACGATCGCCATGAACCAGACGAAGTTCAGCTCGATGAAGTGCATGCGCTCGCCGTGCTTCCGGACCGTGGTCGCCGCCCCACCTACGCGACCGCGGCGGCAGGGTCAACCCTTCCTCACAGTCCCCGCACCGTCGGTGCCGACGAGCGAACACCCGCGTTAGGGGCCGGCCATGGCGCAGAAGAAGACCCCCGGACGTCTCTCCAGGCTGGCCCAGCTCGGCACGCTGACGGGCCGTGTCACCACGTCGTATGTGCGGGAGCGGGTCAAGGAGCTCGTCGGCGGGTCGGAGCTCGGCCAGCAGGCGCTCGACAAGCTCCACCTCGACAACGCGCGCGCCGTCGTCGACACGATGTCGCGGCTGAAGGGTGCCGCGATGAAGGTGGGGCAGCAGGTCGCCATGCTCGCCGACACCCTCGACCTGCCCGACGAGGTGGGCCAGGTGCTCGGCAAGCTCCACGCCGAGGCCGAGCCCATCCCGTTCGCGCAGATCGTCGAAGACGTCGAGGCCTCGCTCGGGCGCCCCCTCACCGAGGCCTTCTCACGCTTCGACCCCACGCCCCTCGGCACCGCGTCGCTCGCCCAGGCCCACACGGCTGCGCTGCCGGACGGCACCGAGGTGGTGGTCAAGGTGCTGCACCGCGGCGTCGACGACTCGGTCACCACCGACCTCATGGCGCTCAAGGGCATCCTCTTGTCGAGCCGCGGCGTGGCCGGCCGCAGCAAGGCCGAGGTCGACGACATCTTCGACGAGCTGCGCGACCGGCTCCTGGAGGAGCTCGACTACCTCCAGGAGGCCGCGAACATCGCCGCCTACCAGGCCACCTGGGGCGACGACCCGCGCGTGCGGATCCCGCGGGTGCATCCCGGCTGGTCCACCGAGCGCGTGCTCACGATGGACCGCGTCCCCGGCCGCCACATCGACGCCTTCGTCGCGACCGCCAGCCCCGAGGCGCGCCAGCGCGCGGCGCGCACCGTCGCCGGCTTCTACTACGAGCAGGTGTTCCGTCACCGCATGCTCCACGCCGACCCCCACCCCGGCAACTACCTGTTCGACGAGGACGGCACGCTCGGCGTGCTCGACTTCGGCTGCGTCAAGCGCATCGACGAGTTCTGGGTGGGCACCTACGCCCGCGCCGTGCTGTGCGCGCTCGACCACGACAAGGCCGGCACCCTCGACGCCTGCATCGATCTCGGCGCCTGGGATGGCGTCGACCCCGCCGCCGGCGACGCGCTGTGGGCGTTCGTCCGCGAGATCACCAAGGCCTTCGAAGGGGGGGAGCGCGAGCTCGGTGGCCCCGACGAGCACTTCCTCGAAGACATGCGCCCCGTGATCAAGGGGCTGATCCCCCACCCTTCCGTGCGCGCCCCGAAAGACATCCTCATGCTCCACCGGTCGCTGGGCGGCCTGTACGCGCTGGAGCGCAAGCTGCGGGCGCGGCTCGACTTCCGCGAGGCGATGGAGCCCCACGCCCGCTACGCCGTGGCGCGGGCCCACGGCGAGGTCGCGTAGGCAGCGCGGGCCCTACTCCTCGGCGTCGCCGGCCTCGCCCTCGTCGGACGCCTCGGCAGCGCTCACCTTCGGGCGCGCGACCACGGTCCACTGGCCGTCGGCGTCCCGCATGTCGACCCCGAGCACGAGCGCGTAGGTGCCGGTGGGCGGCGAGCGCAGGTCGATGTTCCACACCCCGTCGACCGTGCCGTCGACCTGGACCACGGCCCGCCAGCCGTCCTCCACGGGCTCGAACGGCACCTCGACCTCGCCGACGCGCAGTCGCGGCGGCGGCGCGGACTCGCCCTTGTCGGTGGCGAAGCGCTCGATGCGCGCGCGCACCTCGACGTGGTCGCCCGCCCACGGCGCCGCGACCTCGAAGCGCAGGCCCGAGCCGGGGAAGATCCAGTACAGGTCTTCGCCGGACGGCGCCTCGATCGGCACCTCCCGCGGCAGCCAGGCCACCAGGGGTCCGGTGGCCGACGTGCGGGCGACCAGCGACTGGCCGTAGTGGGTGAAGCAGTCGGTGCACCCGTCGCGGAACGCGGCGCGCGTGGGCGCCATCGCCAGCACGGTCTCGCCACGGCGCAGGCGCACGGGCGACCACCAGCCGAGGTTCTGCTTGGCGAGCACCGAGTTGGACACCGGCCACGTCTGGAAGAGGTGGCCCTCCACCACGTCGCCGCGCACGGCGCGGACGTCCTTGAGCTCGGGGAGCTCGGGGACCGGGCCGAGACGGCCGGCGCGGGACACCTCGCGCGCACCCATCTGGGGCACCGGCGGCGGGGCGTCGGCAGCCTCCGCGAACGGGTCGGGGCCCTCGACGTCGTCGGCGGGCTCCCCGTCGCCCGGCGCGTCGGTGTCTTCCGCGGCGTCGGTGTCGTTCGGGTCGCCGCCCTCGAGATCGAGGCCCTCGGGCTCGGCGCCCGCGACGCCGTACTCGTAGTCCTCGGACAGGGCCGCCATGACGAGCAGCCAGAACGACTCGGGGTTGTCGTTGCTCACCTCGAGCCGGACGTCCTTGGCCCGGGCCGGCAGGGGCGGCTCGAAGTAGCGCCGGCGGTACTCACGGCGCTTGCCGGTGGCGACCACCCGCTCCTCGTAGAGCACGTCGTCGCCCTGCATCAGGCGCACCTTGACCGCCTCACCCTCCGTGAACAGCAGCGGGTCGAGGGCGTACTCCAGGCGGTTGGCGCCGTCGTAGAAGGTGTCGAGCCGATCGTCGGGGAAGCGCAGCGTGAGGTGGTCGCCCGGGTAGAGCCAGACCGACCCGCGCAACGGCGTCGTCTCCTTCTGGTTGCGGCGGTCGCACACGCGCGAGGGGTCGAGCGCCAGGCTGTACTCGTGGCCGTTGCCCTGGGGATCGGTGCCGTCGGTGGCCGTGAAGTACACGACGTTGCCGGAGTGGCAGCTGCGTCCGCCCTTGAGGTTGGCCATCTCGAGGCAGGTGACGTGGGGGTCGCCCGCAGGCACGCCGTCTTCGAGCACGTCGATCGGCGAGCACTTGTGGGGGTTGGAGGACCGGCTGTTCGGCGCGTCCGCAAGCGCCTTGTAGCGGGGGATGGCGAACAGCCCGACGCCCCGCGGCGCGTTGCGGATCTTGCCGCCGTAGTTCAGCGCCGGCGGCTCGGAGGCGAACTCCGGGTCGACCAGCGTGTCCTCGACCTTGCCACCGACGATGCGGATGGAGGCGCCAGCGAGCAGCTCGGGTAGTCCGACGAGGTGGGACGAGAACGGCGCCTTGCCGACGCGGATGTTCTGGATGAGAAGCCACGGCCCGTCCTCGGGCACGGAGACCTCGACATCCCACGGGCGATCGGTGGGCGCACGCGGCGTGCCCTCGGCCCACACGCGCATGCCCGCGCCGCTGACGCCGACGGCCTCGCCGTTGACCGCGACCCGCACGTCGTGGAAGTCGCCGCCGAACCAGTGGCCCAGGAGGAACACGTCGAAGTTGTCGGCGTTGTGGGGCCAGGGCTCCTCGAAGTGGAACGTCAGCGTGGTGCCCGGGTAGACCCACCAGGACGGCAGCGGCTCCCCGGGACCGTGGAACGACAGCTCGTCGGTCAGCGACAGCGTGAGGCGGTCGGGGGTGACCCCCTTGTCGGTGACGACCATCACGCCGTCGTCGCGGTGCTGGACGCCGGGCTCGCAGCTGTCGGGGTCGACCTCGGTGACGAACGGCAGGGGCTCGCCGTCTTCCAGGACCCGCAGCGGCGTGACCGTGGGGTGGCCCGCCTTGGCGAGCGCGGACTCGCGGATGGGGTGGAGGCCGTCGATGTGGATCAGCCAGCCGCAGGCCCCGACGCGCTCTGTGTGGCCGATCGTGGTGGTGAGGTCGGCGGGCGGCGCGGTGCGGGTGATCGACTCGGGCTCCACCGACAGGGTGACCGCGGTGGCCCCCTTGCGCCGGAACACGCCCATGTCCTTCATCGTGGTGGCCATCGCCTTGGTGAAGATGGCCGCGCCCTCGCGGGACATGTGCCGCATGTCGCGGAAGTAGGTGTCGTCGAGCCCGAGCGCGCGCAGGTCGATGTACATGCCGCCGGACTCGGAGATGACCTTGACGGCCTGCTCCTCGTACTCGGACGGCACGTAGTCGTTGTCGTTGTTGGACGGCGGGAACGGCGTGCGGACGAACACGGCCTTGGCGCCGTACTCGGCGGCGAGGCCCGCGATGTCGGGGACGAGCGAGTCCTCGGCGATGTCGATGCCCGTCAGGTCGATCTCCTCCACCGCGCCGACGTACAGGCCGGTGCCCGCCGCGCGGTGGAGCTCGTAGTCCATGTTCTCGTCGGCGAAGACGACCTCGTTGGCCCGCTCCGCGAGCCGCATCCCGACCTCGCTGCCCGTCTTGCCGCGCAGGAACAGACCGAGCGCGTGATCGCGGAACGTCTCGAGGATCATGTCGCGCAGCTGGCCGGCCTGCTCGCGCATGTACAGGTAGTGGAAGTCGCCCGGCTCGTCGGTGCCGAAGACCTTGCGCCCGATGACGGGCTCGTTGTCGGAAAGCTGGTTGACCAGGCGCTCGACGTTGCTCTCCATCAGCACGTCGGGCGTGAGCATCGTGGTGAGCGCCCCGACCATGATCACCGCGCGCGGCCGGTAGCCGTTGGCGAACACGCGGTTCTTCATGATCGCGTACCAGTGGGCCGCGGTGGCGTTGGGCAGCGTCAGCAGCACGACGTTGCGACGGGGCACACCCAGCTCGTCGGCGAGCAGCTCGGTGCGCACGTTCGTGCGGGCGAGGCTGGAGCCGAGCACCACGATGTCGGGCTTGCCGCCCTTCTTGAGGCTGCGCTCCATCGACTGCGCCTTGCCGTCGACCTCCGCGGGCCGCTGGAACCACCCGTAGGTGCCCATGAGCACCGCGAGCGGGATGAGCAGCGCGATCGCGACGGCGATGGGGCGGTAGTACAGACGGTGCGACATCGGCCTTCCAGGCAGGCAAGGGCCCGCGGCGGCATCGTCGATATCCGGTCGGTGCCCCCCCGTCAGCCGCGGCACCGTGGGCGTCCTGTCAGTCTGTGGACTGTCCGAGCCCCGATGCGACCTGGGCCGCGACCTGGATGGTCTGGGCGACGGTGGAACGCACGCGCCCCTCTTCCATCTTGAACAGCCCGGCGATGGTGCACCCGGCCGGCGTGGTGACGCGGTCGCGCAGCGCCGCAGGGTGCTCCCCCGTCGCCAGCACCATGCGCGCCGTGCCCTGCAGCGTCTGCGCGGCGAGCTCGATGGCGACGTGGCGCGGCAGCCCCATCATCACGGCACCATCCGCCATGGCCTCGAGGATCACGCACGCGAACGCCGGGCCGCTGCCCGACAGGCCGGTGACCACGTCCAGGTGCTTCTCGTCGAGCACGCGCGTGCGCCCGACGCTGTCGAAGATGCGACGGGCGAGGTCGAGATCCTCGGCGGTGGCCCGATCGCCCGGCGACAGCACCGTCATCCCCTCTCGGATCAGCGCCGGCGTGTTCGGCATGACCCGGATGACCCGGCTCTCGGGTGCCCAGCTCGACAGCTGCCCGAGGGTGATGCCGGCGCAGATGCTGAGCAACAGCTTGCCGGCGAGCGCCTCGGGCATGCCGTGGCCGGTGAGGACCTCACCGGCGGCCTGGGGCTTGGTGGCCAGCAGCACGACGTCGGCGCGCGCGACCTCCGCCGCGTTGTCGACGCCGACGTCGACCTGGGGCAACGCCCTGCGCAGCTGGGCAGCTTCGTCGGCGTGGCCGACGGTGGCACCCAAGGTCCAGGAGGACGCCTCACCGCTGGCGAGGAGTCCCCCCACGATGGCGCGGCCCATGGTGCCGCAGCCGACGATCGAGAGTCGCTGTGTCATGGCCGGCAGGTCACACGCGCGGCGCGGCATGTCGAGCGCGCGTCCGGTCGGGTCCACGACGGGCAGCTGGCAGGGCAGAGAAAGGGGTGAGCCCCGCGGAGACGCTCTTGCGTCATCACGCGGGGCTCATGAAGAGGCGCTCGGCGATACCTACTCTCCCACAGGGTCCCCCCTGCAGTACCATCGGCGGTCTGAAGCTTAACTTCCGAGTTCGGAATGGGATCGGGTGGAACCTTCGACCTGTCGTCACCGAGCAAAGGGTGACAATCAGAAGATGGACGGACGGGTCGGCGCCGTGTCGGTGGGACACGCGTGATGAGTGCCAGACAAATAAGCCAAACGGGCAATTAGTACGCGTCAGCTGAACACATTGCTGTGCTTGTACCTCGCGCCTATCCACGGGGTCGTCTTCCCCGGCCCTTCAGGGAGTGCTCATCTCGAGGGGGGCTTCCCGCTTAGATGCTTTCAGCGGTTATCCCGTCCGCACGTAGCTACCCGGCAATGCCGCTGGCGCGACAACCGGAACACCAGAGGTGCGTCCATCCCGGTCCTCTCGTACTAAGGACAGCTCCTCTCAACACTCCTACGCCCGCAGCAGATAGGGACCGAACTGTCTCACGACGTTCTAAACCCAGCTCGCGTACCGCTTTAAACGGCGAACAGCCGTACCCTTGGGACCTGCTCCAGCCCCAGGATGCGATGAGCCGACATCGAGGTGCCAAACCGCGCCGTCGATATGAACTCTTGGGCGCGATAAGCCTGTTATCCCCGGAGTACCTTTTATCCGTTGAGCGATGGCCCTTCCATGTGGAACCACCGGATCACTATGGCCTGGTTTCCCACCTGCTCGACCTGTCGGTCTCGCAGTCAAGCCCCCTTATGCCATTGCACTCTACGCCTGGTTTCCGTTCAGGCTGAGGGGACCATTGCGCGCCTCCGTTACTCTTTGGGAGGCGACCGCCCCAGTCAAACTGCCTACCAGCCAGTGTCCCTCCGAAGAGGTTAGACGGCCAACACAAACAGGGTGGTATTTCAACGACGGCTCCACGGACACTGGCGTGCCCGCTTCAAAGCCTCCC
>JACKEP010000006.1:0-165000 GCA_020632915.1 Alphaproteobacteria bacterium | reverse complement strand
CGGTCTCCAACCACCCACGGGGCAGCACCACGGGACGCTCGACGAGCCGCGCGGGCAAGGGGTCCGCACCCGCGCGCGCCGTCGCGGACAGCGCTGCCGGGATCACGCCAGCGAGGATCGCCCGCCACAAGCTGTGCCCCACCCGCGCGATTAGGTGCCGGCGCGCCATTGGCTGCGTTAGATCCGCGCCCTTCCGGGTGCGCCCGACCCGCATCGTCGGCGCGCCTCCCGCCCCGCCACCTCCAGTCACGGGACCCCTGCCCCATGAACCAGGCCGACACGAAGAACCTCGAACAGGTCGTGATCCGCTTCGCCGGCGACTCCGGCGACGGCATGCAGGTGGTGGGCTCCCAGTTCACCCGCACGTCCGCGCTGGTGGGCAACGATCTGGCCACGCTGCCCGACTTCCCCGCCGAGATCCGCGCCCCCGCGGGCACACGCGAGGGGGTGTCGGGCTTCCAGATCCAGCTGGCCGACCACCAGATCTTCACGCCCGGCGATCAGGCCGATGCCCTGGTCGCGCTCAACGCCGCGGCGCTGGTCACCAACCTGGGCGCGGTGCGTCCCGGCGGCATCGTCATCGTCAACACCGACAAGTTCGCCAAGCTCGATCTCGACAAGGCGCGCCTGTCCAGCAACCCCCTCGAGGACGGCACCCTCGACGGCTACCGCGTCATCCGCGCGCCGATCAGCACGATGACCAAGGACGCGGTGGAGCCCCTCGGCCTCAAGACCAAGGAGGCCGACCGCTGCAAGAACTTCTACTGCCTCGGCGTCGTCTACTGGCTCTACGGCCGACCGCTCGACGCCACCGAGGCGTGGGTGCGACGCAAGTTCAAGTCGCCCTACCTCGAGGCCAACCTCGCTGCGCTGCACGCGGGGCACGCGTGGGCCGAGACGTCCGAGCTGTTCCAGAACCACTACGCCATCCCCAGCGCGTCGCTGCCCTCGGGAGACTACCGCAACATCACCGGCAACATGGGCATCGCCCTCGGGCTCGCCGCCGCCGCGGTGAAGTCCGGCGCCACCGTGTTCTACGGCAGCTACCCGATCACGCCCGCGTCCGACATCCTGCACAACCTGGCGCCGTTCAAGCACTTCGGCGTGGCCACGTTCCAGGCCGAGGACGAGATCGCCGCGGTCTGCGCGGCCATCGGCGCGTCGTACGGTGGGGCCATTGGCGTCACCGGCACGTCGGGCCCCGGGCTCGCGCTCAAGGCCGAGGCGGTCGGGCTCGCGCTCACGGCCGAGCTGCCGCTCGTCATCGTCGACGTCCAGCGCGCCGGCCCGTCCACCGGCCTGCCCACCAAGACCGAGCAGTCCGACCTGATGCAGGCGATGTACGGCCGCAACGGCGAGTCTCCCGTCGCGGTGATCGCCGCGAGCCGCCCCAACGACACGTTCGAGGTGGCCCTCGAGGCCGTCCGCCTGTCGGTCAAGTACCGCACGCCCGTGATCCTGCTGTCGGACGGCTACATCGCCAACGGCGCCGAGCCGTGGACCCTGCCCGACATCCACGCGATCCCGCGCATCCCGATCGACTACGCCAAGGCCGAGGAGGCCGAGACCTTCCAGCCCTACGCCCGCGATCCGGAGACCCTCGCCCGCCCGTGGGCGGTGCCGGGCACGCCCGGTCTCGAGCACCGCATCGGCGGCCTCGAGAAGCAGGACCGCACGGGCAACGTGTCGTACGACCCGGCCAACCACCAGAAGATGTGCGAGCTGCGCGCCGAGAAGATCCTGCGCATGCGCGCCGACATCCCGCCCACGCAGGTCCACGGCAGCGCCGACGGCACGCTGCTCATCGGCTGGGGCTCGACGTTCGGCGCCATCCGCACGGTCACCGACCAGCTCCTCGCCGACGGCCACCGCATCGCGCACGTCCACCTGCGCCACCTCAACCCGCTTCCGGGCGACCTGGGCGACGTCCTGTCCCGCTACGAGCGCGTCCTGGTGCCCGAGCTCAACCTCGGCCAGCTGGTGCGCCTGCTGCGCGACCTCTACCTCGTCGATGCCCGCCCGATCAGCAAGATCCAGGGCCAGCCGTTCTTCACGAGCGAGCTGCGCGCGCGCGTCGTCGCCGCCATGGCCTGACCCACCCCTGCGGCCAGGCCCCGACAGGGCCCGCCCTGCCACGGCCCGCCCCATCCCCCGCATCCTCCGAACCTGCCGCCCGCCGGAGCCCCCATGAGCACCCAGCCCCCCGAGTACGCCAAGAAGGACTTCATGTCCGACCAGATCATCCGGTGGTGCCCCGGATGCGGTGACTACTCGATCCTGTCCCAGGTGCAGACCGTCTTCTCCCAGCTCGGTCGCCCCAAGGAGGAGTTCGTGGTCATCAGCGGGATCGGCTGCTCGAGCCGGTTCCCCTACTACATGAACACCTACGGCTTCCACACCATCCACGGCCGCGCGCCCGGCTTCGCGACCGGGCTCAAGGTGACGCGTCCGGAGCTGAGCGTGTGGGTGGTCACGGGCGACGGGGACGGCCTGTCGATCGGCGGCAACCACCTCGCCCACCTGCTGCGCCGCAACGTCGACCTGAACGTGATGCTGTTCAACAACCGCATCTACGGTCTGACGAAGGGTCAGTACAGCCCCACGTCCGAGGTGGGCAAGAAGACCAAGTCCACGCCCATGGGCTCGATCGACAACCCGTTCAACCCGCTGGCGTTCGCCATCGGATCCGGCGCCACCTGCGTCATGCGCTCGATCGACGTCTTCGCCCAGCACCTGCGCGACACGCTGCAGGCCGCCGACACCCACCGCGGCACGTCGTTCGTCGAGATCTACCAGAACTGCAACATCTTCAACGACGGCGCCTTCGACGCGTTCACCGACCGCGCCGTGCGCGACGACCGCATCCTCTACCTCGAGCACGGCAAGCCGATGGTGTGGGGCAAGACCGCGCGCTGGGGCCTGCGCCTCGACGGCCTCGCCCTGCAGGTGGTCCAGCTCGGCGACGACCTCGACGAGAGCCACTGCCTCGTGCACGACGCCACCAACCGCGTGCTGGCCACGATGCTCGCCGACCTCGACGGGAGCGACGGCTTCCCCGTGCCGGTGGGCCTGTTCTACTCCGTGCAGCGCCCCACCTACGACGGCGCGTTCGGGGCCCAGATCCGCGAAGCCAAGGTGCGCCTGGGCGAGGGCGACCTCCACCAGCTGCTGCACGCTGGCGACACCTGGAAGGTCTGATCGTGCTGGCCCTGCAGGCCCTCGACGCGGCGGCCTGCGCGGGCCTCGACGGCGTCTTCTGCGACATCGACGACACCCTCACCTGGCACGGACGGCTCGTGCCCGAGGCGTTCGTCGCGCTGCATCGCCTGAGGGAGGCCGGCCTGCGGGTCGTGCCGATCACGGGTCGCCCGGCCGGATGGGTCGACCACATCGCCCGCATGTGGCCCGTCGACGGCGTGGTGGGCGAGAACGGTGGCCTGTGGTTCACGATGCGGGAGGGTCGGATGGCGCGCGCGTTCCTGCAGGACGACGCCACCCGGCAGGACCACCGGCGCCGGCTCGAGGCCGTGGCGGCCCACATCCTCGCCGAGGTCCCGGGCACAGCACTGGCGTCCGACCAGCCCTACCGTGAGCTCGACGTCGCCATCGACTTCTGCGAGGACGTGCCCCGGCTGGGTGACGCGGCGATCGACCGCATCGTCGACCTGTTCCACGAGGCCGGCGCCACGTGCAAGGTCTCGTCGATCCACGTCAACGGCTGGTTCGGCACCTTCGACAAGCTCGCCGGGTGCCGTGCCCTGCTCGCCGACCTCTGGGGGGACGACCTCGACGACGCGGCCCGCCGCTGGGTGTTCGTGGGCGACTCGGCCAACGACGAGCCGATGTTCGCCCACTTCGCGCAGTCGGTCGGGGTGGCCAACGTGGCCGGCTTCCTGCACCGGATGAGCCACCACCCCCGGTACGTCACCCCCTCCCCCGGCGGCCACGGCTTCGCCGAGCTGGCCGACCACCTGCTCGCCCAGCGCCGCTGACGCTCAGCGTGCCGCCGACGGCACGACCTCGAACGGCAGCGTCGCGCCCGCCACCCACGCGCGCAGCGCCGCGCCGACGCTGTCGGCCACGCGCGCGCCGAGGTCGTGCGTGAACCCTGCGGCGTGGGGCGTGAACCAGACGTGGGGGTGGTCCCCGTCGACGAGGTCTGGCCACGGCTCCCGCGCGAACACGTCGACCGACAGGCCCCGGAGCGCCCCGGACCGCACGGCCCGCACCGCAGCAGGCACGTCGAGCACCTCCCCCCGCGCGGTGTTGACCACCACGGCGTGCGCCGGCAGCCGGGCCAGCGCGCCGGCATCCACGAGGTCGCGGCTGCTGGGCGTGAGCGCGCAGTGCAGCGTCACCGCGTCGGCCTGCGACAGCGCGTCGTGGAGCGGCAGGCGCGGGTGCTCGGTGGCCTCGACGTGGGGATCGACCGCCACCACGCGCGCGCCGAGGGCGTCGAGCACCGCGGCCATGCGGCGCCCGATGACGCCGTAGCCGACCACCGCCACAGTGGCGCCGTGCAGGCCGCGGGGGGCCAGCGCCGGGAGGTCGCCACGGGTCCATCGCCCCGCCGCCGCCGCGTCCACCTGATCGGGAAGGCACCGCATCAGCGCGATCAGGCTGGCGAGCGCGTGGTCGACGACGGCGTCGCGACGGGCGAGCGGGCTGCGCGCCACACGGACGCCTCGGCGCGCACACGCCGCGAGATCGACGTGGTCCACCCCCGACGTGGTGGCCACCACGAGCGCGCCGCCGAAGGCCGCGACCACATCGGCGGTCACCTTCACCTTGCTGGTGACGACCAGGACGTCGGCCGTGTCGAGATCCGCCGGCGGCACGTCGCGGCGGGTCTCGACGCGCCAGGACAGCCCCAGCGCGCGTGCGTCGGCGGCCTCCCGGGCGAGATCGTCGTCGGTCTCGTAGGCCGACCGTCCCCAGCGCAGCACCCGCCCCATGCACCCTCCGCCGTCGCCCTATCCGGTAGCCGGGGCCCGTTGCTCGTCACGCCCCACGGCCCGGCCCGTCCGCCGCATTAGGTGGCGCGGACCGAGGAGGCCTGCGTGGCGAAGCTCCGCACCCAGTACGTCTGCACCGACTGCGGCCACACCACCGCCAAGTGGATGGGCCGGTGTCCGGGCTGCAAGGCGTGGAACACCATGGCCGAGGAGGTCGAGCAGGTCCGGCCGGCGCCGGTGCGGGTGGCGCCGTCGCTGTCGCAGGACGCAGCCCCGGTCCGGCTGGCCGACGTGCCCGCCGACGGTGGCGGAGAGGTGCGCGTGCGCACCGGGATCGGCGAGCTCGACGCCGTGCTCGGCGGCGGCCTGGTGGCGGGGAGCCTGGTGCTCGTGGGCGGCGACCCGGGCGTGGGCAAGTCCACGCTGCTCCTGATGGCGGCCGACCGCTTCAGCCGACGCGGCCTCGACGTGCTCTACGTCTCCGGCGAGGAGTCCGTGCGGCAGATCCACCTGCGGGCCCGGCGCCTGGGCATCGAGGGCGCCCACCTGCACCTGCTGGCCCACACCGACTTCGACCACATCGAGACCGAGGCCCGCAAGCTGCGTCCGGCCGTGGTGGTCGTCGACTCGGTCCAGACGGTCTACCTGCCCCACCTCGACAGCATCCCGGGCTCGGTCACGCAGGTCCGCGAGGTGGCCCACAAGGCGATGGTGATGGCCAAGTCCACGGGCACGTCGATCCTGCTCGTGGGCCACGTCACCAAGTCCGGCAACCTCGCCGGTCCCAAGGTGCTCGAGCACTTCGTCGACACCGTGCTGCAGTTCGAGAGCGACGGCCGCAGCTCGCTGCGGGTGCTGCGCGCCGTGAAGAACCGGTTCGGCCCGTCGGGCGAGCTGGGCGTGTTCGACATGATCGACGAAGGGCTCGTCGAGGTCCCCGACGCCTCGGCGCGGCTGCTGTCCGAGCGGGTGGCGAGCGCGCCGGGCACGGCCGTCGTGGCCACGCTGGAGGGCACACGCGCGCTCCTCGCGGAGGTGCAGGCCCTCGTGGGGCGCCCGTCTCCGGCCACGCCGGCCCGCACCTGCGTCGGCGTCGACCGCAACCGGGTGCTCATGCTCACCGCGATCCTCGGCAAGGCCGGCCTGCCGGTCGACGATCGCGACGTGTTCGCCAACGCCGCGGGCGGCGTGCGGCTGGACGAGCCTGCCGCCGACCTCGGGCTGCTCGCGGCGATGGCGTCGTCCCTGCTGGACCGTCCGCTCGACCCGCACACCGTGCTCCTCGGCGAGGTGGGGCTCGTGGGCGAGATCCGGGCGGTCACCCACCCGCGCACCCGCCTGCGCGAGGCAGGGCGCCACGGCTTCCGACGCGCGATCGTCGCCCAGGGCACGCAGGTCGAGGCGCCCGGGCTCGAGCTCGTCCCCGTGCGGACGGTCCGCGAGGCGCTGGCGGCCCTGCTGCCCGAGCGCCGTCAGGGGTAGAGCAGCACGTCCGTGCGGCGGGCCCGGAACGCGTCGAGCTCCGGCGTCCACGCGTCGAGCAGCGGCGCCACCGGCTCCCCGGCCTCGAGGTGCTCACGGTAGGTGGCGTTGCCGATGAGCAGGTCGATGGCCGGGACGTCGTCGACGAACTCGTAGGGCTCGGCGCGCCACCCGAAGTGCACCGGATCGGCCTTGTAGGTGGCCTCGAGCACCACCATGCCCAGGGCCAGGGCGTGCAGGCGATCGCGATCGATGACGTGCACCTCCACGCCGCGACACGTCGTGCGGGCGTGTTTCTGGAAGCCCGGGATGAACGCCGCAGGCCGGAACGCCACGCCCTGCAGGCCCGCGTCGGCCGCGCCGCGCTCACACAGATCGACGAGCCGCTGGGGATCGAGCCACGGCGCTCCGACCAGGTGGAAGGGTCGCGTGGTGCCGCGGCCCTCCGACAGCGTGGTGGCCTCGAACAGGCACATGCCTGGGTACACCGTGGCCGTGTCGTTCGTGGGCATGTTCGGCGACGGGTAGACCCACGGCAGGCCGGTGTCCTCGAACCACATGGAGCGCCGCCAGCCGTCGCACGGCACCACGTCGACCGCGCAGTCGATGCCGAGGTGACGCACGAAGTAGCGGGCGAGCTCGCCGACCGTCATCCCGTGCCGCACCGCGATCGGGTAGGCGCCGACGAAGCTGTCGAAGCCCGGCTGCACGAGGTTGCCCTCGACGTCGACGCCGTTGATCGGGTTGGGCCGGTCGAGCACGACCACGCGGATGCCGAGCGGGCCGGCCACCTCCATCACGTACCCGAGCGTGGCCTGGTAGGTGTAGTAGCGGGCACCGATGTCCTGGACGTCGAACAGCACGACGTCGACGCCGGCGAGGTGCTCGGGACGCGGCCGCAACGACGCGGCGTCGTGGCCGTACAGCGACACCGTGGGCAGCCCCGTCACCGGATCCCGGGACTCGTCGACCCCCTCCATGTCCTGGGCGGTGGCCCGCACGCCGTGCTCGGGGCCCAGGAGCCGCACGAGCGTGACCCCTGCGGCGACGAGCCGGTCGATGGCGTGGCGGAAGTGGCGATCGACGGCGGTGTGGTTGCACACCAGGGCGACGCGCGCCCCCTTCAGGTCGTCGGGCCGCTCGTCGAGCAGGACCTCCAGTCCACTGCGCACGCTGCCTCCTCGGGGTGGCCGGCTCGAGCCGGCCGTGCGGATCACGCCGACGGTCGCGTCGGGTGGGGGGTCGCGCCAGCTTCCGGCGCCGTCAGGACAGGACCTCGCCCATCGCTTCGGCCAGCGCACGCCCCACCGGATCCCAACCCGGCAGCGGCGCGCCGTCGAGCCGGATCACCGGCGCCAGCCAGCGGGTCGCGCTCGCGACGTACAGCGCGTCCCACGGCCCATCGGCCCGCGCTCCCTCCCGCACCACCGGCACGCCGAGCGCAGCCGCGCGGTCGAGCACCACGTGCACCGTGGTGGACGGCAGGATCCGGCCGTCCTCGGGTGCGGTGAACAGCACACCGTCGACGATGGCGACGATGCCGGCGGTGGTGGCCTCGGTGAACCGCCCGTGGGCGTCGACCAGCAGCACCTCGTCGGCACCGCTGCGCTTGACCGCCACGATCCACGGCGCCCGGCTCCCGTGCTTGACCGCCCCGCCGAGGAACGGATCGTCGACGTGCGGTCCGCGCACCGCCGTGATCGAGGCGCCGCGTCGCGCGGCCGAAAGCGGCGTGGCGGTGAGGACGCAGAGCCCCGAACCGCTGACGGTGATCCGCAGCCGGGCGCGCCCGCCGTGGGCCGCCGCCAGCGCCGTCGCCCAGTCGGCGAGGTGCTCGCGCGCGGGCAGCGGCACGCAGGCCGCCGCCGCGGAGGCCGCGAGCCGATCGAGGTGGGCGTCGAGGCGCGGCACGGCGCCCTCGACCACCTCGGCGGTGTCGAACACCGTCCACCCGACGGTGAACCCCGGATCGTCGACCGGGACCCTCGCGTCCGCCAGGGGGACGAGGTGACCGTCGATGCTCGCCAGTCCTGCACCCATGCACGGGCCCTCGAAGCGCAGCGCCTGCGTAGCACGGCGGGGCGTCGGCGTTATCCTCGCGGGACCTGACCGGATCACGCCGGAACGATGAAGCCGACTCGCCCCTGGTCACGCAGCACGCTGCTGCGCCTGCTCTCCCGTCGCCGGGGCTACGTCCGCGCGATCCGTGACCTGCGCTACATCACCGAGGTCCTGCGGTTCTCCGTGCTCTTCGCCAGCCTGGTGCTGGTGCCCGTGATCCTGCTCGCGATGCTGGCCCTGCGCTCGCTCCAGGCGGAGGAGCTCCTGGTCGACGCCGGCCTGCGCCAGCGGGCCGAGTCGATCGCGGCCCAGGTCGAGGCAGGCCTCCAGTCGCGCTTCGACGAGCTCCAGGTCGAGATCCTGTCGCGCATCGACACCGGCGATCCGAACCTGTCGGGCCTGCAGGCCACGGGCCTGCGCGCCGTGTTCCGCTTCGACGCCGAGGGGCGCATGGTCGCCCCGTTCGCGCTGGCCACGGAGGCCGACCGCTGGCAGGAGCCGTCGGCCGCGTTCGAGCGGGCCTGGAACGAGGGGCGACGCCTGGAGGCCGAGGGCGATCTGGCCGCCGCGACGACCGCGTACGGGGAGGCGAGCGATCTCGCCGTGGCCCCCGAGCACGAGGCCGAGGCCCGCTTCGCCGCCGCGCGCGCGATGATCCGCGCCGGCGACCCGAAGGGCGTGAGCGAGCTGCTCTACGTCACCAGCGAGATGCCCCAGGCACGCGATCGTCGTGGGGTGCGCCTCGCCGACCTGTCGGCGCTCATCCGGGCCGACCTCGCGTCGAAGGCGGGCGACGAGGACGGCGCCGTCCGCCTGCTGCGCGGCCTCGTCGACCGCGACCTGGCCGCCGCGTGGCTCGTCGGCTTCTCGGGCGAGGCGTTCGCCACCGAGCAGGCCCTCGAACGCCTCGACGGTCACATGGATCCGGACGCCTTCCGGCTCGCGCGGTCGCGCCTGCTCGATCGCTCGTCCAAGCTGTACTGGGCCACGTCGCTCGAAGACGAGCTGCGCCTCGTGGCCAGCCGCGGCCGCGGTGATCGCCGGTTCGACTTCCACCCGGAAGAGAAGGCGCTGTGGATGACCGTGCGGGTCAACGACGCGCTGTGGGCCCTGTCCTTCGACTACGACGCGGTCCAGGCCGATCTGGCGCGCCGGGTCGTCGAGGTCGCCAGCGGTGCCGATCCCGACCTCACCGCGCGCCTCGTCGGCGCCCGCGAGGACCTCGGCGAGGGGTTGGTGCGTCGCTCGCTCGCCCCCGAGCTGCCGCGCGTGGCCGTGATCGTCTCCGCCGCCGACCCCGACGCGCTCACGAGCCAGCGCGCGCGCACCCGATGGCAGCGCCGGTTCGTGATCATGCTCGCGGTGCTCTCCGCCGCGCTCGGCATGGTGGCCGCCGTCCGCACCGTGAACCGCGAGCTCGACGCCGCCCGGCAGAAGGCCGACTTCGCGGCCAACGTCTCCCACGAGCTGCGGTCCCCGATCACCCAGATCCGCCTCAAGGGCGAGTCGCTGCAGCTCGACCTCGTGTTCGACGACGCCGACCGCCAGGAGCACTACGACGCGATCGTTCGCGAGGCCGAGCGCTTGTCGCGGCTGGTCGACAACGTGCTCGACTTCAGCTCCATCGAGCGCGGCGTGAAGAAGTACACCCTGCGCCCCGAGGACATCGGCGACGTGGTGCGCAAGGCCGTCGAGGCCACCGAGAGCAGCGCCACGCAGGCCGGCCTGCGCATGGTGGTCGACGTCCCCGACGACCTGCCGGTGGTGTGGGCCGACCGCGAGGCGATCAGCCAGGTGATGACGAACCTGTTGTCGAACGCGGTCAAGTACGGCAGCGGTGGCGAGACCATCGACGTCGTGGGCCGCGTGGGGCTCGAGGGCCTCGACGTGTCGATCCGCGACCACGGCATCGGCATCGACGAGCCCGATCAGGCCAAGATCTTCGACCACTTCTACCGGGTATCGAGTGCAGAGGTGCGACGGCGCCGTGGCACCGGCATCGGCTTGACAATCGTGCGATACATCGTAGAAGCGCACGGCGGTAGCATCACCGTCGACAGCGCCTTGGGGGAGGGCAGCACCTTCACGGTGACCCTGCCCCTCGATCCACCCGACGGCGCCGGAGGCTGACATGGCCCGCATCCTGTTCGTGGAAGACGAGGAGGCCGTCCTCGAGACGCTCAAGCGCTTCTTCGCCCGCGAACGCTTCGACGTGTTCGGTGCCCGCTGCCAGAGCGAGGCCCTGGACCACGCGCGTCGGTTCCCGCCCGACCTGCTGGTCCTCGACGTGATGCTCAACGAGGGCCCCGAGCCCGAGCACGACGGCTTCGACGTCTGCAAGGCGCTGCGCGAGGAGGAGGAGTACGACGGGCCCGTCATCTTCCTCACCGCGCGTACGTCCGAGTCCGACAAGCTCACCGGCTTCGACGTGCTCGGCGCCGACGACTACGTCACCAAGCCCTTCTCGCTGCGCGAGCTGCTGGCGCGGGTCAACGCCGTCCTCCGCCGCAGCGGCGGCGCCCGGTCGCTCTACCGGTTCGGCGAGGTCGAGGTGGACCTCGACAACTACGTGATCCGCCACGGCGACGCCGAGGAGCGCCTCAGCAACCGCGAGCAGGAGCTGCTGCGCTACCTCATCGAGCACCGGGGCACGGTCCTGCCCCGCGGCGAGCTCCTCACCGCGATCTGGCGCTACTCGCCCAACGTCACCACCCGCACCGTCGACACGCACATCCTCAACGTGCGCAAGAAGCTCCGGGACGACGCCGGCAACCCGAAGTTCATCGAGACGCTCCACGGCGTCGGCTACCGGTTCATCGCCTCGGAGGGCTAGGCGATGCCCGCCCCCTGGATCCTGCCGTGGCTGCTGGGCGCAGCGCTCGCGCAGGATCCTGCGTCCGACGGTGGTCGCCTCACCCCCCAGGACTGGTGGGTGATGGTGCAGCGCGCCCGGTTCCTCGACAGCCTGGACGGCGACCCGCGCGCCGCGGTCGAACGCTACCAGGATCTCGTGCACAACGAGCTCCCCGCGGGTGACCCGGCGCTGTCGGAGGCCTTGTACTGGCTGGCCCGCGCGCGGTGGTCGATCGGCGAGGCCGACGCGGCCCGCGACGCGCTCGACCAGTGCATCCGGTCGGGCATCGACAAGGCCCGCTGCACCGAGCTGCGCAGCCGCATCGACCTGGAGGAGGAGTCGATCCGCACGGTCCCCACCCGGTGGACCTTCGACAACGCCGACCACGGCGTCTTCCACCCGCGCAGCTACTGGGACAAGGGCACGATCCGGCTGATCACCGACGTCGAGGGCTCGTGCCTGGTGTGGGACACCCAGGTCGACCCGGTCAAGGAGGACCGGCTGGTGGTGGGCTTCCACGCGCCCCAGCCGCCGCCGCGCACCATCGCGTTCCGCCTGCGGTCCGGCGAGATCCGCGCCGTCATCGAGATCGAGCTCGTCGACGTCTACGGCCACCGCTACACCACCCGGCTGCCGACGGCGACGCTGCCGGTGCGGGAGTGGGTGCGCGTGCAGATCGACCTGTCCGACACCACGCCGTTGGACCCGGACGGTCCGCCGCTGGACCCGTCGGACCTGTACCGGCTGGTGCTGCGCGACATGACCGCGATCACGGGGGCCACGGGCCGCAACGAGCTGCGCCTCGACGACTTCGAGGTGCGCTGACCGCCGACGTCAGCGCAGGGCGTGGATGGCGCGGACGGCGTCGGCGACGCGATCGGGTGGCACCTGCCACCACAGCTGGTCACCGCTGCCCCCCGACGCGAGCACAGGGACCGCGGCGTCGGCGAGCGCACCCTCGCCGGCCAGTCCCACGTCGGCCCGCTCCCCGAGGCCCGAGCCTGCGGCCGTGACCACGGCGATCGGTGAGGCCACGGCGCTCCCGGGCAGGGTCAGTCCGCCGTGGGCGTTGCGGACGTCCACGTGGACCACGTCCCCGACCCTGCGACGCACGCGGCCGCCCCCTGCCATGACCGCGGCCACGACGGCAGCGGCGTCCGGCCCGAGCGGGACCGCCACGAGCTGGTCGTCGGACGTGACCGCCACCGGTCGGTCGACGGGGGCGGCGTCGGTGGTCAGCAGCGTGCCCGATCCGGGCCCGAACGTCGTGGACGCCTGGATCGCCACACCGTGGTCGCGGGCGTAGCGCACCGCATCCTCGAACAGCACCTTGGCCCCGCCCCGCGCGAGCGCGAGGGCCGCGTCGAGGCCGAGGGTGTCGAGCTTGACCGCCGTGGCGACGAGCCGCGGATCGGCCGACCACACCCCGTCGACGTCGGAGCAGATCTCGGCGTGCTCCGCGCCCAGCGCCGCGGCGAGCACGACCGCCGTGGTGTCGGAGCCGCCCCGCCCCAGCGTGGTGACCTCGCGGGTGCGGCTCACGCCCTGAAAGCCCGCGACGATGGCGACCTCACCCCGTTCGAGCACGTCGCGCAGGCGCTGCGGACGCACCTCGACCACCCGGGCGTCGGCGTGGCGCTCGTCGGTGATGATCCCGGACTGCGAGCCCGTGAGCGACACCGCCGGCACGCCCAGATCCCGCAGCGCCATCGCGAGCAGGGCCATCGTGATCCGCTCGCCGACGCTGACCAGCATGTCGAGCTCGCGGCGATCGGGGCGCGGAGCCAGCGCGTGGGCCAGGGCCAGCAGCTCGTTGGTGGTGTTGCCCATCGCCGAGACGACGGCGACGACGCCCACCCCGTCGCCTCGCGTGCGGGCCACGCGGGCCGCGACCGCCCGGATCCGATCGAGGTCGGCGACCGACGACCCGCCGTATTTCTGCACCACGCACCGCATGCGACCGTCCCGTCCGCGCCCCGGCTCTAGCACGGACGCGCCCGATCGGACGCTCGTCCCGAACGCTTCGGACACCGTCCGGCACCGGGCCGTCACGCGGTTGCCAGCCGGGTGTGGTTGTCGTAAAGCAACGGCACGCGCTCCGGAGGATCCGTCGTGATCCAGCACTTCCTGAACCCGCCGAACTGGTTCACCTCGGCGAGCCTGTTCTGCAGCGTCTACGCGCTCACGATCCTGTCCTCGGGTCCCGAGATCACGAGCCAGGCGCTCGTGCGCGCCTGCGTGCTCGTCGTGTTCGGCGGCATCTTCGACCTGCTCGACGGCCGCGTGGCCCGCCTCACCAAGCGTCAGTCGGCATTCGGGCTGCAGCTCGACTCCATCGCCGACGTCATCGGCTTCGGCGTGGCCCCGGCGATGGTCGCGTGGGCCTGGAAGCTGCACGAGCTGCACGGTCTCGGCGTCGGCGTGGCCTTCTGGTACGTGCTCTGCGTCGCGTTCCGCCTCGCCCGGTTCAACGTCGTGGCCCAGGAAGGCAGCTGGCCGTTGGCAGGCCACACGCAGGGCCTGACGTCCACGATGTCGGGCGGCATCCTGGTGTCGCTCGTGTGGGTGGGCAACGGCTACCTGGCGGCCTGGGTGCGGCCGCCCACGCCCGTGTTCGCCGCGTTCGTCGGGGTGCTCGGCTACCTGATGATCTCGTCGATCCCGTTCCGCAACTTCAAGGACATGCGGAGCAACGTCAAGGCGCGCTGGCTGCTGGCCATGTCGCTCGGCGCCTGCCTGACGAGCGCGCTGGTCTTCGACCCGTCGATGCTGTTCGCCGTGGGCGCCACGATCTACCTGGTCGGCGGCCTGCTCGACGGCCTGGCCGTCGCCGTCTACCACCGTCGCCTGGGGCAGGCCCTGCTCGTGGCCGAGGACGACGACGACGACGACGAGGTCTGGACGGAAGAGCACCGCTGATCCGCGCCGCAGCACCGCGCGCCGGGTGGTCGGTCAGCGGGTCTCGGGGGCGAACAGCGGCTGCACGCGCTGCTCCAGGAACGCCTGCCAGAGCAGCTCGCGGGCCGTTCCCCCCACGTCGTGGGTGGAGCCTCGGCCCTCGCGGTACCAGGTGAACGCCTGCTCGATGCGCTCCTCGCGCAGCGGATCGTCCACGGGCAGCGCCAGGCCGGCCCGCAGCATCGCGTCGATGGCCCGGTCGAGGTCGTCGTCGGTGTCGTAGCGCAGCGCCACCTCGGCCAGCAGCGCCGGGTCGTCGACGTAGCGCCAGGGCACCTGCGCGTGCCGCATGAGCATCGGCACGTTGAGCGCCTGGGTGTCGCGGTGCAGGTTGAGCGGCGCGTTGTACTCGATGCGCATGTTGTCGTCGGTGTTGCGCGGTGTGTCGCCCACCATGCGCAGCACCTCGTCGCGGTCCATCAGCCACGCGCCGATGAGGGCGGGCACGGTGGCGAGCTGCACGACGTCGAGCTCGTCGGCGACGGCGGGCCAGCCGAGGAGGTGCGCGGCGGCGGCGGCGTCCGGACCGAAGGGGTGTTCGGCCCCGAGCAGGACGAGGTCGGCGTCCTCGGCGGCCGCGTAGACCTGCATGTACGGGTAGACCGCGGCGAACGTGGCGAGCAGCGATCGCAGGTCGTCGTCGTCCATGCCGTACAGCTGCACCCACTGCGACCAGATGCCGCCCGGCTTGAGCCGCGCCTTGCCGAGCGTGAAGAACTGCTCGGTGAACAGGTTGGACACGCCCGTGAGCCACGGGTTCGACGGCTCGGACACGATGACGTCGTAGGTGCCCGGCGGCGTGAGCAGGACGTGGTTGCGGCCGTCGTTGAGCACGAGGTGGGTGCGGGGATCGTCGAGCACCCCGTGGTTGAAGTCGGCGAACAGCTCGGCCGCCGGACGGATGGCCGGTTCGAGCTCGACCACGTCGAGGCGCTGGACGTCGTCGACCAGCGTCACGCCGCCGGCGGTGATGCCGCTGGCGAGGCCGATGACCAGCACGTCGGTCGGGGCCGCCACGAACTGCATCGGCAGCAGGCTCACCATCACCTGCGTGGGCATGTCGATGGTGGTGGAGGCGTCGACCTTGCCGTTGTTGGCCAGCCAGATGTTGCCGGAGTCCTTGTTCCGCGCGACCGTGACCACGCTGGACAGGCCCTCCCGGTAGTAGAGCAGGTCGTACTGGTCGACGGCGTAGTCGAGGATGCCCGCGCGGCTGTGGTCGGAGAACGACGTCACGTACTTGTACATGCCGGCCGTCATCAGCAGCGGATCCCAGCCCGGTGGCACCACCAGCCCCACGACGGCGAGGGTGGCCAGCGCAGCCCCCAGCCCTCGGCCCCAAGCCGTCCGCAGCGCGGGGCCCGGAGCGTCCTGTCCCGCCCACGCCACCAGCGCAGCGACCACGTTGACCGCCGCGGCCAACGCCACGGTGCCCCGGACGGCCAGCATGGGCAGCAGCACGAAGCCGGCGAGCGCCGCACCGAGCACGCCCCCCGCGGTGTTGGCCCCGTAGATGCGTCCGACCGCGGCGCCGACGGCACGGGCGTCGCCGACCGCGGCGCGCACGGCCAGCGGAAACGCCGCGCCCATCAACAGGGCCGGCGGCGTCATCACCAGCCCGGCCAGCAGCAGCGACACGGTCCACGTCAGCGAAGGGTGGGCCTCCGCGGAGAACGCGTCGAACAGCCACACGTACCAGAACGGCAGCTCCTGGTAGACGTGCATCATCGTGATCGACAGCGTGGCCACGCCCACCTGCACCACCGCGAGCGCCGCCAGCACCCGGGGGGCGCCGCCGCGGGCGAAGAGCCGGTCGGCCCACCAGCCCCCGACCCGCCCGCCGATCGCGATGCCGACGAGGAACGCGAGCAACATCACCGAGAACGCGTAGACGCTGGCCCCCAGCATCAGGCCGAGCACCCGGAACCAGGCCACCTCGTAGACGAGGCTCGCAAAGCCCGCGCAGGCCGCGCTCCACGCCACCGCCCGCGACGCTCGGGGGCTCGGAGGTGCCACGGCCGGCTCGGGCTCGGCCACGGCGTCGAGCGCGACCTGCACCCCGGACGTCCACCGCGACAGGCCGAGCGCCAGCAGGCCAAGCACCACGTTGGCCACGGCGGCGAGCCACGTGGTGCGGGACAACCCCAGCGCGGGCAGCAGCAGGAAGCCTGCCGCCCAGGTGCCCACCACGGCCCCCGCCGTGTTCACCGCGTAGAGCAGCCCCACCCGATCCCCGGCGGCCCCCATCCGATCGGTGGCGAAGCGCGCGAGCAGCGGCAGCGTGGCCCCCATCGCCGCCGTGGGCAGCACGAGCAGGCTGCCCACGAGCAGCAGCTGCACGACCCCGAAGGCCACCGGCGTGGGGGCCCACGTGCGCCAGGCCGCCAGGTAGATCGGCTCGACCGCGTGCAGCAGCGACGGGAACACGACGGCGAACACGCCGATGCCGACCTCCAGCGCGCCATAGATCGCGAGCGGACGTGCGACCGTGTCCGCGCGGCGCCCCATCCACGCACCGCCAAGCGCCAGCCCCGCCATGAACGCCGTCAGCACGGTGGCGATGGCGAACGTCGACGTGCCGAACACCAGGTGCAGCTCTCGTCCCCAGATCGTCTGGTAGATGAGGCCGGTCGCCCCGGAGACGAAGAACAGCGGCACGAGGGCGGTGACGGCGCGCTGACGGCGAAGCGCGGCGACGAGCTCGTCCATGCCGATCCTCCTGGGGCGAGGGGCCGCACTACCCCGCCGGATCGGTGCGGTCACCCGGGCCCCCGACGGTGATCGCCGACCGCGCTTGACCCCGTGGCGGCAGCGTGGGAAGGAACAAGCCCCACCTTCCCCGCCCCGCCCGCCATGTTTCCTCACGACAAGCTCGACTGGAACCTCGCCCGCCTCGAGAAGGACCTGGCCAGCGGCGCCCCGCCCGACGCCCGGCTCGCCTTCGCCCGAGGATGCCTGTCCAAGGGTCGCTTCCACGGCGGCGGCGACACCTGGTTCAACGAGGCGCTCACCCAGGCGCGGCGGGTGCTGCACAAGGAGCCCGGCCACCCCGAGGCCCTGGTGGTCGCGGCCTTGGCGCTGCTCCTCCTCGACCGCGCCGAGCCCGCCGACCGCTACCTCGAAGAGGCGTCGAAGACCGCCGCCGACAACCCGATGCTGTGGATGGCGCTGGGCGAGCGCGCGCTGCAGAAGGGCCACGGCCCCGACGAGGTCGCCGAGGCCATCGCGGCGTTCGAGCGCATGGTCCAGCTCGCGCCCGAGGCGTGGGAGTCCCACATGCTGTTGGGCCACCTGCTCGCCGGTCGGGTGAAGGGGCCCTCCACGCCGCGCCGTGAGATCGAGCACGCGCAGTACCACCTCGTGCGCGCCCTGCAGCTGGAGCCGTCCGCCGAGGAGCACCCGGCCCTGCTCCACGATCTGGCGCTGCTCTGCCTCAAGGCCCACCGCGTGGCCGATGCCCAGCGGCTGCTCACCCGCCTGCTCGACTTCGACGCCTGGCGGGCCGAGGCCCGCTACCACCTGGGCCGGGTCGCCGCGCGCATGGGCAAGCACAAGAAGGCGATCCTGTTCTTCCGGCAGTACCTCGCCGATCTGCCCGACGAGCGTGCCGACGTGTGGACGCGCATCGGTGCGTCCTACCTGCACCTCGCCGAGCCCGCCCACGCCCGCGAGGCGTGCAACCGCGCCCTGGCCATCGACGACGGCGACCTCGACGCGCGGTGGATCCTCGGCTCGGCGCTGCTCACCGAGGGCGCCGTCGACGATGCCGTGCGGGTGTTCCGCGAGATCCTGGAGCTCGCCCCGGACCACGAGGACGCCTTCGCCGAGCTCGTGCGCCTGCGCACGGCCGACGGCGACGTCCGCTGGCTGCGACAGGCGCTGCGCAGCGAGACCGCGGTCTACGACCGTCTCCCCGCCCACGCGATGCGCGACGATCCGCGCTCCGGCCGGCGGGTGCCGATCGATCCCCGCTCGTCCACGCGGGCGCGCATCGACGTGCTCCTGCGCGGGCTCGGGCGCGTCGACCCCGAGGTCACCGGCACCGTGCTGGCCTGCCTCGACCTCACCACCGACGAGGGGCTGCGCTTCCGCTTGTGGGAGGGGGTGCTCGAGCTGCTGGCCAAGAAGCGCGCGGGCCGCGTGGCGGCCGACCTCGCCCAGCCGGGCGAGGCCTACAGCGCCGCCGCCGGACGCGACGTGCTCACCCTGGCCCACCTGCTCCCCGAGGACCAGCTCACCGCCGGCCTCGCGCTGCAGGAGGAAGACCTCCGTCACGCCGCGGTGTCCCGGCACGGCCCGGCCGACGACGTCGTCGCCCATCGGCGCAACATCGAGCGCGAGCGCCAGGAGGCCCGCGCGTGGCAGGCGATGCTGCTGCTCGCCATCGCCTCGCAGCGCACGCCCACCGCTCGCAACCTGCTCGTCCGTTGGTCGTCCGACGCCGACGAGGAGCTCGGTCTCGCCGCGCGCGCCGGCCTGGCCATGCTCGGGGACGAGGAGGCGGTCCACGACCTGCGTGCCCTCGCCAGCCAGCACGCCCTCGATCACCTCGCCCGACGCGCGGTCGCCAGCACGCCGATCGCCGGCGGTCCCGAGCCCGCGCGCCTCGTCTCCGACCGCGACGATCTCGTCTGCGCCACCTGCGGCCGTCGCGGATCGCAGGTCAGCCACATGGTCCACGGCCACGGCACGTCGGTGTGCAGCGTGTGCATGGCCAGCATCCACGAGCGGCGCGACGAGCTGCGCACCCGCGAGCCCGAGGTGCAGTGCGCGCTGACCGGCGCCAGCCTGCTCGACGCCGACGCGATCTACGTCTACCAGGGCGTGCCGGTGAGCGCGGCCTGTGTCGACCAGAGCCTGGGGCACGACGAGCGCGAGGCCATCGCGAGCTACCTCGCGGCGCTGTGAAGATCCGCGCGCTGCTCGGGGGATGTCTCGCCGTCCTGGGCGGCGGGCTCACCCTGCCGGCGCGCGCCGAGCCTGAGCTGCCGTCCTACCGCGACGAGATCGTGGTGGCCGAGTGGATCGCCGTCGACAAGGCCATCACGGCCGCCTGCCGATGGGCACCGGGGAGTGCCGGCATGGGCGTGCCGCTCTCGTGCAGCCGCGACAAGCTCGACGCGGTCCTGGCCCGCATCGACGCGTTCCAGCGCACGGTGACGCCCGACGCCCGCCTCACCTACCTCGCCGGACTCGCCCGTCGTCACCAGGGCGATCGCGCGGCCGCCGAGGCCACGTTCCGGGAGGTGGTCGCGCTCGACCCCCGTCGCGCCGAGGCGTGGATGGATCTGGGCGAGCTGCTCACCACCGACCAGCGCTGGGACGAAGCGGCCGCAGCGTTCACCCGCGTCACCGAGCTGGTGCCCGAGGGTCCCCGCGCGTGGCCGGGGTGGTTCCAGCTGGCCCAGGTCGACGCCCACCGGCAGCAGCCCGACGCCTTCGAAGACCACCTCCGGCAGGCCCTGCGCTTCGGCTTCACGTTTCGGATGATCGAGGGCCAGCCCGCCTGGCAGGCCTTCTGGGCCGACCCGACGCTGCGCCCGGCCCTGGAGCGCATGCTCCTCGTGTACGGGGACGCCGAGATCCGACAGAGCCTCTCGGGGGAGTAGCGGTCCGTGGGCCGGAGGGGGGCGGCCGGACGGCGCGGGCCGGAGCGAGGGGTGCTCCGCCGGCTGATGCGTCGGTCTCGGCTCCGTCGGGCAGATCACGCCCTCCTGCGCCGAACCGACGCCGCCAGGTCCGCCACCGCGGCCGTTCTGGCGAGGCAGGCGGCGTCCCGGCGCCGGGCTCGGGCGCCGACGCGTACATCCGTACGCGAGGCTCCCGAGACCCCGTCGAGCCGGCGAACACGTCGGCCCGCCACCGCGGCCGTTCTGACGAGGCAGGCGGCGTCCCGGCGCCGGGCTCGGGGACCGCCGCGTACACCCGTACGCAAGGTCCCCGAGACCAAGCCGGGGCACCGCCTGACCGTCAGAACCCCATGTCGCCCATGCCGCCCATGCCCCCCATGCCGCCGCCACCGGGGGGGGCCGGGGGAGCCTTCTGCGGGATCTCGGCGACCATCGCCTCGGTGGTCAGCAGCAGGCTGGAGACCGACGCGGCGTTCTGGAGCGCGGAGCGCGTGACCTTGGTGGGGTCGATGACGCCCATCTCGAACAGGTCGCCGTAGGTGTCCTGGCGGGCGTTGTAGCCGAAGCCACCGTCGCCAGCGACGACCTTGTCGACCACCACGGCGGCCTCGAGGCCGGCGTTGGTGACGATCATGCGCAGCGGCTCCTGGATGGCGCGGCGGATGATGTCGACGCCGAAGGTCTGCTCGTGGGGGACCGTCAGGCTGTCGAGGGCCTTGGCGGCGCGGAGCAGGGCCACACCACCACCGGGGAGGATGCCCTCCTCGACGGCGGCCTTGGTGGCGTTGAGGGCGTCCTCCACGCGGGCCTTCTTCTCCTTCATCTCCACCTCGGTGGCAGCGCCGACCTTGATGATGCCCACGCCGCCGGCCAGCTTGGCCAGGCGCTCCTGGAGCTTCTCGCGGTCGTAGTCCGACGTGGTGTCGCCGATCTGGGCCTCGATCTGCTTGATGCGGGCCTGGATGTCGCCCTCGGCGCCAGCGCCGCCGATGATCGTGGTGTTCTCCTTGCCGATGACGACGCGGCTCGCGTTGCCGAGGTCGGCCAGGGTGACGTTCTCCAGCTTGATCCCCAGCTCCTCGGCGATCATCTGACCGCCGGTGAGGATCGCGATGTCCTCGAGCATCCGCTTGCGGCGGTCACCGAAGCCCGGCGCCTTCACGGCGGCAGCCTTGATGAGGTTGCGGAGCTTGTTGACGACGAGCGCCGCCAGGGCCTCGCCCTCGACGTCCTCGGCGATGATCAGCAGGCTGCGCTTCTGCTCGACCACGCGCTCGAGCACCGGCAGGATGTCGCGCAGGTTGGAGACCTTCTTCTCGTGGATGAGGATGAGCGGCTCGTCGAGCACGCACTCCATCCGATCGGCGTCGGTCACGAAGTAGGGCGACAGGTAGCCACGATCGAACTGCATGCCCTCGACCACCTCGAGCGTGGTCTCCAGGCCCTTGTTCTCCTCGATCGTGATCACGCCCTTCTTGCCGACCTTGTCCATCGCCTCGGCGATCTTGTCGCCGATCTCCTCGTCGCCGTTGGCCGAGATCGTGCCGACCTGGGCGATCTCCTCGCGACGGGTGACCTCGCGAGACAGCTCGGCGAGGCGCCCGACGAGGCTCTCGACGGCGGCGTCCATGCCGCGCTTGAGGTCCATCGGGGAGTGGCCGGCGGCGACGAGCTTGCTGCCGTGGCGGAAGATGGACTGGGCGAGCACGGTGGCGGTGGTGGTGCCGTCACCGGCGACGTCGGACGTCTTGGAGGCGACCTCCTTGACCATCTGCGCGCCCATGTTCTCGAACTTGTCGTCGAGCTCGATCTCCTTGGCCACCGTGACGCCGTCCTTGGTGACGACCGGGGCGCCCCAGCTCTTCTCGATGACGACGTTGCGACCGCGCGGGCCGAGCGTGACCTTGACGGCGTTGGCGAGTGCATCGACGCCCGCGAGGATCTTGCCGCGGGCCTCCGTGTCGAACACGATCTCCTTGGCGCTCATGTCGGATCTCCTGGGTGCGGCGCGACGGCCGCTGCGTGGGTGCGCGACCGGTGGCCGCGCGGCGGTTCGTGGCGACCCTTGCGGGCCGTGAGGCAGTTCGTGGCGGCCCTTGCGGGCCGTGAAGGGGTGGCCCGGTGCGGGCCAGGGAGCGTCCGGTGCCTGCAGGGGCGCCGACGACGCAGGAACCGGGGCGATCAGGCCTCGAAGACGCCGAAGATCTCGTCTTCGCGCAGGACGAGGCGCTCCTCGCCGTCGACCTTGATCTCGGTGCCGGCGTAGCGGCCGAAGAGCACGCGGTCGCCGGTCTTGACGGCCAGGGCGGACAGCTCGCCGTCCTTGCCGAGGCGACCCTCGCCCGTGGCGAGCACCACACCCTCGGAGGGCTTCTCCTGGGCGGCATCGGGGAGGAACAGGCCCCCCTTGGACTTGGCCTCGCTCTCGACGCGCTTGACGAGGATCCGATCGTACAGCGGGCGGATGTTCATGGTGAGGTCTCCCTTGCGACCGCGCGATGGCGGCTGGTACGGTTGGGACAAGATGATGACGGGCGATGTTCGCGCGACCAACGGCTCGCTCGGAGCCTTCACGCGAGACGGCGAATCCCTAGGCACGGGGAGGGCATCGTCAACCCCGCGTGTCCCCGAATCGCGATCGCTGCCGGCGCCTTCGGCACCGACCGTCGCACCCGCTGCGGCGAGGCCGCAGCAGGCCCCCCGATCCTCGTCCAGGAGGTGCACGTGAGCGACGCCGTCGTTCGGTCCGACGACCTGTTCAGCTACTTCCACGATCGCGTCGCCGACGCGCGCGCCGAACGCGGCGCGGGCCTGTCCGACGACGCTGCGCTGTACCTGTCCCAGCTCCTCACCGAGCGCGCGCGCACCGACCGGGACGCCCCCGCCGCGCACACCCTCGCCGAGCTCCACGCGCGGGCCGCCGCCGCGCGCCCGTCCGAGCAGGCCCGCACCTACCGCGAGCTTGGCGATCGCGCGCTGTACCAGGTCGGCTACTTCAAGGAGCGCCTCGACCGCGGCATCGTCTCCCCCGACTACTACGTCACCATGGGCGCGGCGGCCTACGAGCGCGTCGACGACGTCCTCAAGCGCTGGTTCGCCGACGCGTTCGGTCCCGTGTTCCAGGAGCTGTCGGCGCGCTTTCGCGACTGTGTCGCGGTGCTGTCGGGCGTCCGCGCCCACCACGTCGACGACGACGATCTCGAGCGCCTCCACGCGGCATGGGTCGCCACGGGCTCCCCCGCGCTCGCCGACCGCCTCCGCGCCCGCGGCCTGGTCATCCCGCGCAGCCACGACGACACCTGACCGTTCGGCCCCCGTGGGCCTCACCCGCGCCACGCCGCCCGGCTTGACAGGTCCGGCGGAACGAAGCTACCTGTCGCCGGTTGAGACGACGCGCCCCGGGCGGGCCGCACGCAACCGGCCCTCCAGCGTCCGTCGTCCAGGAGTCGAGCATGGCCCGCATCACCGTCGAAGACTGCCTCGAGCAGCTCCCCAACCGCTTCTCGCTCGTGCTGGTCTCGGCCGAGCGCGCCAAGCAGCTGCTGCGTGGCAGCCAGCCGCTGGTCGACAACCTCGACGGCAACAAGGAAGTGGTCATCGCGCTGCGCGAGATCGCCGCCGGCCACTTCGACATCGACGACGCCGACGTCACCGCCCACCACGACTGGCTGCCGGTCGGCCACCACGAGGCCGAGGCCCAGATCGCCGCGGCCACCGCCGACATCGACGACGAGCTGCCGCCCGAGTTCTAGGGTCGGCGCGTGGCCCGGTGACGGGCCGCCTGCGCGCATCGGACCGCCGGCGTCGCAGCGCACGCACCGTCGTGTCGCGAGGCCGCCACCGCGCCCCGCCCCCCCGATCGACCCCCCTCCGTCTCCTTGCCTCCGAGGTCGCTGCCATGGCCGACAAGTCCAACGACGTCCAGATGGACGACATGAAGTTCGACGTCCGCGTGCTGCCGCACAGCGTGCGCCGCAACAAGATCACCCACGAGCAGATCGACGCCCACCTCGCCAGCCTGCCCGACGAGGCCGACGAGGCCCTCGAGTGCGCGGTGAAGTTCACGACGCCGTTCGCCGACCGCGCCGACGACTGATCGGCCTGGCGTGCGCCGGGGCGCACGCCTCGGTGCCGCCGACACGGGTCGGCTCGCCCCGCCCCCGGGCCGTGCCAGATCCTGTCACCTCCCTGTCAGTGGGTGCCACGGTCCGGCTCCCGCTTGAAGGTTTCCTCGCCTCGCCCGTCACAAGGGCGTCGTCTGGCCGAGCGAAGGCCGGCGACCGCTTCCGACCGGGAGCGACGTTGCGAGGAGACCGCCATGGACCGAACCCTTGACTCCACCCCGCGTGCCCCCCACGACGAGGACGCGATCAAGCGCGTCGCCGCCCTGGACAAGCAGGCTGCGATGGCGATGGTCGTGCGCCAGCACCGCCCCCGGCTGCTCCGCCACGCCAGCGGGATCCTGAAGGACCCGGACCTGGCCGGCGACGTCTGCCAGGAGGTGTTCATCAAGGCGATGCACGAGCCCCGCTTCTTCGACGCCGACTTCCGCATGGGCGCCTGGCTGTACCGGGTGACGTCGAACCTGTGCCTGAACATGGTGCGGGACCACCGACGCCGCGGCGACATCCTCGCGGACATGCCGACGCCTCGGTCCGCCGCCCCGGAGCAGGTCGACGCGGTGCTCGACGAGGAGCGCCACGATCAGGTGCAGACCGCGCTCGCCGCGCTGTCGGACCACCACCGGCGCATCCTGCAGGAGCGCTTCTACCAGGACCTGTCCTACAACGAGATCGCCGACGTCCTGGACATCAAGCTCGGTACCGTGATGTCCCGGCTGTCCCGCGCCAAGTCCGCGCTGCTCCAGGTGCTGGACGGCACCCCGCTCGCCGAGCTCTGATCCGCGCCGGACACCGCGCGCCGCGAACCGGTCCGTCGCGCGCGGTGTCCGCGATCGCCCGCCCGCATCGTCACGGATCGCGGTACGCACCACAGATCGCCGAGGTCCGGCTGAAGTGGGTACACCTTGTACCGATGTTCGTGGAGCGTCGCGACGCCTGGGTCGCGCAGATGTGGTAGATCGCCATGGCGCAACGCCTGGACCATCCTCCCGAGCCCGGTTTGACCTCGACCGCCCGGAACACATCGACCTTCAAGCGGCTGGCCTCGCTCGTGGAGGAGCGGGCCACCGGTCGCGCCACCGTCGGTGCCGGCTCGGCCGAGCTCACGCTCTTCCTGCTCGATGGCCACGTGGTCGCCGCCCGCGCCACCGACGACACGCTCGTGCTCATCGAGCGCCTCGCCGTCGCCGGCCACCTGCGGGAGGAGCGCGCGCGCCAGCTCCACGCGATGCAGACGATGTCGGCCACGGTGCTCGGCAAGGACATGGTCGACCCCATCCTCGGCCTGTTGCTCGAGGAGGCCGACCACAACGGCTTCGACGACATCCTGCACACGCGCTTCGAGGAGAATGTCGCGCGCTTCGTCGGCCACCGCGGCCGCCCGCGCTTCGACGACGGCGTGGTGCCGTGGGCCTACAACATCCAGATCGGCCACGACACCGGCGCCCTGCTCGACACCGCCGTCGCCGTGTGGGACCTGTCGCAGCAGGTCGACGACGAGGTGGTCCTTCGCCCTGGCAAGGCCACGCCCGACGACGAGGTGGGCCGCTCGCTGGTCAGCGCCACGCAGACGATGCCCATGACGGCGGCCGACCTGGTCCTCAACCTCGGTCTGCCCTCCGTGGTGGGGCGGGCGATGATCGCGCGGGCCCTCGCCGACGGCCTGCTCGTCGCCGACAGCGCGACGGCCCCGGAGCTGCCCGAGGACGAGATCGAGGAGATCGAGCCCGAGGTCGACGAGGAACTCGACGCGTTCAGCGGCGCGGGCGATCGCATGCGCGGCGCCGGCAGCGGCGGCACGTTCGTCACCGACGCGCGCAACCTCGACCGGGTCGAGCTCACCGGCCTCGACGACGTCTCGCCCACCAGCGGCAACCGCGACAAGGCCTACTCGCCGCCCACGCTCACCGAGGACGACGCCCGCGACAAGGTCGGCGTGGCCAACGCCGTGCTCACCACGCTGGCCGAGGCGATCGACGAGGCCCACGGTCCGCAGCGCGGCATGGGGGCGCTCCAGCTCCTGGTCGACGGCCGTCCCCGCGCCTACATCCCGCTCTTCGAGGGCATCCGCGTCTCCGACGGCGGCGAGCTCCCCTACCGCGACCTGCTCACCAACCTCCGTCGACGCCCCGAGTCGGAGCAGCGGTCCCTGCTGCGCCAGGGCATGCTCGACCTGCTCGATCGCGCGCTGGACCGCGCCGCCGACGAGCTCGACGAGGATCGCTTCGACGCCGTGCTGTCCAAGGTCGTCGGCTACCGGCAGCGCCTGGGGCTGTGAGCCGCTCCGACGGTGCGGCGCGCTGCGCCCCGGTTGCGCTCGTCGTCCTGGTGCTGGCCAGCTCGATGGCACCGACAACCTCGCAGGCCGGCAAGCCCGAGGCCACACCCGGCGAGCCCCCGCCCGCCGTCGTCGACGTCGCGCGCGACGTGCGCACGCTGCCGCTCGCCGCGCGCATCGAGGCCGTGTCGGCCGCGCTCCTCGGCACGCCGTACAGCGAGGATCCCGCAGGCGAGGGCGCGGGCCACGACCCGGACCCGCCCGGGCGCTACGACGCCTTCGACTGCCTGACCTACGTCGAGGAGGTGCTGTCGCTTTCGCTCGCCGCCGACCCCGTCGACGCCGGTCGGATCCGTCGGGCGCTGCGGTACGGATCCGGCGACGTGGCGTGGGCGAACCGCCGACACTTCATGGAGCTGCAGTGGCTCCCCGGTGCGGTGGCGGACGGCTGGCTGGTGGACACGACCGCCTCCTACGGCCCGGTGCAGACCCTGTCCCGCACCGTGACTGCCGACGACTGGGCGCGGTGGCCGGGTCGCGGCAAGCTGCCGCTGCCCGACGACGCCCTGCCCACGGGGCCGATGACGCTGACCTACCTACCGCTCGCGACCGCCACAGCGGCCTTGCGCGACGTGGCGCCCGGCAGCGTCCTCGCCGTGGTGCGCGTCGACCGCGCCGACACGCCGCTCTGGATCACCCACGTCGGCTTCGCCGTGCGCAAGGACGGGCGCACCGTGCTCCGCCACGCCAGCCACATGACCTCGTCCCGCAAGGTCACCGAGCACGACCTCGCCTGGTACCTCGGCCACCTCGCCACGTTCGATGCGTGGCCCGTGGCGGGGATCGCCGTGTTCGCACCGGTGGACCCGGGTCCGCCGCGCGCTACGCCGTGACCTGCAGCTGCACACCCTCGGCCGCGGCGAGCACCTCGACCACGGCACGATCGGAGGCGTCGACGACCACCAGCGTGTCGTCCACGGTCACCCTCACCTCGCAGGTCACCGTGCCGGCGGCGCCCGGGTAGGGGTTGTCCCAGGTCTCCTCCTCGCCCGGGAGCAGGTCGCACTCCGACATCGTCATGCGCAGCGGTCCGCCGCGCAGCTCGTAGGCGACCACGCGGTCGGTCCGGTTGATGATGCGCATCCCACCTCCACAACGCGCCACTCCCCCCGCGTGGAGGAATTGTCACGAGACACCCAGCGAGTGCCGGGACCGCGTGCTAACATCCTGACGCTGGCCGACAGGCCCTGAACTTCCATCGGAGCGACGATGCACCGTCTCGCACTCCTGCCCATCGCCACCCTGCTCGCCCTCGGGCTCGGCTGCGACAGCCTGCAGCCCGTCCAGGGCGCCTTCCCTGGCGACACGGGCCTCGACGTCGGCAACCCCGTCAACCCCGGGGTCGACACCGACACCGACGGCACCGACACGCTGCCCACCACCGGCGCCAACAACCCGCCGCGGGCCAACGCCGGTCCCGACCAGCGCGACGTGGCGCCGAACGCCCTGCTCACGCTCGACGGCTCGGGCTCGTCCGACATCGACGGCGACGCGCTCGACTACACGTGGCAGGTCGTGCGGCAGGCGCCCGGGTCCAACCCGCAGCTGGTCAACGAGACCTTCCCCACCGCCGACATCACCTGCGATCTGCCGGGCACCTACGAGGTCAAGCTCACCGTGAGCGACGGCTCGGCGGAGAACTCCGACACGATGGTGATCACGGTCGTGCAGGGCAACCACGCCCCGATCGCGAACGCCGGCACCGACCAGCGCGTCGACGTCAACGACATCGTCACGCTCAACGGCTCGGGCTCGTCCGACCCCGACGGCGACACGCTCAGCTACGACTGGTCGTTCGTGTCGCGGCCCCCGGGCAGCGGGGCGACGCTCAACGGGATCTCGATCCCGCAGGCCGCCGTCACGCCCACGTTCCTGGCCGACATGTCGGGCATCTTCACGCTCAAGCTGGTCGTCAGCGACGGCGAGCTCGACTCGCAGCCCGATCTGGTCACCATCACGGTGAACGCGTCCACGCCGCCCACCACGGGCGGGGGCAGCAGCTCGAGCTCGGACTGCCTGTCCTGTGCGGCCCACGTCGACGGCGTGGTCGGCGGCGGCCAGTGGTCGGCCGGCGGCATGGCGTCGAGCTTCGGCATCCTGGTGCTGCCGATGTTCCTCGCGCTCTACCACCGCCGCCGCGACGACGAGTAGTCGCCACGGCGGCTCCGCCCCCCACAGCCGCCGAGGCCCGGGACGCTTGCGTCGCCGGGCCTCGGTCGTCTCGGGGACCGTTCGGGCGGGAGGTGGCGTGCCACGCCCGGACGCCACCGCGATCCGCGCGATCAGCGGGCCTCGGCGTCCCAGCTCTTGAGCGCCCAGGTCTCGCCGTCGTCGACGTCGCGTGAGAAGGTGACGAGGCCGATCTGGTTCGTGGCCCAGTAGGTGCCGCCGACCAGCGAGTCGGCGCCGCCGTCGTCGAGCACGAACTTGTAGCAGTCGGGCCGGATCGACGCGTCGGGCCAGAACTGCTCGGCGGGGCAGACCTCCTCGGCCTCGAACGTGCCCACGAACGTGACGCCGCCCGACTCGGTGGTGACGGACTCGGCCTCGACCATCCGGCTGTCGGCCAGCATCACGGCGGGGTCGTAGGTGGTGTCGTCGGCGGCGTGAAAGTTGACGCCACGCCGGGAGTCGGCCGACATCTTCCAGGTGAACGCGACGTCGCCGTCGGCGTCGCGCTTGCCGTCCTCGTCCTCGTCCAGGCAGATGCCGGCGTTGCCGAAGCACTGGATGTAGAACGTGATCGTGTAGATGCGCAGGTCGGTGTCGATCGTCTCGAAGTCCTGGGAGACCTCACTGCGGAGCGCGTAGGGCAGCGAGGTGTCGCTCGACCGGTAGGTGGCGGTGATCAGCGCATCGCCCCAGGGCCACACGTCGTACATCCGCAGGCCGTCGAACTGGACCTGGCCGCCGGTGCAGCCGCCGGCGGCGCCGACGGCGAGGCCGAGCAGGGCGGCGCGGGCGAGGCGCGAGCTGCGCTGGGTCATCGGATCTCCTCCTGTCCGCAGGGCACAGGGCAGCTTGCAGCGGACGTCTCGTTCTAGCACCCGCCCTGGGGCGTCGCCACGGCACGGCGCCGGTCCTGCCGGAGGCTTCACACGCCGGGCGCCGACCAGCGGGACGGGACCCGCGCTGCTATCCTGGGCGACCGTCCGGAGGCGCCGTGCGCACCGTGCTCCTGCTCCTGGGGCTGCTCCCCACCACCGCCCGGGCCGCCACGCTCACCGTGGGCACCGGGTGGCCCTACGCCACGTTCCAGGCCGCGCTCGCCGCCGCCCAGGACGGCGACGTGATCGAGCTCGACGGCGGCACCCACACCGGACCGTTCACGCTCACCCACGACGTCACCGTGCTCAGCCAGCGCGGCGCCGTGCTCGTGGGCACCGGGGTCACCGTGCTCACCGTCCAGGGCGCCGACGCCCGCCTGCTCGACCTCGACGTGCGGCCCAACGGCGGACGCGGCCTGAGCATCGTGGGCGGCGACGTCACGCTCACGCGCGTCACGGTGTCGGGCAACAGCGGCGGGACCACGGCCCTGGACGGCGCAGGCATCGACATCCAGGGCGCCACCGTGGTGCTCGACCGGGCGGTGTTCGACGACAACGAGGTGCGGTCGCGCCTGTTCCCCTCCCCCCGCATCGACGGCGCCGGGGGCCACCTGCGGATCACCGACAGCGACGTCACCATCACCGACAGCACCTTCACAGCCGGAGCGGCCCGGCTGGGCGCCGCCATCCACGCCTCCGGCACCACCAGCCTCGTCGTCGCCGACACCACGTTCGACGGCGGCGACGCGAGCGACTCCGGCGGCGCCCTGTACCTCACGGGCGCGGTCACGGTCCGACTCGAAGGGTGCACGTTCACGTCGAACCACGCCGACCGCGACGGCGGCGCCGTGCTGTGGACGGGGTCCGCCTCCACGGCGTCGTTCACCGCCACCGGCACACGCTTCGCCGACAACGACGCCGACGGCCTGGGCGGCGCGCTGCGCCTCGATCACGCAGGCACCGCCACGCTCGACGGCGACACCTTCGCCCGCAACCGCGGCGACGACGGCGGCGGTGCAGGCGCACTCTCGGGGCTGGCCTCCCTGACGGTCCGCGGCTCCTCCTTCTGCCGCGACACCACCGGCGGCGCGGGCGGCGCGCTCCGGGTCGAGGACGTCGACGCCGCCACGGTGACGACGTCCACCTTCCGCCGAGGGGCCGCGGGCCGTGACGGCGGCGGCGCCATCGCGTGCTCCGGCTCCACGCTCACCGCGCGCCACGTCGACCTGCTCGACAGCTCGGCCACCGGTTCGGGCGGGGCCGTGTCGGCGGGCGCCTGCACGTTGGTGCTGCGCGACAGCCTGATCGCCTGGACCTCCGCCGGCCGCGGCGTGTCCACCGACCGCACCGCCGATCTGGACTACAACGCCTGGTTCGCCAACCAGCCCGCCGACACCGGCGGCAGCGCCACGCTGGGGGCCGGCGCGGTGCAGGGCGACCCGCTGATGCCCCGCTACCGGCGCAACGACGACTGCGACGACGACGACCTCAAGCGCATGCCCGGCTCCCCGCTGATCGACGCCGCCGACCCCACCACCACCGACCCCGACGGATCGCGGGCCGACATCGGCGCGCTCGGTGGCCCGGACGTCGCCGCGCGCCTGTTCACGGACGCCGACATGGACGGCACGCTCGCGGTCTACGACTGCGACGACCAGCGTCGCGCCGCGGCCCCGGGTGCGGTCGAGCTCTGCGACGGCCACGACGACGACTGCGACGGCACCGTGGACGGCCCCAACCCCGCCAACGCCACCGACTTCTGGCCCGACCCCGACGGCGACGGCTGGGGGGACGCCAGCGCCGAGCCCACCGCCGCGTGCGCGGCGCCGTCCGGCTACGCCGCGCAAGGCGGCGACTGCGACGAGGCCAACGCCGCCATCCACCCCGACGCCACCGAGGTCTGCGACCACGTCGACAACGACTGCAGCGGCGACGCCGACGGCGCGGACGCGGTCGGTCGCCTCACGTGGCACCCCGACGCCGACGGAGATGGGCGCGGCGCCAGCAGCGGCGTGTCCCAGGTGGGGTGCACCGGCCCCGAGGGCTGGCTGCTGTCGGCCGACGACTGCGACGACACCGACCCCACCATCCTGCCGGGCGCCGAGGAGCGTTGCGACGGCAAGGATCGCGACTGCAACGGCGTCGTCGACAGCCCCGACCCGGTCGATGGCCTGACGTGGTACGGCGACGCCGACAACGACGGCTACGGCGGTGACGCCTACACCACCCGCACCTGCGTCCGCCCCGAGGGCTACGGTCGCGCCGCGGACGACTGCAACGACGGCGACGCCACCGTCCATCCGGGCGCGACCGAGGCGTGCGAGGACGGCGCGACCGACGCCAACTGCGATGGGTTCACCGGCACCGACGATCACGACGGTGACGGCTTCCCCGCCTGCGAGGACTGCGACGACGGCGACGCCACGGCGTTCCCCGGCGCCGCCGAGACCTGGTACGACGGCAAGGTCGCCGACTGCACGTCCCTGTCGGACTACGACCAGGACCGCGACGGCTACGACAGCGCCGACCACGGCGGCACCGACTGTGACGACCTCGACCCGGCCGTGAACCCCGGCGCCGAGGAGACCGACGACAACACCATCGACGACGACTGCGACGGCGTCGCCGCCGAGCCGCCGGGCCCGTTCGCGCGTCAGTGCGACTGCGCCACGGGCGCCAGCCCCACGCCCGGCGCCCTGCTCCTGCTGGCGCTCGCGTGGCGCCGCCGCAGGTCACGACCCGGCGACGACCGCGCACGCGATCCCCGAAGCGACGACGCGGTGTGGTAGAGCCCCGGAGCCGCCCGGCGCGACCGCGCCACGCTCCGTTCCCGCTCCTCCCCCCAGGGTGCATGCCTCCCGATCCGACCCCCGCGCCGCCGCTGCCCACCGGCACCTGGCGCCCTGACGTCCACCGTGGCCTGCAGGCGATGCTCGACGCCCCGCCCACCGACGGCCGGCCGGTCGCCGTGTTCGACTGGGACGACACGATCATCGAGGGCGACGTGAGCCTGGCCTTGCTGCGCGCCGTCGACGCCGAGCAGGGCACCACCTGGCACGACGACTACTTCGCGCTGCTCGCGTCGGGCGGGCGCGACGTCGCCTACCCCCAGATCACCCGCTGGTTCGCCGGCCACACCGCCGCGTCGTTCGACGCCCTCGCCCACCGCCACGTCCACGCCGCCCTGGCGCGCGGCGAGGTGACCTGGCGGCCCGACATGGTGGCGCTGGTGCGCGCGATGCAGGCGCGGGGCTGGGACCTGTGGATCGTGTCGGCGTCACCCGCTGCCGCCGTGTGCGCGCTGGCCGCCGAGCTCGACATCGCCGCCGACCACGTGCTCGCGATGCGGCTGGAGCCCGACCCGGACGGACGGCTGTCGGAGCGGGTGGTCGAGCCTGCCACGTACTGCGACGGCAAGCGCCTCGCGGTGCTGGCCCACGTGGGCCCCCACCCCACCTTCGTCGCCGGCGACAGCCGGTCCGACGCCGACATGATGGGGCTCGCGGCCCGCGCCCTCCTGGTCGACGGCCACGACGCCGACCTGCGGGCCGAGGCTCGGGCCCGAGGCTGGTGGATCCAGGGCGGCTGGCGCCACACGCCGGCCGAGCCCGGGGTGCGCGTGGCCGATGGCTGATCCCGACGTCCGACACGTCGACGCCGGGTGCGTCGCACAGGCGGCGGCGTCGATCGCCGCAGCGTCCCAGGTGGCGGTCGACACCGAGTTCCACGCCGAGGGCCGCTACCTGCCCCGGCTGTTCCTGGTGCAGATCGCCATCCCGGGCGGGCCGGTGTGGATCGTCGACGCGCTGCAGCCCGAGCTGTGGCCGTCCCTCGCCCCCGCGCTGCGGTCGACGCCGTGGGTGGTCCACGCTGGCGAGCAGGATCTGCGCCTGCTCGCGCCCGTGCTGGGGGGGCTCCCCGAGGTCGTGCACGACACTCAGATCGCCGCTGGCGTGGTCAGCGAGCACTACCCCGCCCCCCTCGCCGCGCTGTGCCGGACGTGGCTGGGCGTGGAGGTGTCGAAGGCGGCACGGATGTCGGACTGGAGCCAGCGACCGCTCGACGCCGCCCAGGTGCGCTACGCCGCCGCCGACGCGGCGCTGCTGCCGGCGCTGTGGGACGCCCTGTCGGCCCGTGCCGAGACGCTGGACCGGCGCGCGATCGTCGACCTCGCCTGCGCCGAGGCCAAGCACGACGCGCTCACCGACGATCCGGAAGCGTGGCGCTACGCCGCACGCGACGTCGACCTGTCGCCCCGCGAGGCGGCCGCCCTGCGCGGGCTCGTGGCGTGGCGGCTCCAGCGCGCGCGCACCGAGGACCGCCCGCCGTCGTTCGTGCTGGGCGACGCCACGCTCCGCCAGATCGCCCGCGCCCTGCCCGTCACACGCGCAGATCTCGCGCAGAACCGACGCCTGTCGTCCCGCACCGTCGATCGCCACGGATCGGCCGTCGTCGCGGCCGTCCAGGCGGCGCTCGCGCTGCCCGACGATGCCCTGCCGAGCGTGACGGCGACGGGATCGTCGGCCTCCCGTCAGGTGGACTGGCTGCTGCTGCTCGCCCGGGTGGACGGCCACGCGCGCAGCTACGCCGCGCGGCTCGTCGTGCCCTGGCGCACCGCGGACGCGATCGTCCGCGCGACGGGCGACGGCGACCGCTCGGTCCCCCCCTTGCGGGATCGGATCGCCCGCAGCCTCGGACCGTGGCGAGCCGCACTCGTCGGTGACACCGTGGTCGCCGGCCTGAGCGGCGGGTCCGCGCTGGGCGTCGTGGACGACGACATCGGCGCGGTACCGATCGTGCACAACATGCGTAAATCCCGCAGCACGTGACCCGATGTCACCGTTGACCCACGCTGGTATACGATGGTCTCGGCCAGGGGACGCACCCCGTCCCTCTCCAGCTCTCGAACGAAGGAGTCCCGATGCCCGGCGGTCGCTACCGAGGGGTCCTCTTCCTCATCTTCTCGCTGCTCGGCGCACTCACCGTCACCTTCATGATCTACCAGCTGATCCAGGACGCGCGCCGCGGGGTGGTCACCCAGAAGCCGCAGACCCGATCGGAGGTGGTCGTGGCGGCTGCGGACATCCCGCCGGGGTGGACGATCAAGTCCGAGCACCTGTCGATGCGTCAGCTCCCCGAGACCTACATCCCCGACGAGGTGTACCGCCGCGCGGAGGACGTGGTGGGTCGCGTCGCGATGGAGCGGATCCTCGGCGGTGAGTTCATCCGCGAGGAGCGCCTCGCCGACCCCGAGGCCGGCACGGGCCTGCCCGCGATCATCCCCCGCGGGATGCGCGCCCTGCAGGTGCCCGTCAAGAACGCCTCGGCGGTGTCGGGCTTCGTGGAGCCGGGCAACTTCGTCGACGTGGTCGCGGTGTGCACCGCCACCAAGCCGCCCGAGGTCCGCACGCTGCTGCAGGCCGTCACCATCCTGGCGGTCAACGACCGGATGACCGACGCGGCCTACTACGGACGCGATCGGGCCCAGCGCCGCGTGGCGCCGTCGGTCACCATGGCGCTCACGCCGCAGGACGCGGAGAAGGTCAAGCACGCCTTCGCCAGCTGCCGGATCACGCTGACGCTGCGCAACGACATCGACGTCACCAACATCGACAGCAACGACCGCGGCGAGATCGGCCCGGCCGACCCCGCCGCCGCGCCGTCCGACGACGGGGCCGGCATGCTGTCTCCCGCGGACGCGACGCCGCGGGATCACCGCATCCTTCGTCCAGGATCCTCCGATCGGCATCCGTATGCGTCCCTGACGTCGGCCGGCTGATCCCCACCGCGGTATAAACGCCGCGCCGCCGTTCACTCCCCCTACGCAACCGAGGCTTGCTCATGCTGAAGTACGTGGCACCCATCGTCGCGCTGCTCGCCGGCGCCGCGACCGTCCTGCCCACGTCCGACGCGTTCGCGCAAGAGGACCGCTCCGACTGGCTCGACATCGAGCTCGGCAAGAGCATCGTGCTCGAGACGCCGCGCATTCCGAAGGCCATCTCGATCACCAACCCGGACATCGCCGACGTGGTCCAGCTCGGGTCGCCCACCAAGTGGCAGATCCAGGGGGCGAGCATCGGCACCACCGACCTGGTCATCCAGTTCGGCGGCGACGTCCCCCCGATGATCTACGAGATCACCGTCCACCAGGACCTGTCCGACCTCGTCCGCCGCATCGACTCGATCGTGCCGCAGAACCCGCCGCGGGTCTACCCGCTGGGCGACCACATCGTGGTCGAGGGTGCGGTGAGCGACCTCGACACCCTCGAGCGCGTCGCGATGATCAGCCGGATGTACGACGAGGAGTTCGTCAACCTGATGACCGTCAAGGGCGACCACCAGGTCCAGCTCGAGGTCATCTACGCCGAGGTCAGCCGGTCCGGCCTGCGCCAGATGGGCGTGAACATCTTCTGGAACGCGCCGTCGCTCGGTGCGGGCCTGCTGCGCGGCAACTTCGCCAACAAGGCCCCGCTGCTCGGCGAGTTCGCCACCACCGAGATCCCGCTGCAGGGCGAGACGTTCAACCTGTACGGCCTCATCGCCCAGGGCATCAACGTCGGCGCGGTGCTCAACATCCTCGACCGCTACGGCCTCGCCAAGGTGATCTCCCAGCCCACGCTGGTGTCGCTGTCGGGCCAGAAGGCCGAGTTCCTCGCCGGCGGCGAGGTGCCGGTCATCGTCCCGGGCAACCAGGGCTTCGCCCAGGTCCAGTACCGTGAGTTCGGCACGCGGATGATGTTCATCCCCACCGTCCTCGCCAACGACCTGATCGACGTCCAGATCGACCTGGAGCTGTCGTCGATCGACGACGCCGTCGGCACCTCGCTGCGCGGCACCGTCGTGCCGGGCTTCAACGCCCGCAAGGTCCGCGGGCACGTCCGCCTCAAGTCGGGCATGACGTTCGCCATCGCCGGCCTGCTCTCCGAGACCACGTCGTTCACCCGCGACGAGTTCCCGGGCCTGGGCCGCATCCCGATCATCGGCGCCCTGTTCCGCAGCGTGAAGCACGAGCGCGAGGAGATCGAGGTCCTGGTCTACGTCACCCCGCGGCTGGTGCGCCCGATGGCGCCCGGCGAGGTGCCCGCGATCCTCGGCACGACGGAGAACAACAACCCCAGCGATCTGGCCCTGTTCCTCCTGGGTATGGATCACCGGCCGAAGTCCCGCACCGCCGCCCCCACGGGCGAGGTCGGACTGCAGCGCTGACCCGTCCGATCAGGAGAACCGTCCTTGCGTTACGAAGGCAATCCCCAGTCCCGGGCCACTGTGGTCATCGTGTCCGTCGACGAGGACACGCTCGAGACCATCAGCGACACGCTCGCGGCCGAGGCCGACTTCCAGAAGTCCTCGGTGGACTTCGGGGAGGGGCTCGACATCGTGCTGCGCAGCCTGCCGGACGTCGTCCTGGTGGGCATCGACAAGGACCCGGGCCGCGCGGTCGAGTTCGCGAAGCTGGTCCGCAAGGAGAACGCCCGGGTCACGCTGATCGCCGTCGGCGGCACGCGTGACGCCGACCGCATCCTCGCCGCCACCCGCGCGGGCTTCGCCGACTACATCGTGCTGCCCGACGACACCGAGCAGCTCCGCGTCTCCGTGCAGACCGCGGCGTTCCACGCCGAGGAGGCCGAGGGCAAGGGCCTCGTCGTGGCCGTGGTCGGCGCGAAGGGCGGCGTCGGCTGCACCTTCGTGTCCACCCACCTCGCCGCCGAGCTGGCCGCGATCCACCGCGTGCTCTGCATCGACGCCGACTTCACCATGGGCGACATCGCCCCCGCCATGGACATCGTCCCCAAGGACACCATGGCCGACCTGCTGCCGCGCGCGAGCCAGGTCGACGAGCGCATGCTCACCGGCACCGTGTTCGTGCACCCGAGCAAGGTGCACTTCCTCTGCCAGCCCGACGACATCGACCGCGTCGGCGCCGTGTCCGGCGACGACATGTACAACATCATCAACGCTGCGGCCCACGGCTACCAGTACGTGATCATCGACATCGGCGACCAGCTCGACGAGGCCACGACCGTGGCCCTGTCGGTCGCCGACCAGATCCTGCTGCTCACCACGCCCGACGTCGTGTCCGTCCGCGACTCGCACCGCATGGTCAAGGCGATGACCGCCATCGGCATCGAGCGCAAGCGGATCAACGTGGTGCTCAACCGCGTGCCGAAGCAGCCGTTCCTCACGCGCGAGGCCATCGAGAACAACCTCGGCCTGCGGATCGTGGGCTCCATCTCCGACGACCCGCGCCGCGTCGACCACGCGATCAACGACGGCAAGCTGCTGCGCGAGGTCTACCCCAAGGCTGAGATCGTCTCCGAGCTCGCGCGCCTGGTCGGGCTGCTGAGCGACGACCCCGAGGATCTCAACCCGTCCCCGGACCCCGACCAGAAGAAGAGTCTCTTCGGCCGGTTCTTCGGCCGATAGGATCCTGACGACAGAGGGACTGCCCCATGGCCTCGAACAGGATGCTCGACCGTGTGCGCCAGGCTCGACGGCCCGCTCCGTCGATCACCGGCGCCACGCAGAACTCCGCCGAGTACGAAGAGTTCAAGCGCCGCTTCCACAACGAGCTCCTCGACTCCCTCGACTTCGAGGAGGTCGGCAACACGCCCAAGGACGAGCTCTACGACCGGATGCGCGAGTCGCTCAACGAGCGCGTCGAGCGGTCGAACCTGCCGATGTCGCGCCCCGAGCGCGAGCGGATGGTCCAGGAGATCCTCGACAACATCCTCGGCCTCGGCCCGATCGAGCCGCTCGTGCGCGATCCGGCGGTCAGCGACATCCTGATCAACGGTCCGAAGAACGTCTTCGTCGACCGCAAGGGCAAGCTGATCAAGACCAACGTGGTCTTCGACGACAACAAGCACCTGATGCAGATCATCGAGCGCATCGTCGTGGCCGTCGGTCGTCGCGTCGACGAGCAGAACCCGATGGTCGACGCGCGCATGCTCGACGGCAGCCGGTTCAACGCGATCATCCCGCCGCTGGCCCTCGACGGCGCCGCCGTGTCGATCCGTCGCTTCGGCACCGTGCCGATCACGTCCGACGACCTGATCGCGTTCGGATCGTGCCCGCGCCCGATGATGGAGGTGCTCCGCGGCGCCGTCCACTCGGGCCTGAACACGATCATCTCGGGCGGCACCGGCTCGGGCAAGACCACGCTGCTCAACGTCCTGTCGTCGTTCATCCCGTCCGACGAGCGCATCATCACCATCGAGGACTCGGCCGAGCTGCAGCTGCAGCAGCCCCACGTCGTCCGCCTGGAGACGCGCCCCGCCAACATCGAGGGCAAGGGCGAGGTCACCCAGCGCGAGCTGGTGAAGAACTGCCTCCGGATGCGCCCCGACCGCATCATCCTCGGCGAGATCCGCGGCGCCGAGGCCATCGACATGCTCACCGCGATGAACACGGGCCACGATGGCTCGCTCGCCACGGTGCACGCCAACAACACCAGTGACGCCCTCGCCCGCTTCGAGACGATGGTGTCGCTGGGCATGCCGAACATGACGCCCAAGGCGATCCGCGAGACGATCGCCCGCGCGCTCGACATCATCGTGCAGCAGTCGCGCCTCGTCGACGGCAGCCGCCGCGTGCTCGCGATCACCGAAGTCACCGGCATGGAAGGCGACGTCATCACCACGCAGGACATCTTCGTCTTCCAGCAGGAGACGGTCGACAAGAACGGCAAGGTCCGCGGTCGGTTCCGCGCCACGGGCCTGCGCCCCCGCTTCGCGTCCCGCCTGGCGTCCCACGGCATCCAGCTGTCGCCGCAGCTGTTCGACTTCGACATGGAGGTGTGACGTGGACGGCTTGATCGTCGTCATGCTCTCCATGGTGTTCGCGGCCATCGTGCTCGCGGGCCAGGGCGTCTACTTCTACGTGAGGGGCCGCCGCGACGAGGAGACCGACAAGATCCGTCGCCGTCTGGGCGTGCCCGACAGCTCGGAGGAGGAGGTCGCCTCCAGCCTGCTGCGCGAGAGCGCGGCCGACGCGGCCAGCGACGCCCTCGGCAACTTCGGTGCCGAGCTCGAGACCACGATCCGCAGCGCCGGCATGGACATGACCGTGTCCGGGCTGGTCACGCAGATGTTCCTGGCGTTCTTCGTCGTGTTCGTCGGCGGCTTCGCCGTGGCCGGCCCCACCGCCGCGATCATGGCCTTCCCGTGCGCCTACCTGCCGCTGTGGTGGGTGCGCCGCAAGGCCGCCAAGCGGTCCGAGACCATGCTGTCCCAGATGCCCGACGCCCTTGAGCTCATGGGCCGCGGCATGCAGGCCGGCGCCGGACTGTCGGACTGCTTCCGCCTGGTCAACGAGGAGATGCCCGAGCCGATCGCCGAGGAGTTCGGGCGCGTCTACGACGAGGTCCGCTTCGGCAAGGACTGGCGCCTCGCCCTCGAGGAGCTCGTCGCCCGCAACCCCACGCTGTTCGAGCTGCGCCTGCTCGTGTCCTCGATCCTGCTGCAGCGCGAGACCGGCGGCAACATGGTCGACACCGTCAACCGCATCTCCAAGCTCATCCGCCAGCGCTACGCGTTCGACGCGAAGGTGCGCGCGATGACGTCGGAGGCCCGCGCGTCGGGCTTCGTGCTCGCGGGCATGCCCATCGGCGTGCTCATCCTGATCATGTTCGCCAACGCGCCCTACCTGTCGCCGTTGATCGACACCGCCGTCGGGCAGGTCGCAATCGTCTACGCGGTGGCCTCGTACGGCATCGGCATCTTCGTGATGAGCGCGATGTCGAAGGTGGAGGCGTAGGGTGGATCCCGTCACCGCCACCGCCGTCAGCCCGCTGACGTCGATCGTCATCGTCTTCGTCGTCGTCGTCGTGATCACCGCGATCGCGTTCTCGGTCTACACCATCCTGTTCCCGGTGCAGACCGCCGCCGACCGCCTCGAGCAGCTCACGGCCGCCGCCGAGACCGGCGAGGTCCAGGTCGACATCACCGGCCTGCGCGATCCCACGCCGCTGGAGCTGATCGCGGCACGCCTCGGCGCCCTCGCCCAGTCCAGGGGCGACCAGATCGACGCCGACACCGAAAAGCTCATCAAGGCGCTCAAGCACGCCGGCTACAAGAACCGGCGCGCCCTCGACATCTTCTTGGGCACCCGCGTGGCAGGCGCGCTGCTGCTGCCCGTGGCGATCTCGCCGATCGCGTTCGTGATGGAGATCCAGGCGGTGGCGTTCGCGATGGTGATCGCGATGGCCATCGGGTACTACGCGCCGCTCATCGTGCTCACCAACCAGGCGCAGAACCGCCAGGGCGAGCTGCTGCGCAGCTTCCCCGACGCCCTCGACCTGCTGGTCAGCTCCGTCGAGTCCGGTCTGTCGCTCGACCAGGCCTTCCGCCGCGTCGCCCACGAGATGCGCACGGTGGCCCCGGGCCTCGCGCGCGAGTTCACCTTCGTGAACTCGGAGATCTCGGCCGGCGTCGAGCGCCTGATCGCGCTGCGCCACCTCGAGGAGCGCACCGGCCTGGAAGAGGTCCGCTCGCTGGTCAACATGCTGGCGCAGTCGGAGCGCTTCGGGTCGTCGATCGCCGACAGCCTCCGCGTCTACAGCCACGTGGCGCGCGAGAAGCGCATGTCCCGCGCCGAGGAGCTCGCCGGTCAGGTGGGTTCGAAGCTCACCATCGTCATGATCATCTTCTTCCTCCCCGTCCTCATGCTCATCCTGCTGGTGCCTTCGGTCATCCGCATGTTCTTCGAGGGCTGACCATGTCGCGCGCCCGCCTTCCCCTCCTGCCCACCGGGCTGCTGTGCGCCGCGCTGCTGACGGCGTGTGCGCCCAAGCCACGCGGGCCCGAGGTGGCCACCGAGGCGCCGGCCTGGAAGACCGAGGAGGGTCGCAAGGAGGTCTGGAAGGAGCTGGCACGCTGGTACATCGACAACAAGATGCCCCAGGAAGCGCTCGACATGGTGCAGCGCCTGCGTGACGCCGGCGAGGAGAACACCGAGCTCCAGGTGATCCAGGCCCGTGCCCTGTCGGCGCAGAACGTGCCCGAGGAGGCCGAGCACCTGCTGCTCGACGTGGTCGCGTCCAACCCGAAGAACGCCGAGGCCGTCGAGGCGCTCGGTGTGGTGCAGGCCGACCTCGGCAAGCTCGACGAGGCGCTCGCTTCGTTCCAGCGCGCCCTCAAGCTGTCCCCCGACGACGCGGGGATCCGCAACAACCTCGCGTTCCTGTACTTCGTGACCGGCCGCTGCGACGACGCCGTGTCCCAGTTCGAAGAGGTCGTCGAGCTCGACGCCACCAACGCGCGCTACCGCAACAACCTCGCGTTCGCGCTGGTGTGCGCCGGCGACCAGCAGCGCGCGCTGCAGCTGTTCCGCAGCACCGGCGAGGAGTCGATGGCCCGCTACAACATGGGCGTCGCCTTCGAACGCCAGGAGAAGTGGCCGAGCGCCGCCCTGCAGTACCAGGAAGCGCTCACGGCCGACCCCGACAACGCCACCGCAGCCGAGGCCCTGGCCCGGGTGCAGCTCGAACATCCCACCCTGATGACCCCGACCCCCGGAGCGCCCTGATGGCCCGTCTCAACCTCCTCGCCGCCGGCCTGCTCGTCGGCCTGTCCGTCGGCGGCTGCAAGCCTCCGCTGCACCTGGGCTACGACTTCGGTCGCGCGTTCGTCGAGACCCTGCGGGTCCAGGCCGATCTGACGCGCCCGAGCGTGCAGTACGCGGGCTACTCCCTGTACGGCACCGAGGCCGTCCAGATCCGCCTGAACGTCACGGAGACGTCCACCGAGAAGCAGGACGACACGCCCGAGCTGTCGGGCATGTCCGGTGGTGGTGGTGGTGGCGGCGGGCGATGATCCCGGCGTAGCGACGCACGCGCCCCCGCGCCGCGCGCCTGCGGCGTGGGTGCTGGGCGTCCTCGCAGGCGTTCTCGCGGCGGTGGCGGTGCTGCCGACCATCGTGCCGCTGACCCAGCGCGTCGGGGCGGCCGAGGACGTGGCGCGTGTGGCGACCACGCTCGCCGCAGCCCGCGCCACGGGCGTGCTCTACGCGAGCGACCTGCCGCTGCACAACGGCCTGGCGCGCAGCCTCGGCGTGGACGGGCTCAGCGTGCTCGACTCGACCGGGCGCGAGCTCTACGTCGAGGGCGACCTCCCCGGCACCCCGCTGGGCGTGCTCTGCCCCCCGGGCGAGGCCCCCGGACGCCTCGTCCGCACCCACACCGCGCGCTGGGCCGTGGCCTGCCAGGACCTGGGCTCCGGCGCGGTGCTCGCGGCCAGCCGCATCGAGCACGAGGCCACCCGCACGATCAGCTGGCTCGTCCTGGGCCTCGCGGCGATGGTGGGCATCAGCACGGCGTTCGGCGTGCTCCAGATCCTGTCGCCGCTGTCCAAGATCAGCACCGGCCTCGATCGCGTGCGCGTCGGCGAGCGTGGCGTGCACGTCGACACCACCGGCATCGCCGAGCTCGACCGGCTCGTCGAGCGCCTCAACGCCGCGGCCCGCGCGATGGAGGATCGGGAGGACGAGATCCTCAGCCGCATCCAGGTGGTCCAGGAGATCGCCCGCATCGTCGCCCACGAGATCCGCAACCCGCTGCAGAGCCTTGAGCTGCTCGCCGGGCTCATCGCGGCCGAGGACGACCGGGAGGAGCGCGGCGCGCTGGCGGCGAGCATCCAGACCGAGGTGCGGCAGCTCGAGCGCGTCGTCTCGCGGATGCTGCGTGGCCAGGACGGCCCCCCGCTCCGGCTCATGACCGGGCCCGCGAGCCTCAAGGACGTGCTGCAGAAGGTGATCAGCTTCCGCAGGCCCGAGGCCCGCGTGAAGGGCATCGAGCTCATCGAGGGGCCGCTGGAGGACCTCGTGCTCGAGGTCGACCGAACCCTGCTGTCGCGCGCGGTCGAGAACCTCGTCGCCAACAGCCTGGCCGTCACCCCGAGCGGGACGGGGCGCGTGGTGGTGTCGTCGTTCCTGCGCGACGGCTACCTGGAGATCCGGGTCGACGACAACGGCCCCGGCGTCCCCGAGGAGCTGGGCGACGCCATCTACCAGGCGGGCGTGAGCGGGCGCGAGGGCGGCACGGGCCTGGGCCTGTCGCTGGTGCAAGGCGTCCTGGCTTCGCACGGCGGTTACGTCGAGCACACGGTCTCCGACCTGGGCGGCGCGTCCTTCCGGGCGTGGCTACCCTTGGAGACGAAGACGGAGGGGTCCAGTGCGCATCCTGGTGGTCGATGACAACCGATCGAGCGCCGACGCGCTCGCGCGCGCGCTGTCCAAGCGTGGGGAGGAGGCGACCGCCGTCTACGATGGCGCGACCGCCATCACCCGCATCGAGGCGTCGCCGCCCGAGCTCGTCCTCACCGACCTGAAGATGGAGCCGGTCGGTGGCATGGAGGTGCTCCGCGCGGCGCGGGAGCAGCGGCCCCCCGTCGAGGTGATCGTCTTCACCGCCTACGGCGCCATCGAGACCGCCGTCACCGCCATGCAGATGGGCGCGCACGACTTCCTCACCAAGCCGGTGACGCTCGAGCAGCTCGTCCACCGCATCGACGCGGTCCGCGATCAGGCCGGCGCCACCACCACCACGGGTGAGCCGCCGTCCGACGACGTCGTGTTCTTCGCGTCGGCCCCCGCGTCCGCCACGCTGCTCGACCGCCTGCACCGGGTGGCCGAGGTGCCGTCGCATGTGTGGCTCGAGGGCGAGATCGGCGCGGGGCGCGGGCACGCCGCGATGGTCATCCACGACCTGTCCGGCAGCACCACCCCGTTGATCACGGTCGACGTCGCGCGCGGCACGCCCTGGCCGGAAGCGGGCACGGTGTTGCTGCCCAACGTCGACGACCTGCCGCTCGACCTGCAGCGTGATCTGGCGCGTCGGCTCCACACGCTCCCCGAGGGCGTGCGGGTGATCGCCACGGCCAGCCCCGAGGCGGCCCAGAAGGCCAAGGACGGGCGCCTGCTGCCCGAGCTGTACTTCGAGCTCGCCGTGATCGTGATCCCGGTGCCGCCGCTCCGCGACCGCCAGGAGGACATCCTGCCGGTGCTCGCGTCCGCGCTCACGCGGTTTGCCACACGGTACCGGCGTGAGGTGCCCACGGTCGACGCGAACCGGCAGCGCAAGCTGCTCGCCCACACCTGGCCGGGCAACCTGCGGGAGCTGCTCAACCTCGCCGAGCGTGCCGTGGTCCTCGGGCCCGACGCCCTCGACCTGCACGTCATCCGCGGCACGTCGACGTCGATGCCGGAGCTCGAGGAGGGCTTCTCGCTGTCGGCCTACCTCGAAGACGTCGAGCGCAGCATCCTGGTCGAGGCCTTGCGCCGCACGGGCAACGACCGCACGGCCATGGGGCGGCTGCTCAACGTCGAGCGCAACACGCTGCGCTACAAGCTCAACAAGTACGGCCTGCTCGACCGCTGATCCGAGGCGACCGACCGCCGCGGGGGCGGCCGAGGTCGGTCACGTGCCGGTGATCGGGTACACCGCGCGCGCGCGCAACACCGTGGGGAGCGCGACGGACCAGCCGTGCTTGCCGACGGGGATCGCGTTGGTGAGCTGGTCGTAGTTCTTGTCGACGCTGACCTCGACGTAGTCGATGCCGCCCTCCTGGATGATCCGCGACGAGACGGTGCAGCCACCGCTGCCGACGTCGCAGTCGAAGCCGAGGTCGGACATCAGCTGACGGGCCGCGTTCGCGGACTCCGTGGTGGCCTCGCCGAGCGTGGCTTGCTGCGAGCCGTAGCGCGCGGCGTCGCCGGTGACCTGGTAGACCATGGCGAGCTGCGTGAGGAAGTTGCCGTACTCCAGCGTGCCGAGCAGCAGCAGGATGTAGATCGGCAGCGTCAGCGCGAACTCGGCGGCTGCCGCGCCGCGGCGGTCGCGGCGCGTGCGGCCGAGCAAGGAGCGTCGTGAGAACCGGTGCAGCGTGCGCATCAGTTGGCTCCTTCGAAGACGGCGGCCGCGTGGCCGTTGAGGAACTGCGGGATCAGCCGGTTGCCCGACGAGCCGCCCCACTCCCGCGCCGCCATGTCACCGCCGGGCCCGCCGGGGTTGTCGTCGGACCCGAGGAAGCCGGTGAGGCTCACGTAGTTGACCTGCACGTCGCAGGTGAGCCGCGACGGGTGGTTGGGCGGATCGTCGTGGAGATCGCCGATGACCACCGAGCACGTCCACTGGGGCTCGTCGCACTGGATGCCGGCCTTGCTGCCGAGCGTGGCCACGATGACGTCGGCCGCGATCTGCGCGAAGTCGTCCTCCTCGGGATCCGACTCCGCCCCGGCCTGGCAGCCCTCCCGTGTGGCCTCGATCACGATGGAGCGCTGGTAGAAGTACCAGCTGAACTCCATGATCCCGAAGAACAGGAAGAGGAACACCGGGAACACCATGATGAACTCGACGAGCTCGGCACCGCGCCGGGCGCGGCGGGCGAGGCGTGCGAGCAGCGTGCGCGTGACCTGCGAGCTGGCGGCCATCACTGCACCACCTGGATGCGCATGTCGTTGGCGACGGTCGTGAGCTCGACCCCGAGGTCGTCCGGGTCGGCCATGCCGAGGTAGTAGCCGCGCCCGATGCCGCCCCAGCCCGCGAGCGTGGCCTCGTCGTCGGCCGTGGGGTTGAGGCCGAACACGTAGACGTTCGCGTTCATGTCGCGCAGGCCGGTGAGGGCGTCGGCGGCGTCGGCGTTCACCTCGTCGGTGCACGCTGCCGACACGGCCGGATCCTGCCGGGCGTCGTCGCCGCAGCGCGGCTTGGAGTTGGTGAGCAGGATGACCGTGGGCTCGCCGTTCGACACGCGGCCTTCGAGCACCTCGAGCGCGCGGCCGAGCCCCTGCCCGGGCTGCGTGCCGGCGAGCGTGAGCGACCGATCGGGCTCGAGCACGGCGTCGGGACGGCCGACGGCGAGGCACGACAGGTTGGCGATCGGCGTGCCGATGCCGATGCGATCGGGGTCGGCCGAGCCGTCGAACCAGTTGCCGTCGTGGCAGTCGAGCGGGCTGCCGACGCCGGTGGTGCGCAGGCGGTCGCGGCGCGGGTCGAAGCGCAGGAACCACATGTGCATCGCGCGCCAGCCGGCGCACTGGGCCTGCTCGCCGAGCTCCCCGCCGTCGCGCAGGAGCAGGCAGGTGAAGAAGCCCGCCGTGGCAAGATCGGTGCCGCAGGCGGGGTTGAGCGTGCCGGCCTGCGGATGGGCGGGCGGGTAGTACACGCCACTCGGCCCCAGGCACTCGAGCGAGCACTGGTCGCCGTTGAGGTCGGGGTAGGTGGGCGCCAGCGACGCCGCCGATGCGTTCATCATGATGAGCGCCGCGTCGCGGTCGTCGTTGGTGAACGTGCCGCTGATCGCGCGGAACCCGCCCAGGCCCTCGTGGATCGTCGTGTTCGGACCGGTGCCCGAGGGATCGAGGGAGTAGCCGGGCGAGATCGCGTAGTAGTTGAACCAGTTCGTCAGCGTCGAGAAGGCGCCCGACGTGCGCTCGGGGTCGAAGGACGGCGGACGGAAGCGCGCGAAGTCGTAGAAGACGTCGGAGCTGATGTCGCAGCTCTCGACGCTCGTGAGCGTGGCGCGCAGGTCGTCGCTGATCTCGTCGACCGGGAACAGCCCGCCGGTGGGCTCGACCATCGTGGCGACGCGGGCGCGCGGCCCGAGGGCGGTGGCCTGCATCTCGTCGAACGGCACGGTGAGCGAGCCGGGGTTCGACAGGTCGTAGAGGAAGTCCTCGCCCGCGTAGGCGACCATGCCGATGCGGTCGCCGGGGACGCGGTTGTCGTAGAGCTCGTCGAAGAACGTGCCCAGACCGGCCTGCAGGTCGTCGACGTTGATCTCGTCGCGGCGGCTGACGTCGACCACCACCACGATGTCGCGGTTGCGCAGCGCGGCGCGGGCGCCGTGGGTGACCGAGAAGGCCGTGAAGTCGTTGGACGTGTCGCGCTGCTCGCCGCGGCGGGAGGGGTTGGCGCCGCCGCCGACCAGCGCGATGGCGGGCCCGAAGATGTTGGTGAGGCCCCCGCCAGCGATGGTGACGTTGGCCGTGACCGCCTGGCTGAAGTTGTTGTTGGCCTCCCACCGCGAGTCGAGCGACGTGCGGCCTTCGTCCCAGTTCCAGTGGCCCCAGTCGAGATCGACGATGAAGTCGTCGTCGTCGGCGTTGTGGCTGCTGCCGACACGTCGGAGCTTGACCTTGTTGGCCGCGGCGTTGGCCGCGACCTCGGCCTGGATGCGGTTGCCGCCGTCGCGCATCGTGATCAGCGCGGCGAGCGAGGCCGCTTCTGCGGCGTTCTCCGCCTGCACCGTCGCGACCTTGACCCGCCCGCCATCGATCGAGAAGGCGAGGTAGGACAGCATGACCGCGGAGGTCAGCACGAAGATGATCGAGTAGTTGCCTCGCCGTAGGCGCATTCGGAACTCCGATCCTGGGTACCCGGACGCAACGTAGCACGGCCCGAGAGCGGTTCACAACGTGCGAAACAGAGACGAAACCATCGGTTCGAACGGCGCGATCCGCGGGTGCACGACGAAGATCGCCGCATCGTCGCGACATCGTCGCGCGCGCGGGGGCGCTCGCTGGCGGCGTCACGGCGTGGCGGCCGCGATCGTGCTGGGGTCGACTCCCGGGCCTGCTGCGGCCCATCCCTTCGGAGATCGGTATGCGGCGCAGGTTCTTGAGGTGGAGGTCGCCCCCGGCGGTGTCGGCATCCTGCTCACCGCCGACGTGCCCGACGCGCTCCTGGAGGCCACCGCCCCCGACGCTGACGATCCCGCTGCCGCCGTGCTCGAGCGGCTGCCACACGGGGTGACGTTGACGGTGGACGGTGCCCAGGTGCCGCTGACGGTCGCTGCGCAGGGACGCCGGGTCGACCTGGTCGGCGGCTCGGCCCAGGTGCTCACCCTGAGGCTCGTCGCCGACGTGGACCTCGCCGGACGGCACACGGTCGTGGTGGGCAACGCCAACCTCGGCGACGCACCCTGCTGGTTCCGCGACGACGTGTGGGTGCCCCCGGTCAGCACGGTGCACGGCACCAACCTCGTCCAGACCCGCCGCGGCCGCACGTCGGTCGCCTGGGGTCGCTGGTCGCGCAGCGAGGGTCTGCGCCGGGTCGACCTCGACGTGGAGGTCCCCGACGACGCCGTGTCCGCGGCCTTCCGGGCCGTGTCGACCGTGCCGTGGTCCCTCGACGACGCCGCCCCCACGGCCGCGCTGACCGCCTGGGCACGCGGGCGGACGGATCCGACATCCGCGGGCCTCGCCATGGCGCTCTCGGCCGTACTCGGCCTCGGCGCCGGTCTCGCCAGCCGCCGCACAGGTCGGCTGCTGGTGGGGGGCCTGTTCCTGTGGGCCGCGAGCGCTGCGCTGCCCGCGCTGCCCGCCGGTCCGCTGGCCGTGCTCGCCGCCGTCGGCGCCCTGCTGGTGGTCCTCGACCCGGCGTGGGGCGCGCTCGCCGCGCTGGCGACGGTGCCGTGGGTCGGTGCGAGCGTCGGCATCCCCTGGACCGTCGCGACAGGGATCGCCTGGGTGGCCGGCGTCGCGGTCGCCCGCGGGACGGGAGGGAGCGGCGTGTCGCCGGGCCGCGCGGCCGCCCTGATCACAGCGGCGGCGGTGCTGGCGAGCCTGCGCGGCTAGCGGCGCCTCAGGCGTGGCGTCGGTGCGCGAGGAACCCGGCGAGGATCCGGCAGATCTCCTCGATGCGCGCCACCTGGGCCCGCCCGAACGTGCCCGAGGTGGGGTTCATCAGCTCGAGCACGCCGTAGACCGCACCCCCTTCGGAGATCGGCACGGCGACGATCTGGCGGGTCTCGTAGCCGGTGATGTCGTCGAGCGCGGCGTAGTGGCTCGGGTGGCCGTGGGCGTTGCCGAGCACGATGGTGCGCTGGGTCTGGACGCTCCGGCCGGCGATGCCCGCCGACGTCGGCAGGCGCACGCCGAGCAGCGCCGACGCGTGGGGACCCGCCGCGGCGACGAAGCGCAGGAAGCCGCGCTCCAGCAGCAGCACCGCGCCGCTCTCGCAGGGCACCACCTCCAGGGTGGCGTCGAGCGCGCGCCGGCTCGCGGTGCGCAGGTCGCCCGCCCCCTGGATGCCGCCCGCGTCGGTGCCGGCGCCCCCGTGGGCGCGGACCCGCCAGAGCTCCTGACCGGTCCCCTGCCCCACGCGCGCGATCGCGCCGGACGGTGCCACGGTGACGGACAGCTCCCCGATCGCGTCGATGCGATCGGCCTCGCGCAACACCTCGACGAGCGCGCCGAGCCAGTCCGCTGCGATCACCGAGCGGTGGTAGTCGCCCGGACCGCTGACCACGAACGCCCGCGTGCTCCTGTCCCCCAACGGCTCCCCTCCTCGCACGGTCGCCTATCGTCTCCTGCCACGGACGCGGGCCCCATGCCACAACCCGCAGCGCGGGCTACACGGCCGGCCCCGCCCACGGAGACCCGGATGACGACGCCCGGCGCGCAGGTCGACGAGGCCGCTCCCCGCGACGCCCTGGAGCGCGCCCGGGGTGCCGTCGGCGCGATGCTCGCCGTCGCCGTCGTGGGCTACCTGTCCTACGCCCTGTGGAAGGGCTGGCGGGAGACCGCCGACCACCTCGCCGGCTTCGCGTGGGCCGTCTACCTGCCGGTGCTGGCGCTCACCCTGGTCAACTACGGCCTGCGGTTCGCCAAGTGGGCGTGGCTCCTGCGTCGGCTCGGCGTCGACATGCCGCTGCGGGGCAACCTCGGCGCGTTCGTCGCCGGCCTCGGCATGGTGATCTCGCCGGGCAAGGCCGGGGAGCTGGTCAAGCCCTACCTGGTGCGCGAGGTCACCGGCACGCCGATGGCGGTGACCATCCCGGCGCTGGTCACCGAGCGCCTCACCGACGGCATCGCGGTCGTGATCCTCGCCGCGTTCGGCGTGTCGACCTTCTACCCCGACAGCACCGCGCTCATCGCCACCACCCTGGCCTGCATCGCCGCCGGCATCGCCGCCCTGTCGATCGAGCCGCTCGCGATGTTCCTGCTGGGCCTCGTCGCGAAGGTGCCCGTGCTCGGCCGTCTGGCCCCCAAGCTCGAGGAGTCCTACCGGGCGCTGCGCACCTGCCTCGGCCCGGTGCCGCTCGTCGTGACGCTGGCGATGTCGCTCGTGGCCTGGTTCGCGGAGTGCATCGGCTACTGGCTGGTGTTCCGCGGCCTCGGCGTCGACTGCAGCCTGGAGCTCGCGACGTTCCTGTACGCCTTCGCCACCGTCTTCGGGGCCCCGTCCCCCGGCGGCATGGGCATGGCCGACGTCGCGCTCGTCGAGGGCGCCGTCAACCTCGTGCCCGGCTGCACCGAGGCCCAGGCCCTGGCCGCCGCCCTGCTCGTGCGCGTGGCCACGCTCTGGTTCGGCGTGGTGCTCGGCGCCGTCGCGCTGCTCCGCCTCGACGCCATCGTGCGCCAGGCCCGTGAGGAACGCCAGGCGCGCGCCGCGACCGGGCCGGTCGGGTAGGTTCGGTCCGTCCCGATCCGGATCGGTCGTCCCGGAGGTCGATGTGTTCCTCGCCGCCGCCGTCCAGCTCACGTCCACATCCGACGAAGCCGCGAGCCTCGACCGCGCCGAGGCGCTGGTGCGCCGGGCCGCCGACCTCGGCGCCGCGCTCGTCGTCACCCCCGAGAACACCAACTTCCTCGGCCCGCACACCGACAAGGTGGCGCGCGCCCAGACGCTCGACGGTCCGGTGGTGGCGCGGTTCGCGGGGCTCGCCGAGGCGCTCGGCATCACCCTGGTGCTCGGCAGCTTCAACGAGCGCAGCGACGTCCCGGGCAAGTGCCACAACACCAGCGTGGTGTTCGGGCCGGACGGCCGCATCCTCGCCACCTACCGCAAGCTCCACCTGTTCGACGTCGACGTGTCGGACGAGGTGCGCTTCCGCGAGTCCGACACCGTGGTGCCCGGCCAGGACGTGGTGGTCGCCGACACCCCGGTGGGGCCGCTCGGGCTGTCGATCTGCTACGACCTGCGCTTCCCCGAGCTGTACCGGGCGCTCACCGACCGCGGGGCGCGCGTGCTGCTCGTCCCGTCGGCGTTCACGCAGCACACCGGCAAGGACCACTGGGACGTGCTCGTCCGGGCGCGCGCCATCGAGAACCAGGCCTTCGTCATCGCCCCGGGCCAGTTCGGCGAGCACGACGACGCCGGGCTGCGTCGGTCCTGGGGTCACTCGATGATCGTCGACCCGTGGGGCCACGTCGTCGCGATGGCCTCCGACGGACCGGGGATCGCGCTCGCGTCCCTCGACCCGAGCCACGTCGACCGGGTGCGCCGGGCCATCCCGGTGTCGAGCCACCGCCGGCTCTAGACCTCAGCGCCCGAGGAGCCCCGCGAGCACCTCGATGCCGCGGCGGGTGCGCTCGGGTTCGACGGCGGTGAAGCACAGGCGCACGTGGTGCGGGTAGGGGCCGAACACCGACCCGGGCGCGAGCAGCACGCCCCGCGCGACACATCGATCGAGCACCTCGACGACCGGCTCGTCGCCGACGAACGGGCGCAGATCGAGGAACAGGAACGTGCCCGCCTGGGGCCGGGGCACGCCGAGGCGATCGGCGATCGACGCGCCGAGGGCGGCGTACGTGGCCCGGGCGGCGGCGACCCACGCATCCCCGCGAGGCGACAGCACCTCGAGGGCGACCGCCTGGGCGACGCGCGGCGCGCAGTAGAACGTGTAGGTCGACATCTTCCGGCAGCCGGCGATGACGTCACGAGGACCGACGACGTAGCCGCAGCGGTTGCCGGACATGCCGTAGCCCTTGCTGAACGACCAGGCGGAGATGGTGCGCTCGGGCGCCAGGGACCGCACGTAGGTGTGGGTGCCCTCGAACTGGAGGTCCTCGTAGACCTCGTCGGACACGATCCACACCCCCACGCGACGCGCCCAGGCCACGATGGCTTCCAGGTGCGCGCGCGGGATCACCCCGCCGGTGGGGTTGTTCGGGGTGTTGACGTAGACGGCGACCGTGCGCGGCGAGTGGGCAGCGTCGAGCAGCGGGCCCACCTGCGCAGCGTCTGTGACCTCGCCGAACCAGGGTACGTGCACCGGCGTGCCGCCCATGGCCGTGGTCATGCCCGCGATCAGCGGCCAGGCCGGCGACAGGATGATCACCTCGGAGCCTGGGCCCACCAGCGCGCCGAGCACCGTGGCCAGGCCCGCCGTGGCACCCGCCGTGATCGCGACCTCGTCGTCGGCGACCGGCACGCCCGTCCGCGCCGCCACCCGGGCGGCGACGGCGGTGATCAACGGCGGCCACCCGGGCACCGGCGTGTAGGTGTTGAGGCCGGGATGGCTCGCCTGGGTGACGTCCTCCGTGCGGCATCCCTCCGGCGGCACCAGCCACGTGTCGCCCACGTGGAACGGGTAGGTCTCGCCGTCGTAGCGTCCCAGCCGCGTCACGAGGTTCGAGTAGACCGACCCCACCAGCTGGTCGATCCGCGGCGCGAGCGGCGGCAGCGTGCCGGTCACCGGGGTCACGTGGTCAGCATGAGCAGGTAGACCAGGTAGGCCACGCACAGCAGCAGCCCCTCGAACCGCGACACGTCCCGTCCGCGCAGGATCATCGGGATCAGCAGCAGCGTGACCACGAACGCGACGGCGAGATCCTTCCAGCCGCCGGTGTCCTGCATCAGCACCGGCTGGATGATCGCCGTGATCCCGAGCGCGAAGGCGACGTTGACGATGTTGCTGCCGAGCGCGTTGCCGACGGCCATGTCGGTCTCGCCCTTCCAGGCGCTGACGAGGGAGGTGACCACCTCGGGCGCGCTCGTGCCGAGCGCCACCACCGTCAGCCCGATGATCCGCTCGTTGATGCCGAGCGTGCGGGCGATCTGCACCGCGCCGTCGACAAAGAACTGGGCGCCGACCACCAGCATCGCCAGCCCCAGGGCGAGCAGCGCGAAGTTGGTGAACATGTCGCCGCCGGCTTCGAGCTCGTCGTCGTCGGTCAGCTCGCGGCGGCCGCGCATCGCGTCGCGGACGAGCAGCACGTTGTAGACCACGCCGATGAACACCAGCACGATGCCCTCGATGCGCCCCACGGTCTGGTCGGACCACAACATCACCGGCACGACCAGCTGCAGGAGCACCAGGGTGGGCACCTCGCGCCGCATCAGGTCGCGGCCGACCGTCAGCGGCATCACCAGGGCCGCAGAGCCCAGCACCAGGGCGATGTTGGCGATGTTGCTGCCGATCACGTTCGACAGCGCGATCTCCGAGCTGCCGCGCAGCGCGGCCGTCACGCTCACCGTGATCTCGGGCATCGACGTGCCGAAGGCGACGATCGTGAGCGCCACGACGATCACCGGCACCCGCAACGCCAGCGCGATCCGTCCGCCACCGCGTACCAGCAGCTCGGCGCCTCCGAGCAGCAGGATCAGTCCGATGAGGAACGACAGCAGATACAACGGCTCTCCCGGCGCGAGCCGTGGTCGCGTAACACGGCCGCCCGAGCCGTCAGCGGGCGACCCATGGACGTGCCCTGACACCGATCGCCGTGACCCCGCCTGCGCGCGGTCGGGCTGTCGGCCTCACTCCACCGAGGCTTCCAGGGCGCGGATCCGCAGCGCCCCGCGGCGCTTCTCGACGAACCACGGGTCGAACCCGGCCTCGCGCAGCTCGGCGCGCAGGCGGCACACGAGCACCTTGATCGGACGCCCGACGCCCTCGCGACCCCACAGGCCCATGGCGAGATCGTCGTCGGCGCACCAGCCGACCTCGTCGAAGTCGACCTCCTCCTGCGACGCGTCCGCCGTCCACTTGCGCGCGAGCAGGTAGAGCAGGATCGCCCGGTTGGTGCCGACGAGCTCGTGGCGCCGGCCCTCCTGGGCGTCCTCCACGACGGCGCGCGGACCGCCTTCGGCATCGAGCGTGGCGCGCACCCGGTAGGGCCAGGGCGAGGCCGCCTCGGAGATCGTGCTGCCCGGATCGGTCTGCACGATGACCACGCGGAACGCGTGGCCGCCGACGTCGAACGCCTCGCCGATCGCGATCTCGGTCATGTCGTCGTCGACGCCGAACCACGCCTCGCCCGGGTGGGGCGACGAGATCACGCCGCGCACGGCCGGGCCGTCCGGGAGGCGCACCGCGCAGTCGGGGTGGGAGCCCACCCGCACCGGCAAGGCGCCGAGCAGGAAGCGGTGGCCGGTGGCGACGTCCTCGAGGGCGAGGCGCTCGTGCACCTTGGTGCCCGCGGGCACGGAGCGGACGTGGATGCGGAACGTGACCGCGTTGCCGAGCCGCACGATGTCGCCGTCGCCGATGTGGGAGGCGTCGATGCGCTTGTCGTTGACGAACGTGCCGTTGCGGCTGCGCAGGTCGCGCACCATCACGGCGTCGCCCTGCACCCAGAACGCGGCGTGCTCCCGGGAGACCGCCTTGCGCTCGACCACGTAGTCGCACGTGGCGGACCGACCGACGACGCACGCGACCGAGCCGACGACGCACCGCGGGGACTCGGCCGGAGCGCCGACGATCTCCAGCTCCGCGAACACCGCCATCCCGGTCCTCCGCAACCCAAAGGGAACCCGATTGTACGCAGGTGGGACCGGTCTGTCGCGTACGACCCACGCACGAGACCGCACAAGCGCCCCCGCCCTCGGTGGTCGTGCCGTCGAGGATGGCGTACGAGGCCGCATCCGTGGAGGGGACGTGTTCGCACCGGATCGCCGCACTGCCGCCGTGGGCGTCGCCCTGGTCGCGGCGCTCGCCTGCCAGGGGGCCCTTGCCCACATCCGCCTCGACCAGGAGGCCACCGCCACCATCCCGCCCGCTTCCATCCTGGAGACGCTGGTGGGGGATCTCGGCTTCGACGCGCTCAGCAACGTCGACGTCACCGACGACGCCGAGCTCGCCAACCAGGGCGTCGAGCCCGGCGACATCGTCGACGTGCGGCTGGTGGAGTTCTTCCTGGAGGTCACGGACCCGCCGGGGGCCGACCTGTCGTTCCTCGACAGCCTCGACGTCTACGTGCAGGCGCCGGACCTGCCGAAGGTGCGCATCGCGTCGGCCACGAACCTGCAGGGCACGCTCGTGCGCCTCGACCTCGAGGAGGTCGACCTCACCGACTACGCCGTCAGCCAGTCGATGACCGTGACCACCGACGCCAGCGGACGTCGCCCCGACGAGGCCACCACGGTGCGCGCGCAGTTCGGTCTGTCGGTCGGCGTCACCAGCCAGGGGGCCTGCGCCGCCCTGCAGGGCGACATCGGCACCGGCGGCTGACGGCGGCGCTCACGCCACCGGCTGCTCGGACGCCACGGGCGGGGCCACGACCTCGGGAGGCACGTCGATCTGACGCCAGCGACGGCTCCGGGCCACGTCGTCGCGGTAGGCCTGTTCGGACGCGTGGCGGCGGGCGTCGTCCCAGCCGAGCAGCTCGGCCATGCGGTGGCCCACCACGCCGACGCAGCCCAGGCCCTGGTCGGCGTCGCGGTAGTACACCTGGGTGCGGCGGATGAGCACGTCGGACACCTCCGACGCCATCTCCTCGCGGACCGCCCAGTCGACCTGGGCGAGGATCTCCGGACGCCCCGGAACGAGCGGGACCCCAAGCGCCGGCTCGGCGCGCACCATGCGGGCCACGTCCATCGCGCGCGTCCCGTAGGTGCCGACGAGGCGGGCGGCTGAGGCCTCGGACAACGCGTCGCCGCCGATGCCGTGGACCCGGGCGATGAGGCGCGTGGGGTCGTCGTTCTCGGGCCAGCCGACCGCGCCGGGCAGCGGCTCCTGGTCGGTGTGGACCGTGGCGAGGTCGGCCGGGAGCTGGTTGGACAGGCGCAGCAGCTTGATGGCCGTCTCGACCGCCTCGGCCGCCATGCGCCGGTAGGTGGTGAGCTTGCCGCCGGCGATCGTGATCAGGCCGTCCTGGCCCACCATGATCTGGTGCTCACGGCTGACGCTCGACTCCGACAGGTCGTCCTCGGACGTGACCGGGCGCATCAGCGGCCGCAGGCCCGCCCAGGTGCTGATGACGTCGTCGGGCGTCAGGTCGCGGCCGGGGAAGTAGTCGTTGGCCGCTTCGAGGAGGTAGCGGATGTCGTCGGCGCTGGCGCAGACCTCCGACGGGTCGCCCTGGTAGTCGGTGTCCGTCGTGCCGATGTAGGTCTGGTCGCCCCACGGGATGGCGAACAGCACGCGCCCGTCGTCGGGGTGGTTGCACACCACGGCGTGCTTGACGGGCAGGCGGTCGGCGTTGACCACCAGGTGGATGCCCTTGGTGGGACGCAGCACGGCGCCACCGCCGTCGGCGCGGGCCATGCCCAGGGTCCGATCGGTCCACGGGCCGGTGGCGTTGACGATGGCGCGCGCCCGCACGCGCTTGCGGGCGCCGGAGTGGCCACACGCCACCTCCACGCCGCACACCCGCCCGGCGTCGTCCTTGAGGAAGCCCTGGACGGTGGCGCGGGTGGCGACCACGGCGCCGGCGCGGGCGGCGTCGAGCGCGTTCTCGAGGGTGAGGCGCGCGTCGTCTGTGGCGCAGTCGTAGTAGAGCGGCGCACCCTGCAGGTCCTGTTGTCGAAGCGCCGGCTCCTCCTCCTTGACCGCCGCGGGGTTGAGCTTGCGGTGGAGCTTGGGCGAGCGGAACAGCGACAGGCCGTCGTAGAGCCACATCCCGGCCTGGATCATGATCAGCGGCTGCCGCGCGCCCTTGTAGACGGGGAACAGGAAGCCGAGCGGCTCGACCAGGTGCGGCGCGATGTCGAGCAGGATGCGGCGCTCGCTCACCGCCTCGAACACCAGGCTGAACTCGTACTGCTCGAGGTAGCGCAGGCCGCCGTGCACCAGCTTGGAGGACCGGCTCGACGTGCCGTAGGCGAAGTCCCGCATCTCGACCAGGGCCACGTCGAGGCCCCGCAGGGCCGCGTCGCGGGCGATGCCGCATCCGGTGATCCCGCCGCCGATGACCAGCAGGTCCACGTCGGGTCCGAGCCGATCCCACATCTCCTGTCGCGTGGCCATGCGCGCCTCCACCGAGCCGACCGCGTAACCGCGTGCACGGCCTCCGTCTGGAGCCGGCGACAGGCCGTGGCGTCAGCGCCGCGGGCCCCAGGGTGCCGTGCCCCCCCGCACGATGGCGTCGAAGTGGGCCCGCCCGATGGCGGCCTCGCCGCTGTCCACGCAGTGGTCGTAGGCGGCGGCCTCGGCGGCCTCCCCGCCGTCGCCGCGCACGGCGGCCTTGAACGCGGCCACCGCCGTGGGCGACCGGGCGATCACGCGGACGGCCAGCGCCTCCGCCCGGGCGCACGCCGCCGCGTCGTCGGGGCACACCTCCTGCACGAGGCCGATGCGGACCGCCGCGTCGGCGTCGAGCACCTCCCCGGTCATCCCCAGGCGCAGCGCCTGCGCCGTGCCCACCTCGCGGGCCAGCCGCGCCGTGCCCCAGGCGCCGGGCACGATACCCAGCCCCGTCTCGGGCAGCGCGAACCGTGCCTCGGGCGTGGCGATCCGGTAGTCGCCGGTGAGCAGGAACTCGGTGCCCCAGCCGTAGGCCACGCCGCCTGCCACGACCACGTGCAGGACGGGCACCCGCGCCAGGGCGCCGAGCACGGAGCGCTGCCAGCGCACGTGCGCCTTGACCCGCGCGTCGTCCCAGCCCACCCGCTCGGTGACCGCTGCGCCAGCCACGAAGATCGGCGTGCCCTTGGACGAGCGCTTGGTGCTGCGGCTGACGAGCGCCCGGGCGTGCGGGTCCTGGGCCAGCGCCGCTGACAGGGCCTCCAGCTCGGCCAGCTGCGCGCTGCCCATCTCGTTGGCCTTGCCGTGGTCGAACACGAGATGGACGACCGCGCCCTGGTGGGAGGTGGACACGTGCAGCGTCGCGAACGCAGCGGGATCGATCACGGGACACCTCGCAGGCAGGCGGTGGACTAGCCGGTGGCCTCCGGGCTGACGACGACGCCCGTCGGGGGCGTGCGTTACGCCCCCACCCACCGTGGAGCTGCCGTGCCCACCCCGACCCTCTTCGACGATCTCGCCACGCTCGTCGCGTTCCCCACCGTGTCGGACCGGCCGGTCACCGAGCTCGTCGCGTTCGTCGCCCACCGGCTGGAGGCGCTCGGCTTCACCGTGGAGCGCTTCGCCTCCCCGTCGCCAGGCAAGTGCAACCTCGTCGCGAGCATCGGGCCGCGCGGCACCGACGGCCTCGTGCTCTCCGGGCACATGGACGTCGTCCCCGTCGACGGTCAGCCCTGGACCAGCGATCCGTTCGTGCTCACCGCCCGCGGCGACCGCCTCGTCGGGCGGGGCACGTCGGACATGAAGGGCTTCCTCGCCGCCGTGCTGCACGCGCTCGAGGGCTTCGCCCCGTCCGACTACACGCGCGAGCTCGTGCTGGTCTGGACCCACGACGAGGAGGTGGGCTGCGTGGGCGCCGGCCACCTCGCTGACACCTGGGACACCGCCGGCCGTCCCCTGCCGACGGCCTGCCTGATCGGCGAGCCCACCGACTTCCGCGTGCTCCGGATGCACCCGGGCCACGTGGCCGTCCACGTCGACGTGACGGGACGCGCGGCCCACTCCAGCCGCCCCCAGCTCGGCGACAACGCGATCCTCACCGCGGCGCGGGTGATCGCCGTCGTCGACGCCCTCGCCACAGACCTGCGCGCACGCCGACGCGACGACCTGCCGATGGCCGACCCGTGGGTACCGCTCGTCGTGGCCAGGGTCCACGGGGGCACCGCCATCAACATCGTGCCGGACGCCTGCCGCGTGGACCTCGGCTACCGCCCCCTGCCCGGGATGGACGCCACCGCGGTGTTCGCCGAGCTCCAGGAGCGCCTCGACGCCGCCCTGGGCGACGACCGCGCCAAGGTCCACGCCCACCTGGGCACGGTCACGCCCGCGCTGCTCACGCCGCCCCACACGCCGCTCGCCGCGCTGCTCCGCCCCGACGCGGTCGACGGCGTCGAGGTGGCGCCGTTCGCCACCGATGGCGGCCACCTCGCCCGGATGGGCACGGCGCCGCTCGTGTTCGGTCCCGGCTCGATCGACGTCGCCCACCAGGCCGACGAGTACGTCGACGCGCACGCGCTCGCCGCCACGGTGCCCATCGTGCGGCGGCTGGTGCACGCGCGCTGCGTCGCGGGATGACGCCAGCCGGCGTGAGCCCCGGACGTTCGCTCAGACCCGGCTGCCGAGCCCGATGCGCAGGAAGCCCGAGATCGTGGCCCCCGTGGTGGTGCCCGCGGGCGTGGTCCACTGGGCGGGCAGGCCGTAGCTGGCGCCCAGCGAGATGCGCACCCACGTGGGCTTGTCGTCGACCGGGATGCCGATCATCAGCCGGCCGCCCACGCCGAGGTTGGCGGGCGACAGCCACGTGACCGTGCCGAGGATGCCGGCGATCGGCGTGGGCTTCGTGGGACGCACGAAGTAGGCGCCGATGCCGCCCCACGGCTGCGGGAACACCGACACGCTGCCGTTCTCGACGTCGTTGCCGTCGGCGAACTTGATGGTGCGGCCCGGGGTGATCGAGGCGTCGATGCCCCCACCGAACTGGAAGTAGGAGACGCCGACCTCGAAGCCGAGGCCGCCGGAGGCCGCCGGAGCCACCATCCACGGCTCGGGGCTGCCGTCGTCGTAGTTCTGCTCGAACAGCGGGCTGACGAGCACGCCGCCGCCGACCTCGCCGAACAGCTGCACCGTGACGAGCGTGGTGTCCTTGAGCTGGGCCCGGTCGTCGTAGGAGACGAGGACGGGCTTTCCATCCTTGAGGGCGCCCACGAACATCGGGCCGCCGTAGCGGGCGAGCAGGAGCGACAGGCTGTCCTCGACGGCGTCGGGCATGCCCGAGCGGCGGCCGGCGGCCACCCGCTCGTGGGCGGCGGCGAGCTCCTCGTCGGTGACGGCGCGGGGCAGCACGATCTCGGCGCCCGGGGCCAGATCGACGACCTGGCGGCCGTGGACGACGCCGCCGCGGACGGTGTGGAACCAGTGGCGGCCCGGCGGCAGCTCGCGGTTGCCGGAGGCCAGCTTGACGCCGTCGACCCACACCTCACCGACGTCGTCGTCGACGTAGACCGTGGCGGGCTCGAGCGCCTGGATCGCCTTGGCGAAGCGCTGGTAGTCGTTCCACCCGGTGCCATCGACGAGATCGCTGCGGTCGGCCAGCTCGTGGCTGAGCGCGTAGGCATCCACCCACGCCTTGGGGAGCGCCCCGGGCCCTTCGCCGAAGCGGAAGGCCTCGGCGCGATCGGAGGCCCCGAGGTCGACGGCGGAGAAGCCACGGGCGATCGCGGCGCCCTCGAACAGCAGGGCGCGCACGATGTCGTCGCGGTCGCGGGCGTCGCGCACGAGGCCGACGTGATCGACGGCATCCTGGATCTCGGCGGCGATCGACTGCTCGACCTCGTAGTCGTCCCAGCGATCCTTGCCGTCCTCGACCGCGGCGCCCACGGCCGTGATGGCCGCGGCGTCTTCCTCGGTGAGCGGCTGGGGCGGGAACTGCACGTCGGTGCTGTCGAGGTGGAGCGTGCCGCCCGTCTGCAGGTCGGCCTTCTCGATCGCCCGATCGTCGGGGACCTCGTCCTCCAGCCAGACGGTGACGGGCTCGGCATAGGCCGGCATGGCCCCGGCGAGCAGGCCCGCCACAGCAGCCCAGGTCAGCCCTCGTCGCATGCGATCCCTCCCTCGCGGACCCGACAGTCGTACAACCCGGTCGCGTGCGTGTCCACCTGGGCCACGCGCCACCGGACACCGTCCCACACCTGCAGCGTACACCGGGAGGATGCCCCGGTGGACGACGTCGTGCCGGGGGCGCACCACACCCGCACCGTGGCCTGCGGCGCAGCGCCACCCGTGGCGGGCGCCGGACGCGCCAGCACCCACCCCGCCACGAGCCCGAGCACCAGCGTGAGCGCGGCCACACGGGCCACCACCACCTTGGGGGCTGCGCGCGGCACCGGCGGTGCCCCGACCGTCAGCACGGTGCCCGCGAGGGGGTGGGCCGCCACCTGGGGCATCGCGCGGGCGATCGCGGCGCGCAGGGCGTCGTGGTCGGGGGCTGCGCCGCCTGGCAACGGCCCGACGGTCGCGCCATCGGGCGCCGCAGCGAGCGCCGACTCGAGGGCGCCAGGCTCGCCGGCGGGCACCTCTCCGCGGAACAGCGCCGCGACGAGCGCGGCGCGATCGAGGCCGGACAGACACGGCGCGGCCTCGACGATCCGGCCCTCGGCGTCGACGTGGACGGCGTCGGGGTCGACCGCCTCCAGGCCGGAGGCCGCCGCGAGCCGCAGCAGCAGCGCGACGGCCGCGTCCGCGGGTACGCCGTCCGGGTGGGCCGTCACCACCTCCCACAGGGTCACCGTGGGTCGATACGGCCCGACATGCACCACGCCGAGCTCCGTGGCCCACGGTCCCAGCGTGTCGGGCCCCGGTCGCGGTCGGAGCACCCACGCGCCGCCGGCAGCCGCGGTGGCGACCACGCCCTCCGGCACGACGCCGGTGACGGTGAGCTCGATCCCGGACGATGGCGGCTGCGCCACGGCACCCTCGCGCGGCCGGCGGGGACGCCGACGGAAGACCCCGTCCGTATCGCCCGCGACGGCGTCCTGTCACCCGGACCGGGCGCCGGCGGACGTCGCCCGGACCCCGTCGCGCGCCGGTTGATCGCCCTGCTCGCCCGCATTAGATGCGCCCGGTGCCGGGGCGACCGTCCGCACGGGTCTGGGCGCGGTCCCCACCAGGAGCCTGTCACATGTCCAAAGCCGTCACCATCTCGAGCCTGGTCCGCCAGGCGGCGAAGAGCGAGGTCGAGTTCGTCTCCACGGTCGTGTCGGTGTTCACCGAGGAGCCCGTCGACCGCATCGCGGACTTCTTCGATCGGCTGAACATCCCGCGCTCCGTCGAGGGCGAGGCCCTCCTCGAGCCCATCCCCGAGCCGGATCCGGTCTGCCTCAAGGTCACCACCTACGAGGACGAGCACGCCATCTCGAGCGGCATGCAGAAGTACATGGACCGCCACATCAAGAAGCTCAAGTGGCACGCCCAGCGCCCGTCCATCGAGGGCTCGCGCAACGTGATGCTGCTGATGCGCCAGGCGATGTACGTCACCGAGCTGCGCCTGGGCCGCCTCTACCACCTGATGCAGTCCAAGGACGAGCTCACCGCCGAGGAGTGGGCGATCGCCCGCGAGCTCATGAACCGCGGCTACCTCGCCTTCCGCCACTTCCTCGCCATCTTCGGCGGCACCTGGATCGACGCGGCCACGGCCACGCTCGACCGCGCCGAGCTCGAGGAGCTGATCGACGGCTTCTACACGTTGGTCGACGGCACCGTGCGTCGCCTCGAAGAGCACCGTGAGCGCATCGAGAACCGCCGCCAGGAGCTCACCGTCCTGCCGCGCGGCTACGATCCCGTGAAGCCGCCGATCTACTTCGGTGGCGACCTCATGGCGCGCGGTCCGTGGAAGCAGTTCTGGAACGTGGTCGAGGACCGCGCCCACCACTTCCGCGAAGCCCTCGCGTAGGGCGCGCGCCTCCCCTCCGGGGGGCCGACGTCCACCGCAGGCGGCGGGTCTTCGCGAGGAGGCCCGCCGTCGCTGCTCAGGGCCCCCGGGTTCCCACGGACGGTCAGACGCCCAGGGTGTCGGGCGTCCAGACGTACTTGTGCAGCTGCAGGTTCAGGCGCGCCGGCAGGCGGTCGGCGACCATCCAGGCGACGAGCGCCTGCGGATCGACCAGGCCCCACGCCGGGCTCAGCAGCACCGTGCACCGCGTGTGCAGGGCGTGCCGCGCGATCACGTCGCGCGCCCACACGTAGTCGTCGCGCGAGGCGACCACGAGCTTGACCTCGTGGTGGGGCAGCAGCCGCGCCACGTTCGACCAGTCGTTGGCCTCGACCTCGCCCGAGCCGGGGCACTTCAGGTCGAGGATGACGTGGACCTCGGGGGGCACGTCGGCGATCGACCGGCTGCCCGACGTCTCGAGGAGGACCTCGTGGCCGGCGTCGACCAGGGCACGCAGCAGCGGGATCGCCGCCTTCTGCACGAGCGGCTCGCCGCCGGTGACCTCGACGGTGTGCAGGCCGAGCGCCGCCACCTCGTCGAGCACGTCGCCCAGCGCGCGATGGACGCCCCCCGTGAACGTGTGCGGGGAGTCGCACCATGTGCAGCGCAGGTTGCAGCCCGTGAGCCGGACGAACGTGCAGGGCTTGCCGGCGTGGGTGGACTCGCCCTGGACCGAGGCGTAGATCTCCGACACCCGGAGCGTGGTGGCCCGGTCGACGACGGTGCGTTCGTGCTGGCGGTGCGTGTTCATCCAGGCCCAGCTAACCAAGGTCCGGTCAGGCCGCGAACCCGGCCCTTGCACAGCCCGGCGTCAGCGGCGACGATGCGGCTCGCCACCCCCGGAGCGCCGATGCGACGTGTCCTCTGCCTGTCCCTCCTGCTCGCCACGGGCCTCGCCTGCGACGACTTCGGCGCCGTGCAGCGCGAGGACACCATCCCGGCCTACGAGGCCTACCTGGCCGATCACACCACCGGGCCGAACGTGTTCCGTGCCCAGGTGCGGCTGGAGGAGCTCTACCTCGCCAAGGCGCGTGACAGCGGCAAGCTCGAGGACTGGGACGCCTACCTGGAGCGCTTCCCCAAGGGCCAGCACACCGACGCCGCGATCGCCGAGCGCGAGGCGAGCCTGTTCGCGTGGGCCGAGTGGGAGGCCACGCCCGAGGCCTGGAAGACCTTCCTCGACGAATACCCCAAGCCCCGCGACAAGCGCGGCACCCCGGCACGGGACGGCCTGGAGGCCACCACGTACGCGCCCCACCTGTCCAACGGCCCCATGGACATCCACGACGTCAACCTCGCCGAGGACCCCACCGGCCCGATGAACGGCAAGGCCTTCGTGGTCGACGTCACCAACGAGGGCGACAAGACCATCGTCCAGCTGTGGTACCGCATCCACTACCTCGACGCCGACGGGCACTCGCTCGGCTACCGGGAGTGGCCGGTGGTGGCCCCGCTGCGGAACTTCCCGGTGCCTGTGGAAGACGACAAGACCGTGCCGATGAAGCCCGGCGAGACCCGTCGCTGGGAGTGGTGGACCGGCGACCTGCCCGAGCGCTTCGCCGGCAAGGCGCGCGTCATCCCGATCCGGATCCGCTTCGCCGAGGAGGGCTGACCCCATCGCCCGTCGTCCGCTCCTGCCCTGGCGCCCGCGCTCGCTGGCCTGCGGACTGGCGTGTGGCCTGGGTGCGTGCGCAGCGCCCACCGCCCCACCCGCCGCAGCGGTCACCTGCCCGACGGTGCCGCTCGCCGAGGGCACGGTGTGGGTGGGCCCGGTGGTGTGTGCCGACCAGCTGTTCGTGGCCAACGGCGAGGGCACGGGCGCCGACCTCTGGCTGGCGAACGACCGCTTCCGGGTGGTGCTGCGCAGCCCCGAGTCCGCGCTCACCCTCGCCGGCCTCGGCGGCGGCACCGTGATCGACGCGGCGCCGTGGGGTCGCGCCGACGGCGTGCACGAGATCGCTCCGCTCGTCGCCGACGGCTGGCTCGCCGTCGACACGCTCGACGCCGGCGACGACCACGTCACGGTCACCGGCACGGTCCGCTCCCTGCCCGACCGACCGCCGTCGGCCCACGACGGCGAGGTGCGCGCGGTGACCTGGCGGGTGACCGCGGGCAGCCCGTGGCTGGAGGTCGAAGGCGCCGATGGCCTGTGGGTGCACCCATCCGACGCGATGACCTGGGTCGACGGCTGGCTCGCGAGCGACCGGCTCGTGCTCGGCCACGACGGCACCGTCGACGAGGACCTCGGCGGCGCGGTGCGCCTGCGCGACGCCCACCGGCTGCTGATCGGCGACCCGGCGACGGCGTGGGCCGAGCGACCCGGTCCGTCGCAGCACGTCGGCGGCTCCGCGACGGACGCCGAGCGCATCGACCTGTACCGGGGCGCGGCGGTGGTGGGCTGGCTGCCCGTCACCGACGGCACCTTCGACGCCGTGATCCCCGCGGACGTGGACGCGCTGGTCGCCCGCGCGACGGCCCACGCCGACGGCCCCCCCACGGCGCCGGGCGAGGCGGTCACCGTCCCCGTGGGCGACGCGGGCCAGATCGACCTCATCGTGTACTGGTCGGGCCGCCCCACGCTCCACCCGCTGCGCGCGCGGTGGACCGACGCCGACGGCACGCAGACCACGCTGCGCATCCCCGCCGGCGGTGCGTCGCTGCCCACGGGCGCGGGCACGTTCGACCTCGCGCTCGAGGGGGGCCCCGGCGTGCTGCCCGTGCAGACCCGAGTCGACGTGCCCGCCGGCGGCGCGGTGCCGGTCACCATGCTGGTCGACCCGGGCGTGACCGCCACCACCCACGTGCTCGCGTCCCTCGCCTGGCCCGGCAGCCGCGCCCGCACGCTGCGCGCGAGCGCTGCCACCCGCACGAGCGACGCGGTCGTCGAGGGCATCGCCTGGGCGATCACCACCGCCGAGGACGACGTCGAGGACGCCGGCGCCTACGAGGACGACGTCGATCGCATCCGCCTGGACGACGCCGTCACGCTGACCTCGCCGGCCGGCTGGCACATCCAGGCGTGGCCGTTCCGGGCCACCCCGCGCCGCTCCGGCCACGGTGCGCCGCCTGTCCGCGACCTCGACCCCTGGCAGGCCTTCGCCGCCGCCTGGGGCGGTGACGGCGTCGGGCGCACCACGCGGGTGGACCTTGCGTGGCTCGCCCTGGCCGCAGACCCGTGGACGCTGGCCCACGCGCCCGACCTCGTGGCCCTGCCCGCCCCGGGTGTGCCCCCGTTCACCGCGTGGTCGACCTGGTTCGCGTGGCTCGACGCGGGGCGCTTCCTCCGCCCGAGCGGGCCGTACCACTGGCTCGACGTGGGCGCAGCGACGGGCTGGGGCACGGTGGACCTGGAGCGCGCGCTGACCTTCGCCCGGTTCAGCACCGGCACGGGCGCGTGGGTCGACCTGACCGTCGACGGCGTGGGACCCGGCGCCATCGTGCCGCGTCCGCAGGCCGACACCGACACGGACGCGAACGCCGACAGCGACACCGACGCGGCGCTGCCCGACGGCGTGCGCTCGCTGCGGGTGGTGGTGCAGCGCGCCGGAACCGCCATCGATCGCGTGAGCCTGATCACCGACGGGGGCCGCGTGCTCGTCACCCATCCGGTCGAAGCCGGCCGCGTCGTCTGGCAGGACACGCTCACACCGGGCACGTGGGTGGCGGCCCTGGCGTGGTCCACCACCGGGGACGCCTGGGCCGTCACCGCCCCCACCTGGCTGCGCTCCCCGGCGGCAGTCCCCGACGAGGTCCCCTGATGTCCGTGCGCCGCCTCCGCGCCGTGGCGCCCCTCGCCACCGTGTTCGCAGCCCTGCTCGCCACGTCGCCGGCACACGCCGCGCTCGGCGGCGACAAGGCGGGCTGGTACGTCGACGTCGGCGTGGGGCTGGGCGCCGGCGACCTGCCGTTCACGCCCGGGGTGGGCTGGACGGCCGCGGTCGGCGGCTGGCTGGGTCGCTACGACGACGACTACGCCCTCGGCCGCCACTGGGGCGTGGGCGCGCGCTTCCGCCAGGACGTCCAGCTCGCGCCGGGCCGACGCACGCTGCGCTCGGCGCCGATGCTCGAGGTGCGGCGCGGCGTCGACCTCCTCGTGGTCGGGCTCCACGTGGCGGTGCTGGGCGGTCCGCTGCTCGAGACCACGCTCGACGCATCGACCACCCCCGGCACCCGGCTCGCCGGCGGCACGGCGCGCCTCGCCGGCGACGTCGTCTACCGCTTCCGCCCCCATGCCGGACTCGCCCTCCGCGTAGAGACCGGGGTCGACGTCGACGCGCTCCACGCCGAGCCCGTGCTCGCGGCCACCGTCGGGTTCACGTTCTCCGCGCCCGTGCCGCGCCGCGGGTCCACACGGTAGCGACGCCGTGCTGCGGGGCCCGGGCCTGGGGTGACGGTTACGGGCTCGCCCGGAGTCGCCGTGCCCTTCCGACCTGCCCTCATCCCCACGCTCTTCGTCGCCGTCGGCCTCGTCATCCTGGTCAACCTCGGCATGTGGCAGCTGCGGCGCCACCACGCGGCCGGCGCGCTGCGCGACGAGGTCCACGCGCGCCTGTACGGCGACCCGGCCACCAACGCCGACCTCTCCGACGGCGCCGACAGCCTCGGCTGGCGCAAGGCCGTGCTGACCGGCACCTACACCGACGACGGACCGTTCCTCGTCGCCGGGCGCTTCGAGTTCGGCAACCCGGGCTTCGACGTGCTGCAGGTCCTCGACACCGGCGACCACCGCGTGCTCGTCAACCGGGGCTGGATCCCGAGCGAAGGCTGGCAGGACACCCTGGCGGCGATCCGCACGGACGGTGACGTGCAGGTGGAGGGCCTGCTCGTCGCGCTCACGGGCAACGCCGACATCCGTCCCCTCCCGGCTTCCGACGGTCACCCCGAGCGGTGGCCGCAGGAGACCAGCAGCGTCGGGGGCTGCACCACGGGCGTCGTCGGGCCGCCCTACGCCGCCATCGCCGCCCAGGTGCCCGGGCTCGTCCCCGTGCTGGTGGTGGTGGGCCCCGAGCTCACCCGCGGCCAGCTCAAGGCCCGCGCGCCACTGCCGGTGGGTGGCTACGTCGCCGAGCCCAAGCGCATCGGCCACCTCGAGTACGCCGTGCAGTGGTTCCTGATCGCGCTGACCCTGCTCGGCACCTGGGTCTACGCCGGCGTGCGGCGCGCCCGACGCCTCGCCGCTACGGGGACGTGACCGGCGGCAGCACCTCGGGGCGCACCGGCGCCTCCAGGCTGCCGAGGAACGCGATCAGCTGGCGCGTCTCGGCCTCCGTCAGGCCCAGCGGCACCAGCGTCAGCTCCCGGTGCCCGATCATCGGCGCGCCCGGCAGCACAGCGTAGAAGTCGAGCACGTCCCGCAGCGTGGCGAGCTGCCCCTGGTGCATGTAGGGCGCGGTCTGGGTGACGTTGCGGAGCGTGGGCGTCTTGAAGGCCGAGCGGAAGTCGTCGAACGTCGGGTTGAGGTAGCGCAGCTCCTCGCACGTGGTGGTGTCGGAGAAGGCGCCCTGGCAGTTGAACGGCGCCTTGAGCACCTGCGCGGCGCCGACGGTGCGGCCGGGGTCGTAGCCCTGGGCGTCGGGCACGCCGAGCGCGTGGAACGCGCCGTCCGACAGCCACGGCCCGTGGTGGCACGCCACGCAGTTGCCACGACGCAGGAACAGCGACAGCCCCGCGACCGCGTCGTCGTCGAGGGCCCCACCGCCATGGGGATCGCCCCCGGTGACCGCGTCGACGTAGCGGTCGAACGGCGCCTCCCCGGGCACCATCGTGCGCTCGAACGCGGCGAGCGCCTTGAGCACGTGGACGAACACGGCATCGACGGCGTCGCGATCGTCCGCCGCCATCGCCGCCCACGCCTGGCCGGCCGCGCCATCGTCGGGACGCGCCCGGGCTGGGAAGCGGGCCGGGTCCGACAGGTCGGGGGGCGCCCCGAACAGGGCCGCGTACGGCGCGGCATAGGCCCGCAGCACGTAGCGGGCGACGTGCATGCGGTCGCTGTCCATCTCGACGGCGGCCTCGATCGGCCCGGCCGCCTGCGACCAGAGGGAGTCGGCCCGTCCGTCCCAGAAGTACCAGGGGCCGGCCTGGCTGCCCTCCAGGGCCGGCGTGTTGCGCGCCGCCTCCCCCGCCGCCACCGCGCGCGGCAGCCCGTCGGTGAAGTGACGGGCGGGATCGTGGCAGGACGCGCAGCTGAACCGCCCGCTCGCCGACAGCCCCGGATCGTAGAACAGCCGACGTCCGAGCGCCGCCGCGTCGGCGTCGTCCGCCCAGCGGTTCGTGGGGTCCGGCGGAAACGCGGAGACCAGGCGCATGCGCTGCAGCTGCCGGACCTCGTCGGCCGACCACGCAGCGGGCGTGACCGGCACCGTCGCATCTGGCGCCGGCGCGGCGTCGCCACCGCACGCCGACAGCCCCACGAGGACGACCGCAGCGACCCCGAGCAGGTCGCGCCGCATCACTTCATCTCGTGCACGAACGAGGTGGAGTCGGGCCCGCGGGGCCCCTCGACCTCGACGGTGACCGTCCACGCGCCGGCCATGTGGAACTTGAAGCCGTCGGCCCGGTAGACGCCGTCGGGGTGCACGCACACGCCCGCGTCGTCACACGTGCCCGGGCGCAGGATGGGGTCGGTCATCATGCCGTGGCCGTGGGCGGGCATGGTGGCGTTGAGCTTGACGCGGGCCGTGTCGATCGGCGTGCCCGCGCGGTCGCGCACCGTGGCGACGGCGCTGAACAGGTCGCCGATCTGCGGGTGGGGCGGATCGAAGCGGACCTCGACGACGTACTCGCCGTTCTGGGTCTTGCGGACGTAGACGCCGGCCTGGTCGTCGGAGCGGTCGGCCGGCGCGGCAGGCGACGACATCGGGCGGCTGTCGGCCCCGCCGGAGCACGCGACCCCGGTGCCGAGCAGGGCGGCGACACCCACCACGACCAGCAGGTGCCTCATGCCGTGCCCCGCGCGCCGTCGACCACGGTGAGCCGCGGCCGCTGGTGCCGCTGGATGTCGCCCTGGTAGTACGTGAAGAACACGAAGCCGATGGTGACCCAGAACACCAGCCCGCCGGGGATCCACATGATCAGCCCGCCGAGGCGCTGGTCGGTGAGCGGGTCGAGCCCGAACACCCGCGGCTGCGTGGCGTAGTAGCGGTAGATCACGTAGTCCGACACCGTGATGATGGCGCCGAGGCCCTTCATCGGGATGGTGTTGAGGAACAGGTAGACCATGCGCCAGCCCGGCGTGAGCGCGGGCAGCGCATCCACCCGCGACAGCGCCGGCCACCACATGATGGTGTAGGCGGTCATGAACGACAGGTGCTCCACGACGTGCACGTCGTGGTCTTCGAGCGCGAGATCGTACATCGCCGGCACGTGCCAGAAGTACAGGACCCCGGTGGCCACGAGGAAGCCGGTGACGGGGTGGCCCAGCACGCGGCCGACCGCCCGCACCCAGCCCTTCGACAGCGCCGGCTGCCACATCCACGGGGGGATGCCCAGCAAGGCCATCGGCGGGAACACCAGCGTGATCAGCAGGTGCTGCACCATGTGGCCGCTGAACAGGTAGACGTCGGACAGCTCGTGCAGCGGCCCCTGCAGGCTGCAGAACACCACCGCGATCCCGCCGTGGAACAGCACGCGATCGCGGACGGTGGGCCCGACGGGCGACAGCCCCCACCGGGTGCGCAGCGGCCCCGCCAGCAGCTCGTAGGTGGCCGAGAACAGCAGGCAGCCGATCACGATGCTGGGGAACAGGCTCCAGTCCACCCACGCGCCCGGCGGCAGGTCGGGCAGGTTGGACCAGTCGTAGACCCCGCGGATGGGCACGGCCCCGCCCGAGTGGGCAGAGGCGGTCTGCATCAGCAACAGCAGCAGTCCGGGCATGGCGTCCTCGACCGACAGCCGACGACCCTAACCGATCCCGCGCGGACCTGTCCGCGTCGCATCCGGCGGTTGCACGCCGAACGCAGCACGCCCCGCGGGCCTGGGGGCGCGCGGGGCGTGGAGGAGACGGACAGCGCACGCGGGCCACCGGCCCGGCGCGCGATCAGCGGGCCTTGGCGACCTGCTCGGGCGTGACCATGCCGTGGTCGTTGCCCCACGCGTTGCGCTCGTAGGTGGCGATCGCGGCGATCTCCGCGTCGGACAGCATCGCCCCGAACGGCGTCATGGCGCCGTTGTAGGTGGTGCCCTTGACGGTGATCTCGCCGGTGAGGCCCTTGACGATGATGCGGGCGTGGGACTGCGGATCCAGGTAGCCCTCGTAGTCGGAGCCCGCGATGGGCGGGAACGCGCCCGGGATGCCCTGGCCGGTGACCTGGTGGCACGCGACGCAGTTCGCCTCGTAGAGCGCCTTGCCGGCCTCGGCGAGCGACTCCTTCGACGACGTGTCGATCGCCGGGCCGCTGCCGGCGCCACCGCCCGCGGGGGCGTTGTAGACGGCGAGGCGCTCACGATCGATCGGCGGCGACGTGCAGTACCACCGGTTCGACACGTGGCTGCGCACCCAGCTGGAGCACTCGCCGCTGTAGTTCGTCCAGTAGCGCTCGATGATCGGCGCCGAGTCGTTCCGCGGCGACGGGAAGAAGCTCGACGCCAGCGACATTAGCACCACCACCATCGCGATCGCGCCGAGCAGCGGGGCCGAGAAGATCTGGCTGAACACCGACGCGTCGTCCCACAGGTGCATGAACAGCGCCACGACGACGGTGAACTTCACCGCCGACAGCACCAGCAGCACCTCGATCGGCAGGTTGAACCACTGGAACAGCGGCCCGAGCTCGATCAGCGTGAGCAGTCCGAGGAAGACGGCGATCAGGACGTAGTGCCACACCGGACGGTGGGCGTGCTCTTCGTGGTGCGCGCTCATCGCACGAACTCCATCAGGTACACGACCGTGAAGATCACGATCCAGACGATGTCGACGAAGTGCCAGTACAGGCCGGCGACCTCGATGGCGATGCCCTCGTCACCGCGGATCCAGCCCTTGACGTACCAGAACGTCGAGGCGAGCAGCCAGAGGACGCCGAGCGCCACGTGGGTGCCGTGGAAGCCGGTCAGCGTGTAGAACGTGGAGCCGAACAGGTTGCCCTGCAGCGTCAGCCCCTCGTGGAAGAAGTGGGCGAACTCGTACATCTGGAACGCGACGAACGTGGCGCCCATGGCGGCGGTGGCCAGGAGCATGGCGACGGTGGCGCCGCGGCGGTTGGTCTTCGAGAAGAGCACCGCCAGCGCCATCGTGAACGAGCTCATCAGCAGCACGAAGGTGGAGATCGAGGTGACCTCCACGCTGAACACGTCCAGCGGGTAGGGCCCGACGAGGCTCTGACCCCGGTAGTACATGTACGTGCCGATCAGGCTCGCGAAGAAGAAGCAGTCGGACCCGAGGAAGGTCCAGAACGCCAGCTTGACGTTGTCGACACCCAGGCTGCGCCAGTGGTGCTCGTCGAAGACCTCGTCGTGGCCGGCGCCGGAAGACGCGGAAGCAGCGGACATGGTGGGAACTCCTGAAGCCCGGAAGGTGGACGCACCCGACCCCGATCAGCGGGGACGGGCGTCCTCGCGAATCCACCCGAACATGCAGTAGAGCATGCCGGCTGCGAGGAGAAGCTGGATGGGGAGCTGGATCATGAACCGGTCCGCGTCGAACTGACCGGTGCCGCCCCCGATGAGGAACGCCGCGAAGAAGCCGCCCTGGAACAGGGCCTGACCGAGCGGCCACCACGACGGCGGCGGCATCTCGACGTGGCTCGGCGCGTCGACGGCGATGACCTCCTGGCTCACCGCGGGACCACCTTCGTGCTTCTCGTCCCAGTAGGGACGGTCGGACGCGACGGTGGGCAGCTTCTTGAAGTTGTAGTGCGGCGGCGGCGACGCGATCGACCACTCGAGGGTGGCGGCGTCCCACGGGTCGGCCGGGGCCTTCTTGCCCTTGCCGAAGAAGGCGTTGGCCACAGCACTCGCCAGCGTGACGAGGAAGCCGACGGCGATGAACCACGACCCGACCGTGGCCACCATGTTCCACATGTCGTAGCCAGCGCCCACCGGGTACTGCCAGGTGCGGCGGGGCATGCCCATGGCACCCAGGAAGTGCATCGGGAAGAACGTGAGGTTGATGCCGATGAACAGCAGCACCCACGAGATCCAGCCGGCGCGCTCGTCGAGGTAGCGACCGAACATCTTGGGCCAGTAGAAGTACACGCCCGACATCAGGCCGGTGAACGCACCGCCGACCAGCACGTAGTGGAAGTGGGCGACGATGAAGTAGGAGTCCTGCTGCTGCAGGTCGACCGGGGGCGAGGCGTGCATGACGCCCGACAGGCCGCCGATCGTGAACAGGAACACGAACGTGATGGCGAACACGGCCGGCACGGTGAACCGGATCTTGCCGCCCCACAGGGTGGCGATCCAGTTGAAGATCTTGACCGCCGTGGGCACCGCGATGAGCATCGTGGTGGTGGAGAAGGCGGCGTCGGCCACCGGGCCCAGGCCCGTGGTGAACATGTGGTGCGACCACACGCCGAAGCCGACGAAGCCGATCATGATGCCGGAGAAGATGACGAACGGCGCACCGAACAGCGGCTTGCGCGCCGCCACCGGCAGGATCTCGGACACGATGCCCATCGCGGGCAGGATGAGGATGTAGACCTCGGGGTGGCCGAAGAGCCAGAACAGGTGCTGCCAGAGCAGCGGGTCGCCGCCGTTGGGCGGGAAGTAGAAGTTCGTGCCGAAGCTGCGGTCGAACAGCATCAGCAGCAGGCCCACCGTGATCATCGGGAACGACATCACGATGAGGAACTGCACCACCAGGCTCATCCACGTGAAGATGGGCATCCGGAACATGGTCATGCCCGGCGTGCGCAGGTTCAGGATGGTGGTGATGAAGTTGAAGCCGGCCATCATCGAGCTGTTGCCCAGGATGGCGAGGCCCAGGATCCAGAAGTCGATCGAGTGGCCCGGGCTGTACTTGGCCAGCGTCATGTTGGCGTAGCCGAACCAGCCACCGTCAGGCAGACCGCTGAAGAAGAACGAGAAGTTCAGGAACAGCGCGCCGAAGAGGAACAGCCAGTACGACAGCGCGTTGAGCCGCGGGAACGCCACGTCGCGGGCGCCGATCTGCAGCGGGATCAGGAAGTTGAAGAACGCAGCGGACAACGGCATGATCGACAGGAAGATCATGGTCGTCGCGTGCATCGTGAACATCTCGTTGTACGTCTGCGCCGAGATGAAGTGATTCTCGGGCCACATCAGCTGAAGACGGATCAGCAGGGCCTCGAGTCCACCCAGCGCGAAGAAGAACAACGCCGAGAACATGTACAGCTTGCCGATCCGCTTGTGATCGACCGTCGTGAGCCACGAGGTGAGGCTGTTGTCTTCCTCGTGCTCGACGTCTGCGTGGTGCGCGACGTTCGTGGCAGCGGTGCTCATGGCGAGGCCTCGCTCGGAAGGGTGGGAGTCACTGGATGGGGTAGGAGCTGGTCTGGGCCAGCAGGTAGGCGACGATGGCGTCGAGCTGCTCGGTGGACATCTCGTCCTCCTGCAGGATGCCGTCGTTGCTCCGGTCGACGGGGATGTTCATGCCGTCAAGCGCGCGGCTCTCCTCGTCGTGCTTCGTGGTGCCCGGCTTGAGGCTGTCGGGGTGACGCACCCACTGCGTGAGCAGGTCGTGGGCGTGCGTCGCGTCGCTGCGGCCGTTCGGGTACATGTCGTGCACGCCGGCGGCGAGCCAGCGCCGGTCGCCGAAGAACGTGAGGTTCGGGCCCTGCAGGCCGTTCGCCTGGTCGTTGCCGGTGATGGCGTGGCAGCCGATGCAGCCGCCGGCGGCGAAGGCGGCCTCGCCCTTGGTCTTGACGTCGCCCGCCAGCTTGGGGCCGGCCTGGTACTCGGTGACCCAGCGGTCGAAGTCGGCACCGTCGAGCGCGATGACCTCGAAGCGCATCAGGGCGTGGGCGTCGCCGCAGTACTCGGCGCACTCGCCGCGGATGTGCTCGACCTCGCCGGGCTGCACGTCCTGCTGCAGGTTGAACCAGATGCGGTTCATGCGGCCGGGGACGGCGTCGCGCTTGCCGCCGATCCGCGGCACCCAGAAGCTGTGGATGACGGTGTCGGAGGTGATCAGCAGGCTGACCGGGCGATCGTCGGGGATCGCGAACTGGTTGCCGGTGACGATGCCCTCGTTGACGTACTCGAAGGCCCACCACCAGCGCTTGCCGATGACCTTGATCTCGACCGTCTTCTTCACGGGCTCGCCCGCGTCGTCGCGCATCACCAGGCCCGAGGCCGGATCGATGGCGCCGGCCGGGGGCGCGTCGGCGATGACGAAGATGGTGCGGACCGTGGGCACGATCAGGAACAGCACGATGACGATCGGCAGGAGCGTCCAGCCGATCTCCATCTGCGTGTTGCCGTGGATCTGCTCGGGGTTGCCCGGCTGACCGTCGTCGCGGAAGCGCAGCAGCGTGAACGCCAGCAGCGCCGTGACGGCCGCGAAGATCACCAGCACGATCCAGGTGATCTGGGCGTACAGCTCGTGCGTGTACATGCCGAAATCGGAGATCGGATCGGTGGTGGTGTAGGGGTACTGGCCGTTGTTGTAGGGCCAGAGCTCGCAACCGGCGAGCCCGGTGGCGCCGAGGACCGTCAGCACGAGGCTGCGCACCGCGGTGTCGAACGAAGGAAGCTTCACGTCGTCCCCCAGGGGATGGACAGGTCGAGCAGCATGACGAGGAAGAGCAGCGACAGGTAGCCGATGGAGCCCTTGAACACGCGCCAGTCGACCGCGTGCTGACGCACCACCAGCGACTTGACGACGAGCGCCAGGAACCACAGGCCGAGGGCCGCGGCGACCACACCGTAGATCGGGCCGAGGTAGCCGAGCCACACCGGCAGGAGCGTGACCGGCAGCAGCAGCAGCGTGTAGGCCAGCGAGCGCCACCGCGTGCCCTGATCGCCGACGGCGTGGGGCATCATCGGCAGGCCGGCCGCGGCGTACTCGCGCTGGCGCACGATCGCGACACCCCAGAAGTGGGGCGGCGTCCACAGGAAGATGATCGCGAACAGGATCCAGGCGCCCAGGCTGATGTGGCCGTCCATCGCCGCGGAGGCGATGAGCGGCGCGGTGCCGCCGGCGGCGCCGCCGATCACGATGTTCTGCGGCGTGCGGGGCTTGAGCCACAGCGTGTAGCCGAAGACGTAGAACGCGATCGTGGCGAGCGCGACCAAGGCCGGCATCCAGCCCCCGATCGCGTGCAGGATCACGGTGGAGAGCACGGTGAGCAGGGCCCCGTAGCCGAGCACGGCCCCTGGCAGCACCGAGGCCGCCGGCAGCGGGCGCTTGCGCGTGCGCGCCATGAACGCGTCGGTGTCGCGCTCGATCCAGGCGTTGAACGCCGAGCTCGCGCCACCGGCGCAGGCGGTGCCGAGCAGCACCCAGAACGTCTCCGCCGGCGTGGGCCACGCCGACTTGCCGAGCACGAGCGCCGGCAGGCCGGTGAACACCACGAGGGCCAGCACGCGGGGCCGCGCGATGTCGACGTACAGGCGCACGGTGTCGAGGAGGGAGCGCGAGCCCTCGGCCTCGATCTCGGTGCCGAGGACGCTCACTTCGCCTCCACGGGCACGCCGTGCGACGCGGACGGCTCGGACGCGGCGATCGGCGCGCGCCACGCCTCGTGGACCAGCCAGCCCATCGCCAGCATGATCCCGGCGGCCCCGGCGGAGTGCGCCAGGGTGATCTCGAGCTTGAGGTGCATCAGGACGTTCGCCACGCCGAGGGTGATCTGGGCGGCGACAAGTGCCACGACGAGGGCTGCCGGTCGACGCAACGTCGGGCTGCGCCACGCGATCGCGAGGTTGGCCAGCGCGGCGGTGGCGACGGTGTAGGCGACCACCCGGTGGGTGACCTGCAGGCCGACGAGCCCCGCGAAGGTGGGGAACCAGCCCGCGCCGTTGCAGGAGGGCCAGGTGCCGCACGCGAGCCCCGCGTTGGACCCCGCCACCAGGCCGCCGAGCGCCAGCTGGAGCGGCACGAGCACCGCGAGGCTCGTGGCCACGCCGCGCTGCACGGCCGTGATCGGCGCGCGGTGGACGGGCGCCTGGGCTTCGCGAATCGACAGCGCGATCAGCAGCAGGCAGAGCGCGAAGGTGTTGCCGGTGAGCAGGTGGCTGGCGACCGTCCACTCGGCCAGGAGCTCGAGGACCGTGAGCCCGCCGAGCACCACCTGCGCGGCCAGGACGACGGCGGCGAGCGGGTAGAGCACGCGGAGCGCCCGCGACCGCGCGAACAGACCCGCGCGGCGCAGCAGCCAGGCCTGGCCGAGGAACCACAGCGAGACGACGCCCGCCACCACGCGATGCCCGAACTCCAGGTAGACGTGGAAGTCGAGCGCCGGCACCACCTGGCCGAAGCACAGCGGCCAGTCGGGGCACGCGAGCCCGGCACCGTGGACGCGCACGGTGGACCCGAACACCAGCAGGAACGCCGTCAACCCCACGAGCGCGAAGGCCGTGCCCGTGCGGAAGCTGTGCGGAGGCTGGGGTGCGGAGCGTGCCATCGACGAGGACGGACCTCATGGTTCGGCGTGGCCCGCGCGCAACGGGCCGAACGGAAGGGCCGCCTTGTACTCCTCCCCGCGCCGTCGATCAACGGAACGAGACGTTGCGCCCCGTTGTGACGCTTGCTCCGTGCGCCCCGCGATCCGAACGGGCCCGCGCGCCTCGTGCGTCCGCGACCGTCGGGCTACGGAGCACCGACCTTCACCGCTCCCGGAGGCTGGTGTGCACCGAGCGACTCCCCTCTCCCTGTTGATCGCGCTGTCAGCGGCTGCTCCCGCGGCGCGCGCGGCCGACGCGGACACGCCCACCCTCGACCTCGAGATGTACACGCTCGACAACGGCCTGACGGTGGTGCTGGCGCCCGACACGTCCACGCCGATCGTCCACACCCAGATCTGGTACCACGTGGGCAGCAAGGACGAGTCCGAGGGGCTCACCGGCTTCGCCCACCTGTTCGAGCACCTGATGTTCCAGGGCTCGCTCAACACGGGCAGCGAGTACTTCGCGCCCATCCAGGAGGTGGGCGGCACGCTGAACGGCACCACCAACCAGGACCGCACGAACTACTTCGAGACCGTGCCGTCGCGGTACCTGCCGCTCGCGCTGTTCATGGAGAGCGATCGCATGGGCAACCTGCTGCCCGTGCTCGACCAGCTCAAGCTCGACAACCAGCGCGACGTCGTGCGCAACGAGCGCCGGCAGCGCGTCGAGAACCCGCCCTACGGCGACGTGTGGCTCACCCTCGACGCCGCGCAGTACCCCGAGGGCCACCCCTACCACCACCCCACCATCGGCTCCCACGTCGACCTGCAGAACGCCACGCTGGCCGACGTCCAGGCCTTCTTCCGCACCTGGTACGTGCCCAACAACGCCACGCTGGTCGTGGCCGGCGACTTCGACGTCGCCGCCACCAAGGCCCTGGTCGCCGAGCAGTTCGGCTGGATCCCCGCCGGCGCCGATCCGGTCCACACCGAGACGCGCCACACCACGATCGTCGACGGCAAGCTCGTGCCGTCGCTGCTGCCCGCGTCGCAGGTGATCCACAAGTACGGCGACGTCCCCGACCGCAAGCTGTGGATGTCGTGGCACAGCCCCGCCCTGTTCGCCGACGGCGACGCCGAGCTCGACCTGGCGGCGTCGGCCCTGTGCGGCGGCAAGGACAGCCGCATGTACACCCGCCTCGTCGACGAGCTGCGGCTGGTCACCAGCATCAGCTGCCACCAGGGCAGCCAGCACCTCGACAGCACGTTCCTGGTGATGGCCACCGCCGCGCCCGGGCACACCACCGACGAGGTCGTCACCGCGGTGGAGGCCGTGCTCGCCGACTTCCAGGGCCCCCACCCCATCACCGACGACGAGCTGCTCGCGGGCGTCACCCAGTACGAGGTGGGCTCGTTCCGCGGCCTGCAGACCATCCAGGGCCGCGCCGGCACCATCTCCAGCTACCTGTACCACACCGGCAAGCCGGACTGGATCGCGGGCGACCTCGCCCGCTACCGCAACGCCTCCACGGCCGACGTGATGCGCGTCCTCGGCATCGTGCTCGCCGGCCCCCACATCACGCTCCACTACCTGCCCGATGCGGACCGCCCGGCCGCCGCCGAGGAGACGAACTGATGCCCGTCCGCACCCTCCTGCTCACCGTCGCGGCCAGCGCCGCGCTGACGGGCTGCCCCAAGTCTGCGCCCCCCGCCGCGATGCCCGAGGCCGCAGCCGTGCTGCCCGAGGGCGTGCCGCGCACCCGGCCCGAGCCGCTGCCCGCACCCACGTTCGAGATGCCCACCGCCCAGAAAGCCACGCTGTCCAACGGGCTGCCGGTGCTCCTCGTCGCCAACCACGAGGTGCCGCTGTTCGACGTGCGTATCGTGTTCCGCGTGGGCCCCGACGCCGATCCGGCCGGCAAGGAGGGCCTGGGCGACGTGATGTTCGGCATGATGAACGAGGGGGCCGCCGGTCGTGACGCCGCCGGCCTCGCCCGCGAGCTCGAGAAGCTCGGCGGCGGCATCGGCTCGGGCGCCGGCACCGACGCCGCGTCCGTGAGCGTCTCCGGCCCCACCAAGAACCTGTCCGCCCTGCTCGACCTGTGGACCGACGTGGTCCGCAAGCCCGACTTCCCCGACGCGTCGTGGGAGGTGCTGCAGGCCAGCCGGGTCCAGCGCATCGAGGCCTCCCGCAAGGATCCGGGGAGCATGGCGCTGCGCGCCCAGCGCAAGGTCGTCTACGGCGACGCCTACACCGGACGCCTCGACACCGTCGCGGCCACGCAGGCGATCACGCCGGCCGACATGCGGGCGTTCCACGCGCGCGCGGTCCGTCCCGACAACGCCGTGATCCTCGTGGGTGGCGACGTCGACCTCGACACGGTCCTGCCGCTGCTCGAGGCGCGGCTCGGGAAGTGGAAGGCCAACCGCATGGCGCCGCTGCCCGGGTCGGCCGCCACGCCCACGGCGTTCGCCAAGGAGGTCGTCTACTTGGTCGACAAGCCGGGCGCGGCCCAGACCGTGCTGCGCGCCGTGCTGCCGGTCGGCACGCCCACCGACGCCGACTGGCGCACGTTCGGTCTCGCCAACACCGCGTTCGGCGGCGCCTTCACCGCCCGCGTGAACATGAACCTGCGCGAGGACAAGGGCTGGACGTACGGAGCGCGCTGCGGCACCGCCACCACGCCCGGTCCGGCGCTGTGGGTGTGCAGCGCCAACATCCAGGCCGACCAGTCCGTGCCGGCGATGCTCGAGCTGCGCCGTGAGCTGCGCGACGTGGTGGGCGACCGCCCGATCACCGAGCAGGAGCTCACCTTCTTCCGCGGCTACCGGATCAACGCCTTCTACGGCTCCTACGAGACGCCCGGCGAGCTGCTGGGCGAGCTGCAGGACATCTGGGTCGACCGCCTCCCCGCCGACTGGCTCGACACCTACGTGCCCCAGCTGGAGGCCGTCACCGTCGACAGCGCCGAAGCGAGCCTGAAGCAGCACCTCGACCCCGACCGGGTCGGGTGGCTGCTCGTCGGCGACAAGGCGGGCATGATCGAGGCGCTGAAGGCCACCGGCCTGCCCATCGTCGAGCTCGACGCCGACGGCGCCCCCCTCTCCACGCCCTGACCCTCCTCTCCTCCCCGGCCGCGGCGTCCCCCGACGTCGCCGCGGCCCCCCGGCTCCTCCCGGAGGTCCCGTGAAGCTCACCGGCCGTGTGCTCCACCTGCTCGACGACGCCCCTGCGGTGCAGGCCCAGCTCGGCGGCACCGACGTCGCCCCCGAGGCCGACGCCCCCTACGTGTTCGGCGTCAACACCGACGCGATGATCTCGGGGCGCGCGTGCACCTTCGGGTACACCCCCGAGATCCTCGGCCCCTACTTCCTGCAGGACTTCCTCGACGTGGTCGGCGAGGGCGGCGTGCAGGGCGGCGGCTTCCAGGTCGTCGTGGGCGGCCACGCCTACGGCTCGGGCTCGTCGCGCGAGGTCGCGGTGGTCGCCCACCAGGGCGCGGGCATCGAGCTCGTGGTCGCCGACTCCTTCCAGCGCATCTTCCAGGAGAACATGGTCTACAGCGGCATGCCGTTCACCACCGACCGCAGCGTGATCGCGCGCCTGCAGGCCGGCGAGGACGTCGATCTCGCCGCGTTGTCCGCGGAGCTGCCGCCGTTCTTCCGTGCCGTCGCCGAGCGCGGCGGCCTCCTCGCCTACGGCACCGACCTGCTGCAGGGTGAGGTCGAGCCCACCTACGCCGTCGACCGCCCTGCCCGCCCGATGAACATCGCCGAGAAGATCATCGCGCGGCGGGCGTGGGCCGGCCCCGGCCGCCCCGACGGCATCGGCCACGTGGTGCCCGGCGATCAGGTGCTCGCCCGGTGCGGCTTCCGCGGCATGCACGAGTACACCACCGGCATGGTGGTGGCGCTCTACCAGCAGGCGTGGGGCGACGCGCCGATGTACCGCCCCGAGCAGGTCGCCGCGTTCGAGGATCACTTCGTCCTCATCGACCACCCCACCGTGCCCGACGCCGTGAAGAAGGCCCGCCTGGGGCCCGCGATGCAGCTGACGGCGGAGATGGTCCAGGCCTGCACCGACAACGGCATCCGCCTGCACGGCCCCGGGCGCGCGCTGCCGCCAGGCGTGTGCCACCGCATCGTCGTCGAGGACTACGCGCTGCCCGGCGACATCGTGGTGCTCACCGACTCCCACACGCCCACGGCCGGCGTGCTCGACGCCTTCGCCTTCGGCGTCGGGTCGACCGCGATGGCGTTCGCGCTGCGCACCGGGCTCATCCCCGTCACGGTGCCCAAGGTCGTGCGGGTCGAGGTCAGCGGCGAGGCGGGCGGCGTGCTGTCGCCGAAGGACCTCATCCTCCACCTCATCGGCGATCCGTACTTCCGCGAGGAGCACTGGCGCACCGCCCCCACCGACACGTGCATCATCGAGTTCGGCGGCCCCGGGCTGCACGCGTGGAACGTCGACGAGCTGTCGGTGCTCACGAACATGACGGTCGAGGGCGGCCTGATGACCGGCGTCGTCGAGCCGTGCCCGCCGCTGGTCGACTTCCTGCGGGCCCGCCGCGGCCTCGACGTCACCGACCTGCTGGTCCACGCCGACCCGGGCGCCACCTACGCCCACACCGTCCACGTCGACCTCGCGGACGTGCCGCTCACCGTGGCCACGCCCGGCGACAGCCGCAACCGCGCCCCGCTGGCCGACCACGGCGACGTCACGATCGACAACGTCGTGATCGCGTCGTGCACCGGCGGCTCCCTCGCCGACCTGCGCGCCGCGGCCGACGTGCTGCGCGGGCGCGCGCTCGCCCACGGGGTGCGCCTGACGGTCACCCCGTCGTCGGCCGACGTCGCCACGGCGGCGCGCGACGAGGGCCTGCTCGACCTGTTCACCGCGCTGGGTGCCGTGGTGTCGCCGCCCGGGTGCGGGTCGTGCATCGGCAACGGCCCGGGCATTCCCCTGCCCGGCGAGACCACCGCCTCCACCACCAACCGCAACTTCGCGCGACGCATGGGCGCCCCCGGTCCGGTGTGGCTCGTGTCGCCGGCGGTGGCGGCGGCGAGCGCGGTCACCGGCCGCCTCACCGACCCGCGCGCCCTGCCCCCGGTGGCCCCGTGATGGTCGTCGCCACGTGGAACGTCAACTCCATCCGGCCGCGGATGGAGCAGCTGCTCGCGTGGCTCGACACCGAGAAGCCCGACGTCGCCTGCCTGCAGGAGACCAAGGTCGTGGACGAGGACTTCCCCCACGCCGAGCTCGAGGCTGCGGGCTACGTCCACCGCGCCATCCACGGCCAGAAGACGTACAACGGCGTCGCCATCCTCTCCCGGCGCCCGCTGCACGACGTGGTCGCGGGGTTCATCGACGGCGAGCCCGATCCGCAGGCGCGGCTGCTGCGCGCGACGGTCGACGGCGTCCGCATCGTCAACGGCTACGTCCCCAACGGCAACCCGCTGGGCTCCGACAAGTTCACCTACAAGCTCGACTGGCTGCGGCGGCTCACCGCCGAGCTCGCCGCCTACGAGGACCCGGCGAAGGACCTCCTTCTGTGCGGCGACCTCAACATCGCCCCCGCCGACGCCGACACCTACGACCCGTTCGAGACCCAGGGGCAGGTGCTGTGCACCGAGCCCGAGCGGGCCGCCCTGGGGCAGCTGTTCGCGTGGGGCCTCAAGGACGCGTGGCGCAAGAAGAACCCGTTCGGCGCCGAGTACAGCTGGTGGGACTACCGGGGGTCGGGCTTCCGCTACAACCACGGCTTCCGCATCGACCACATCCTGCTCACCGCGTCGCTGATGAAGCGGTGCAAGGGCGTGCGCATCGACCGCACGCCGCGCAGCTGGGAGCGGCCGTCCGACCACGCCCCGGTGCTCGCCACGCTCAAGGACGCGTAGCGCCGTGGCCGCGGTCCACCAGGTCCACGTCACCGGCGTGCCCGCCTGGATCGACCCCGAGCGCCTGCTCGGTCCGGGATCGTGGCAGCACGTCGACGGCGCCTGGTCTGCCGTCCTCTCGTTGCCGGCCGCTGCCGACCTCGCGGCACGCCTGCGTGGGCTCGGGTTCGCGGGCCAGCCGCTCGTCGTCGACGTCCACCCGCGGCTGCCACGAGCTGCCGTGCGCGCCGCCCGCACCGCCGACGCCGTCCGACGCCGCACCACCACCCCCGGCTTCACCCGGCCCGGCACACGCCTCGACGACGAGGGGCGCTGGTCGCTGACGCCCGAAGTCCAGGCCCTCGCCCTCGGGCGGCAGGCCGCGCGTCTCGGCGAGCGGGTCCACGTCCTCGACGTCACGGCAGGCTGCGGCGGCAACGCCATCGGCTTCGCGCGCGCCGGGTGCACCGTCACCGCCATCGAGCGCGACCCGGGCCGTGCTGCCCTCTGCCGTCACAACGTCAGCGTCTACGGCGTCGCGGATCGGGTCGCCGTGCACGTCGGTGACGCCATCCACGCCGCCGCCCACCACGACGCCACCGTGCTGTTCGTCGATCCGCCGTGGGGCACGGACTGGAGCCGCCAGGGCTGCACGCTCGACGACGTGCCCCTGCTCGCCGACGTGCTCGCCGCGAGCGCGGGGCGCTTTGCCCACGTGTGGGCCAAGGTGCCGCCGTCGTTCGACCCGGCCTCCACACCCGGTGCGCGACCCCGCGCGTGGTTCGGCCAGGCCGAGGGCGACGCCCGACGGGTCAAGTGGGTGCTGCTGGCCTGGCCGTGACGCGGCCCGCCGGCGTCAGTCCTCGCGGCGGCGCCAGGCGATGAGCGGCAGGAGCAGGAACAGCGGCGCCAGCCCCTTGGGCGTGAACGTCGAGGACGAGCAGTTGCAGGAGTAGAAGCTGCCGCTGCCGTCGGAGACGAAGCCGTTGTTGTCGGTGTCGAACGGGTCGTCGGTGGCGGGCTTCTTCGCGGTGCCGGTGATCGGCACCTCGATGTAGGGCCGGTACGGGTCGTTGGACTCGATGACCAGCGTGCCCGTGAACTCGCCCTCCTCGACCGGGTCGAAGGTGACGACCACGCCCTGGTAGCCTTGCGGCTGGGCGAAGAAGTCGGGCGGCGACACCGTGTAGACCTCGGAGTCGGTGATGCTCACCGTGCCCTCGAGGTCCATGTTGCCGTCGTTGTCGATCGAGTAGGTGAACGACTTCGCGTCGCCCACGAACACGGTGCCGAAGTTGATCGCGTCGGCGGCCGGCGTGATCATCGGCAGCGGGTGCTGGTAGCGCTCGCTGGCGAAGTCGAGGTCGACCTGGTCGCTGAAGATCGGGAACGTGGTGCCCCAGACGTCGAGCGACAGCGGGAAGCTGAACAGGCCGAGGATGTCGATCGTGAAGATGAAGTTGACGTCGATGACGTAGCCGATGGTGGCGTCGACGAAGGCGGAGAACTGCGAGATCAGGTCGACCTCGGGCAGCTGCTCCCACATCCGGATCTCGGCCTCGGGCTGGTTGCCCTGGCTGATGATGTCGGTGTCGAACGCGGTGACCAGGTCGCGGCCGCCGTAGATCGCGGTGGTCTCGGGGTAGCCGATGAGCTCGACGCCCGGCGTGAGGGTGACCACGCTGGCGATGTTGATCGGGATCGTCAGCGGCACGTTGAACGCCGCGTCGGTGGAGGTGGCCACGATCGACGCGTAGTTCGGCGACTGCCACGGGAGCAGGAACGGCGTGAACCGATCGCCCTCGAGGTTGAACGTGATGTCCTGCGCGAACAGGCTGAAGTTGAGGATGTTGGAGCCCTGGCCGCGCTGCTGGCCGTCCCAGATCTCGAACGACACGTCGAACGACACGTCGGTCTGCATCGCGGCGAGGCCCTCGCCCGCGAGCGGCTCGATCGCGTGGAGGAGCAGGCCGTTCTCGCTGTCGTCGTTGGACCAGTGCAGGTAGGACTCGCCTTCGACCTGCAGACGGAACAGCGCGTTGCCCGACAGCGTGATCGACACACCGACCCAGAACTCGGCCACGATCAGGTCGAGGCCGGCGCCGATCGGGATGGAGTACTCAGCGTCGATCACCGTGCCCGTGCCGTCGAACACGATCGGCTCACGCGTGGACTCGAACTGCTGGGCCCAGGCCGGAGAGGCCACCAGGGCGAGCGAGCTGACGAGAGCGAAGCGAGACATGGGCGGACCTCTACGCGTGCGGCGCTAGATACACGATCATTTCTGGACATCCAAGTCCAAACCCCGGCCGGGCGACCGGTCCCCAGGCTCCGCCGCGGCCCCAGGATAGACGGCGCCGCGTCTACCGGCAACCGGCACCGCGCGCACGCGGATCGGGCGTCAGCGGCTGTCCAGACGTCCGACCACCACGGGGATGCCCCCGTGCACGAAGCGGAGCACCACCCGCATCTCGGGGTGGATCCGACCCAGCAACCGCGGATCCGGCGCGACGACGGCCACGCGCCACCCCAGCCACCGCTCGGCGATCACGCGGCCGTAGGCCGACCAGGTGCGCTCGATGTCGGCGGCGGGGGCCACCCGCTTGCCGTAGGGCGGGTTGGCGACGAGGAGGCCGGTCGACGCCGGGGGGTCGAGCTCGGCGAGCGCGGCCTGCAGCAGCGTCATGCCCTTGTCGACGCCCGCACGGCGCGCATTGGCCGTGGACGCGGTAAGCGCGCGCGCGTCGCGATCGGCGCCCAGGATGGGCGTGGGCACTGCCGCCGGCCGCCGCGACAGCGCCTTCTTGAGCGGCTTGGGGTCGTGGCCGGGCCAGCGCTCGAACGCGTGCGTCCAGCCGGTGCGCGGGGGCAGTCCTGCAGCGCGCCGGGCGGCCTCGATCGGGAACGTGCCCGAGCCGCACATCGGGTCGACGAGGCGCTCCCCGGGCTTCCACCCCGCCGCGACGAGCACGGCAGCGGCGAGGTTCTCCCGTAGGGGCGCGCGCGCGGCGTCGGTGCGCCAGCCGCGGCGGTGCAACCGGTCGCCGCTGGCGTCGATCGACAGCGTGGCCCGATCGTCGACTACGCGGACGTGGACCCGCACGGGCTCGCGGGGCGCCCGCCCGCCCGCGATCCGCGGGCCGCGCAGGGCGTCGCCGATCGCCAGCGCGACCTTGCGCTCCACGGCGGGCCCGCGCCGCAGCCGCGAGCCGTGGCTGCTGATCTCCACCTCGACGGGCTGGTGGGGGTGGACGTAGCGGGACCACGGCAGCGCGCGGACGCCCGTGGCGAGCTCGTCGAGACTCGAGGCCCGCGCCCGCCCGAGCCGCACACGCACCTCGCCGGCGATCCAGCTCCAGGCGTGCACCTGGGCCAGCGCCTCGGGCGTGGCCGCGAACGCGATGCCGCCCTCGCTCGGCCGGGCGTCGACGCCGAGCGCCACGAGCTCGTCCAGCAGCAGATCCTCGAGCCCTGGATGCACAATCGCGAGCGCGGTGGGTACGCCCCCATGCGGTCCGGTGTCGTCGTCGCCCCGGGGGGCAGGGCTGCGGTGTCGTGCCACGAGGCGCCTCCGGCGCCCTCCTACCCGGGTCGACGCGTCGCAGCCGCGTCGCATCGACGCCACGACCGCAATCATCCGGGATACGCTGCACCCGCGAGCCAGGAGGGACGCAGGTGAGCGAAGAGGAAGCGACCGACCCCGCCCTGGGCAAGAAGCGCGACGCGGGGTCCGGAGAGCCCGAGCGCGTCGCGGGCCGCTACGTCGTCGACCGCCTGATCGCCCGTGGGGGCATGGCGTCGGTGTTCAAGGCCGAGCAGGTCGATCTGGGGCGTCCCGTGGCCCTGAAGATCCTGCGCCCCCCCGAGCCCCCGGCCAGCACGGCCGCGTTCGAGGAGCGGTTCCGCGACGAGGCCCGCGCGCTCGCGGCCCTGTCGCACCCCCACATCGTCGCCGTGCACGACTTCGGGCAGACCGACGACGGCCGCTGCTTCCTCGCCATGGACTACATCGAAGGCAAGCGGCTGTCCGACCTGCTGCGCGACGGTCCCCTGCCCCCGCGCCGCGCGATCCTGCTCATGCTGCAGGTGTGCGGCGCCCTGCAGTACGCCCACCAGCGCGGCGTGGTCCACCGCGACCTCAAGCCGTCCAACCTGATCGTGCAGACCGGCGCCGACGGCACCGACCAGGTCACCGTCGTCGACTTCGGCCTGGCCAAGGTGGGCGGTGGCGACACGCCGAAGCGCAGCAAGGCCAAGGGGAAGGGCAAGCACAAGGGCAAGGGCGACGCCGCGGACGCCGAGGAGACCATCCAGGGCTCGCCCCACTGCATGGCGCCCGAGCAGGTCAAGGGCTGGGACGGCGACGCGCGCTCCGACGTCTACGCCATCGGCGTGCTGCTCCACCGCTGCATCAGCGGCCGCTACCCCTTCCACGGCGACTCCCCGCAGGCCACGCTGCTCCTGCACCTCAACGAGGCGGTGCCGTCGCTGTCCGACCACGTCGCCGGGGCGTACCCCGACGTCGTCGTGCCCGACGGCCTCGACGCGATCGTCGCCCGCTGCCTCGCCAAGCAGCCGAAGGACCGCTTCCCCGACATGGCGATGCTGGTCGCCACGCTGGCCCCGCTCGTGGGCGTCAGCCCCGAGGACTACCTCCGGGGCACCACGCTCACGCCCGCCGATGCGCCCACGGAGTCGAACGAGATCGACGACGGCGAGCCGTCCGAGGCCCTGGCCGCCGTGCGCGCTGCGCCGCCGGTCGCGCCGGGCGCCGCCGCAGCCAAGGGCAAGGGCAAGGGCAAGGGCAAGGCGGCAGCACCGAAGGCGCAGGCGGCCGCGAAGGATCCTCCCGCGGCGCCCCCGCCGCCCCCCCCGGCAACCACGGCCGATCGGCCGCGCCCCAGCGTGGCGCTCATCGCCGCGCTCGCCGTCGGGCTCATCGGCGCCGGCGTGGTCGCGGGCCGCGGGGCTGCGGGCATGGTGACCTCCGGCAGCGAGCGCGGGCCCGTCGCGTCCGCGGCGACCCCACCCCCGAAGCCGCCTGCACCCACGCCGCCCGCGCGCCCCACGCCGCCGCCGGCATCGGCCCCGCCGCCCGCCGCCGTCGAGGCCGAAGCCACCCCACCGACGCCGCCCGAGCCCGCGGCCGTCGCGCCGCCCGCGGCGCCGCCGCCCCAGGCAGAGCCGCCCCCGGCACCCAAGCCCGCGCCCGCACCGCCCCCGAAGGTGGAGCCCGTGCCACCGCCCAAGGCGGCCCCCCCGCCCAAGCCCAAGGCGGCCGAGCCCGCGCCCGTCGCGGTGAACACCCCCGCACCCAAGGCCAAGGTGATCGTGCCGACGGGCACGTCCTCGTCCGGGTCGGGGTCCACCGCGTCGTCGGAGCCGTCGGAGCCGCCCGCGCCGCTGCCGCCTCCAGGACCGTCGACGCTCAAGCCGCCCCCCACCGACGGCTCGTGGGCCGAGCAGCGCGCCGACGCGTTCCAGGCCTACAACGCGGGCCTGACGGCGGCCCGCAACGGCGCGTGGGCCCAGGCGCGCGGCAGCTTCTTCACCGCGCAGGACCTGCTCCCCCACCCCGCCACGGCCTTCAACATCGCCCTGACCTACGAGGCCCAGGGCGAGATCCGCAAGGCGCTGCACTGGTACCGCGTCTACGGCGACGGCAGCCCGGCACGCGCCCGCGAGGTGAGCGCGCGCGTGCGGTCGCTGGAGGCCCAGGCGCTGTCGGGCGGGTGACGGGTGGCGAACGGTCACGGGCGGCCCGCGCTCCCGTCGTTGCGCCCGTGACCGTGCCCGCGCCGTGCGCGGCGCCACCGGCCGGTGCACCCGGTGGGCCACCCGGGGTGCACGTCATATACGACGAGGCTCCAGCCACGAGGTCCCCATGAGCCGCGCCTGGACGCCCGATCGCTGGCGCACGCTGGTCGCCCACCAGCAGCCCGACTACCCCGACCCCGACCGGCTCGACGCCGTCGAGCAGCGGCTGCGCCGCTTCCCGCCGCTCGTGTTCGCCGGCGAGGCCCGTCGCCTCAAGGCCCAGCTCGCCCGCGCCGCGCGCGGCGAGGCCTTCGTGCTGCAGGGCGGCGACTGCGCCGAGTCGTTCGCCGAGTTCCACCCCGACACCATCCGCGACACCTTCCGCGTGCTGCTGCAGATGGCCGTGGTCATGTCGTTCGGCGCCAGCTGCCCGGTGATCAAGATCGGCCGCATGGCCGGCCAGTTCGCCAAGCCGCGCTCCGACGCCACGGAGACGCGGGAGGGCGTGACCTTGCCGTCCTACCGGGGCGACATCGTCAACGGCATCGAGTTCGACGCCGCCTCGCGCATCCCCGACCCCGAGCGGCTCGTCGCCGCCTACCACCAGTCCGCCGCCACGCTCAACCTGCTGCGCGCCTTCGCCCAGGGCGGCTACGCCGACCTGCACAAGGTCCACAAGTGGAACCTGGCGTTCGTCAACGACCACCTGGGCAGCCGCTACAACGATCTCGCCGACCGCCTCGACGCCGCGCTGCGGTTCATGGCCGCCGTCGGCCTCACCGGCGAGACGGTCCCCCAGCTGCGCGAGACCGAGTTCTACACGTCCCACGAGGCGCTGCACCTGCCCTACGAGCAGGCGCTCACCCGCGTCGACTCCCTCACCGACACCTGGTACGACTGCTCGGCCCACTTCCTCTGGATCGGCGACCGCACCCGTCAGCTCGACGGCGCCCACGTCGACTTCCTGTCCGGCGTCGGCAACCCCATCGGCCTCAAGTGTGGGCCGTCGCTCCAGGCCGACGAGCTGCTGCGGCTCCTCGACACGCTCGACCCCGCCCGCGAGCCCGGCCGCATCACGCTGATCTCCCGCATGGGCGCCGACCGCGTCGCCACGTACCTGCCCCCCCTCGTCCGGGCCGTCCGGCGCGCGGGACGCGACGTCGTGTGGCTCTGCGACCCGATGCACGGCAACACCCACAAGACGGCCAGCGGCTTCAAGACGCGCGACTTCCAGCGCGTCGTCGCCGAGGTCCAGGCCACGTTCGCCGTGCACGCCTCCGAGGGCTCCCAGGCCGGCGGCGTGCACTTCGAGCTCACCGGCCAGGACGTCACCGAGTGCCTCGGCGGGGCCCAGGCGATCGACGAGCACATGCTGTCCGACCGCTACCACACCCACTGTGACCCGCGGCTCAACGCCGCCCAGGCGCTGGAGCTGGCGTTCCTGATCGCCGAGCACCTCGCCGGCCAGCGGGAGCAGCAGCGGGCGGCCGAGGCGAGCTGACCGCCGCGCGATGCCGCCGGTGTCGCGCTACCGCCGACCGCGGGTGCGGCGCGACGCGCCCTCGTCCGGTGCGCCCGGCAGCCCCGGGGGCACCCAGCCATCCCCGTCGACGTCGACGAACACGGGGTTGGTGAACCCGATCGGCGCGTATCCGGGCGCCACGAGCGCGTAGCGGCCGCCGGGGGCGGGCGCAGGGCCGGCTTCGGGGATGCCGGCCTCGGCGAGGACCCAGCCGTCGGCCTCCAGCGGCACGGGCCACGTCAGCGTGACGTCGAGAGCCTCGTCGCCACGGCGCCGCGGCAGCGCCTCGCGCTGCACCACCACCCCGTCCACCACCAGGCGCACCTCGGGCACCGGCACCCACCCCGCCGCCTGGACGCGCACGGTCGCCGTCAGGCCCGTGCCGGTGATCTCGTCGCCAGGGCGGCCGTCGCCGACGGTCAGGTCGACCAGCGGCCCCGTGGACACCGTGACGCCCCCGTGGCGCAGGGCACCGATGAAGCCGGCGACGTCGAGGTGTCCGGACGGCCCCGGCGGCGGCGTGTCGACGACGTTGACCGTCATGCCCGCCACCTCCACCTGCAGCGCGTGGCTGTCGGAGTTGCCGGTGCCCGTCATCCGCACGCCCTGGTCGAGCAACGCGAACCAGTCGGTGCGGACCTGGCGCCACAGCGGGACGCTGAACCGGTTGACGATCTCCAGCGCGTCCCAGTCGAGCACGGTGGTGCCGGTGCCGGGCACCGGGGTCAGCATCCAGCCGTTGGGCCCCTGCCCCACGGGGATCGACGGGTCGTAGTCGAAGCGGTTGAACAAGGGCCACGCCGACAGCGAGGGCGCCTCGTCCGGCTTGAACTGGATGCCGCGCGGGTGGTTGAGCTCGAGCAGCACCTGGTCGAGCTCGCCGAGGAACGGCGCAAGCGCCTGCCGGTCGCGCCACGCGTCGAGGTGGCGGCCCAGCGGCTGCTGGTGGGTGGACGGGATCGGCGCCGCGCGCTCGTCGCGCAGCGGGAACGCGTTGAAGTGGCCGTAGTCGTCCCGGTTGGGGCGGCCTGCGCTGCGCCCCCGCATGTCGGACTCGATCCCGGGGAGCCCCACCGTCCCGTGACCGGGCGCCTCCAGCTCGAGCGCGTCGAGGTAGGGCTTGGGGTTGGTGATGCGGTTGTGGTCGGTGATGACCGCCACGTCGAGGCCGGCGGCCACGAGGCTCGCGTAGCGCAGCTCATCGGGGACCTGGGCGTCGTAGCTGGCCTGCGTGTGCACGTGCAGGTCCGCGAGCAGGCGATCGCCCTTGTCGACCGCCGCCGGCACGGTCAGCTCCACGCGGGTGTCGCCCGGGATGGTGACCACCTGGAACGGGACGTCGTCGAACAGCGACCGGACCGCGAGCACGCGGTAGCGCCCGGGTTCGAGGAACAGTGTGCCCTGGCCACCGATCGCGAAGCTCGCCGACAGCTCCTTGTCGCGGCCCTTGTAGGCCATGCCCGCGGGCCGGCCGAGCACGACGAGCCCCTCCGGATCGGCCACCACGAGCCGCGCCGACGTCGGCCGCCCGTCGCCGTCGACCACGTGCACATCGACCCGCCCCGCCGGTCGCTCGACCTGGAAGCTGCCGCTGGCCTCGTACCGGGTGCCCTCCTCGTCCTGCACCAGCAGCACCACCTCGTGGGCGCCGTCGTCGACCTGGGTGAGGTCGAGGTGGGTGCGGACGATGGCCTCGCCCCGGTCGGTGTTGAAGCTGCCACCGCCGATCACGGCGGGCACCTCGCGACCGTCGAGGCACAGCACGGCAGCACTCGGGCGGAACGTGTGGCCCCAGGGCACGTCGGCGACCACCTGGGTCCAGCCCATGGCGACGACGTCCCCCTCCGCCGGCACCCGCAGCGCCAGCGGCTCGAGGCCCCGGCGAAAGCGCGTGCCGCACCGGTTCGGCGTGTCGGAGCTGGACCACCAGGCCAGGCCCACGCCGGCGAGGGCCCCGACGAGGGCCAGCGTGCCTGCGATCCACCGACCTCGCGCCATCCGACTCCCGCTGCGACACCGCGCTAACGCGACGGTCGGCGCGCGTCGGCAGGCCTCAGGCCGCGCGGGGCGCCGGACCGTGGAACGCCGTCCAGTCGTCGGGCGTCAGCGCGGGCAGCCCGAACCGGGCGCGGGCGGCGTCGCAGCGGTCGTGGGGGGTGCCGTCCTCGTAGGACGCGGGGTACTCGCGGCACACCGACGCGCGCTGCGGGTGGATGCTGCACCGCACCGCCTGACCGATCACCCCGTCGAGCGCCACGCACCGCGGCGGCGACGTGTCGGTGCCCTGCATCGCGACCCGGAACGGGGCGATCTGCACCGTGAGCGCGTCGGGCACCGTGCCCCCCGCCGACACGCACTCTCCCCAGTAGAAGCTGGCGCGGTACGACGCGCAGCACGCACCGCAGGACAGGCAGGGATGGACGGCCTCGCCGGACGCGACCGACACGTGGGGACCCTCGCTCGGGATCCCCGGCGCTATCCGACGGTCGGCACGCCTTCCGCCGGCCGGCTGTCCACCGGACCGCCGTCCAGGCGCAGCCATCGACGCCAGGTGCGCGGGTCGACGAACGCCGCGTACAGCGCCAGGCTCGCCCACGAGAACGGCCCCACCTCCATCGTGGCCGCCACGAGCACGTGGAACACCAGGCCGACCACCAGGTAGACCGTGTTCACGCGCCACCGACGCAGCGTGCGCGCCAGCCAGCCGTCCCCGCCCCGGGACGCGAGGAAGGCGAGCAGCCACACCGGCGCGGTGACCTCCCACCACCACGAGACGGCCGTGGCCAGCTGCGTGAGCGGGAACACCCACGCCAGCCAGCTCATGTCGCGCAGCTGCCAGGTGGGCTGCTGCTGGATGTAGTACAGCGCCGCGAGATCGCCGCCGGGCACCCAGTGCACCGACAGCTTCTGCCAGCCGGTCGTGGCGTACATGACCACAGCCTGGAACACGAACAGGAAGCGCGGCCAGAACATCACCGTCTCGGTCGAGCTCCAGCGTCCGGTGGTCCACCACGTGTGCACCGACAGCGTCCGGCTCGGTCCGGCGAGCACGAGCAGCCACAGGCAGTTCGCCACGAGCTCGTCGTAGGAGCCACCCGCGTGGTCGTTGAGGTCGCACACCGCCTGGAAGCCTTGCAGCGTGGCGAACGTCAGCAGGCGCGCCACCACGGGGCCGCCCACGCCGAGCGTGACGAGCGCGCCGCCGACGAGGGCGACGCCGAAGTACAGATCGACCTGCCACGGCGCGTAGCCGCCGAGCAGCTCGTACTGCCACGGGCCGTCACCGAAGCTGCGGTAGCCGCCGTGGGCGGTGTCGTACCAGATCACAGTGTAGATCCCGGCCCACCACACCGACAGCATCGTGCGCAGCACACACGAGCCGACCACGAGGCGGACGATCGCCAGGCTCGTGCCGTCCTCGGTGGCCGACAGGAACGCCACCCACCGCTGCCAGACGGTCACGCCCCCTCCCCATCCGCCGCGCGCAGCGGCGCGAGGTCGAGGATGCGGGCGTTGGACCAGGTCGACGGCACCTCCACGCCCGCGCGCACCTCCTCCGGCGTGGGGGTGCGCCCCTTGCGGAACCGCACGCGGATCTGGTCGGCCTCGGGGAAGTCGACCGCCGCGCGTCGCGCCAGGAAGGCGCAGAACGCCCGGTAGGTGCCGGTGAAGTTGGGCCACGCGTAGCGGAACACGGCCGCCCGCATCCGGTCGTGGTCGAACAGCGGCCGCAGCCACGTCGCCTCGTCCGACCGCGCCGCGTACACCTCGCGCCAGCCGTCCGCGTCGTGGACGTCGACGTGCAGGCGCGACGGGTACATGTGGGGCGCAATGAACATGCGCCAGCTCTGCCACGTGCCGAAGTACAGGTGGTAGGGCCGCATCGGCGCGAGGATCGCCGCGCGCACCTTCATGTAGCCGCTGGCGAGGTCGAACAGGCCGTCCTGGAAGGCGTCCTTGTCGAGCGCCAGCCCCACCCCACCCAGGCGTTCCCGCCAGCCCTCCAGCTCGGCCTGCACGGTGGGGTCCGCCCAGGTCTTGCGGCTCATGCCGCCGCTGGGCGCCGGGAACGCGAGCGCCATGATGGCCACGCAGTGCAGCGCGATCAGCGCCGCACGCACCTGGGGCCAGCTCGGCCGCCCGATCCCGCCTCCGCCGGGTGGCACGCGCCCCCGCTCAGTCGGTGTCGGCGATCGGCACCAGCACGAGGCCGGGGACCACGTGCGCGGTCAGATCGACGATCTCGACCTGGAGGCAGTAGACCTCGCCGTCGGGGCACGGCACGCAGGGCACGCCGATGCCGGTGGCCAGGTTGCACAGGCCCGCCGGGTTGTCGGGCTGACCGACCGCGCCGCCGGCGTAGCGGCTGTCGCCCAGGCCCGACAGGCGCGCGCCGCCGAACGTGGACCCGTCGGCGGCGAAGGTGCCCTCGAGCTGGAAGTCGGTGATCGGCAGCGGGAAGCCCTGCACGTCGAGCTCGATGCTGTCGGCGGACGTCTCGAAGAACGGCGACGCCTCGAACGTGGTGAGCGGGAAGTCCCAGGTGGGGAGATCCTGGTCCTGGCCGACGACGCCCAGGTCGATGGTGCCGGTGGTGCCGATCCAGTCCATCCACGTGGCGTCGACGTACTGCACGCCCAGCAGCACCGGCGCGTTGAACAGGCCGGCGAGCACCGCGCCGAAGCCACCCGGCTCCACCCACGTCGCGTTGACGAGGTCGAGGCTGTAGGTGCGCCGCTGGATCGTCGACGGACCGTCCCGCAGCGGCGCGCCGTACGACGACGTCGTGAACCCGATCGCGTGCACGCCCGTGCAGTCGGTGACCTCGAGCGTGTAGTCGGTGTCGGGGGCCAGGCCGCCCTCGGCGTGCACGTCGAGCGACACGCCTGTGGACGCGGTGGACACGGTGTGGTCGACCGCCTTGCCGTCGGCCTCGAGCAGGCGCACGGCGTAGGTGCCGGCTTCGTCGACGAGCACCTGCAGGTCGTCGCGCCAGTACCAGCCGGTGGCGCCGTCGGCGGGCACCGTGGACGTCAGCTTCGCGGTGCACCCGTCCGGGCCGTCGTCGTCGAACCACCCGGTGTCGAGCAGGGCCGGCAGGTCCTCCCCCACCGGGCAGCCCGCGGTCGCCAGGACCGCCACGAGCACGATGCGCCTCACTGGGCCTCCACCTTCACCCGCAAGGTGTACCAGAAGGGGCGTCCCGCGCGCGCGTTCGCTTCGACCACCTGGACGGTGATCGTCTCGCCGCCGAGGCTGGGCAAGGCCACGTAGGGGTCGCGCTCCCAGCCCAGGCGACCGTCGTCGACGACCTGCAGCAGCGTGCCGGCGTCGTCGACGAGGCGGAGCGCGAGGTCGGCGACGGAGCCGAACTCGTGGGCGTCGACATCGAGGGTGACGGTGTGGCGGCCGGGGGGCACGACCACCTGGTACCAGTCCTGGTCGCCGATCGTGAAGTCGCCGAACACGGCGACGCCCTCGGGCGGGGTGTCGGCCGACGCGATCACCTGGGCCGTCTGGCGCGTGTCGTTCGCCGCCTCGCCCATGTCCCACGACACCGGGGCCTTCGCGCTCGACGCGATGAGGTCGTAGAAGAAGTCGTCGCCCTCGCCAGGGGTCGCGTCGGTGCCCACGAGCTGGCGCACGAACGCGGTGTAGGTGGCCGGCGGTGACGGGAAGCGCACCCGCACGTCCGGCAGGTCCTGCCAGGCGCCGATGCCGAAGGCGACGTCGGACAGGTCGGTGCTCGACAGCGTGAGCGTGACGTCGGCCTCGGAGCCGAGCGTGAAGGCGTCGACGTCGATGGCGAGCCAGCCGTCCTCGGCCAGCGTGAACGTCCAGAAGTCGGCGTCGGTGGTGGCGCCGAACGTGCCGCAGGCCTGCACGTCCGTCGGCAGCGCGTTGGCCTCGGCGATCGCGTTGTTCGGCTCGGTCTCGGGCAGCGCGCACGGCGGCGTGGGCGCGGTGTCGTCGCGCGCCGGATCGGTGTCGTCGACCGGCGGATCGTCGATGCCGGGATCGTCGGGCTTGTCGTCGGTGGGCAGGCTCGGATGGCAGCCGCCGACCAGCAGCGCCACGGCGACGGCTGCGGGTGTGTGCGCCCTTCCAGGTCGGACCAACGTCACCTCCTGCCCTCCTCCTGCCTACCCTGCGCGCCCCCCGTCCCGCCACAGCGGCCCGACACGCCGTCGCGCGCTTTCTCCGACCGCGCGACGCGACGGGCCGGCTATCGTTCGGTTCGGAGGAGACCCCGATGCCCCGCACGCCGCTGCCGTTGGTGCTGCTCGCCGCCCTGGCCTGCGCGCCCGACACGCCCCAGATCCGCGCCCAGGTCCCCGAGATCGGTGTCGCTCCCGACCCGCTCGCGTTCGGTGACCAGGCCGTGCCGCTGCCCGCCGAGGCCCGCTTCTTCGTGTCGAACGCCGGGCGCGCCGAGCTGACCTTCCAGCTCGCCCTGGAAGACGACGCCGACGGCGTGTTCGTGCTGCCGGTCACCGAGGGCTCGGTGTCGGCCGGCGACAGCCTGCCGATGGCGGTGCGGTTCACGCCCACCACCTACCTCGACTACACCGCGAACCTCGTGATCACGTCCAACGACGAGGACACGCCCGAGCTCGTGCTCGCGGTCACCGGCACCGGCGTGGCCGCGCCGCTGCCCGACATCCTGGTCGACCCGCTGTCCATCGACTTCGGCGACGTGCCGGCGGAGCGCACCGAGATCGTCACCGTCCGCAACACCGGCACCGCACCGCTGTCGCTCGGCACGCTGCGCCAGGTGGGGTCGCCGTCGTTCACCCTGCTCACCGACCCGTCCGGCAACACGATCGCGCCCGGAGACGACGTCCCGATCGTCATCCGCTACGCGCCGACGTCGACCGACGGCGACAGCGGCTCCCTGGTGGTGCCGTCCGACGATCCCGACGAGGCCGAGGTCGAGGTGCTGCTGCTCGGCAACGGCGGCGCCGACTACGCCTACCCCGAGGCCGTCATCGACTGCCCCGGACCCGTCGACCCGCCGGGCTTCGTCACCCTGGAGGGCTACGACTCGTTCGACCCGGAGGGCCACACGCCGCTGTCGTATGCGTGGTCGCTGGTGGCCGTGCCCACCGACAGCACGGGGGCGCCCGTCTCGTCCGGCTACCTCACCAACGACGTCTCCGAGTCCACCGCCCTGTGGGCTGACGCCGTGGGCACCTACGAGGTCGAGCTGTCGGTCACCAACAGCATCGGCGTGCGCTCGGCGCCCACCCGCTGCCTCGTCGACGCCATCCCCGACGAGGAGCTCCTCATCGAGCTGACGTGGTCCACGTCCAACGCCGACCTCGACCTGCACCTGGCCCAGGCTGGCAACGCGCTCTTCAGCCGGCCGGGCGACGCCACCTGGTGCAACCGCAGCCCGTCGTGGGGCGCGTCCGGCACCGCCGACGACCCCCGCCTCGACCTCGACGACCGCGCCGGACACGGCCCCGAGAACATCAGCATCGACGCCCCGGCCGACGGCACCTACGACGTGCGGGTGCACTACTTCGAGGACCAGGGCGACGACGTCGTCACCGCCACCGTCCGCGTCTACGTGCTGGGCGACCTCGCCTTCCAGGCCAGCCAGAACCTGTCGCGCAACGAGGTGTGGGACGCCGCGCGCGTGAACTGGCCCGCAGGCACTGTCGGGGCGCTCTCCGCGCCGGTCTACGCCGCCACCCACCGCCAGTGCTACTGACGCTGCGGTAGGGTGGGCGCTGGCCCGCCCATCCGCGGCGGGTGACCCGGTCGAGGGAGGAGATGCGATGACCCGGCTGCTGCCCCTGGTCCTACCGCTCGCGTGGCTCGCTGCGTGCGCCGACGGCACCGACCCTGCCGACGACGACGGCCTGCCGCCCGTCGACCCCGACGTCCACTCCGTGCTGCCCGTCGGCTACGTGCCCGACGCGCCCGTGCGCCTGGTCTACATGGGCGACTCGATCACGGCCGGCGTCGGCGCCACCGAGGACGACTGGGCCTACACCGCCCTGCTCCGGAAGAACGACCGCAAGAAGTGGCCGGACTTCGTGGGCATCGATCTGAAGACCGCCCAGCCCACGATCGACGAGGTCATCGACGTCAGCGTCGGCGGTGCCACCACGTTCACGCTGCTGTCGGCGCAGATGCCCGAGCTGGAGCGCGAGCTCGGCAGCACCCCCGCACCGGGCCGCACCGTGGTGGTGATGACCATCGGCGGCAACGACGCCCAGCGCGCCCTGCTGCCCGGCAGCGATCCCGCCGAGATCATCGACCAGGCCCTCGAGAACATCGAGGAGATCGTGACCGAAGTGCGCGCCCTGTTCGACGAGGAGCCCTGGATCTACCTCACGAACATCTACGAGCCGACCGACGCGGTGGGCCAGGCGGACGCCTGCTTCTTCGGCCTGGACCTGTCGAGCAAGCTCCCCGAGCTCGACCGCTACAACGCCACGTTCGCCGACCTCGCCGAAGAGCTCGGCTTCGCCGGGGTCGACCTCCGCGGCCACTTCCTCGGCCACGGCTACCACTACGACGACGTCGACAGCGCCCACTACGACGCCGACGATCCGAAGCTGTGGTTCGCCGACGACTGCATCCACCCCAACAACCGCGGCCACCACGAGATCCGCCGGCTGTTCTACGCCGCGATCGCGGGCGAGCCGCTGCGGCTCGAGGCCGACACCGCCCCCGAGTGACGCGCGCGCTGGAGGCAGCATGGCCGACGGTTCCCAGCGCTGGGTGCGCGACGAGCTCCCCAAGCTCGTCGCCGCCGGGGTGATCGACGAGGCGACCGCCGCGCGCATCGCCGCCCAGTACCCCGCCGACCCACCCGCGCCGGCCGGCACCTGGCTGCGGCTCGTCGTGGGGGTGATCGGCGCGCTGATGATCGGCGCGGGCGTCATCCTGGTGGTCGCCCACAACTGGGACCACTGGTCCACACGTCAGCGGGCAGGCCTCGCCCTCGGCCTGCTCGCGGTGTTCCAGGTGCTCGTCACGTGGGCGGCGCTGCGGCGCCCACGGGCGGTCGGCTGGCGCGAGGCCACGGGCACGATGGCGGTCCTGGCGTTCGGTGCGAGCCTGGCCCTGGTGTCCCAGGCCTACCAGCTCCAGGGCACACTCGAGGGCTTCCTCGCCACGTGGCTGGTGTGTGCGCTGCCCGTGGTCGCCGTCACCGAGGGCCTGGTGTCGTTGGGGCTCGCCGCTGTGGGCGTGGTGGTGTGGGCGCTCGCCGCCCACCCGTCGTGGTCCGCGCCGTGGACCGAGCGCCTGTGGACCTCGGCGGAGGCGACGGCATTCGCCGCGCTCGTCGCGTCGCTCGTCGTGTTGCGGGTCCGCGAGCGCCCCCACGGCGTGGCTGGCGGCCTTCTCGCCGTGGTGGGCGTCGGCACGCTGTGGTCGGTGTGGATGGTCGATCTGTCGACCTGGAGGGCGCCGGGGGTGGTCGAGCTCGCTAGCTGGGGCCTCGTCGCGGCACCGCTGAGTGTGCTCGCCGGCTTGTGGGCAACGCCGCCGGACTGGGCGCGCATGGTGTCGCGCGCGTCCTCGGCCGTGCTGCTGATCGTCATCGTCGCGGCGTCGTTCGACGACGCCTGGCGCCACACCGCACGGCGTGACACCCCAGCCGGGGCCGACGTCGTCCTCGGCGGGATCGTCGCGGCGATGGGCGCGGTCGGGCTCGCGGTGGCCTACCGGGTCACCGCCCGCTCCGGAGGCGCGGACGCCGTGCTCGGCTGGGCCGTCGTCCCCCTCCTTCTCGGCGCGCTCGCGTCGACGCTGCTCGGCGACGCTGGAGGCGTGGTGGCGGCGGTGGGGATCAACGCCTACGGCCTGCTCGCCGGCGTGTGGCTGCTCGCGGCCGGCTTCGAGCGCGCGCGGCTCGGCACGGCCAACACCGGCCTGGCCTGGGTGTCGGTGCTGCTGGTGGCCCGCTTCCTCGACAGCGACCTCGACTTCCTGGCGCGCGGCTTGGGCTTCATCGCGGTCGGCGTCGGCTTCGTCGCCGTCAACGGCACGATCCTGCGCCGTCGTCAGCAGGAGGCCCCATGACGTCGCGTCGCCTCGCCGTGCTGGTGGCGGCCCTGGTGGCGCAGCAGCTGTTCCTCGTGTGGACCGTGTGGCAGGGGGAGCGCACGGTGAGCGAGGGGGTCGTGGTCCGCCTCGCCCTGCGGGGCGCCGACCCGGTGGACCCGATCCGCGGCCGGTACGTCACGTTCCAGGTGCTGGAGGACCGCCCCCGCGCGCCCGACACCACCTGGTGCGACACGGAGAGCCGCCTCGTGGTGGTGTTCGGCCAGGGTGACGACGACATGGCCACGGTCACCGAGGTGCGCACCACGCCGCCGACGACCGGCGCGTGGATGTACGCCGAGCCAGTGCGCTGGGACGCCGCCGACGACTGCCGCGCGAGCTTGGGGCTCGATCGCTTCTACCTGAACGAGGCCGACGCGCCGCTGGCCGACGCCGCGCTCCGCGAGGCCTCCGCGGAGCGTCCCGGCTGGCTGGAGGTGAGCCTGTCCGGCGGGCGCGCCGTGATCACCGCGCTGGTGGTCGACGGCCAGCGCTTCGGGTCGTAGGCGGCCCGATCAGCTGTCGCCGCTCGCCTTGTCGCGCCGGACGGGCTGGGCTTCTTGCGCGCGGTCGCCGCTCTGGGTGTTGTCGGCATCGGGCGCGGCGACCGACCGCCGGCCCCGACCGCCGTCCACCGCTTCCATCGTGGGCGCGTGGTCGAGCAGCAGGCGCGCGAACTTGAACGCGCTGGCGGGCTGCGTGGCGACCTTGTCGAGGAACGTGGCGCGGTCGAGCACGATCAGGTCGAGGTCCTCCTTGGCCACGACCTCGTAGTCGCGGGTCTCGGCGCGGAGCATCTCCTCCTCACCGAACAGGTAGGGCCGGAACATCGTGACGCGGCGACCGTCGGCCAGGCGCATCTCGGCCGAGCCGTCGACGATGACGTAGGCGAACTCGCCGGGGCTGCCGGGCGCCACGACCGTCTGGCCAGCGACGAAGAACTGGCGGTGCCACACGCCCAGGAACTCCCGCAGGCCGTGGCGACGGATGAACGCCATGAACCGATCGTCCATGTCGGGCATCCACAGGATGAACGGCACGTAGGGCAGGCCGTCGTCCGAGGTCTGCGGGATCGGCGCCAGCGCCCGGGCGCCCACGCGCTGGCAGGCCGGCCAGATGTGGGGGTTCACGCAGCCGTAGAGCTCCTGGACGCCCACCACCCAGGCATAGTGGTAGAACACCGACATCAGCGACGTCGTGAGCCGGGTGTGGTGGCGGTAGGCCTGGTCGACGACGAGCATCGACCCCGAGCCCCGCAGCGTGCCCGGGACGAAGTGGTCGCAGAACGGGAAGATGCGATCGGACGACGTGCCGTCGTCGTCGGCAGCCAGCAGCAGCCGCACACCGCCGATCACCTCGTCGTCGACCAGCGCGATGAAGTTCACGCAGCGGTCGACGGGCCAGGTGTCGTAGGCGTCGAACACGCGACCGTCGGGCCGCGCGGCCTTGTAGCCGCCCTGCTCCACGTAGACGCGGTGCCGGCAGCGGTAGAGCGCCTCGAGCTCTTCAGCCGTCTCGGCGACCTTGACGCGGACCGCCATCAGCGCCTCGACATGGACACCCACCCCACCGCTTGTCGACCACCGGGGTGGGTCGACATCTGACGATGGGTTGCGGCGTCCCTGAGTGTCACGCGACGGACCTCTGCGAAGCGCGACACTAGCACGCTCCTCGGGAAGGAAAAGGGGGGCGCCGTCCTGAAGCAAGGGGCATGCCAGGGTGACGATGACCGTACCGGAGGGGACCGGTTCAGTCCGGTTCGCCGATCGGAAGCTTCGACGCGGGCAGTTCCTTGTGCTTGCCGGTGTCCTTGAGCCGACGCGTCGCCGTGAACACCGCCAGCGCACTGTCCGCTGGATCGGACGACGCCGCCGCGACGGCCCGCGCGACCTCCGACACGCTCGCGCGCAGGAACGGGTTGGTGGCGCGCTCCTCGTCGATCGTGGAGGGCACCGCGCACCCGCCAGCGCTCCGGACCGCCCACACCCGGCGGATGCGGTCGGCGAGGGCGGCGTTGCCCGGCTCCACGGTCCACGCGAAGCGGAGGTTGTCCTCGGTGTACTCGTGGGCGCAGCACACGGCGGTGTCGCCGGGGAGCGCGGCGAGCCGCGACAGGCTCGCGAACATCTTCGCGGGCGGACCGTCGAACAGGTAGCCGCAGCCGCCGGTGAACAGCGTGTCGCCGCAGAACACGGCGCCGGGCACCACGTAGGAGACGTGGCCGTCCATGTGGCCCTCGGTGCGCCACACCTGGGCCGCGACCCCGAAGAGATCGACGACGTCACCCTCGTCCACCGCGCGCGTGATCCCCGGGACGGCGTCCGCCGCGAGCGCCGGGCCCACCACGCGCACGCCGTCGAGCAGGTCGCGCGCCACCAGCTCGGCGTTGATGCCGATGTGGTCGCCGTGGGTGTGGGTGTTGAGCACGGTGTCGAGCACGAGGCCGTGGGCGGCGAGGTAGTCGAGCACGGGGCCGGCCTGGGGTCCGTCGACGACCGCGGCCCGACCGGTGTCGACGCCTTCGATCACCCAGACGAGGTTGTCCTTCCACACCGGCACCTGGTGCACCCGGAGGGCGCCCCCGGCGACGAGGAACGGCTCGCGCGGCGTGCGGACGACGTGCTCCATGGCCACCTCCTCGACCGCAGGTGCCCCGTCCCCGCAGGGCTCGCCACCGGGCCGACCGGTCGGGTTACACCGCCGGGTCGCCCTGTCCTCCCCTCCGACCTCCCCGGACGCCATGCCCGACTCCGACGACGTCCTGCACGACGCCATCGCCCGCGACGAGGAGACCTGCCTCGAGCGGGTCCGACGCCGCCTGGAGGAGGTGCCCATCGTGGCGCCGCCGTCCGAGACGGACCTCGTCGCCGAGCTCGTCCGTCTGCGCGAGGACGTCCGCAACGCCAAGGAGGAGGACAAGCCCGCGATGATGCAGCAGTACGAACACCAGTTCGCCCTGCTCCAGCAGCTCCGCGACGCCCGCGACAAGCCCGAGGTCGACCCGGCGAGCCCCTACTTCGCCCACCTGCGCATCGACGAGGACGGCCAGGGCCGCGACCTGTTCCTCGGCAAGGCCACGCGCCTCGATCACGGCCTGCGCATCGTCGACTGGCGCAACGCACCCATCAGCCGGATCTTCTACTCCTACCAGCAGGGGGAGACGTTCGAGGAGCCGATGGGCGGCCGGATGATGGAGGGCACGCTCGCCACCCGTCGCACCGTCCGCATCGACAACGGCGTGCTGCTGCGCATCGACGCCCCCGAGGGCGTGCTCGTCCGCGAGGATCGCGACGCCGCCTGGACGATCCGTGCCACCGAGCGCCCCCGGCTCGCGGGCGGCCAGGGCGCGTCGCGGGCCCAGGTCCACGCCAAGGGCCAGGGCGACCGCCGACGCCTGGGCACCGACGGCGCCGGCCGCCTGCAGCGTCCCGACAAGCACCTGCCCGACATCGCCGGCCTGATCGACCCCGAGCAGTTCGAGCTCATCACCCGCCCCTCGTCGGGCTTCGTGGTGATCCGCGGCACCGCCGGCTCGGGCAAGACCACCGTGGCGCTGCACCGCATCGCCTACCTCGCCTACGCCGACGCCCGCATCGACTCCGACCGCACCCTGTTCCTCGTGTTCTCCAAGGCGCTGCGTGACTACGTCGGGCAGGTGCTCCCCGCCCTGGGCATCCGCAAGGTGCGCCCCCGCACCTTCCCCGAGTGGGCCGCCGACCAGCGCCGCCGCCACTTCCCGGGCCTGCCGCGCACCGTGCGCGACGACACGCCCGAGCTGGTCACCCGACTCAAGGTCCACCCGGCCACGATGGTGGCGCTGGAGCGCCAGGTCGAGGCCGTGACCGCCCCCGCCACGATGGAGCAGGCGCTCGACGACTGGGCGAGCGTGCTCACCCAGCCCGACGTGCTCGCCGACGTGCTGCGCGAGCTCGCCCCCGACGCCCTCCGCCCCCACGAGCTCGACAAGGCCCAGCGCTGGTGCCGCGACCGCCACGCCGAGCTGCTCGCATGGCTGGACGGCGATCGCGACGACGACGTCGAGGTCGCCCTCGACCCCGAGGACGACGCGCTGCTGTTGCGCGCGTGGCAGCTGCGCGTCGGGCCGCTGCGCCAGGGCACCACCCCGCTGCGCTACCTGCACGTGGCGATCGACGAGGTCCAGGACTTCTCCCCCGTCGAGGTGCGCGTCCTGCTCGACTGCCTCGACACCAACCAGTCGATCACCCTGGCGGGCGACACCCAGCAGCACGTGATGGCCAACGCCGGCTTCACCAGCTGGTCGTCGTTCTTCGACTGGCTGGGCGTGCAGGGCGAGGCGGTCGAGACCCTGCGCGTGGCCTACCGGTCCGCCGAGCCCATCGTCACGTTCGCCCAGTCCGTGCTGGGCGAGCTCGCCGAGGACGGCGACCCGCCGCTCACCGTGCGCACGGGCCCGCCGGTGGAGGTGTTCCGGTTCACCGACGACGGCGCTGCCGTGGCCTTCCTGGGCGACGCGCTCAAGGCGCTGGCCTCGGCCGAGCCGCTGGCGAACGTGGCGCTGATCACGCCGGACGCCCACGTCGCCGCGCTCTACCACGAGGGCCTGCAGCGCGCGGAGGTACCCCGCCTGCGGCGCGTCACCGACGAGGACTTCGCGTTCACGCCCGGCGTGGAGGTGGTCGACGTCCGTCAGGTCAAGGGCCTGGAGTTCGACTACGTCGTCGTCGTCGAGGCGAGCGCCGCCCACTACCCCGACACGCCCGCCGCGCGGAGGCTGCTGCACGTCGCCGCCACCCGCGCCATCCACCAGCTCTGGGTCACCAGCGTGGGCACGGCGAGCCCGATCATCCGCGGGGCCCTGGCCGACGACGCGGCGCTGTCGGCGAGCTGACACGCCTGTCGCGGTCCGCGTGGGCTACCCTGGGCGCGCTGCACGACGCCGAGGCCCCATGACCGCATCCCGCTGGAACGAGGACGCGGTCGCCTCGCTCGGCCCCGACGAGTACGACTTCCAGGAGTACAAGGGATCGGCCTGGCTCGCCGCACCCGACGGCGGCATCACCGCCGACTTCCACCTCGTGTTCAGCAAGGCGCTGTCGGCCTTCGCCAACGGTGGCGGCGGTCGGATCGTGATCGGCCTGGACGATCTGGGGCGCATCGACGGCGGCGTGCCCGTCGACCTCAAGAAGGGCGGCACGCGCTCGTGGCTGGAGGACGTGGCGCCCGGCCTCGTCGACCCGCCGCTGTCGGCGTTCAACGTCCACGAGGTCACGGGGGCCGGACCGCAGAGCCCGATCCGTCCCGGCCACGCCGTGTACGTGGTCGAGGTCGAGCCGAGCGAGAGCGCCCCGCACCAGGCGATCGACCACCGGTACTACCTGCGCATCGCTGGCAAGTCGCGGCCGATGGGCCACGTCCACATCCAGGACGTGCTGCGCCGCACCCACCACCCCCAGGTCCACCTCCGCCGCGTGGCGCCCTACGGTCCCGAGGAGCGCATCACCACCGACCCGCGCGGCCCGAAGGTGCTGATCAGCTTCCGCGCCTTCCTCGAGAACCGGGGCCACACGATGGCGGGCCACGTGGGTGCCGAGATCGTGCTGTCCCGTCCCCTGGTCAACCGGGAGGTCCGACGACGGACGCTGGAGGCGATCGACGTGAGCCTGACCCAGCGCCCCGGCACCGTGAACTTCTTCCGCTACCACCCCAACCCGGTGTTCCCGGGCCAGGACCTGTACTTCCTGCAGTTCTGGGTGGCGGTGCACGCCGGCAACCTCGACGCCGTCCGCTCGGGCATGGCCTCGATCCACTGGCGGGTCTACGCCGACGACGCCCCTGCCCGGGAAGGCCACCGCGCGCTGGCCGACTTCGCCGTCGTGCGCGACGCGGTGACGTGGTTGACCACCCAGGGGCAGGACGGCGACGCGCGCTGACCCCTACCCCAGCCCCGCTGGGGCGGCGTCACCCGCCGGGGCGGCGTGGTCGAAGGCACGCCCGGTGGCCAGCACGATCGCGGTGTAGGGCAGCCCGAGCACCACGATCGCCAGCGCCGAGGCCCACATCACGGTGTCGGGCGTCCACCCGAGCCCGTCGACCAGCCCCCCCGCGACGGCCGAGATCGCGCTGATGACGAGGGTCAGCACACCGAACTGCAGGCTGAACACCCGTCCGCGGAACGGTGCGGCGGTGGCGAACTGGAGCAGCGTGCCGGCGAACACCCAGATGGCGGCGCTGCCGATGGCGGCGACGAGGTAGCCCACGCCGGCCACCCACACGTTGCCCGCCAGCGCCGTCACCGCCTGGCCCACGCCGATCAGCAGGAACGCGGGCAGCATGCCGCGCCGCATCTGCGCCGGGTGGTCGCCCACCACGGCGCGCCCGCCGAGCGCGCCGATCGCGGCCCCCACGCCCCGGAAGGCGTACAGCACGCCCACCCACAGCGCGCCCGCCGTCGGGAACACGTCCTGGCCGTACAGCGGCAGCATCACGAGCCCCGCGGCCGAGATCTGCATCACGGCCTTGCCGATCGTCAGCCACGCCACGTGGGGCGTGCGGCGCAGATAGTGCAGGCCGTCGACGAACCGCGCGCCCTGCGCGTGGGCGCCGCCCTCCGCCGGCAGCGCGGGCAGCCCCTGGAGGAGCGCGGCCGACACGAGGAAGGTGGCCGCGTCGATGAGCAGGCTGCCGTCGATGCCCACGACGGCGGTGGCCAGGCCGCCGAGGGCCGCGCCGATCGCGAGCATCACCGACCACGTGCCGCCCGAGAGCGCCATCGCCACCGGCAGCTCCTCGGGGCTGGTGAGCTGCTGGATGCTCGCCCCGCGCGCCGGGATGAACACGCCCGCCAGCCCGATCATCACCGTGGTGGTGGCGTAGAGCAGCAGCAGGGAGTGGGTGTGGTGCGCCGCGATGAGCCCGACCACGCACGCTGCGCGCGCGACGTCGGCGCCGATCATCAGGCCCCGGCGATCGAGGCGGTCGGCCAGCGGACCGGCGACCGGCGACACCAGGAACACCGGCAGCGTACGCGCGATCATCACGCCCGACACGGCCAACGCGCTGTCGGTGACCTCGTGCACGATCGCCAGCAGCGCGATCGTGCTGAACCAGTCGCCGGTGTACGACACGACCTCGCCAGCCCAGAGGCGGCGGTAGGCGCCGTTGCGGCGCAGCAGGTCGAGGTAGCCCACACGAGACATCCGGGGAGCCCTCACCTGTCCGGCCGCCCGGGTCCACCGCGCGAGCGTTCGTGTTCGACGCCGGCCGCGCCGCGGATCCGCGAACCGTCCGGTACCGCGGACACGTGCTGAAGGGTGCCCCACAATGGACGATTGATCCGGACGCCGCCCTCGCGGTATCCCCGACGCGACCTCCGGAGCTCTCCCGCATGACGCAGACGGCCAGGTTCACGGGCCGCGTGGTCCTCGACAGCGGCGCACCGGCGTACGGCTGTCGCGTCACCCTGCGCGTGGGGGAGACGCCCCACGTGATCGCCGAGGCGTTCACCGCGGCCAGCGGCGAGTTCGTGCTCCACGTGCCGCCCGGGCGCATGCCGATGGGCGAGGACGCCGTCGGGGGCTTCACCCTCGAGGTGATCGACGGCACCGGCACCGTGCTCGCCAAGGACGACGACGTCACCGCCCGCGCCGGCCAGACCACCCGGCTGCACTACACCGCCGGTCGCCGCGCGCTGGTCACGCTCCCCGTGGCGCTGCCGCTGCTGCAGACCCACGCCGCTTCGATCATCCGGCCCGAGGCCCTCGCCGTCATCGAGGCCGCGCTGGGCCTGCTGGCTCCCCAGGGCAGCCCGACCCACGAGCAGTACACCCGCGCCGTGATGCGCAACCTGCCCCCGTCGGGCCACGTCTCCGAGATGCTCGACCTGTCGTGGGCCGCCCTCGACGGCGACCCGCGCGCGATGTCCGACCTGCGCGAGGTGCTCGCCGTGCAGTCGGCCACGGTGCGTCGCGACATGCCGATCATCCTGGCGATGCGGCCCGAGACCGAGCCCGAGGCGCGCCGCCGCCCCAAGGTGCAGTACGGCAAGCCCAAGGAGACGGTCCGCGTCGCGCCGAAGGTCGACCCGATGACCACGACGGGGCGCCTGCTCGCGACGCCTCCGAAGGTCGACACCGAGGACGACAACGGCGCCTCCCCCAGCGTGCACGAGAGCGCGGTCAGCACCGACCGCCTGGTGCCGGTGATCGTCGCCACCGTGCGCATCGCCCGCTCCGACGGTGAGCGCATCGCCTTCTTCGACGGCCTGCACGGCCTGCTGTCGGGCCTGTCGACGATCGACCGCCTCCACCGCGCCGCCCTCGACGTCATCCAGGACCGCCGCCTCGCGCCGCTGCGCGCACTGCTGGCCCTGCTCATGGCCGAGGTGGGCGACGAGACGGGGATGCCGCTGCCCGCGCCGGGCGGCACGTCGCGCCCCGTGGCCGACCCGAACCTCCCCGACCTCGTCGACCCATGGTGGGCGCGCCTGCAGGAGGCCGTCCAGGCCGCGATCGCGGCCCTGCGCGTGAGCGGCTCGGCCGACACCGCCTACCGGATCGAGGGCATCGAGCCCCCCGACGCTCCCCCGGGCAGCAAGGTCGCCCTGCGCGGCTTCGGCTTTGGCGACACCGCCGCCGAGGTGGTGTTCGGCGGCAGCTCGCCCACCGAGCCCATCGCGTGGTCCGACGAGCGCATCGAGGTGCTCGTCCCCGACAGCGCGCGGCCCGGGCCGGTCACGCTGCGGGTGCTCGAGGGCGTCGTGCGCGTGCAGCGCAAGCTCGTCGAGTACTACCGCGAGGGCGTCGGCGAGCCCTTCGAGGGCGGCCGCCCCCAGATCCACGCGGTGCTCGCCGACGGTCGGGCCGAGGGCGCGTGGGTCCGCCCGGGCGAGCCCGTCGCGATCTCGTGGACCACCATCGCCGGCGAGACCGGCCACGTCGAGATGCAGGTCCGGCTGCACAAGCGCGGCAGCTCCCCCGAGCGCGACCTCGTGCTGTTCTCCGACGGCGGCCTGCCCGCCTCGGGCAGCCGGATCCTCGCCGTGCCCGACGTCGACGAGGAGCAGGACCTCATCGTCCGCATGCGGGTCGAGAACGCCGTGGACGTCGTGCGGCGCGACCTGACCTGGCCCGTGGCCGTGGCCCCGGCGCTGTCGGTCGAGGGCATCGAGGTCACCCAGGGCATCCAGCGCGCCCCCGGCGCCGCGGGGCCCGCCGTCACCACGATCGCCGGCAAGGACACGCTGGTGCGCGTCTACGTGTCCAGCGACCGCGGCGGCTTCCAGGACGACCGCACCACCATCGACCGCGCCGTGCTGCGCGTCGGCGACCTCGCCCTGCCCCCCCTGCCCCTGCCACCCGACGAGGACGGCGTCGTCCACCCGTTCGTCGCCGGCCGGCCGTCCGCCATCGACCGCTCCCGCGACGACCACGCGCTCGTCTTCCGCGTGCCCGCGCCGATGTGCCAGGGCACGCGCGAGCTGCACGTCGAGGTGGGCGCTGCCGGGCGTCCGCCCCACGCGCCGTCGGCCGAGGCGCGCCTGACGTGGACCTGGACCTCCGTGCGCCCGGTGCCGATCCGCTACGTGCGCGTCGCCGGGCCCGACGGCACGGGCCGCCCGCCGTCCCACGACGCGGTGCGGTTCACGCTCCTGCGCGCCTTCGACCTGCTGCCCAGCCCTCCCGACGACGTCGGTCCCGCCTGGATGGGCGGCCTCGACGCACGCAGCGCCGAGGAGGACGGCCGCGGCTGGTCCGGCGTGCTCGACGAGCTGTCCGACCACCACGACGGCAGCGCCTGGGAGTGGATCGCCAGCGAGGTGACGAGCCCGCCGCCCGACGACCCGCACCTGATCTGGATCGGGGTGACCGGTCACCTGCCCGCCGACCAGGTCGACGCCGACACGCGCACCGTGCTCGCCGGCATCACGACGCCCGAGGCCGGCCCCCACGACCCGACGCGCACGGCACCCGCCCGCGCGATCGCCCACACCATCGCCCCGTCCACCCACGCGCTGGATGGCCAGCGCATCGCCGACGTCCCGCTGGATCCGCACTGGGTCCGCACCGTGGTCGACCCCGACCACGGCATCCACGACCTGTCGCTGCCCCCCGGCGTCGCCTGGATCGGCGCCGAGCGGTGGCACCGTCTCATCGAGCGCATGTGATGACCTCGCCGCCGTCCCACACCTGGATCCGCTACGCCGGTCGCGTCTGGGAGGACCTGTCCTTCGAGGCCGAGGCCGGCTGGCAGACCGACACCGTCGCCCGCCGGCCCCCTCGCGGTGACGGCACCTGGGTGCTCGAGCTGCTCGACGAGCGCGGTGTCGTCATCGTCGACACCTGGCCCGCGGTGGCGTTCACCGCGAGCGGCGGTCGGATGCAGAGCGCGCGCGTGGTCGCCTACCTGCCCGCCCACCCCGCCGGGCGCTCGATCCGCCTGCGGCGGCGCGACTTCGTCGTCGACACCCGCACCCTCACCGCCGCGTCCCCCGAGGTGCGGATCACCGAGGTGGAGGTCACCGAGGACCGCCACCTGCGCATCGCCTGGGAGGCGAGCCACGCCGACCCCCACGGCCCGCCCCTGTCCTACCGGGTCGTCTACATCGCGCCCGGGCGCGGCGTGTTCCCGATCGCGCGCGACCTCACGGCGACGGTGCTGCTCGTGCCCGTCGCCCGCCTCCCCGGCAGCCTCGAGGGTCGGTTCGCCGTGCTCGCCACGGACGGCCTGAGGTCGGGTCGTGCGGTCAGCCGTCCGGTGCGCGTGCCGATGCACCCCGCCCGCGTGGCGATCCTCGAGCCACGGCCCGCGCTGGCGTGGCCAGCCGACCAGCCGCTCACCCTGCGCGGGGTCGCCCACGACGACGCCGGCCGCCGCCTCGATCCGGTGGGCCTGGTGTGGACCCTCGACGGCGAGCCCGTCGCGCGGGAGCAGCACCTGGCGCTGCTGCGCGACCTGCGCCCGGGCGACCACACCCTGGTGCTCGCCTGGGAGGGGGCCGGCGCTCCGCGGGCCGAGACGCGGGTGCAGTTCAAGGTGACCCGACGCGAGCTCCCGGCACCGCCCGAGCCGGTGGCGCCCGAGCCCGAGCCCCATCGCCCCACGCCGACCGTGGCGCCCCAGACCACGGCCACGTTGCGCCTGAAGCTGTAGGCCGCCGGGCGGTCAGGCCACCTCGAGGCCGAACTGCCGCTGCACCAGGCGGCGGTACAGGCCGTCGCCCCCGACCAGCTCGCCGTGGGTGCCAGTCTGCACCACGCGGCCGTGGTCGAGCACGACCACGCGATCCGCACCCTGGATGGTTGACAGGCGGTGGGCGATCACCACGGTGGTGCGGCCGGCCATCAGCCGCTCCAGCGCCTCCTGCACGAGGTGCTCGTTCTCAGCGTCCAGCGCGCTCGTCGCCTCGTCGAGGATCAGGATGGCCGGGTCCTTCAGCAACGCGCGCGCGATCGCCACGCGCTGCTTCTGCCCGCCCGACAGCCGCACGCCCCGCTCGCCCACGAGCGTGGCGAAGCCGTCGGGGAAGGCGTCGATGAACGCCTCGGCGTTGGCCGCCCGGGCCGCCTGGCGCACCTCGTCGTCGGTGGCGTCGGGGCGGCCGTAGCGGATGTTCTCGGCGATGCTCGTCGCGAACAGGATCGGCTCCTGGCTGACGATGCCGACGTGGCGGCGCAGCGCCGTGGGATCGAGGTCGGTGAACGGACGCCCGTCCAGCGTGATCCGCCCGGCGTCGGGGTCGTAGTAGCGCAGCAACAGGCTCGCAATGGTGGACTTGCCCGCGCCGGACGGACCGACGAGCGCCACGACCTCGCCCGGCGTCAGCGACAGATCGACCTCGGAGAGCACCGGGACGTCGGGACGGCTCGGGTAGTGGAACGTGAGCCCCTCCAGCGCCAGCCGCCCCTCGGTGGAGGGCACGTCGGCGCCGCCGGTGGCCTCCAGGCCCGGGTGCTGGTCGAGGAGCTCGAACACGCGCTCGCTCGCGCCGAACGCGCGCATGAAGTCCCCATAGAGCCCGGCGAGCGCACCCAGCGAGAACGCCACGGTGAGCGTGTAGAGCAGGAACGACGTCAGCTCGCCCATCGTCATCGTGCCGGCGACGACGAGGCGCGCCCCGAACCAGAGCACCAGGGCGATGGCGCCGTAGCCGGCGAAGCCCGCGACGCCTTGGAACGCGCCGTAGGCGAACGCCCGCTTCGCGGCGAGCTCGTAGGAGTGGTCGACCGCCTCGCCGTAGCGATCGATCTCGGCACCCTCGCGCGCGAAGGCCCGCACGGTGCGCACGCCCGACAGCGTCTCCTCGGCCACCTCGCTCGCCCGCGCGAGCGCGTCCTGCACAGCCGACGACAGCTTGCGGATCATCCGCCCGTACACGCTGGCCCCCACCGCGACGATCGGCACGACCGCGAGGGTCACGGCGGTGAGCGTGGGCGACATCCACAACAGCATGCCCACGCCACCGAGCACCGCGGTGCCGAAGCGCAGCGCCATCGACAGGTTCACGGTGACGGTGTTCTGCAGCACGGCCGTGTCGGAGGCGAGGCGGTTGGTGAGCTCGCCCGTCCGCGTCTCGTCGAAGAAGGCCATCTCCTGGCGGACGACCGCGGCGTAGAGCTCCTTGCGCAGGCGCGCGACCACCCGCTCCCCCGCGACGGTGAACCACCACGCGCGCAGCAGCCCGGCCACCGCCTGCAGGAAGAACAGCCCGACGAGCAGCAGCGCCGTGCGGTTCACGCCGTCGAGGTCGCCCTGGGTGGTGACCGTGTCCACGAGCCCGCCCACGAGCCGGGGGAACACCAGCGTCATCCCGGAGCCGACGAACAGCGCCACCGTGGCCGCCGTGAGCAGCGGGACCTCGGGACGCGCGAGCGTGAAGATGCGGCGCAGGGAGACGGAGCGCTCGGCCATGACGGACCCCTGGGAGCAGGCGGTCCGCGCAGCGTAAGCACGGTCCAACCGGCGCCCACCCCGACCTGTCCGATCGGGCAGACGACCGCGTGGAGCGGCACCACCCGGGGGCGTTACGCTGCCCCCCACGCCACCCACCGGAGCCGCCATGGCCGTCGACGTCGCCTCCCACTACCGCAGCGCCGCAGACCTCGCGGCGCGCGCCACGCAGCCCGGCATGGACGGCCTCAAGGGCAGCCAGATCCTCGCCATCGCCGGCGAGGTCCGCGAGCTGCGCGCGCAGGGCAAGGCCATCCACAACCTCACGATCGGCGACTTCGACCCGCGCTACTTCCCCATCCCCGACGCCCTGCGCGACCGCATCAAGGACGAGCTCGACGCCGGCCAGACGAACTACCCGCCCGCCGTCGGCGTGCCCGAGCTCCGGGCGGCCGTGGTGGCGCTGTACGAGCGCGAGCTCGGCCTGACGTTCCCGATCGACAGCGTCCTCGCCGGCTCCGGCGCGCGGCCGCCGATCTACGCCACGTTCGCCACCATCGTCGCCGAGGGCGACACGGTCGTCTACCCGGTGCCGTCGTGGAACGTGTCCTACTACGTCTACCTCAACCGCGGCCGCGGCGTGCCCATCGTCACCCAGCCCGAGACGGGGTTCATGCCCACCGCGGCGCAGCTGGCGCCCCACCTGTCCACCGCGCGCCTGCTCGTGATCAACAGCCCGCAGAACCCCTCCGGCACGGTGATCACCGAAGAGGTGCTGGGCGAGCTCTGCGACGCCATCCTGGCCGAGAACGCGCGCCGGCGGGAGCTGGGCGAGCGGCCGCTGATGCTGCTGTACGACGCCGTCTACTGGCAGCTGACGTTCGCCGGCGCCCGCCACCTCACGCCGATCGGCCTGCGCCCCGCGATGGCGCCCTACACGGTGATGGTCGACGCGATCAGCAAGTGGTGGGCCGCCACCGGGCTGCGCGTGGGCTGGTGCGTCGCCCCGCCGTGGGTCCGCGCCAAGATGCAGGCGCTCGTCGGTCACATGGGCGCGTGGCCGGCCCGCGCCGAGCAGCTCGCCACCGCCGCGCTGCTGCAGGATCCGAGCCTGCTCGGCGACTACCTCGACCACTTCAAGCGGCAGGTCCAGCAGCGCCTCGAGCTGTTGCAGCGTGGCATCGAGGACATGGCCCGCGACGGCCTGCCCATCCGCTGCCTCTCGGTGGCCGGGGCGATCTACCTGTCCGTCCAGCTCGATCTGGTGGGCCGCACCGCGCCCGACGGCACACCGCTGCCCGACGACGAGGCGGTCCGGAAGTGGATCCTCCACACCGCCGGCGTGGCCTACGTCCCGTTCACCTGCTTCGACTACCCTGGGGGATCGGGCTGGATCCGCCTGTCGGTGGGCAGCGTGTCGATGGCCGACGTCGAAGCCACCCTCGCCTCCCTGCGCGCAGCCCTCACCCCGTTCACAGGCTGACCCCCATGGCGGAGCCCGCGTCCCGGCTGCTGGTCCCCCTCCCCGTCCTGGTGGGACTCGTCGCCGTCACCGGCGTCGCCTTCTGGCTGTGGAACCGGGCGGCCCAGCCGCCGCCAGCACCGGGGACGGTCGCCACCGGACCGTCGGGGCCCATCGCCGTCGGCGAGGTCCGGCGCACGGGCACCCCCGCAGCGCTGGCCGTCGGCGCCCCCGAGAGCCGCGGCAGCTGCACGTGGCTGCTGCGCGCCCCCGAGCTCGAGGCCGTCAGCGACAAGGGCCTGTCCGACCACGCCGGCTTCTTCGACGCGAGCCCCGTGCTCGTGTTCGAGGACGGCACGGCGCTCACCCCCCACAGCCGGGGCGGCAGCTGTGACGGCGCGTTCGCCCACGCCCCGCTCGGCCTGTTCGTGCGACCCGCGTCCGGCGACGTCGACGGCCACGCCTACACCGCGCGGCTCACCGGCGAGGTCCGCGCCGAGCGACGCCGCGGTCCGGCCGGACCCCAGCCCGTGTTCTACGTGGTGCCGGGCACCACGCTCCACGTCCCGATCGACGCCGCCTGGAGCCCGGGCTGGGGCGCGCCCGTGGTGTCGCTCGCCGCCGTCGCCAGCCAGTCCGACACGCCCGCCGTGCTCGCCTTCGGCGGCGCCACGGTCGACGTGCCCGGCGACGGCGGTGGCGTGCGCGTCACGCTCGACGCCGAGGCGCCCGTCGCGCCGTCGGAGATCACGCTCACCGTGCCCGACGACGGCCCCGTGCTGGTCGTCCACGACCTCGTGATCGGCGACGGCGACACCGCCACGGCCGTGATCGGCTCCCTCGCCGGCGTGCGCACGCCCCCGAGCGCCGGCGCCGGCGCGAAGGCCGCGTCGTCCGGCCCTGCCGTGTCCCGGGTGGGTCGCCCCGAGCGCCTGCCGGCCACGCTCGAGGACGGCGAGGTGGGCCTGTGCCGCTACGTGCTCAAGCTCCCCGCCTACGAGGACGTCTCCGACCTGCGCCTGTACCAGCGCTACGGCTACACCTCCGCCTCGCCGCTGGTCGTCTACGAGGACGGCCGCGCCCTGACGGCGCACGACCGCGGCGAGGGCTGCACGGGCGCGTTCGCCCACCCGCCCACCGCGCTGGTCGTCCGGCCGTCGTCGATCCCCGTCGAGAGCCACGACTACGCCTGGTCGTTCGACGCCGCCCCCACCGTCACGGTCAAGGCCCGGGGCGGCAAGGACGAGACGCTGTCGTGGGTCACGCCGGGCACGTCCCTGGTGTGGACATGGGACGATCCGCTGCGCGCCGGCGCCCACGAGGTGGTGCCCGATCTGGTCGTGTTCGCCGGCACGTCCCCCGCCGTGCTCACGGTCGGCGACGCCGAGGTGACGCTGGCGCCCGGCAGCGGCGAGCAGCGCCCCGCCGTGCTCGGTCCCGAGACCGTGGGCCCGTGGCGCCTCGCGATCGCCTCGCCCGAGGACGGCCCCGTCGTGCTCGTGCGCGCCTTCGAGAGCCGTCCCCTCGGGGGCGAGCTCGAGGCGCCGGTCGCCGCCGCCACGCCCCCCGCCGACGCCGCGCCACCGGGCGTGCCGCTGTCGGAGCTCCCCGGCGCCCTGCCGCTGACGCTGGGCGGCAAGGAGGGCTGGGTGCCGTTCCTGCCGGCCGACGGCGCCCTGGAGGCGGTCACGCTCGCCGACGGACGCGACGGCATCGAGGTCCGCGTGCCCACGCCGGGTGCTGCGGCGCGCGCCTGCTCGCCGTTCGTGCCGGCCACCGCCGACGTCACCGCCGAGGCCGAGCTCCAGGTGGCCGCGCTCACCAAGGGCGACAAGGCCTGGCAGACGGTCCAGGTCGAAGACGGCTGGCTCGACGCGAAGGGCGAGCACGTCCAGGTGGGCGGCACGGTCCACGCCACCCGTCACCTGCTCGACGGTCCCGGCGACCTCGCGGTGCGCACGTGGGTGTTCCCCCGCCCGCCCGGCGGCGAGCAGGTCCGGTTCTGCGTGCGCTTCGCCCAGGCCACCGGCACCGTGCGTATCGGCGGCTGGCGCATCGTCCCGTAGACGCCGCGCCCGCCTACCGCACCACCGCCCGTCCCCACGCGATGCGGGCGAACACGGCCTCGCCGGTGCCGTCGCGGAACACCCAGCAGGCGCGCACGTAGGCCGCCTCGGCGAGCGGGCGCACCACCAGCGTCTGCTCACGGGGTGCGTCGAAGGGCGTGGACCACGTCCACGTGCGCACGCGGTCGACGAAGGCGCCGCGGGCGTCGAACCAGCGCAGCTCCAGATCGAGCCGGCCGTCGACGCGCGGCAGGGACAGCGTGGTCGCCAGCCGCATGTCCTCGGTGGGCACGACCGCCGGGGTGCACACGCGGTTGTCGTCGGCGTGGACCGGGGCGAAGCGGACGCCCCCGTCCGGCGTGCGGCCCGCGTCCCCGTCGTAGGCCACCGGCATGTCCTCGGGGAGCGCGGTCGCGCCCGGGTCGGGCACGCCGGTGCCCACGACCGACCACTGGGGCGGCAGGCGCAGGTCGGAGGGTTCGGGCGTGCCCACCACCTGCACCGACGTCACCACGCCGACGTCCTCGGGCACCTCCATCGTGGCCTGGCCACGGTAGACCCGATCCGGTGCGAGACCCGACGGCAGCAGGAACGGCAGGAGGGTGACGACGTCGTCGTGGGGCCGCTCACCGGTGACCACGAGCCGCACCCGCGGGCTGACCGACGCCGGCTCACGGAGGGAGAACAGCACCTCCACCTCGGCCGCGCCCGGTCGGGCCGCGACCAGCCGCACGTCGTGCACCCGCAGCGGCCGCTGCACCACCACCGTGCCCGTCGCGAAGCGATCCTCCCACGGGGGCTCGATCAGGTCGCGGCGCACGAAGAACCCCGTCTCGGCGCGGCTCGCCTTCCAGTCCTCGAGCGGGGCGTAGTCCTCCTGGAACCAGGGGCACGCGTCCAGGCGCCACGCCCTGTACAGCGTGGGCGGGAACTGCAGGAACGCCGGGTCGTGGTCGACGAAGCCGAACTGCCAGAGGGCGTCGATGTCGCGGTGGTGCAGCGCCATCGCGACCTCGCGGGTGCACAGCCCGAACATGTCGAGCAGCTCGGCCTGGCCCTGGTCGTTGACCCACATCGGGCCGCCCATGTCCGACATCAGGATCTCGGGCCGCTCCAGGCCCAGCCCCTCGGCGACGGCCATCAGGCGCGGCAGGCGGACCAGGCGGCTCTCCAGCGGCACCGTGGGGTTGGTGCGGATCTGCTCGAGCTGTTCCTGCAGGTGCCAGCCGACGCCCGCGGCGAGCGCCAGCCCGGCGACGACCTCGATCCCCCCGCGCAGCCAGGGTCCGCCGCCGAGCACCGAGCGCCGCAGCGTCGCCGTGCCCAGGCCCGCGAGCAGCGCCAGCAGCGCGAACGTGGGCGACGCGAACCGGTACTGCATCATCCAGTCGCCGTTGGACACGAGCACGAACACGACGCTCGCGATCAGCCCGAGCAGCACGGCCCCGACGCCCTTGCGCCACGCCTCGCGGTCGGCGAGGGCCACCACCCCGACGAGCAGCAGCGGCAGCTGGGTCCAGGTGCGCAGGCCCTCGAGCAGGTACTGCCAGCCGTTGGCGCGCGGGTCGAACAGCCGCGTGGCCAGGGAGACGTCGCGCGACTTGGCGTAGTAGGTGTTGGGCAGCAGGTCGCCGAACGTGGCCAGGTGCCACGCGCCATACAGGCCCACGGGCACGGCCACGCCCACCACGAGCCGCAGCAGCCAGCCCACCCGTCGCGTGGCGAGCGCGCGCACCGCGGCGTCCACGCCGACGGCCACGGTGTAGACCAGGCCCTCCGGTCGGCTGATCGCCACCAGGAAGAACAGCGGGCCGGACACGGGCCACCGGTCGGGCGCCGCCACGTCGCGCAGGTAGACGGCGATGGCCGCCGTGATCGCCAGCACGTACTCGGGGTTCTCGAGCCCGCCGATGCTCCACGCGACGAAGCTGCCATTGGCGATCAGCACGGCTGCGGGCACGAGCATCGAGGCCGACCACCGGTCGTCGTCGAGGCGCCGCACCACCCCGGCCATCACCGCGAACGTGGCGACGGTGGCCACCACCGACAGCACCTTGGGGGTGACCACGAGGTCGAAGGCGCCCGCCACCATGAACAGCGCGAGCAGGGCGGTCCACGCCGGGTTCGAGTAGCCCTCGTTCAGCGCGGCGTCGCCGGGGTTGGTGACCGCGCCGTGCCCGGCGGCGATGTTGCGCGCGTAGGCGAACGTGATGCCGGCGTCGTCGACCTGCCACGCGCCGTGGACGCGCGCATGCACCAGGTACAGGGCCGTCAGGGCGACCGCGCCGAGCCCCACGGCCACCGCGAACCCGGTGGCGCCGCGGCCGTGCGCGGCGGGCGGCGGGGTCACGCTGCGGCGCCCGCGCCGTCCTCGCGCTGGTTCAGGCGACGGGCGATCCAGCCACCGGCCAGGGCGCACGGAAGCGGGACCGCAGCGGCCGCCACGGTCATCCACACCGGATGGGCGATGGCCGACAGGTTCAGCAGGGTCATCCCCTCCATCACCACCCCGACGCCCACCGCGACGCGGAGCTCACGCTCCTGCGACAGGTAGCCGCCGAGGACGGCGCCGAGCAGAGGGCCCAGCCCGAAGCCCGCCGTGACGATGAGCTTGGCGGCCATCGGCATCGCCATCACCAGCGCGTCGAGCTGGTCGGGGTCGGTGGGGTCGAAGCCCTCGGGGGGCGGCCAGAGCGCCTGCGCGATGCTCTCGATGCCGGCGATCGCGAGGCCCGCCGTCATCAGCCCGGCCACGATGCTCACGAACGCGCGCCACATGGCCGATCCTCCTGCCGCGCGTCGCGGACGACGCCGATCGGCCGATCAGTGCTCGGCGGACGCCGACGCGTGCTCGGCGGCATCGCCGTGGTCGCCACCGCCGCCACCGAACAGGTTGACGCCGCCCAGCACGTACAGGCCGACGAACACCATCAGCACGAACGGTACGAAGACGACCAGCATCGCGACGCCGGCGTCCATGGCAGCGTTGTTGTCGTCGGGGACGAAGCCGTGATCGGACATGAGACCTCCAGCGGGCGCGGGCCCCGGGTCGGACGGTGGCGCCCCGTAATCCGTCGCGCGCGGCGCGCACACGTCCTGCCGCCGGTCGCGGCAGTGCGTGCTACCTTCGCGGCCCCGCCACCGAGGCCCGTCGTGCACGCCCGCCTGCGACCGCTGCTGCTCGCCCTGCTGGCGTCGGGGTGCACCGACGCCTGTCAGGGCACGGAGCGCACGGCGGCCCCCTACCAGGGCAAGGCCAAGGCCGCGCGACCCGCGGACGGCGCCCCGGCGCGCAGCGAGCGTCCGGCCCCCACCCGGGGCCCCAAGCCCGACGCGCCGCAGGGCGCCCCGAACGTCGTCGTCGTCGTGTGGCACGCCGCACGCTTCGACCGCACCAGCCTCGCCGATCCGGCGCTGCACACCACGCCCCGGCTCGCCCAGCTCGGCGACGCCGGGGTCGTGTTCACCCAGGCCGTCGCGCCGGCCACGTGGTCGCTGCCGGCCACGGCGAGCCTGCTCACCGGCCTGCCCGTGGCCCTGCACGGCGTCGCCTCGCCCGGCGATCGGCTCGACGACCGCTTCACCACCCTGGCCGAGGTGTTCGCCGACCGCGGCTGGGACACGTTCGCCTGGTCCGACAACCCGTGGGTGAGCACGGAGTCCAACCTGCTCCAGGGCTTCGACCTCGCCGGTCAGCCGTGGGCGCGTCCGTGGCAGTCCAAGGCCGAGAACCTGGTGGCGAACGCCGGGGGCGATCCGCTGTCGGCGCGACGTGGCGCCCAGGAGAGCCGCTGGTCGCTCAAGGACACGTCGAGCCTCGGCGCGCGGGTGTTCGAGGCGTGGCTCGACGACCGCAGCGAGCGCGGCGTCACCCGGCCGTTCCTGGCCTTCCTCGACCTGGCCGAGGCCCACGCGCCGCGCAACCCGCCCGTCGCCAACCTCCAGCAGGTGCTCGGCACCGACGTCGTCGGCGACGCGGGCCAGCTCGTCTTCAGCCCCCTCGACCAGCTCCGGTGGATGACGGGGCTGGCGCAGCCGGCCGCCGGTGAGGCCCACGACGTCGCCGTCCGCTACGACGCCACGCTCGCGTGGCTCGACGACCTCACCATGGCGTTCCTCGGACCCGCGCGGGCGGCCCTGCTGGAGAACGCCGTGATCGTCGTCGTGGGCGACCACGGCGAGCACCTCGGCGAGGACGGTCGGTGGGGCCACCCGTTCAGCGCGTCCCCCGCCGTGAGCCACGTCCCGCTGGTGCTGATGCGCCCGTACGAGCTCGAGGCGGAGCGGGTGGACGCGCCGGTGTCCACGACGCGCGTGTTCCCGCTGCTGGCCGAGCTCGCCGGCATCACGCTGCCCGCCGAGCTGGCCCGTCCGCTCGACCGCCGCTTCGACCGCCACGGCGTCGTCACCGAGAACCCGCCACCGTCGCCGAAGATGATCGAGCAGCTCACGAACATGGCGCCCGACGCCGACCTGGGCGCGCTGCTCACCGCCCCCACCGCCGCCCTCCAGACCCGCACGCATCGCCTGCTGGTGGGACCCGGGGACCACTACGAGGTCCGCACCGTCGACGGCGACGCGCGGGTCGACGATCCCGACGTCCGCGCGGACCTCATCGCCCGGTGGACCGCGTGGAACGACGAGCTGGCGGCGCGACGTCCGGGGAGCCCCCGCGCGCTCCCCCCCGACACCGACGCTCCGGCCGCGGCGCCCGACGTTCCGCCTGCGGACGCGCCGTCACCGTAGCGATCGCGGCGCCGGTGCAGGTGCGGCACGCCCGTGGCATGGTGCGCCGTCATGAGCCCTGAGTCGCCCCCCGCCCTGCTCGCCCGCCTGTTCGGCCTCGACAGCCGCTCGCTCGCCGCGTTCCGCGTGGGCATGGGCGCGCTGGTGACGCTGGACGCCCTCGACCGCCTGCGCGACCTGTCCGCCCACTACACCGACGCGGGCGCCCTCCCCCGGGCGTTGACCCACGCGGCGCGCTGGCGGCCGTCGCTGTTCTTCTGGGACGGCAGCGCCACGTGGGCCGGCCTGCTGCTCGTGCTCACCGCGCTGGCCGGCGTCGCGATCGCCGTCGGGTGGCGCACCCGCGCCGCCACCGTGCTGGCCTGGGTGCTGGTCGTCAGCGTGCAGGCCCGCAACCTGTACGTCCTGTACGGCGTCGACACCGTGGTGCGGATCAGCCTGCTGTGGGCGATCTTCCTGCCGCTCGCGGGCCACCTGTCGGTGGACCGACGGTCCGGTCGTCTCCCGGCCCCGCCGCGCACGGTCCTGTCCCCGACCACGGCGATCTACACGCTGCAGATCGTGATCATCTACCTCGTCACCTGGTGGCTCAAGACCGGCCCGGCCTGGGCCGACGGCACCGCGGGCTGGTACACGCTGCAGGCCGACGTGTTCACCCGGCACCTCGGCATCGCGATGCGGGCGTGGCCCACGGTGCTGTCCTACGGCACCCACGCCACGATGGTGCTGGAGGTGGTGGGTCCGCTCGCCCTGTTCTGGCCCCGCGGCACGTGGCGGATCCGCGCCGTGGTCATCGCGGTGTTCTGGGCGTTCCACATCAGCCTCGGCCTGATGCTGCACATCGGCTGGTGGAGCTGGTGGTCGGTGCTGCTCTGGCTGGGGCTGGTGCCCGGGGAAGTCTGGGACCGGCTGGGCTGGCGGGTGGCCGACGGCGAGGGCCCACGGGGGTGGCGGTCGTGGCTGCCGCAGGTGGCGCCGTCGCTCGCGTTCGGGCTGGTGCTCTGGTGGAACCTCGCGACGGCCTTCCACAGCCTGCCCGCGGTCCGGGGCCACTGGCGTCACCTGGCCGTCGCGCTGCGCCTCGACCAGAACTGGAACATGTACGCTCCCGAGCCCCTGGTGGAGGACGGCTGGCCGGTGGTGGAGCTGGTGCTGGCCGACGGCACCCGGGTCGACGCGCTCCGTGGGGGGGCGCCCCGCGCGTGGGCCAAGCCCGACGATCCGGAGGCACCCTACGCCTCGGAGCGGTGGCGCAAGTACTTCTGGAGCCTGTGGCTGCGCACCTCCCAGGAGGCGCGTCCGCCCTACCTGGACTGGGTGTGCCGCACGTGGAACACCAGCCACCCGCAGGAGCAGCGGGCGCTGCAGGCCACGCTGTACTGGATGTTGGAGCGGTCCCCCGCCCCGGGACAGCCCGAGCCCGAGGCGGTGCCGCAGCGGCTGCGACGGCAGGGCTGCGACGCGGCGCGCCACGATCGTCACCTGCCCGCAGCCGGCGACGACGTCGACGACGACGGGCCCGACGCGGCGGGTGGAGCCAGCGATCCGTTCGGTCCGCCCGACCCACCGCAGGACTGACGCAGATCGCGGGCACCGATGCGGATTGTGGGTGACACTGGGACGCCGCTCCGGTGTTGAAGGGGGCAGACCCGGATGGACCCAGTGCCCGACGTGGCCGCCTGGTACCGCACACACGGACCCATGGTGCTTCGACGCTGCCGCGCGCTCCTCAAGGACGAGGAGCTCGCGCGTGACGCGATGCAGGAGGTGTTCGTGCAGGTGGTGCGACGCGGTCAGCGCCTCCACGACACAGCCCCGAGCAGCCTGTTGTACCGCATGGCCACCAACACCTGTCTCAACGTCCTGCGCACGCGGCGACGCCACCCCGAGCATCCCGACGACGACCTGCTCCTGCGGCTGGCGACGTTCGACGACGCGGAGGAGCGCACCGTGGCCCGCACGCTGCTCGACCGGCTGTTCGCCCGCGAGCAGCCGTCCACCGCCGTGATGGCCGTGCTGCACTACGTCGACGGCCTCACGCTCGAGGAGACGGCCCAGGAGGTGGGCCTGTCGGTCTCGGGGGTCCGCAAGCGCCTGCGCACGCTCCGTGCGCACCTCGATGGCCTGGAGGACGCCGCATGACGCCCCGACGCGTGCCCGACCTGTTCGTCGAGCAGCTCGCCCACGGTGAGCTGTCGCCCGAGCGTGCCCGCCAGGTGCGCGCGGCCCTGGAGGCCGAGCCCGGGGGCCTCGACCGGCTCGCGGCCATCGCCGCCTCCGACGCCGAGATCCTCGAGCAGATCCCGCCCGAGCGCTTCGCCCATCGGGTGCGCGCCCGCGCCGCCGCCACCACGCCCGCCCGCAAGCCCGCGCCGTGGCGCACCTGGGCCGTGGCCGCCACGCCCGTGCTCGTCGCTGCCGTGGCCGCCCTCGTGGTGATCGGACGCCCCGACACCGGCCCCCTCCCCGACGACAGCCCGGTGGTGCTGGTCGACGCGTTCCCGGAGCGACCGAAGGGCGACATCGCGCCCGAGATCCGCGTGTACGTCCAGACCGACGCCGGCCCGCAGCCCGTGGTCGACGGGGAACACCTCGACGCGGGCGCCGTGCTGCAGCTGGCCTACCTCGCCGCCGGTCAGCGCTACGGGGTGCTCCTGTCGATCGACGGCAACCGCACCGTCACCCTGCACCACCCCGATCGCCGCAAGGGCACCACGGCGCTGGTGGCCGGGGGCGAGCAGCGGCTCGGCCGCGCGTTCGAGCTCGACGACGCCCCCAGCTTCGAGTCGTTCCTGTTCGTCACCGACCACGCCCCGCTCGACGTCGACCACATCGTCGAGGCGGTCAAGGAGGCCGGCCCGGCCGCCACCTTCGTGGGCGCCGACGGCCAGTCCCTGCCGGTGGCGCGGTTCACGGTGCGCAAGGCGAAGCGATGACCCGCGCGGGTCGGGCGGGCGGCCTGCTCGCCCTCGTCCTCGCGGGCGCGCTGTCCACCGTGGCCACCGCCCAGGAGCTCGTGCCGCTGCGGCGGTTCGCGCTGGTGATCGGGTCGAACGACGGCGGACCGGAGCGGGTGACGCTGCGCTACGCCCACACCGACGCCGACAGCTTCGCCCACGTGCTGACCGATCTGGGGGGCGTCGCGCCCGACGACCTGCTCGTGCTGTCCGAGCCCAGCCGCGACGGCATCACCGCGGCCTTCGCCGACCTGTCCGCGCGGGTGGTGGCCGCCCACCGCACCGCCGCGCGCGTCGAGGTGGTGGTGTACTACTCGGGCCACTCGGACGCCTCGGGCCTGCTCCCGGGTGGCGAGCCCTACAGCTACCTGCGCCTGCGCACCGAGCTCGCGCGCCTCGACGCCGACGTGCGCCTCGCGGTGCTCGACTCGTGCGCGTCGGGGGCGCTGGTGCGGGCCAAGGGCGGCATCGCGCGCCCGGCGTTCCTGACCGACGAGGCGAGCACCGTGCGCGGCGAGGCGTTCCTGACCTCGTCCACCGCCGACGAGTCGAGCCAGGAGTCCGACCGCATCGGCGCGTCGTTCTTCACCCACCACCTCGTCACCGCCCTGCGCGGCGCCGCGGACGCCGACGGCGACGGCCTCGTCACCCTGTCGGAGGCCTACACCTACACGTTCCGCGAGACGCGCGCGTCCACTGCCGACAGCCGGATCGGTCCCCAGAGCCCGTACTACGCCCTCGATCTGGCAGGACAGGGCGACTACGTGATGACCGACCTGCGCGCGGCCACCGCCCGGCTGGAGCTGGGGGCCACGCTCGACGGTGCGCTCTGGCTGCGCACGGCCGACGGCCACCTGTTCGCCCAGGTCGACAAGGTGCCTGGAAAGCCGCTCGTGCTCAGCGTGCCACCCGGCACCTACCAGGTCCAGCTGCAGACACGGCCGGTGGCCTACACCGCGCGGGTGACGGTGACGCCGGGCCGCACGGCCCACGTCGAGGTCGCCGACCTGACGCGCCAGGACCTCTTCGTCGACGGCCGCACCCGCGGCGACACCGAGGCCGACCCGCCGTCGCGGACCGTCCACGGTCAGTTCCGGGTCGCCGGCACGCCGCTCGACAGCCCCAAGGCCAGCGTCGCCGTGCAGGGCGTCGCGTTCCACCTGTTCGGCGGCACCGTCCACAGCCTGCGCGGCGGTGTGCTGGGCCTGTTCGGCACCCGCGCCCGCCACGACGTCACCGGCGCCCAGCTCACCTTCGGCTACACCCACGCCGGCGGTGACCTCAAGGGCTTCCAGGGCTCGTTCTTCGTCAACGACGTCGGCGGCCGCCTCGCCGGACTCCAGGGTGCGGGCATCGTCAACCTCGTCCACGGCGACAGCCCCCAGTCCACGTTCGGCTCCCAGCTGGCCGGCGTGGGCAACATCGCGTGGGGCGGGCGCAAGGGCGCCCAGCTGTCCACCCTGTTCAACGTCCACCACGGCCACCTGGTCGGCGCCCAGCTCGCCGGCGGCGTCAACGTCGCGGGGAGCCGGGTCGACGGCGCCCAGCTGTCGATCCTGGGCAACCAGGCGCGCGACACGGTGCGGGGGCTGCAGGTGTCGGGACTGTTCAACGCCGCGGTGGGGATGCGCGGCGCCCAGCTCGCGCTGATCAACAAGGCCGGCGACGGGGACGGCGTCCAGCTCGGCCTGATCAACGTGGCGCGCCGGATGAAGGGCTTCCAGCTCGGCCTGTTCAACGTGGCCGACGAGCTCGACGGCGAGGCGCTCGGCCTCGTGACCATCGCGCGCAACGGCTACCACGCCTTCGAGCTGTGGACCGACGACCTGACCCCGGCGGCCCTCGGGTTCAAGTTCGGCAGCAAGCACATCTACACGACGCTGCTGGTCGGGCTCGACCCGGTCGACGACATCGCGCTGTCGTTCGGCGGCGGCATGGGCGGCCACGCCACGTTCTTCGACCAGCGCCTCTACCTCGACGCCGACATCGTGCTGCAGACCCTGGAGGCGCCCACGGGCGATCTCGCCACCATCGACACGGGCTTCGTGACGTCCCTGCGGGTGATGATCGGCGGCGACGTCGCGGGCCCGTTCGGGCTGTGGATCGGACCGGCGTTCCGCGTAGCGATCCCCATCGGCGCTGGCGCCGAGGCCCCTCTCGACACGCTGATGCCGCGCTTCGACCTCGGCAACGGCGTGCAGGGCGCCGTCGGCTACCAGGCCGGACTGCGCGTGCGGTTCTGAGCGCCTACGCGGGCGGCTCGCCGTAGACCCAGTCGCTGGTGTCGGACACCGCACCGTGGCAGCCGGTGCACGCCCCGACGGACCCCGCGACGGTGACGCTGCCGTCGGCCTCGTAGCGCGCCCAGAACCAGTCCCCGTGCTCGGCGTCGAAGCCGTCGACCTTGGTCATGACGGTGTAGGCCTTGGGTTCGGTGGCGGTGGCGCTGTCGTAGTGGACCTTGACGGCGGTGGCGCCGTCGGGAGCCGTGCCCTGGAGGTCCCAGGCGATCATGGCGTCGTCGTACCAGGCCACGACGTGGTCGCCGGCGTGGCTCTGGGAGGGCACGGGCGTCGTGGTCCACGCGCCGCGCTGCGACCAGCCCGGGTAGGCGCCGACGGCGTCGTCCCACAGGTCGGCGGCGAACGCGTCCACGTCGAGGGTGGCGTCGGGGTCAGTGCCGTCGGCGCAAGCGGCGACGAGGCAGAGCACCGGGAAGAGCACGAGCAGGCGGGTCATGGCGTCTCCGGGGGTCGGGGAGTGGGATCGGGGATCAGGGCGCCGAGGCGCAGCAGGCGCGCCGCTTCGTCGGCCACGCGGTCGGCCGACAGGTCGGCCAGCGGTCCGCGCAGCGCCAGCCCCTGCCGCGTGGCCAGCACCGCGAGCGTGGCGAGCGACGGCGTGAGGTGGTGCACCCGGCCGGTGGCCTCGTGGCGCCACACGAGCACGGAGGTGGGCACCGCGGCGGTGGGCTCGTCGCCATCGCGCAGGGCACGGGACAGGCGCGGCGCGTCGACGGGCCAGCTGCGCACGAACAGCCGCACGTCGAGCCCGTCGCCGTCGAACGTGTCGCGCGCGGTGCGGGCCAGCCACCGCGTCCAGCGCCAGTCGGCGACGCTGCCCAGGCGCGCGCCGTCGACGTCGTGCGCGACCAGCCAGTCGGCGAACGCCTCTCCCACGCGGGCGAGCTCCCAGTGGGACGGCGGGTGGCAGCCCACGTAGGCATCGACGAGGCGGTCCCAGGCCTGGGGACCCCGACGGGCGACGGCGGCGTGCACGGTGGGAAACAGCTCGGCCAGCTGACACCGCACGTGGTGGGCCTGCAGCGTGGCGTACCACCCGAGGGCCTCGGTGCCTGTGGGGCACGGGCCGAGCGCGGCTTCCACGTCGGCGGCGCTGCGCTGCCCGCGGACCATGGGGCCGACGGCGTCGAAGAAGGCGGCGAGCGTCATGCGGAGGCCCGCCACGCGCCGCGGTGGGGGGCGAGCGCGGTGCGCAGGCGGTCCGCCTCGTCGAGCACGGCGTCGAGCGGCGGGATGGACGTGTCCCACTCGAGCAGCACGGGCACGTCGCCGACGTGGTCCAGCGCCTCGGCCGCCAACGCCAGCACGGCGTCGCAGACCGGCGCGCCGTGGCTGTCGACCAGGCGCGCACCCTGGCGGTGGTGCCCCGCGACGTGCAGCTGGACGGTGCGGTGCAGCGGCAGGGCCAGCAGGTCGGCGCGGGCGTCGCGGCCGTGGTTGGCGGCGTTGACGTGGACGTTGTTCACGTCGAGGAGCAGCCCGCAGTCCGCCGCGTCGCACACCGCGGTGACGAACGCGGGCTCGTCGAGCTCGCCACCGGGCATCACCGCGTAGAAGCTGATGTTCTCGACGGCGACGGGACGCTCCAGCACGTCGGCGACGCGGCGGATGCGGGCTGCCGTGTGCGCCACGGCCTCGGCCGAGAACGGCAACGGCAGCAGGTCGTGGGTGGCGTAGCCCCCGGCCGACGACCAGCAGAGGTGATCGGTGTAGACGGGGACCTCGAGGAGGTCGAGCAACGCCTTGAGCGCGACGAGGTAGGCACGATCGAGCGGATCGGGTCCGCCGAGCGACAGGCTCACACCGTGGGCGAGCACGGGCCAGCGTTCCGCCGCCCGGCGCAGCGTGGCCACCGCGCGACCGCCCCGACCGACGAAGTTCTCGGGGATGATCTCGACGAAGTCGACGTCCCGGCTGCCGTCGACGAGCGCATCGGCGAAGGGCTTTCGCAGACCGATGCCGAGGCCGTGGGCGTGGTGGCGCATGGTCGCCTCCTGGCGGGGGCATGCGTTCCGGTCGACGGCGCCCGGGGGGACGAGGAGAAGAGCGTCCCCCCGGGACACCGCCGACCTTCGCGCGCAGTCGGGTTCAGGTGGGGCAGCCGGCCTCGGGACAGCCCTGCTCAGGGCAGCCCTGCTCGGGACAGCCCTGCTCCGGGCAGCCCTGCTCGCAGTCGGTGTCGGTGTCGTCGGCGGTGCAGTCGCCGTCGGCGGCCGGCTCCTCGGTGCACGACGCGAGCGACAGGGTGGCGCCCACCAGGGCGAGCTCGATCAACGACGTGAGGGACCTACGCATGTCCTTCCTCCAGTCTCGGGGGACGTGCGCAGCATGGTCCGGTGCATCCATCACAACCAGCACAATGATTCGAACACACCATCTCAACGATTCGAACGATTGCAGCCCTCCAGCAGGCGCGGCCAGCGCGACAGGCCCGTTTCGTCCAGGTGATCGGCGAGCCACCGGCGCCCGGCGCACACCGCCGCCGCGTGGTCCGGATCCGATGTCCACGCCGCCGCGAGATCGAGGTGCCCGATCGGGGTGCTGCCGTCGGGGCACGCCCACGTCCCGCGCACGCCCTGGTGCGCGGCCTCCGACCCGCACCGCACCGACACGGCAGACACGGCGGCGCTGCGATCCTGGCTGTAGGTCTCCATCGGGACGTCGTCGGCCAGGAGCGTCGCCGGGGTGAACCAGCCGTTGGCGTCGGTGCCGCGGTCCACGAGGCCGTGGGCGCCCGGGCGCGCGTTGGCCGGCCGCAGGGGCACGTGGCAGCTCGTGCAGACCGCCTTGCGCTCCAGGCTTTCGCGCCAGCGCGCCTTCGCCTCCGTCGACGCGGGGGCCATCGGCGGACGGTCGGCCAGCGCGTCGCCGAGCCAGGCCACGGCCGCCGCGCGCACCCCGACGTCGGACGCCGGCCACCGCACGCCGAGCAGCGGCGCCTCCGGTCCGACACCTGCAGGCCGGTACAGGTGGTCCCAGGCGACCCCGTCGGCGTCGAGGATGGTGCCGCGTACGTCGACGACATGCCGGCCCTCGCCGGTGCCCCGCCACTCCACCCGATCCGCCGCCGCGCCCGCGGGCCAGCGCAGGGTCGGTCCGTCCGGACCGTCGACCACCGCCAGCCGCGCGTCCGCCGGCACCCGCACCCACACCTCGACCGTGTCCTGCCCGGCGACGGCCGACGGCAGTGGGACGGGCGGCACCATCGGGGTGAACCCGGACCGGGGCCAGAACGTGGACGGCGCGTCGACGTGCACCACGCCGAACGCGGCACCGGCGGGCGCGTCGGGCAACGGACGCTCGACGACCGCGCCGCCTCCGCATCCGACCAGCAGCAGCCACCCCAGGAGCATGTGCGCCGCCCTCCCCGCACGCCCCCATCGGCGTCGGCGCCGCGCCACCGCCACCAGCAGCACCACGACCCACGCCGCCGGTCCCCGACCGCGCCCGTCGCAGGCGCAGCCGGCCGTGGGCTCGGGCAGGTCGTTCTCGAGCTGGAGCAGCAGCGCCACCAGCTGACGGGTCTGGCGCGCCGACAGGGCCTGGGCGTCGCCGTGGCCGGGGAGCGCGAGCACCTCCTCCAGCGTCGCGGCGCTGCCGTCGTGCAGGTAGGGCGCCGTCGCGTGCAGGCCGAGCAGCGTCGGGGTGTCGAAGCCGTCGAGGGCCCCCCCGCGCCGGCCCCCGGACCCCGGACCCGCAGAGCCGACGTCGTGGCGCGTCCCGTCAGCACTGTCGGTCAGCGTGGGACCGCCGTGGCAGGTCAGGCAGTCGAGGCGTTCGAGCAGGCGACGGCCGCGAAGGGCGTCGTCGGTCAGGCTGCCGTCGGCGTTGCGGTAGGGGCTGCGCGGGAAGCGGTCGAGGGAGGTGACGTAGGCCGCCAGCGCGTCGAGGTCGTCGGACAGCCCCGCCTTGGGCGCGCCGAGCGGATCGGCACGGTCCCCGGCGTCGAAGTCGGCGTCCGCCATCAGGCCGGATCCGCCCATGTGCAGGCGGATGTCGTCCTCGAAGTCCTGCACCTCGTCGAAGTTCGCCGTCCAGTGCAACGGGCCGTGGCCCATCCCGGCCTTGCCGCGCAGGTCGATCGTGTTGCGCAGGCCCTCGCCGCGGGACGTGAAGTCCCAGGTGCGCCCGTCGCCGCCGCCGTCCGGGTGGCAGGTGGCGCAGGTGAGGTAGCCGTCCTGGGAGATGCGCGGGCTGCGGGCGTCGTGGAACAGGCGCTTGCCGCGGAGCACCACCGGGTCGAGCGGTTCGACGGCGACGGTCGGCAGACGCTCCAGCAGGTGAAGCGCCCCGTCGGTGCCGTCGATCACGCCGGTGGCGTCGTAGATCGACAGCGTGCGGTCGAGGCTGTCCTGCACGAGGAGCAGGCCGTCGTCGGTGACGGCCACGCCCTGGGGCGCCGCACCCGTCGACGCGCCCGCGACGCGTGCGCCGGTGGCCACGTCGAGGACGTCGACCTGCGCCGTGCCCTGGCTGACGACGAACAGCAGGTCGCCGTGGGGGCTGTAGGCGCTGGCGACGGCCTGCTCGTGGTCGTCGAGATCGAGGCGGGCGTCCTCCAGCTCGGCGCCGGTGGTCAGGTCGACCCAGGACACGATGGTGCGCACGGTGTTGTCGGCGTCGAGCGCCTCGCCGTCGACGAAGGTGCCGCGCGCGGTGTTGGCCTTGGCTGAAGGTAGTGCGAGCCGGACGCCGTCCGGGCTCACGGCGACGTTTCCCAGGCCGTTGGGCACCCCGCGCCCCTTGTCGTGGTCGTCGGGGCCGGGATCGAAGCGCAGCGACAGCTCACGCACCACGGCGCCGTCGTCGGTGGACAGCTCCCAGCCCTGGCCACGGTCGGCCGGCGAGATCCACCGGGTGACGACCAACCCGCCGCTCGGCAACCACGCGAGCCCTCGGACCTGCGGGATCAGGCCGCCATCGTCGCGAGGCACCGGCCACGTGGCCACGTGCGACAGCCCGCCCGTGACGTCGAGCACGGCCACCGCACCGCCGCCCTCCTCGCTGACGTACGCCGTGCGCCCGTCGGGCGTGACCACGACCCCGTACGGACGCGCGCCCCACGGCAGCGCCAGCGTGTCCACAGCACCCACGAGCGGGTCCACCAGGCACACGGTGTCGTCGTCCTGGTTGGCGACGATCGCGCGGCCGTCGGGCAGCACCGCGACGGTGCGCGGGTGGTCGCCGACGACGTGCTCGCCCACCACGCTGCGTGTGGCCAGATCGACCACGGTGACCGTGTCGGCGTCGGCGTCGACGACCCACGCGCGGCCCGACGCCTCGTCCACGGCCACGGTCGACGCCGCGACGGGGCGCGTGGCCAGCGGGGCCGTGTGCACGACAGCGACGGCAGCGCAGCTGCGCGACCCCTGCGGGCCGTGGACCGTCAGCCGCACCGGGTAGCGTCCCGCCACGTCGAGGGTCGGTGCGAAGGTGCGCTCGGCCGACGCCGACGCCGACGCCGCCTCCCCCACGGTCCAGCTGTAGGTGACGTCGGGTCCGGCGTCCTCCGCCGTGAGCGCCAGCGGTGCCCCGACCGCCGTCGCCGCGATCGGCGCCACGGCGCAGTGCAGCGCCGCCACGTCCTCACCGGTCGAGAACACCGACGTGAACGCCGCCGCCATCGGGTTGCCCACCACGTCGGCCAGGCCCCCCGCGGGCAGCACGATCTCGTAGGTGGTGTCGGGTGCGAGCGGCGTGTCCGGCCAGAAGGTCACGACCGTCTGGTTCAGGCTCCACGACCCGGTGAGCGGCGCGCCGTCGAGCGGGCGGACCACGATCGTGTCGGGACGGATCGACCGGCTGTCGATCGGGTCGGACAGCGACAGGCCCACGCGCGTGGTCAGCGCCTGCTGCCGCGCCCCGTCCGGCGGGTTGACGTAGAGCACCTGGGGCGGGTGGGTGTCGGGCTCGGTGTCGTGGACCGCGAGCACCGAGCCGATGCTGACCTCGTCGTCCGACAGCACCACGAGGTTGCCCACCGCCATGCTGAACTGGTCGTCGGTGAAGAAGCCGCCGAGGGGGTCGTCGTGGCGGCCCTCGATCTTGGTCATCCCCGCCGCGGTGAGCGCTGCGTCGTAGGGGTCGAGCTTCCACACGCCGGGGGTGGGGCGCAGCGACGACATGAACATCCAGCCGTCGGCGAACGACATGTACTCGGCGGTGGGCGTCTGTACGGTGGAGACGAGCGTGATGTGGGACGGGTCGGTGGTCACGTCGTAGCGGCGCAGCGGCGTGAGCAGCCAGGCGTCCCCGCCGTAGAAGCCCCCGATGTAGCTCTTGTTCTCGGGCACGACGGCGTCGAGCAGCACCGGGTCGAGCGGGTCGGAGATGTCGAGCGTGGCGACGCCCTTGTACTCCTTGGGCGTGGTGACCACGAGGAGGTTGCCGACGGCCCAGAGGGGCCCGGCGCTGACCCCGCCGAGCGCGGTCGTGGGGATCCGGGCCACGACGCGTGGTGCGGTGGGATCGACCACGTCGACCAGGTGCAGGCCCGTGTTCGTGCCGCCGACGTAGAGCACGTCCCCCTGCCAGGCCACCCCCCACACGGCCTCGGTGTTGTCGCCGTAGTGCACGCCCTCGAGGGCGACGGACGCCAGGCGCGTCGGGTGCGCGGCGTCGGCGAGGTCCCACAGGTCCACACCCGTGCCCGAGATCGTGGCCGCCTGCGTCCGACCGTCCGCCGTCTTGTGGAACGAGACGCTGTGGGACTCGGCCTCGCCGGCGTGGTCGGGGCTCTCGAAGCTCGACACGCGCTCGGGCGCGTACGGGTCGGAGATGTCCCACAGCTCGAAGGTGCCGTTCCCCGACAGCATCAGCCAGCCGTCGACCATCGAGGGCTGGTTGTGCCGGACGTGACCCATGGACGGGGTGATGAGCTGGTGTAGCTCCCGGTCGTCGTAGGCGAGCGACGGCACCCGTCCGCCGCTGCCGTCGACCGCCGCAGCCACCTCGGGCCACGCCGCGGCGATCGACGCGAGGATCAGGAGCAAACGGCGCAACGGGTGGACCACGGCGACCTCGGGACGCGAGCCCGCCAGCCTACCACGCGCCCGATCCCCCCTCGGACAACTTCGGGGTGACACCCCCGCCGACGGCCGGTGTTCCACGACCGGTGACCGCCACGCTGGCGTCCCGAGTGGAGGAGACCATGAAGCGACTGCTCGCCCTGACCCTTGCCCTGCTGACGGCCCCTGGCTGTTTCGTCGCCGTCGGCGTCGACGACAGCGACGGGGACCCCTGGTGGTCCGGAGACCACGTCAACGACCCGAACGACGACGACCCGAACGACCCGAGCGACGACACCGAGACCGATCTGCCCGCGCTCGACCTGACGCTGACGCTCGACCCGGGCACCGTGCCGTCGGGGACGGTGTCGCTGGTGCGCGGCACGCTGTCGGGCGACGCCGACAGCGCCGATCTCGTCGACCTCGCGTTCAGCGACGGCATCACCGTGCTCGCGATCCGCCACGACGACGACGGCTTCGACCTGGCCGTCGACGTGCCGCCGGGCCTGCGGGGCCGCGTCGACGCGCTGCTCGACCTCGGCGACCTCGGCACGGCCGTCATCGCCGACGCGCTCGTGGTCGTCGCGGGCGACGACACCGTCGACACCGGCACCGACCCGTCCCACGACTGCCCCTGACCCCCACACCGCCGGGCCCGCCCCGCCGCTCCCTCGCACGGGGCGGGCCCCTTGGAGCCACGATGCACCGCACGATCCTGCCCTTGCTGGTGGTGGCGAGCACCGCCGTCCTGCCCGGTTGCCTGTCGGTCAAGTACAGCGCCCAGCGTTCCATCGACGCCGGGGCGTCGCGCGGCGACGTCCACCGGACCTGGCAGCACAGCCTGTTCCTCGGGCTGATCCCCGTGTCGGCCGTGCCGCTGGACAGCTACTGCCCCGACACCGGCGTGCTGCACGTCCGCTCGCAGGTCGGTCCCCTCGGCATGCTGGCCACCGTCGCCACGCTGGGGGTGTGGACGCCCACCCGGGTCAAGGTCACGTGCGCGGACTGGCCCGCCGTGGCGATGGGTCCGTTCGCGAGCCCGGAGGCGGCGTGGGACGCGGTGACGCCTCCCGGTCCGTGGGTCGACCCCGCGCCCGCACCGCTCGGCCTGCCGGTGGAACCGCCCCCCGCACCTCCCGCTGCCCAGGACGACGGCGGGGGCGACACGATCATCTTCGAGGACGAGCACGGCCGACGCGTGATCATCGTGCGCTGACCCGGCGCGCGCGCTGCGGTACGCTGCGACGAGGGAGGGGCCGTGCGTCGCAGCCTCGTCGTCCTGCTCGCTGCGTGCAGCACGCCCGCCGCCGACGGCCCCGCCGACACGGGCGACACCCCCGGCGAGGTCGTCGGCTGCGACGGCGCGGGCGCTGCACCGGGGTGGGCGGTGCGCACGGGCGACGCGGTCACCGTCCCCGTCGGTGCCGCCACGCTCACGATCACCCACCTGCCCGACAGCGTCGTGCGGTTGTCGTGGGTGGCCGACGGGGCGTCGCCCGTCGTCCGGGACTGGTTGATCCCCACGCCGCCCGTGCCCGTGCCCGTGCAGGTGGCCGGACAGGGCGACACCGCCCTGGTGTGCGGACCGGATCTGGTCGTGTCGGTCGACCCCGTCGGCCGGGTCCAGATCCGCGACGCCGACGGCGTCCTGCTCCTCGACACCCCATCCGACGGCGCCTGGGGCCGCACGCCCCAGGGCGAGGTGCAGTTCAACGCCACCGTCACGGCCACGACGGCGTTCCACGGCCTGGGCGAGAAGGCCGGTCCGCTGAACCTGCGGGGCCGCCAGTGGGACCTCGACAACACCGACGCCTACGACGCCTCCCGGGGAGGCTGGGGACCGAACGCCGACCCGCTCTACCTGTCGGTGCCGCTGGTGATCGGCGTCGACGACGGCCGCGCGTGGGGTCTGTTCACCGACACGGCCCGGCGCGCGACCGTCGACCTCGGTGTGGCCGAAGACACCCAGTGGTCGATGCGCACCGCCGGCGGCACCTTCGACCAGTACGTGCTCGCCGGTCCGCGCCTGCCCGACGTGCTGCGCCGCTTCACCGCGCTGACCGGCCGCGCGCCGCTGCCCCCCGGCTGGGCGCTCGGCTACCACCAGAGCCGCTGGGGCTACCGCCCCGACAGCCAGGTCGCCGACCTCGCCGCCACGTTCCGCAACCTCGACCTGCCCGCCGACAGCGTGTGGCTCGACATCCAGGCCCAGGACGGCTTCCGGTCGTTCACCTTCGATCCGGTCGACTTCCCCGATCCCGAGGGCTTGTTCGCCCACCTGCACACGCTCGGGATACACGCCGTGAGCATCGTCGACCCGGGCCTGAAGGTCGACCCCGCGTGGCCGGTGTTCACCGCGGCCCGCGACGGCGGTCACCTGCTGACCACAGCGTCCGGCGCGGTCTACGAGGGCACGGCGTGGCCCGGCACCAGCGCGTGGCCCGACTTCTCCCGCGCGGCCACGCGGTCGTGGTGGGCGGGCGAGATCGCCGCGTTCGCCGGACGCGGCGTCGACGCCATCTGGCTCGACGTCAACGAGCCGACGACGTTCCCCGAAGGTGGCGGCGGCACCACCGTCCCCGACGACGTGCCGATCGACGGCGACGGCGCCGGGGGCACGATGGCCGACCTGCACAACGCCTACGGGCTGCTCGAGGCCCGCGCCACCGTCGACGGCCTGAGGCGGGCCCGTCCCGACGCGCGGCCGTTCGTGCTGTCCCGCGCGGGCACGGCCGGCATCCAGCGCTACGCCGCCGTGTGGACGGGCGACGCGCCGAGCGCGTGGTGGAGCCTGCAGCAGCAGCTGCCGATGCTGCTCAACCTCGGGCTGTCGGGCGTGCCGTTCGTGGGCTCCGATGTCGGCGGGTACAGCGGCGGGGCCAGCCCGGAGCTGTTCGCGCGGTGGATGGCGTTGGGCACGATCAGCCCGTTCTTCCGTGGCCACGTCACCCAGGGCGTGCCCGGCCAGGAGCCGTGGGCGTTCGGCATCGAGGTCACCGACATCAGCCGTCAGCTCCTCGGGCGACGGCAGCGCCTGCTGCCCTACCTGTACAGCCTCGCCGACGCCGCCCACCGGACAGGCGCACCGATGCTCCGGCCGCTGGCGTGGGAGCTGCCCGCCGCACCGGGCGTGTCGCGTGACGACGAGGCCTTCCTCGGACCGTGGCTGCTCGTCGCACCCGTCGTGACCGAGGGCGCCACCACGCGGGAGGTCTACCTGCCGCCGGGCCGCTGGTACGAGTGGGCGTCGGGGGCCGCGTGGGACGGCCCCGTCACCGTGCAGCGCCCCGTCACCCTCGCCGCGCTGCCCACCTTCGTGCGCGAGGGCGCCATCGTGCCGCTCGGACCCGTGCAGCCCTGGGTCGACGCCGCCGCGCCCGAAGCGTTCGAGCTCGCGCTCTACCCGGGCCCGGAGCCCTCGCGCTTCACCTGGTACGACGACGCCGGCGACGGAGACCCGGGCGTCGACCACGCCGCCCTGGCCATCACCCTGACCCCCGACGACGCCGGCGCCACCGTGCAGATCATCCGCGAGACCCGCGACGGCGTCACCGGCACACGACGGCCCGCGCCGTGGCTCGACCTGACCGTGTGGCGCGCGGACGGCGCGGTGGACGGGGTGACGGTGGATGGTGTCGCCGTCCCCGCCGCCAGCGCGTGGCCACCCGAGGGCGCGGGCTGGTGGCGGGATCCGGGGGCCCTCGCCCTGCGGGTACGGCTCCCCTTCCCGCCCGCCGACGCCACGATCGCCCTGGCCTACGACCGTGCCCTGTCCGACCTCCGCCCGCCCGTGACGGTGCCGCTCACCGTCCACCTGCCCCCGGGCACGTCGGGCACGCCCTACGTCGCCACGGACGCGTCCGGGTGGACCCACGTGCCGCTCGCGCACGACGGCGACGTCGCCACCGGCACGATCACGGTCCCCCGGGGGGAGTGGTACCTCTACAAGTACAGTCGCGGCGACTGGTGCACGGTCGAGAAGTACCCCGACTGCGTCGAGGCCACCGACCGCTACGCGCTCGGCACCCCCGCCCCCCGCGACGACACCGTCTACGGGTGGCGGGACGCCTGCGACGACGCCTGCCCCTGATCGGGGCGGCTACCAGTCCACGCGCGCCGTGGTCTGGAACATGGCCAGCGTCTCGCCGCCCATGGCCTCGCCGGTGAACGCCACGCCGCCCTGGAACCAGATGCTGGGGCGGAAGATCCACCCCGCGGTGGCCGCGCCGCGCCCGAGCCCGATCGACAGGTCGAGCTCAGAGCCCATGTACCGCTGCCCGTCGGTGGGCTGGTCCAGGTGGTTGGTGGGCGAGCCGCCGTTGCGGAAGGTGTAGAACGGCTGCGCGATCGGCCCGTTGCTCCACGCGCCGATGTAGCCGAGCTGGATGTCCATCCAGTCCGACGGGCGCACGGTGACGGCAGGGAACAGGTAGGTGGCCCGGCGCACGCTGCCCTCGCTCACCAGCAGCTCGGCGCCGTCGGGCGGCCCGCCGCTCTCGGCGCGGTCGTCGAGCAGCGCGTAGGTGCCGGCCTCGATGCCCCCCATCAGCTGGTCGAACAGGATGAGCCCCACCTTGTAGTTGCGGTCGAAGGTGAAGTCCTTGAGCACGCCGCGATCGGGGTCGCCCGACGCCGAGGCCCAGCCGCTCCGCAGGTGGAACGTCGTCCAGTCGCCGGGGCCGGTGACCTCGACCTCCAGCGCAGCCCCCCCCGACAGGATCTTGGTGCCGGTCGTGTCGGCGTAGGTGAGCACGCGCTCGGTGCGCCCGGTGAGCAGCACCGCCTCGGCCGCCACCCGGAGGCGCCACGCGTCCGACAGGGCCACGTGGGCGTCGACGAAGCCGTCGAGCGCGTGCACCGTGGTCGGTCGCGGCGCGTCGCCGGGCTCGGTCTGGGTGCGGTAGGTGTAGAAGAAGCCACCGCTGACGTGCTCCGGGTCGCGCCACAGCACCGAGCCGATCACGTGGTAGGCGGTCTGGCCGTAGGCCATGCGCAGGGTGTCGTCCTCGACCACGCGGTCGAAGCCCAGGGTGAGCACGAGCGGCGCCGTGGGCCCGGCTGCGTTGCGCACCGGCAGGAACGAGAACCGGCCACGGATCATGCGGTCGCCACGGTCGACCCGACCGAAGAGCGGCAGCCGGTCGCCGCCGTTGGCGAGGATGCCCAGGCCCCAGGTGGTGGCGGGCACGAGGCCCATCTCCAGATCGAGCAGGCCCGGGATCGCCACGCCCAGCGACAGGCGTCGCGGGATCTGACCGCGCGGGGTGCCCGCGAGGTAGGCCTCGCGGTGGCGCTCGTCGACGTCGCCGGGGATGTCCCACGTCTCCCCGGCGATCTGGCCGGTGACGAGATCCCACTCGGTGGCCAGCCGCACGCCGGTGTAGCGCAGGTCCGCACCCACCCGAAGCCGCTGGTCGATCGACCACGGCTGCCCCACCATCGTGCCCTCGGCGTCGACGGCGAAGTCCGGGTAGCGCGACAGGATGTGGCGCAGGTGGCCCCACGTCGACACGCTGCCATCGCCCCCGGCGAAGGTGGCCTCGATGGTGTGGGGTGCGGTGGGGGCCGGTTCCTCGGCCGCAGCGGGGCCGATCATCCCCAGGGCCACGCCCAGCAGCAGCGCGCTCACTGAGCACCTCCATCACCGTCGAAGGCTTGGAAGTCGGGGCAGTCCCCCGTGCCGTAGCAGGGGCGGTCCTGCAGCTGCTTGCCCTGCGTGTCGAGGTACTGGGCGATCTGGTAGATCGCGAAGCTGTTGATGTCGAAGGCCAGGCTCGGATCGGGCGTGCGGAAGCCGTGGGTGCCCTTCGGCGACACGTACGGCAGGCGCAGGCCGCTCTGGCCGGCCGGCGTGTCGAGCGTCGACCGCAGCGGCGTGTCGCTGGGCTCGCCGTAGACGTTGATGCCGTCGTCGAGGTCGTCGGCGTCGAACAGGACGGGATCGCCCTCTGCGTTGCGCCAGGGACCGCGCTCCTCGGCGCCGCGCACCACCTGCCGGTCGATCAGCCACTGGTCGACCGTCATGCCGTAGCGCTCGTCGACGTGGTGCCAGTCGGTGAAGCCGGCGATGCGCGCGCACGCCATGCCCCCGTTGATCGGCACCTGGTCGTCGCCGGGCGTGGGCATGAGCAGCACGTTCTGCGGGCCGATGTAGGGGTCGGGGTCGGTGAACCAGTGACTGGCGTAGGCCACCGGGTCGCCGGGCTCCATCACCATCGCCGCCACCTGGGCCAGCCGGCGGGCGTCCTTGGAGCCGCGGATCTTGCCGTTGCCCTCGGAGCCGGCCACCAGCGGGGAGCCCGCCGGGTAGGTCACGCCCTCGTGGACGACGTCGGCGCCCCACGTGTCGAACACCGCGACGCTGGTGCCGTCGGCGTCGAAGAGCTCGACCACCAGGTGGTCCCCGAGGCCGGCGTTGTCGGGCACCGAGTAGACGACGCCGTCCTCCGGACCCGACATCGGCATGTCGACGGCGAGGCGCTTCTCGCCCGCGTCCAGCGCGTCGGCCGCGATGGCCACGCGGAAGCGTCCGTCGGCCGGGATCATCCCGCGGGACTCCTCCCCGGTCTCGAGGTTGGTGACCACGACCGTGCCGCCGGCCGGGATGGTGCCGATGCTGTCGATCGGCAGCTCGACCATGTCGGTGACACTGTTGACCAGCTCCGAGATCCGCAGGCTGCCGTCCTCCTGGGGCAGCCCCAGGATCAGGGGGCTCACGAAGCGGCCGATGAACGCCTCGACGGCGCCGCCGATCTGGGTGCGGACGCCGACGTCGACGATGCCGCAGCCCGGGACCACCGGCGACCACGCCGTGATCCCCGGCACCACGCCCGCGGCGACGCCGCTGTTGATGCCGCCGAGCGAGCCGCCCACGATGTACAGGTTGGCGTCAGGGCCGCCGATGTCGGGCACGCCGTCGTCGTCCCAGTCGCACTGCATGCGATCCCCGCCGGCCGGGTAGGCGTTGCCCTCCGCGTCGTAGTCGTACAGCGGCATCGTGCCGGTGCCGCAGCCGCGCAGCGTGCGCACCACCTGCATCCAGTCGACGACCGCCTGACGGACCATGTCGCGGGTGTGGAACGGGTCGGCGGACCACTGGTCGCCGCCCGAGTCGGGCACGCCGTCGTTGTTCAGGTCGCGGTAGCGCGCGTCGAGCAGGTTGAAGCCGAGCGGCGCGAGCCCGAGCGGACCGAGCAGGCCGCTGATCTCGGCGAGCTGGTCGGGGTCGACGCCCGGCCCGTGGCCCGGGAAGTCGAAGCTGCACACCGCCAGGCCGAACCGGTTCATGACCGGCGCGAACAGCAGGAACTCCAGCCGCGTGGAGCCGTAGCCGTGGCCGTAGAGCATCACGTCGTAGGGCGGCTCGATGCCGTCGGCCGGATCGGGGAGCACGCAGTTGAACGTGACGCGCTCGCCCTCGACCGCCATCGACCCGGTGTACGGGTCGACCTTGAACCACTCGTCGGCGTCCCACGTGCCGCCGTCGTCGGTGTCGACCATGAAGTTGGGCGTGACGAACGCGCCGCCCACGAGGCGGGACGAGAAGCTGCGCATCCCGTCGAGCAGCACGTCCTCGCCGGCCGAGTCACCGAGCAGGCCCAGCGGCCCGAGCAGCGACGACAGCACCTCGGTGGGGAAGTTGTACTTGTCGTCGATCGAACGACCCGAGACCTGGTCGGCCTCGACGAAGCCCGGCGGGAAGTCCTTCGCCAGCCGACGGAAGGGTCCGGTGCCGTCGAACATGCCCTCGCGGATGTCCTTGAGGTCGCCGGTGACGCGGCCGGTGGTGAACGTCCACGCGAAGGCGACGTCGTCGACCGTGAGGCCGAAGTCCGGCAGGAGGTCGACCAGCGGCTCGAGCGCGGACGTCTGGCGGGTGTGGTTGACGTAGGGCCACGGCGACCGCACCGGCTGGCCGCTCTCCCCCACGAGGCGGTTGGTGAGCACCACCGCGTAGGTGGTCTCCTCGCGCATGGGCACCACGGGACGGAACAGCAGCATGTTCGTCTCGAGGTCGTAGAACGTGAGCAGGTCCTCGAAGGGATCGCCACCCGGCGGCCACACGTTGGGCACGTCGAGGATGCCGTCGTTGTCGGTGTCCTCGCCCGGGTCGAGCACGCCGTTGTGGTTGAGGTCCTCGTCGACCGTGTCGAACAGGATCGACGGCGACGCCGACCGCGTGTCGTTGGGGAAGTAGCGGTCGGTGCGGAACGCATCGACCGGGAACCGGCCGTGGCCGACGTCGAGGGACACGGGCTTGCCGTAGTCGGGCGAGTCGGGGTCGACGTCGATCACGTAGAACGCGTCGTCGGCGAACGCGTCCTCCTTCTCGAAGTCGTTCGGGTGCCGCGCGACGATGTTGCCCACGTCGAGCGACTCGCTGAAGCTGACGGTAATCGGCGCATAGATGCCCCAGCCGAACAGCTCGTCGATCTTCAGGCGGCTCTCGGTCTCGTAGAGCGTGGTCGCCTCGGTGGGGATGTTGACCCGCAGCCCCGTGGGCGACGTGGCGTCCGGCGTGGTGGCCATGTCGTTGGGCAGCGGGATCTCGGGCAGCGGCTCGGCGTCCCAGTCGATGACGACCTCGGGACCGTCGCCTTGCGGCGTGGCACGCAACCCCTCCGCGGAGGGGGAGCACGCCGCGAGCAACGCGAGAAACGGCAAGATGCGCGTGGTCACTGTGACGCTCCGGTGTCGGGCGCGGGGGTGTACCACAAAACGCCGACCGGTCGCCCCCCCGGAGTCCGCCCTGCGGCGGGATGGCCCCGTCGCCCCGGGATACCGCCGTGGCGATGTACGACCACCTCCCGAGCCTCACCGCCGTGGCCGTCAGCGCCTTCCGCGCGCTGGCCGACGACCCCGCCCGTCCGGGGGAGGCCCTCGATCCCCTCGCCCACCGCGTGCTGCCGTGGCCGGTGGGTGCGGCCACCGAGGCCCTGCGGGCGCCGGCCCGTCACGAGCCGCTGCGCTCGCTCCTCCGGTGGGGGCTGCTCGGCCTGTCCGACCACGTCGTGCTCCGCACGCTGGCCATCGACCACGCCGTGCGCGACGCGCTGACGGCCGGGTGTCGCCAGCTCGTGGTGCTGGGCGCGGGGTTCGACACCCGCGCCGGTCGCCTGCCCGCGCTGGCCGCGGTGCCCACCTGGGAGGTCGACCACGCCGCCACCCAGCGGTTCAAGCGCCGCGTCCCGCTGGGCGACCACGTCCGCCTGGTGACCGTCGACTTCGCCCGCGACGACCTCGCCGCGCGGCTCGTCGACGCCGGCTTCGATGCCGCCACGCCCACGGTGTGGATCTGGGAGGGCGTGACCCCGTACCTGCCGGCCGCGGCAACGGTCGCCACGCTCGACGTCGTGAGCGCCCTGTCGGCGCCGGACAGCCAGCTGCTCGTCACCTACGCCACGCCGGAGATGTCGTCGCTCGCCGACCGCCTGCGCGGCGGCCGCGCCGAACGCCTCCGCGTCGTCGGCCACCTCGGCTTTCGCGCCCTCGGCGAGCCGCTGGCGGGGCTCGTGCCCACCGAGGTGTTCCACGCTGTGCTCGCCCACCACGGCTGGTCGGTGACCGACGACTCGGACGCCCCGACCTGGTCGCGCCGGTGGCAGCCGGACCGTGCGCCCGTGCTCGTGATCCACGAGCGGCTCGCCGTGGCCACGCGCCGGTCCCCGTCCGCCTGACGACGGACGGCACCGCGACGCGCGACGGCGTGGGTCAGGCCAGGAGCGAGCGCAGCATCCAGGCCGTCTTCTCGTGCACCTGCAGGCGCTGCGTGAGCAGGTCGGCGGTGGACTCGTCGTGGGCCTCGTCAGCCGTGGGGAACGCCGCGCGCGCGGTGCGGATCACGGCCTCGTGGCCTTCGACGAGCTGGGCGATCATGTCCTTGGCCTCGGGCACGCCGTCCGCCTCGCGGATCGTGGTGAGGGCCGCGAACTGGCGGTAGCTCCCCGGCGCCGGCGCACCGAGCGACCGGATGCGCTCGGCGATGAGGTCCACGGCGGTCCACAGCTCGTTGTACTGGTCCATGAACATCAGGTGCAGCGTCTGGAACATGGGGCCGGTCACGTTCCAGTGGAAGTTGTGGGTCTTGAGGTAGAGGGTGTAGGTGTCGGCGAGCAGGCGGGAGAGGGCGTCCACGATCTCGTGGCGCTGCTCTTCGGGGATGCCGATGTCGATGCGCATGAAGCCTCCAGGGTGACCCTGGTTGCGTAAGTCCCCGCGCGGCCCCGGCAAGGTCTGGAAACGTCGTCACGGGCGGCACAGGCTCGGCACCGCATCCGCCGGACCGCGCCGTCGGGGTGACAGACGGCGCTCCCACGGCCACGATCGGGGGACGGTCGACGACGACGTCGCCACCTGATCAACTCTTGCGCATCCAATGTTGCGCAATCGCGGCCCGCTCACGACGCTAGCACCGTTTTCGTCCTGGCACGTCGCCTGCAACGGCGATGGGGGCGAGGACACCATGAACGCCGTGCGGACCTTCCCGACCCCGATCGACACCTACTGCCACGCGCTGAGCGCGCTCTGCGCCGAGGCCGGGCCGCGGCTCGTCGCCCGCCTGTCGCGCCGCTTCCCCGGCACGGCGCCCGCGCAGGTCGAGGAGGCCGTGCAGGAGGCGTTCTTCGACGCCTGCCACCCGCAGCGTCGGGCGTGGTTCGAGGAGGGCTGGCGCGAAGGCGGCACGCCCGAGCTCTACCGCCGGCTGTTCACGGCCGGCTGGCGGCGCACGCGGGCACGCCACCGCCGGGTCGAGAACGGGCGCACCACGGCGATCGAGGCGATGGACGGGTTCGACCCGACCGATCCGTGCCAGGATCCGGCCCGGCAGCGCCTGGAGGCCGAGCTCGACGGCTGGGTCGAGACCAAGGTCGAGGAGGCCACGCGCACCTTCGGTCGCGCCCGCAAGCACGCCCTGCGCGAGGCGCTCTGGGATCTGGTGCAGGCGGGCGATCCGGTCACCTGCCTGGCCCGTCGCCACGACCTCCCGCGCCGCTACCTCGCCGAGGCGAGCGCGTGGCTGCGGCACGAGATCGAGGCCCGCGCAGCGGCCTAGTCTCCCCGCGTCTCGGGCGATCGGGGGTGTACCCGATCGACCCCGCGGCGTAGGATGCCCCCCACCGAAGGGGGTGCCGCGTGGCGCGCTTGGACGGCAAGCCGGTCTGGCTCGAGATCAACACCCAGCGCATCGCGGCAGCCGAGACGTTCTACACCAGCATGTTCGGCTGGGAGCGCTCGGCGGTCCACGTCGACCCGTGGGGCACGCTCACGATGTTCCGCAACGAGGAACGCATCGTGGGCTCGGGCTTCCTGGCGATGGCGGCGTTCCAGCCGTCTCGGTGGAACGTCTTCCTGTCGGGGTCGCCCGAGGTCGTCGAGAAGAAGGTCGCCCAGCTGGGTGGCGGCGTGGTCACCACCGCCGAGGACGCGCCGGGCTGGGGCCGCACCATCGAGGTGTTCGACCCCGCAGGCCACGCGTTCACGGTGATCGCCCTGGAGGGCGAGGACCCGTCGGACCCCTGTCGGCCGGGCGACGTGCTGCTCGTCGAGCTGCGCGCTCCCGAGGCCACCGTGCTCGCCGACTTCTACGCCACGCTGCTGGGCTACCGGGTCAAGCAGCTCGGCGAGCTCACCTACCTCACGTCGCGCGGCTACCCGCGGATCCTGCTGCGCAACGATCCCCACGCGCCCTCGTGGCACCCCTGGATCCCGTGGTTCCGGTCGTCGTCGATCGCCGCCGACCAGATCCGCGCCGAGCGCTACGGCGGCATCGTGCAGGTGCCCGAGCTCGACGCACCGGGTGTGGGCCACGCCGCCATCGTCGCCGACCCCACCGGTGCCTTCTTCGGCCTCGTGCGGCCGACCGAGTAGGCGTCAGTCGGCGGCGAGCGCCGGCTCAGGTGCGCGCGCCCGCAGCACCTCGTAGTCGGCCCGCCACGGCGCCTGCGCCTCGGGGTCGAGCCAGCGCGGCAGCTTGCCGGCCGGGATGCGCACCACCTCGATCGGCGCCAGCGTGCCGAACACGACGTCCCACAGCGGCGACGTGACGCCGTGGTTGCGCTGCGGATCGCCGTGGTGGTGCTGCAGGTGGTGGCGACGTGCCCACCGCCCGTAGGCCCCGCGCGGCGCAGCGACGTGCAGATCGCGGTGGATCCACTCGTAGACGAGGTAGGCACCGACGAGGCTGACGGTGAACACCGCGCCGTGGGCCCACCCCACCAGCGGCACCGCCACCAGCAGGATGAGCGCCGTGGTCGTGGCGGCGAGCCGCGCCTTGTCGGCCGGCGTCGCGAAGTACTCCCGCTTGCGGTGGTGCATCAGGTGCTCGCGCCGGAACCGCAGGTCGAACGTGAACGTGTGGGCGAGGAAGCGGTGGAAGACGTACTCGATGAACGTCCACCCGAGCACGCCGAGCGCCGCGGCGACGACCAGACTCATCGGACCCCCAAACCATGAACGGCGCAGTCACGTTATCACATCCGCAGATGCGCGCCCCGACTTTCTCCGCGTCCCCGCACACCGACCCGGGACGGTAGACTCGGCCACCCTCCGGAGCGTGCATGTCCCAGCCCCAGGTCACCGCCTACGACGACACGGCGAGCCACCCCGGCCCCACCGTCGACGCCGTCGTCGGCGGCACGCTCGCCGGTGTCGCGGGTGCGGCGCTCGTCGTGCTCTCGCCCACCTCCACGTGGGCCCCCCTGTCGGCGATGGGCCTCGCGGCGGTCGCCAGCGCCTGGACGGGACGGCGGAGCACGTCCGGCCGCAACGCGGTGGTCCAGGGCATCATGGCGAGCGGCGTCGCGGTGGTGTGGGTGCGCGCGGCGGCGATCCTGCCCCGCACCGTGGCCGACCTGCAGCTCAGGGTGGTCGAACGGGTCGGTGACACCGTGCCCGACGACCCCGAGGCCGTCGGGTTCGCGCTGGCCCAGCTGGGCATCATCGGCACGGGCTGGCCGGACGCCGTCGGACGGACGGTCCTGCTCGCCGTCGTGCTCGGCGCGGCGGGGTGGCTGGGCCGCAGCGCCCTCCCCCACGCGCCGCCACGCCCGATGGACGCCACCCTGTTCGACCTCGTGCTCCGCACCACGCTCGGCCTGATCGCCTTGTCGGCGCTGCTGGCTGCGTGGACCGCCGGCCCGGCGCTGGCGTTGGCGCTGGGTCCTGCGCCCGCGGGAAGCGCCGACGACGGCAGCCTCGTCGTGGGCATGTGGACGCTGCCCATCCATGCGCTCCTCGCAGGACTGGTCACGTACGTCATCGTCCAGCGACGCCGGCTGCCGCGCACGGCCCCCGAGACCCGCGCGCGCCTCGTGGTCGACGGCGCCGTCGTGGCGCTGACGCTGTCCGCCCTCGCGCTGGCCCACCGCGCCCTGCCGCTGCACGGCCTGCCGCTCGGCCTGGTCCTCGTGGTGTGGGCGGTGGCCCTCGGCGGCGCCTTCCTGTCGCCGCGTGCTGCGCCCCCTCCGCCTCCTGCGCAGGTGCCCGTCGGTGCCGGTCAGGCGCTCACGTTCGCCGGACTCGTCGTCGCCGTGCCCGTGCTCCTGTGGTCGATGATGGTGTGGCCGGCCCTCGTGCGCTCGGTCGCCGTGCAGCCGTGGGTGGTGTCGTGGTCCGACCCCACGGCCGACGCCCCCGACCCCGACGCGCTCGTCGCCAACGCCGTCGACCTGCTGCACCAGGTGGCGCCGTGGCCCGTGGAGCTGCTCGTCGGCGTGACGGTGGTGACGTGGGCCGTGCGCGCCGTCGTCGACCGGTGGCTGGGACCGCCCCGCGCCACGCCCTGATCGTCCCGGGTCCCGAAGGCAGGCGGGCCCGACCGGATCCCAGGGGATCGGGCCGGGCCCGCGCACGCACCGGAACCGGTCAGTTCACGTCGTAGACCAGCTCGTAGAGCGCACCGCCGGTGATCGGCGGGCCGTCGACCGAGCCGCCGTACACGTAGACCCGGATGTAGTAGGTGGCCGTCTGCGTGGCGGTGTAGTCGAGCACCTCGTTGTCGCTCGAGCTCTCGGCCACCGCCACCGACTGGGTCTGCGTGCCGCGGTAGATGCGGACGTCCACGTCGGAGTCGGCGTGGCTGAAGTTGAGCGACACCGACAGCACCTGGCCGGCGGTCAGCGGCACCTCGTACCAGTCCTCGTCGCCGACGCAGGCGCCGAGGTTGCTGTAGGTGCCCGGCGGGAAGCTCGCGGTGGGCACGGCCGTGCTGCGCGAGTCGTTGCCGTTGCCGCTCTCGAACACGTCGTCGGGGCACTGCGCATTCTGCAGCGTGGCGAACGTGACGTCGTAGGTGTTGCCGCCGCCCGAGCTGTCGTCGGAGGTGAGCAGCACGCGGGCGTAGACCGTCTCGTTGGCCGTGGCGGTGTAGCTGACGAGGTCGTCGGGACCGTTGGAGATCTGCGTGCCCGCCGCGTTGACGATGACGACGTCGGTGTCGCCGAGGCCGGCCGGGGACGACAGCGACGCCGTGAGCAGCTCGCCCGCGTTGAGCGCGATGGCGAACGTGTCGTAGTCACCCGAGCAGGACGTGCCGCTGTAGGTGCCCACGCCCGCCGTGCGCGCGGTGGCCGGCGTGTCGTCGTCCTCGAACGCGTCGTCGACGCACGGACCCGGCACGAGGAGCGTGGACTCCAGATCGTACGGGATGCCGTCGCCCTGCGGATCGTCGAAGGCGTAGACCCGGGCGAACACCGTGCGATCGGCGCCGCTGTTGTACCAGAGCAGCGTCTCGGTGTCGTTGGCGGTCTGCGCGATGTCGAGGGGGTCGCCCTGGTCGTCGACGAGCGTCATGTCGAGGTCGCCGTCGGCGCCGGCGTGGGTGGTCACCACCTCGAGCGTGCCGCCCGCGGGCACCAGGATCTCGTAGTAGTCCTCGTCGCCCGGGCAGAGCCCGAGGCCGGTGGCCATGGCCGGCATCGGCGAGGCGGTGGCGCGGCGGTCGTTCGGCTCGAAGGCGTCGGCGGTGCAGCCCTCGATGAGGTCGAAGTAGACCGCGCTCGACTCGTTGCCGTCGTTGCCCGCGCCGATGCGCTGCGCCTGGGCGGCGTAGCGACCGGGCAGCACGGCCAGCGGCACGCGGCGCTGGACGGTGAAGGTGCCCGACGCGTTGGCCGTCCCCTGGCCCACCACCATGTAGCCGGTGCTGCCCGCGGTCATGTCGAGGCAGTTGCCGCCCAGGAACGGGTAGCAGGCGCCGAGGTTGGGCACGAAGATGCCGTTGGACACCGCGACGGCGATGTGGTCGCCGGGCGTGGCGCCGGTGACGGTGAACCGGATGTCGTCGCCGAGCGCCACCGGGCTGGTGACGGACAGGCCGAGCGTGGACATCGGCACCGCCGCCTGGTCGACGGCGAACGGAGAGGCCGACTCGGGCTGGTCGGCACAGGCGCCGAGCGCCGCGAGCAACACGAACAGGGAACGAGGATGCATCAGGACCTCTGGTCCGTCGGCGCGGCGCGCCTGGCGGTCGGGGGCGGAAGACCGCCCGGGGGGATGGGTACGCGGGCGGACACCGCCCAGGAGGAGAGCGCAGCACAGGGAGCGGGGCGGCAGCAGCCCCCCGACTCCGGGGCGCCGCGCCACCCCGGGGAGGACGTCACCAGTTCTCGGGCACCAGGCGGATCTGCACGGTGTGGGTCTGGTTGGTCAGCGGGTCGCTGTCGTCGTGCAGGAAGTGGCCCGACCACCAGAAGACGTTGTCGGTGTCGACGACGGACTCGCCGTTGACGAACGCGTTCAGGTTCGCGCCCGTGCCGGTGTAGACGCCGCGATCCTCGACCTCGTTGCTGTGGTCGCGGAGGAACCAGCCGTCGGTGTTCGACGCGTAGCTGTCGGGCAGGTCCTCGTTGCGGCCCGGGTAGATCAGGTAGCTGTCGCCCGAGCTGGTGTCGCTCACGCGGAAGTAGCGGTGCTCCGCCTCGTTCCGGTTGGTGGCGCCCTCGGTGGTGACCTGCGTCCAGCCGGAGCTGTCGTCGTGGATCTCGAAGCGGTTGTTGCCCGAGCCCAGGTCGAAGTCCATGCGCCAGTAGGCGTGGTGGGTGTGGCGGCGGCAGGTGCAGCCGTTGTCGACGGCGTCGAAGCCGAAGCGCCCGATCAGCTCACCGTTGAGCGCGAAGCGCCACTCGGTGGCGTAGCGGTACCAGCCGGCGGCCAGCTCGGAGATGAGCACGATCTGGTTGTTGACCCGGTCGAGGTAGGCGGCGACGCCGTAGAAGTTGCCGGAGTCGTCGCGCAGCTCCCGCATCGTCTTGGCCCAGTCGGTGACCACGATGCCCGAGCCCTGGTTGGCCACGTTGGTGGAGTTGGGCGCGATCTCGAACGGGTTCTCCTGCCACTGCCAGTCGCGGTAGGGGCCGCAGGCGTTGTTGACGTAGAGCACGTTGAGGATCGGCACGTGGGCGTGCGCGAGCAGCGTCTTGCCGCGGTAGCGCACGTCGGTGAGGTCGACGCCCGAGCCGTCGGAGCCCGACGAGTCGGACGGGCGGGTGACCGTCATCGACCAGATCTCGGTGCCGCGCAGGCGGGCCACGAGGCGGGCCCAGCCCTGGTTGCCGTTGCCCGAACCGGACTGGCCCGCGCTCGGCGGCGGGTTGCACGAGAACGCGGTGATCGACGCGGTGGGGGGCGCGCCGCCGTCGTAGTGGATGATGGTGCCGCCCGACAGGTTCACGCCCACGATCTCGCGGTCGACCATGTCGGCGTCGACGTTCTCGCGGATGCCCAGGGGGAACATGCGGTCGCCGTTGTCGCTGATGAGCAGCGGCGGCATCGCGCGGAAGATCTGCAGCTCGCCGGCGTCGACGCGCGCGGCCAGGGCCGGGTCGCTGTCGAGGAGGAGCTGGACGGCCTCGTCGACCTCCTCGAGCGAGGGGGACGGGTGGATGTCGGACGGGGCGATGCTCGCGACCGGCTCGGCGGCCTTGAAGTCGCCGTGGACCTCGAACTCGGTGTTCGTGGTGTAGTCGAACATCACCGCCGTGTAGTTCGACGTGGGCGCACCGATGCCCTCGTCGTTCACGCCGTTGTCGAGCTTGAGGAACAGCACGCGGACGCGGTGGCCCTCACCGGTGAAGGCGACGATCTCGGGGCGCGTGGGGAGCGTGGCCTCGAACGCGTCGACCTCGGTCTTCTCGGGGCCGATGGGCACCAGCTCGAGCTCGACGTCACCGATGTCGTCGGTGGGCGTCGGGGTGTCGACCACCTGGTCCGGCGTGGCGCACGCCGCGAGGAGGGCGAGGACGCCCACAGCAATCCGATTCATGAGGCACTCCATGGAATGGACGCCTCAGTGTACCCCTCCCCACACCTCAGGCGTCGATCTGTGACGAACGCCACGAAACGGATGTCGCGGTTCCGCGCTTCTCCTTGGTTTTCCCGCGAGATTCGGGGGATCTCCCCCAGGCGTGCTCCCGTCAGGACGTGGTCAAGTCCTGCCACTGCGTGCCAACACGACCCCGCGAGCGGTGCGGTGAGGTGTCGCACGACGGCGTCCGGGCTAGCCAGCGCGCCATGAAGCGGGCCCTCATCACCGGCATCAGCGGACAGGACGGCGCGTGGCTCGCGCTGCACCTGCTGCGCCACGGCTACGAGGTCCACGGCAGCTTCCGCCGCGGCGCGGAGCGCACGTTCTCGCGCCTGCACCGCCTGGGCATCGCCGACGACATCCAGTACGTCCTGCTGGAGCTGTGCGAGGCCACCAACCTCGTCCGGGCCGTCGATCGCACCGCGCCCGACGAGGTCTACCACCTGGCCGCCCAGAGCTTCGTCGGCGACAGCTTCGAGCAGCCCGCCTACACCCTCGACGTCAACGCCACCGGCACCGCCCGCCTCCTCGACGCGGTGCGCACCGTCCGCCCCGACGCGCGCTGGTACCAGGCGTCCACGTCGGAGATGTTCGGCGCTGCGGGCGCCGGCGACACCCTGCTCGACGAGCACGCACCGATGGTGCCCCGCAGCCCCTACGCCATCGCCAAGCTCGCCGCCCACCACATGGTCGGCCTGCACCGCGAGGCCTACGGCACGTTCGCCGCCCGCGGCATCCTGTTCAACCACGAGTCCGCGCTGCGGGGGCCCGAGTTCGTCACCCGCAAGGTCACCCGCGCCGTGGCCGCCATCGCGCTGGGCCACCAGCAGGTGCTCACGCTCGGCAACCTGGAGGCGCGCCGCGACTGGGGCCACGCGCCCGAGTACGTCGACGCCATGCACCGGATGCTCCAGGCCGAGCGCGGCGACGACTTCGTGGTCGCCACGGGCCGCGCCGAGAGCGTGCGCACCTTCGTGGAGCTCGCGTTCGCCGCCATCGACGTGTCGCTGGCGTGGCGCGGCACCGGCAGCGACACCGTGGGCGTCGAGGTCGGCACCGACACCGTGCGGGTGCGCATCGACCCATCCCTGTACCGACCGGCCGAGGTGGGCTGGCTCCGCGGCGACGCCTCGAAGGCCGCGCGCCTGCTCGGCTGGCGCCCGCAGGTGGGCCTGGAGGAGCTGGTCCACCGCATGGTCCGCGCCGACCTCGACGAGCTCGCTGGCGACCTCGGCCGCTGACCCGCCCGCCCGGCAGGCGGAGCGCCGGCGTCAGGTGACCCGCGCCTCCAGGGCCCGCTCCAGCGCGCGCTCGAGCTCGGCGGGACGCACCGGCTTGGTGATGTAGTCGTTCATGCCGCTGGCGAGGCTGCGCTGGCGGTCCTCGGTCTGGGCGGCCGCGGTGACCGCGATGATCCACGGGCGCGTGCGGGAGCCGAAGCGCTCCCGGATCCGCCGCGTGGTCTCGATGCCGTCCATCCCGGGCATCTGGATGTCCATCAGGACCACGTCCGGCAGGTCGATCTCGACGAGCTCGAGCGCGTCGTGCCCCGAGTCGGAGACCTGTGCCGCGCAGCCCAGGCGCTGGAGCATGCCCAGGGCCACCTTCTGGTTCACGGCGTTGTCCTCGACGACGAGGATCTTCAGGTCGGCGGGCAGCAGGTTGGGCGACAGGGCGGCCCGCTTGGGTCCCGGGACCGCCTCGGCCACGCCTTCGAGCTCGAGGTCGAAGCGGAACACCGAGCCCTTGCCCGGCGTGCTCTCCGCCGACAGCCTGCCCCCCATCGCGTCGCACAGGGCGCGGCTGATCGCCAGCCCCAGGCCCGACCCGCCGAACCGCCGCGAGTCCGAGCCGTCCGCCTGCGCGAACGCATCGAACAGCACGTCGAGCTGCTCCTGGGGGATGCCCATGCCCGTGTCGGCCACCTCGATGCGCACGCGCCGCGGCGCCGACGGCTCCGGACACCACGCCATCATCGTGATGCCGCCCCGCTCGGTGAACTTGAGCGCGTTGTCGGCGAGGTTGACCAGCACCTGCCGCAGGCGGAGCGCGTCACCGACCACCCGCATCGGCAGCCGCTCGTCGAGGCGCACGTCGAGGCCGAGTCCCTTGCCGTCGGCGATCGGGCGGAACAGGTCACCGACCTCGAGGATCGTCGCCCGCAGATCGAAGGCCGTGCGCGACAGCTCGAACTCGCCGCTCTCGATCCGCGACACGTCGAGGATCTGGTTGAGCAGGGCCAGCAGGTGCTCGCCGGACAGGCGCAGGGTGTCGACCATGTCGGTCTGGGTGGCGTTCAGCCGGCTGCCCTGAAGCAGCGCCGCCATGCCGAGCACGGCGTTGAGCGGCGTGCGGATCTCATGGCTCATGTTGGCGAGGAAGCGGGACTTCGCCTCGCTCGCGCGCTCGGCCAGCTCGCGGGCGGTGCGCAGCTCGTCGAGCAGGCGCTTGCGCTCGTCGATGTCGAGCATGGTGCCGTTGGCGCGCAGCGGACGACCGGACGGGTCGCGCTCGGTGATCCGGCCCCGCAGCAGCACCCACTTCCACACGTTGCCGGCCCGCATGCGGACCTCGACGTCCACCAGCTCCAGGCGACCGGCGTCGTGGGCGATGGCGACCCGTCGGCAGGTCTCGCGGTCGTCGACGTGCACCACGCCCAGCAGGGCGTCGACGCCGCGCGGCAGGTCCTCCGGGCGCAAGCCGAGCAACCGCCCCACCCCGTCGGCGTGGACGAGCTCGCCCCTGGGGATCGACAGCTCCCACACCGCCACGTCGGCACCGCGCACGGCGGCCTCGTAGCGGTCGCGCCCCGTGCGCAGGGCGCGCGCAGCGTCGAGGCGCCGGAACGCGCCGGCGAAGCTGTCGGCCATGCCGCGCAGGATCTCGATCTCGGTGGGCGTCCAGGTGCGCTCCACGCGACAGGAGTCCAGGCCGAGGAACGCGAGCAGCCGGCCCTCGCTGCGCACGGGGACCACGACCAGCGACCGCACCTCGTAGCGCTCCAGGATCGCCTGCTCGTCCTCGGGGAAGTCGTCGAGCCCGCCCGACAGGACGCCCCCGCTCGACAGCACACGGAACCACCGCGGCGGCACGACCCCGCGGGGTGCGGTGCCGTCCCGGCGTGGCGGCAGCTGGTCCACCCCCTCGGTGGCCCACGCGAAGCGCTGGCCGTTGATCGCCCGCCCGGTGCTCCGATCCTCCTCGACCAACACCAGGAAGCAGCGGTCGGCGCGCACAGCCGACCCGATGGTGGCGAGCGCCTCCCTGACGGCCTCGTCGACGTCGTCGCGCACGAGCAGGGGCCGGATCGACCGCGCCAGCGCCAGCGACAGGCGCTCGCGCACGCGATCGGCCTCGCCCACCCGACCGGGCTCCCCGGCCTCCCGCCAGGTGAACAGCCACGCGCGGGTGCCGCGCTCGTCGACGTGGGTGAGGGACGCCTCGACCGGCACGACCTTGGGGTCGCCGACCGACGCCTCGCCCAGGCCCGCTTCGAGGTGGAAGGCCCACGGGAACGTGTGGTGCCCCCGCGTGCGGGCGATGCCCTCGGCCCGCGCCAGCGCCTCCTCGGCGGTCTCGCCGCTGTCGAGCCGGGCGGGCGCGAGGTCGCTCAGGCGCCCGTCGCGGAGCCGCTCGCGATCGACCGCGTGGAGCCAGGCGGCCGCGGCGTCGTTGGCGTCGAGGACGGCGCCCTCACGCACCAGCAGGCACGGCGCCACGGCCCCCGCCAGCACCGGCGGCAACCGCGGCACCGGCGCCACGGCGCGGGAGAACACCCGACGCACCTCGCTCGCGGTGACCTCGCCCGTGACCTCGGTGTCCTCGTCGTCGACGGTCATCACCTCGTGGGTGGTGATCTCCTCGACCGGCGGCAGGCCCATGCGCCGGGAGCGCTCGGTGAGCGCGTGCCGGGCCGACCGGATCTGGAAGCTCACCACCTCGCCCGGGTTGCGCGTGCGGGCCTCGCGCCACGCCATCCCCTCCAGGGCGTTCGCCGTGCGCTCGAACCGCACGATCTCGGCCGTGGGCTCGTCCTCGTCGTCCTCCACCGGTCCGTCGACAGGTGCCGACGGCGCCCCGACGTCCTCGACCGCGCCGTCTGCGCCCGTGAACCGCAGCACCGCCTTGCCCGGCCCCACCCGCTCCGCGCAGGCCCGCCACAGCCGCCCCTGGGCGTCGAGCCCCTCCAGGGCGTGTCCGCCCGGCTGGGCCCCGCGGGCGACCGCAGCCGCCGTGGCTGCCAGGTCGGACTTGAGGCCCCGCACCGCGCTCGCCACGGTGGCCGGCGTACCGAACGCATGCCGAGACGCAGCATTCCACGCCACGGGCCTGCCATGGTCGTCCACGAGGACGGCCGGCTCGGGGATCATGTCCAGCCAGGCGTGCACTGAGGAGGACACCGGAGGCTCCGGTGGGCGGGCGGGGAGCCCGGGGACCGACGGGAAGCGGCCCGACAGCGAGGGAGAGGGGGGAAGGAGGCGGAGAGAGGCGGTGGGGTGCGAGGAAGGAGGGCAGGCTCGCGTGAGCGCGCCCGCGACCCCGAACGCGCGCCCGTTGTATCACCCCTCCATCCCCATCGTGGAAGCCGATTTCATCCGGGCCACGCGGGCACGCCGCGGCCGGCGATCGGATGCCCCCTCCGCCGATCGGCGCGCGCCGCTCCCGCGGCGCTGTGACGGGGCGCGCGCCGGGTTAGCGACGCGCCATGAGGTCCTGGTCCGCCGTCGTCGCTGCGCTCCTGTCCGTCCCGGTCGCCCACGCCGGGGACTGGGCGCCGAGCGCTGCCGAGCGCGAGGTGATCCAGGCCCTGTCGGCCCACGACGGCGCGCCCCCCTGCGCCGACCTCGTCGCGCGCCTGTCCGATCCCACGGCCTCGCTCGCCGCGATCGTCGAGCACGTCGACAGCCCGCCCACCGTCGCGGTGCGCGCGGCCCGGTGCGTGGTGGTCCGCGACGACGCCGACGCCATCGTGCGCACCTGGCTGGGCCGCACCGACTGGGCCGGCATCGCCCGCGTCGTCGCCGTCGCGCTGCCGGACCTGCCCGAGCCGCGTGCCGTGGCCCTGGCCACCGACGCCTTGCAAGGGCCCCACGCCGCACGCTTCGTCACCGTCTTGCGCACCGCCCCCTCCCCTGCCCTGCGTCGGCTCGTGGAGGCGCGCTGAGCGCATCCCCCCGCGTGCCCTCCCGGCGCCGGGTGCTCGGCTGGCTGGGCGCGGCGACGGCCGCCGGCTGCGTCCACACCGCACCCGTCGCGCCCCTGGTGGCCGACCCGGAGCAGCCCCTGCGCCTCGGCTGGCGCTGGGTCGCCGGGGCACGGATGACCTTCCGGACGGTGATCACCCGCTACGTGGGGTCGGTCGGGTACACGCGCGCGGAGGACTGGACCTACGTCGCCACCGACCTGGACCCCTCCGGCGTCATCCACCTCGAAGGCAAGCTCGTGGGCCTGGGCACCCAGGTCACGGCCGACGGCCACGACGTCGACGCCCGCCGGCTCGACGCGGCGCGAGCCGTCGCCGCACGCCAGACGCCCGAGGAGGTGTTCCTCGACCTGCGGCTGTCCGGACGCATCGTCGCCTGTTCCCTGGCCGACTTCGCCCAGGCGCTCCCCCACCGGCTGATGGCCGTACACTTTCCGGCGGCCGGGGTGCGTCCCGGCGACACCTGGCCCGACCCCGGCCTCGCGCGCGCCTTCGCGCCGGTGCTGCCGCTCGACCAGGACGTGCGCACGTCCACGCAGGCCACCCTGTCCGACGTCGCCAGCGCAGACGCCGGCCTTCGGTGCACCCTGGCCCACACGGCCCAGCTCCAGGTCGGCGCGATCGGTCCCGCCATCGAGGTCGTGGCCACCACCACGTGGGACACCGACCCCGGGGCGCTGACGCGGCGCTCGGTCGAGGCACGGTGGCGCCCTGACGTCGGCGCGGACGGGCGCGCCATCGGCACGCTCACCGCCGAGCTGTCCCGCCTCGACGGCCCGTGAGCCCGTGTGTGGCAGGATGACCTCCCGAACCGGGGCGCAACCGATGGACGCTCCCCGGCGACAGCGCGCGGTCCGACCGCTACGCGAGGTCCTTGCAGGATGAAGTTGGCCGACGACCCGCCATCGTTCCTCTCCACCCAGTCCAGTCCCTGGCACCTTGCCGAGACCAAGGACGAGAACGCCATGTGGCTGGCGTGGCTCGTCCGGCTGCGATGGGTGGCGATCATCGGCCAGATCGTCACCGTCAGCTTCGTCGTCAGCGTACTCGACAGCCCCGCGATCGTGATCCCGCTCATGCTCGGGGCCGCCGGCGTGCTCGGGCTCGCCAACACCTGGGCGATTCGCCAGCTCCACGGCCCCGACCGCATCGGCCCCGAGACGCTGCTCATCCACCTGTCGATCGACGTCGTGGTGCTGACCGGCTTCTTCCTCGCCGCCGGGGGCGCCGACAACCCGTTCGTCCCGATCTACCTGATCCATGTGGCGATGGCGGCGGTGATGATGCCGCCCCGGTTCGCGCTGGTCGTGATGGGCTTCGTGGTGGTGGCCAACGTCGCACTCCACCAGGTCTACCTGCCGCTGCACCCCGAGCGGCACGGGCTTCCGCCCAACGTGCTCATGGGCCTCGGTCAGGTCGTGGCGCTCACGGTCACGGTGATCAGCGTCGGCGGCTTCGTCCTGGGCATGGCCAGCACGCTGCGACGGCAGAAGCAGCGCCTGTACGAGGCCCGCGAGCGCACCGCCCAGACCGACCGCCTCCGGGCCGTCGGCACCCTGGCCGCCGGGGCCGCCCACGAGCTCAACACCCCCCTGTCCACGATGGGCCTGCGCCTGCGCCGCATCGCCCGTCGCTACAGCGACGACGACACCACCAAGGACCTCGGCGTCATCCAGGGCCAGCTCGAGCGGTGCACCGACATCGTGGAGCAGCTGCTCGTGGGCGCCGGCGACCCGTCGGCCTCGGGTTTCGAGCGTGCCCCCCTGCAGGACTTCGTCGCCGTCGCCCTGCGGCTGTGGAGCAAGGGCAGCCCGCTCGACGTTCGCGTCCGGCTCGACGAGGAGGCGATCCCCGTCGAGCTGCCCAACATCGCGTTCACCCAGGCGTTCATCAACCTGCTCGAGAACGCGCGCGAGGCGCAGGCCGAGCTCGGCCGCACCGACGCGCTCGAGGTCGAGGTCCGACGCGACGGCCACTACGGCGTCGTGCGCATCGTCGACCACGGACCGGGCCTGCCCCCCGAGAGCGATCGGGTGGGCGAGCCGTTCTTCACCACCAAGCCCACCGGGACCGGTCTGGGCGTGTTCGTGGCGCGCGCCCTGGCCGACGGGGCCGGCGGCGGGCTGGCCTACGCGCGCGAGCATGACCGCACCATCACCCGCTGGTACTTTCCCCAGACCGGGAGGACCCCATGAACAAGCCCACCAAGGGAAAACTCCTCGTCGTCGACGACGACGACGCGTTCCGCGAGTCGATGGAGCTGGAGTTCACCGACCGCGGCTACCACGTCATCAGCGCCGCCGACTCGGCCACGGCCCTCGGCCTCGCCGCCGTCCACAGGCCCAACTTCGCCGTCATCGACATGCGCCTGGAGGGCGAGCGCGGCCTGGAGGTGCTCAAGGACCTCATCGAGCGCCTGCCCGGCCTGCGCGCCGTGATGCTCACCGGCTACGGCAGCATCGCCACGGCGATCGAGGCGATCAAGATCGGCGCCCGCCACTACCTCACCAAGCCGTGCGACCCCGACGCCCTCGAGGAGGCGTTCCACAAGGACGAGGGCGACCCCACCGTCGACGTCCCCGACGCCCCGCCGAGCCTCGCCAAGCACGAGCGCGAGTACATCGAGTACGTGCTGGCCGGCACCGGCGGCAACATCTCCGAGGCCGCCCGGCGCCTGGGGCTCCACCGCCAGTCGCTGCAGCGCAAGCTGCGCAAGTACCCACCGCGCAAGTAGGCGCCGTCAGCGACCCGCGTCGAGCGCGTCGATCCCTTCGTCGACGTAGCAGGCGAACAGCGCCTGCCGATCGCAGTCCCGCCACACGTCGTCGCACGTGGGGGCCTCGGGCCCGAGGTTGCTCGCCGGCGGACACGACACGCTGCGCAGCTCGGTCAGGCAGGTGCCCGCGGCGCGGTCGTCGAAGGTGCACCACTGGGCCTCGCAGCCGTGGGGCACGAACAGCTCGAAGCCGTCCAGGCAGCCCTGGCGGGAGCCGTAGCGGGTGAAGAACGCGGCCGCGTCGCAGTCGCGCTCCCGCTCGCAGGCGATGCGTCGGGCACTCGCGGTGAACCGCTCCGGCGTCATGCACCCCGTCGCCAGCACACCGAGCAGGCCGAGGGCCACCCAGCCCCTCATCCGTCGACGCGCTCGACGACCGTGGCCACGCCCTGCCCGACCCCCACACACAGCGTGGCCACGCCGAGCGTGGCGTCGACGCGCTCCATCACCGACAGCAGCGTGGTGAGGATGCGCGCGCCGCTGCACCCGAGCGGATGGCCGAGCGCGATGGCGCCGCCGTGCAGGTTGACGCGCCCCTCGTCGACGTCGAGCCGCTGCAGCACGCCGAGCGCCTGTGCCGCGAACGCCTCGTTGAGCTCCCACACGTCGATGTCGCGCACCGTGAGACCGGCGCGGGTGAGCGCCTTGTGGCTGGCGGGCACTGGCCCGTAGCCCATCACGGTGGGGTCGACGCCCGCCGACGCCATCGCCCGGATCCGCGCCCGCACCGGCAGCCCCTCCCGTCGCGCCGTGGCCTCGTCGCAGAGCACGAGCGCGCAGGCGCCGTCGTTGAGCGGCGAGCTGTTGCCTGCGGTGACCGTGCCACCGTCCCGGAACGCCGCCGGCAGCCGCGACAGCGCCGACACCGACGTGTCGGCACGGGGCCCTTCGTCGGCGTCGACCACGGTGACGCCCTTGCGGCCGGGGATCCGCACCGGCGTGAGCTCGCCCGCGAACCAGCCGGCCTGCTGGGCGGCGATCGCCTTGGCGTGGCTCGACAGGGCGAAGGCATCCTGCGCGTCGCGCCCGATGCCGAGCTCGTCGGCGATGTTCTCGGCCGTGCAGCCCATCGCCTCCAGCGGAAACAGGCGCTCCATCGCCGGGTTCGGGTAGCGCCAGCCGAGTGCCGTGTCCCACGCGGTGACGTTGCCCGCCTTGGGCATCACCGGCCCGCGCGGCACCGAGTAGGGCGCGCGACTCATCGACTCGACACCACCGGCCACGCAGACCGTGGCGTCGCCCACGGCGATCATCCGCGCGGCCTGGTGCACCGCCTCCATGCCCGACGCGCACAGGCGGTTGACCGTGACCCCGGGCACCGTGACCGGCAGCCCGGCGAGGAGCCCGGCCATGCGCGCGACGTTGCGGTTGTCCTCGCCGGCCTGGTTGGCGCAGCCGAACACGACCTCGTCGATCGCGGCAGGATCGAGGTCGGCGCGGGCCACGACGTCACGGATCACCCCGGCGGCCAGGTCGTCGGGGCGCACCCCGCTGAGCGCGCCTTGGAAACGGCCGATCGGCGTGCGGAGCGCGTCGACGATCACGGCGTGGTGCATCGGGACCCCTGTGCTGGACGGACCCAGGTCAGGCTCATAGCACCAAGCACGCGGGCTCGACCGCCTGGAGGGATCATGCAGACCGTCGCGGTGCTCGGCGCCGGTACGATGGGCCACGGGATCGCCCACGTGTGCGCGCTGGCCGGGCTCGACGTGGTGCTGGCCGACGCCAACCCCGAGGTGCTGGCGCTCGCCCCCGGACGCATCCGCGCCAACCTCGACAAGGGCGTCGACAAGGGCAAGGTCAGCGCCGAGGCGCGCGACGCCGCCCTGTCCCGCCTGCGCACGGTCCCCACCGTCGGCCGCGCCGCCGAGGGCGCCGACATCGTCATCGAGGCGGTGCCCGAGAACCTCGACCTCAAGCGCAGCCTGCTCGCCCAGGCAGAACAGGCGGCGGGTCCCGGCGCCATCCTGGCGTCCAACACGTCGTCGCTGTCGATCGACCGCATCGCCGAGGCCCTCGACCTGCCCGCCCGCTTCCTCGGCATGCACTTCTTCAACCCCGTGCACGTGATGGCGCTGCTCGAGGTGGTCGCCGGCACGGCCACCGCCCCCGAGGTGGTCGAGCAGGTGCGCGCGCTGGGCGCACGGCTGGGCAAGGAGGTCATCGTCGTGCGCGACGCACCCGGCTTCGCCACGTCGCGCCTGGGGGTGTGCCTCGGCATGGAGGCGATCCGGATGGTCGAGGAGGGTGTGGCCAGCCCGGCCGACATCGACAAGGCCATGGTCCTCGGGTACCGCCACCCGATCGGCCCGCTCCGGCTCACCGACCTCGTCGGCCTCGACGTGCGCATGGCGATCGGCACGTACCTCGCCGCCGAGCTCGGCAATCCGGCGTTTGAGCCGCCCGCGCTGATGCAGCGGATGGTCGCCGAGGGCCGCCTGGGCCAGAAGTCCGGCCACGGCTTCTACGACTGGTAGCGGGCCGCGCTTCAGCGGCCGTCGAACACCGCGCCGAGCACGCGAGGCTCGCCCGGATCGGGCTGGACGATCACGTCCACCGGCCCGAGCGGGGTGTCGGCCAGCGCCGCCACGATCGCCACCCGCCCAGCCTCCGGATCGACCGCCTCTGGCAGCGCCACCCGCAGCAGGGCGAGCCGCCCGCGCGCCCGCACGTCCACGCTCGACGCGTCGTGCACCACCGCCGCCAGCTCGTCCGTCGTCAACGCGCGCATCGGATCTCCTCCGGGTCAGGCAGATCGGACCGCCTCGCGGACCACTTCGCGGACCACCTCGGTGTGGACCCCGTCCGCCGTGGAACGGACCCTGCACACCATGGGCCGATCGACCGTCCAGCGCGGCGCGGTGGGGAGCAGGTGCACGTCGGCCCCGTCCGCCACCGGCTCGACCCGCACCCGCCCGACCCCGTGGTTGCGCTGGCCGCCCACGTCGAGCGCGTAGGTGCCCTCGAACGGCGCCGCCAGCGGGGCGGCGAGATCGGGCAGCGACGGACCGAACCGCGCGACGAGCGCCGGCGCGTCGGTGCCGTAGGGATGGACCTCTGCCCGCGCGAGCTCCCGCCGCCCGTCGTGCACCGCGAACACGTGGCGCAGCGTGCGCAGGGCGTCGGTCTGCACGAGCGCCTCCTGTCCGTCGCCGACCTCGCGCTGCCAGCCCTGGGACGGTCCGTGCGCCCAGGCCAGCGAGCAGCCCGCGCCGTCGCCGCGCTGGGTCCACGCGCCGATGGCGAACCCCGCCTGCACCTGCCGCAGCACCACGGCGAAGGGCACCAGGCACGCGATCCGTCGCAGCGGTGACCGTGTACCGTCCAGCGTCACCGACGCACGGCGGGCCATCGCCTTGTGGGACACGTCGAGCACCACGAGCACCTGGTCGCGGCTGTGCCCCATGGTCGAGCTGTTGCGCCAGCGCTGCGGACCCGCAGGGGGTGGACCCTCGTAGTGCACGTGCACCGCGGTGCCGTCGCGGGCCGTGTAGCGCACGTCGAGATCGAGCCACGTCGGCGTGCTGCGGTCGTCGACGCGCACGTCCGATCGTGTCCTGGCCAGCGGGATCTCAGGGGCGATCGCGTGCAGGTCGGGGTGGTCGGCGACGATCGTCTGCTCGAGCGTGCCGTCGGTGGCGTCCTTGCACAGCCAGAGCGGACCGTCGGGCGTCGCGACCCGGGCGAGCTCGTGCATGTCCCAGCGCGGATCGCGGTCCACCAGCACGAGGTCGACGTCGTAGGTGGCCCCGAACACGCTCACCGGCAGCACCGGGAACGGCACCTGCGCGGCACCGGCGTAGGCCGTACCCGACGGCGCGCCGTCCCCCGCACCCGGCGCCAGCGGGCGCACCGGCCCGGTGGGCACGAGGTCGCGCAGGGGGATGCGGCGCGGCACGGCGCTCGGGCCTACTCGGCCGGCGGCGTGGCGAGCGCGAACGGGAACAGCGCCTCGTCGTAGCAGGCCCCCGCCGCGATCTCGTCGCAGGAGTGGCCACCCAGGCACCGCCGGTGGTCGTCGAAGACCTCCTTGGGCGCGTCGTTGTCGAGCAGCTTCTGCTCGATGGTGGCGTTGTACTCCCGCTCGCAGGACAGCTCGCACTCCGCCTTGTCGACCGTGGGGTTCAGGTCGCAGCGGTCGAGCTTGGCGCACACCGTGGCGCAGCTGGGCGCGCAGCCCGCCGACGTCAGCCCCACCAGCACCGTGGCCAGCGCGGCGCCGAGGCCGCGCACGACGCGACGCTCACGGGACGATGGCACAGGCACCCCGGTCGATCCCGTCGCGGCAGGTCTCGAGATCCTCGAAGCTCCACACGCAGTCCATCCACGCCGCCGCCTCCTGCTCGTTGGTGAGCGCCGGCTTGATCGGCTGGGCGGGGATGTCGGGGTTGAACCGCCCGTCGGTGGGCAGCGGCGCCTCGCCGGGCGTCTTGAGCGCGGTGCTGCACTCGACGATGCACGCGTCGATCTGCGCGTCGCGCTCGAGGCCGCCGGTGGGACCGGCGCACTGGTCCTCGTCATAGAACCGGCGACACGTGCCCTGGCACGTGGGCTCGCAGCCGGCGACGAACACCGCCGCGGTGGTGACGAGCAGGCCGACGATCGGCAGGCGCATGGAGGCTCCAGGAGGCGCGCACCGGCGCCTGGGGAAGTCGACGAGGCGAGCCACCTTAGGACCGCGAACCACCCCGCGTCAATGCGGAGCGGGCCCCGCTGACGCCGGGTTCACAGTGCGACGATGCGCCCGTCACGGACGTCGAAGCCGGCGGGCAGCTGCGGCAGCCCCGCGTCGCCCACCGACCAGCCCCGCGTGCGGAACACGCCCGCGAGCCGATGCTTGAGCCGCACGCTGTCCTCCTGCGGATCGGCGAGCACCGCCAGCAGCGCCGGCCGCGCCGCCTCCGTCTCCTGCGCGACGAGCACCTCGGCCGCCGCGTAGCGGACCTCCTCGTCGAAGTCCTTGAGGAACCCCGCCACGTGCTCGACCATCTCCGGGTGCTTGCGCTCGGCGAGCCACACCAGCAGCTCCTTGCGCTTCTCGGGCTCGAACGAGCTCTTGCCCACGTCGCCCGCGAGCAGCGCGAACACAGCCGTCATCGCCACCTGTTCGCCCTGCAGCTCCACGCACAGCTTGAGCGGCCACGCGTACTGCTTGCACCGCCTGAGCCACGCATCGAGCGGCCGGTGGACCGCCTCGCCCATGTTCACGAGCAGCTGGTAGACGAAGGCCTTCTCCGCCTGGTCCTTGAGCTGCTGGGTGACGTTCATGTCGAACCGCGACAGCAGCCCCATGATCGCCTTGCCCGACCCCTCGTCGACCAACCACCGCGCCGAGGCCTCGCGATCCTCGGGCTGGGTGTTCAAGTCGCTCATGCGGCGCACGTGCCGCTTGAGCTTGCCTTCCTTGGTGAACATGTCGAACAGGCCCATCGAGCCGCCCCTCCAGGGGCGCTCTCCTATTCACGGATCCGGCTCCAGCAACCCACCTGTCCGGTTCCTTGACGCCCGCCCGCGTGCTTGACGTCCTCCAGCGCTCAAGGTAGATGCCGGCTGCCGCGCGGAAGTGGCGGAATTGGTAGACGCGCAAGGTTCAGGTCCTTGTGCCGGTGACGGTGTGGGGGTTCGAGTCCCCCCTTCCGCATAGGATCTCCGAGGCGCTGGTGCACACA
>JACKEP010000052.1 GCA_020632915.1 Alphaproteobacteria bacterium | reverse complement strand
GGAGCCGGCGAGCATGCCGACCGCCAGGAACACGAGCAGGCCCGGGATCCCGAGGCTCGACGACAACCGGCTGGCGACCACGCCGAGCAGCAGGAGCGCCGACGAGATCAGCAGCAGGGCGGTGCCACTCACCGTCGCGTCGACCTCATACGGCGAGTGTAGGAGCTGACGGCGCGGGGCCGCCCGACGCTGCGGTCAGAAGGTGAACGCGTCGACCAGCTCGCGCAGGTCGCCGGCCATGCGGCTCAGTTCCTCCGAGGCCTGGGCGGTGTCACGCGCGCCGGTTGCCGCCGCGCCGGTGGCCGACGCGACCTCGGTGATGCTGGTGGAGATCGAGCTCATGCCGCCCTCGGCGTTGGTCATCGATCGAGCGATCTCGCTGGTGACCGCGGCCTGCTCCTCCACCGCCGAGGCGATGGTCGTCTGGATCTCCGCGATCTGGTCGATGGTGCCGACGATCCGGGCGATCGTCGCCGTCGAATCCTCGGTGGCGCTCCGGATCATGTCCACCTTGCGAGCGATGTCGTCCGTAGCGCGAGCCGTGGCGTTGGCCAGTTCCTTCACCTCGTTCGCCACCACGGCGAACCCTGCGCCGGCCTCGCCGGCACGGGCAGCTTCGATCGTGGCGTTCAGCGCCAGCAGGTTGGTCTGCTCGGCGATCGAGGTGATGGTCTGCACGATGTCGCCGATCTCCTGCGAGCTCGAGCGCAATCGGGCCACGTCGTGCTCCATGTCGCGCGCGGCGACCACGGCGGCACGGGCGACATCGGTGGCCGAGGCGGCGCTCTGCGCGATCTCGGAGATCGACATCGACAACTCGTCGGCCGCGTGGGTGGCGCTGTTCACGTCGGTGGCCACCCCGCTCGCCGCATCCGAGGCCACGTGCGCCTGGCTCGAGCTCTGGGCCGCGGCGGAACCCATCTGCTGCGACACCGCCTGCAGCTGCTCGGCTGCGGCGGCGAGGGTCTCGCTGCTGCCGGCGATCCGGCGGATGTTCGAGCGGAGGTCGACCAGCAGCTTGCCGACGCCCGAGCCGAGACGCCCGAGCGGATCGGTGCCACGCACCTCCACCTCGACGTTCAGGTCGCCCTCCGCCGCCCGACCGATCGCGGCGAGCAGCGAGTCGACCTTGGCCGCCATCTCGGCGTTCTCGGCGCTCTCGCGCACCATGGTGGCCTCGTTCTGGCTCTCGAGCTCCTGGCGGCGGCGGATGTCGGCGGCCAGCACCCGCCACCCGAGGCCGAGCCCCACTCCCCCACCGACGGCGCAGAACAGCCCGACGGCGAAGAACACCGTCTGGGCACCGTCGTGCCCGCCCGACACCAGGCCGTACACCGACGCGCCGGCCAGGGCGACGATCAGCGTGTACAGGGCGAACATGAAGTTGCGCAGTGTCCGCAGCCCGAGCCCGTCGGCCGCGATGCCGAGCGCGAGCCGCTTCATCGACACGATCAGCGTGATGCACTCGAGCGATCGGCGGCCGAACTCGCTGGTCGCGCCGAGCGACACCTCGGGATCGACACGTTCGCCGCGGTTGATGCGATCGACCAGATCGCCGGCGCACCGGTGGAACCCGGCGTGTGCGGTGAGCAGGTCCTCGTAGGTCGTGGAGGACTGCGTGCGGCCCTCACCGTGCAGCCACTGGCCGAGTTCGCAGCGGTCGTCGCGGCTCACGAGACCGGCCTCCAGGCTCCCGTCGGGCTCCTCGATATAGTTGGCGAGCTTCTGCTTCCACGCGCTGTGGGCCTTCACGGCCGCATCGAAATCCACGGACCCTCCTCGGTGCTGCGATCCAACCGAATACGGTTCGGTGGACGCCACGAGGGGCAACCAGGCTGGCCGGCCGCCGGGGTGGCGTACGACACCGCGAGAATGTCGGCGGCAGATGTCGAGAACGCCCCCGCGGCACCGTCTCGGGGGTGTCGTGCGGCCATCCGGCCGCCGTCGACCAGGAGGACACGAGATGGCCAAGTACCTGTTGCTCAAGCACTACCGGGGCGCACCCGCAGCGGTGAACGACGTGCCGATGGACCGCTGGACCCCGGACGAGGTGGATGCCCACATCCGGTACATGGGCGACTTCGCTGCTCGCCTGGAGGCGAGCGGCGAGTTCGTCGATGGTCAGGCGCTGGCCCCCACCGGGATGTGGGTGCGCTCGGACGGCGGAGGGCGGCCGCCCGTGACCGACGGCCCGTTCGCCGAGACCAAGGACCTCATCGCCGGCTGGATGATCATCGACGTCGACAGCGAGGCCCGTGCGATCGAGCTGGCCGGTGAGCTGTCGTCGGCACCCGGCGCAGGTGGCGCACCGATCCACGAGTGGCTCGAGGTCCGCCCGTTCCTCACCGAACCGCCCACGATGACCGACTGACCGGACTCGACGTGGAGATCGACGAACTCGAACTGAGGTCGCTGGTCCCGAGGGCGCTGGCCGTCCTCGTCCGTCGCGGGGCCGACTTCGCGACGGCCGAGGACGCCGTGCAGGACGCGCTCCTCCGCGCACTGCACACGTGGGCCGGCGACCCGCCCCGCGATCCGATGGCATGGCTGGTGACCGTGGCGTGGCGAGCGTTCCTCGACCGGACACGGTCGGAGACAGCACGCCGAATTCGCGAGCAGCGCGTCGACGCCGAGCCGGCGCCGGGCGCCACCTCATCGGACGACGACACCCTGCAGCTGTACGTGCTGTGCGCGCACCCGTCGCTCAGCGCAGCGTCGGCGATCGCCCTGACGTTGCGGGCCGTCGGCGGGCTCACCACCCGCCAGATCGCAGAGGCCTACCTGGTCCCCGAGGCGACGATGGCGCAACGGATCAGCCGCGCCAAGCGCACCCTGGCCGGCGAACGCTTCGAACGACCCGGCGACCTCACCACCGTGATGCGGGTGCTGTACCTCGTGTTCAACGAGGGGTACTCGGGTGACGTCGATCTCGCTGCCGAAGCGATCCGGCTCGCCCGGCAACTCGCCGCGACCACGACCGACCCCGAGGCCGAGGGGCTGCTCGCCCTCATGCTGCTGCATCACGCCCGCCGCGCCAGTCGCACCCGCGCCGACGGATCGATCGTCACGCTCGCCGAGCAGGACCGCGAGCGGTGGGATTCAACGCTCGCCGCGGAGGGCATCGACATCCTCCACCGCGCCTTGGCGCGCGATCGGCTCGGCGAGTACCAGGCCCAAGCGGCGATCGCCGCGCTGCACGTCGACGCGCCCACCTTCGCCGAGACCGACTGGGTGCAGATCGTCGAGTGGTACGACGAGCTTTCCGCGATCACCGACACCCCCATCGTGCGACTCAACCGCGCCCTCGCCGTGGGCGAAGCCGACGGTGCACCCGCCGGGCTCGCTGCGCTCGCCCGGGTACCGGCGGGCACCGCGCGGCGCACGGCGGCGGCCGCCCACCTACACGAACGCAACGGCGAGCTGGAACTCGCCGCTCGCCTGTACGTCGACGCCGCGCGAGAGGCCACCAACGTGCCCGAACGCACCCACCAGACCCGGCAGGCGGCGCGGGTGAACCAGCTGCTCGCCCGCCGGCTCGACGGCGCACCTGGCTGAGACCGCTCGACCACCACGCCCTACAGTGCCGTGCCATGTCCGAACGGCCCCCGCTCATCGCCGACCCCGACCACGTGACCGCCGAGTGGCTCACCGCCGTGCTGCGACACGGCGGTGCCATCGATACCGACGCCGCGGTGACGGCGTTCGACGCCTCGTTCATCGGCACCGGTCAGGTGGGCGCCAGCGTGCGGTATCGGCTCCGCTACGACCGGACGGTCGCCGGCGCACCGGCCACCGTGGTCGCGAAGTTCGCGTCGCGCGACGAGAACAGCGCCAACACCGGCATCGCGACCCTCACGTACGAGACCGAGATCGCGTTCTATCGCGACCTCGCGCACACCGTCTCGATCAGCCGCCCCACGTGCTACTTCGCCGACATCCGCTCCGGCACCGCCGACGTGGTGCTGGTGATGGACGACCTCGCCCCGGCCGAGCAGGGCGATCAGATCGAGGGCTGCACCGTCGAGCAGGCGGTCCTGGCGGTCGACGAGGCGGCCAAGCTGCACGGCCCGCGGTGGGGCGACCCCGCCCTCGGCGAGTTGGCCTGGCTCGATCGCAGCACGTCAGAGGGCGTCGCCGGCATGCTCGGGATGATCTGGAACGCGTTCGTCGACCGCTACCGCGCCACGCTCGAGCCGGTCACCCTCGAGGTCGGTGCCGAGATCGCCGACATCGCCCAGGCGCTGCGCGCCCCCACCGCCACGCCGCGCACGCCCGTGCACGCCGACTTCCGTCTCGACAACATGTTGTTCGGCACGCCCGCAGGCGGACGGCCGATCACCGTGGTCGACTGGCAGACGGTGCAGCTCGGCGTGGGACCGAGCGACGTCGCCTACTTCATGGGCAACGCATTCGACGCCGACGTACGGCGCTCGTGCGAGCGCGATCTGCTCGCCCGGTACCACCGGGCGCTGGTCGACGACTTCGGCGTCGCCGACTACCCGTTCGACCAGTGCTGGACCGACTACGTCCGCGCCAGCTACGCCAGCTTGCTGATGGCCGTCTTCGCGTCGATGATGGTCGGCCGGACCGAGCGCGGCGACCGCATGTTCATGGCGATGGCGAACCGATCGGCGCAGATGGTGGCCGACCTCGATGCCGCCACGGTGGTGAAGACCGGCGGCTGACACACGCAGGAGGAGACGGACCCTCGCGGGAGTGAATTCCGTGGGGGACGTGCCGCCGGCCGGGATGCGGTGGCTACAACTCACGCGATGGATCCGAACGTGGAGTCCGACGTCGAGGCGGCAGCGCATCCGTGCGTGATCGAGTGGGCGGACGCCAACCTGGTGGGTCTGCGCGCACTCGGGGGCATCGACCGCTTGGAGGCAGGCGCGATCGTCCATCTCGCCATCGACTCCTGGCGTCTGCGGGCAACCGTGCAACGGGTGACCGACGACTGCTTCGTGATCCTCACGCCTCGCGACTGGGCATCGCATTCGATTGCCTGATATTGCAGTTCAAACCATGCTTTTCATTGCATGTTGTCAGAGGCGCTGATAGGGTGAGCGGCGAAGGGGAGTATCCATCCCGGACCGCCGTCATCACGGACCGACCATTCGGTCCCGGTCGTCCGGCTCCTACGAGCGGAGAGACCTTCGGAACCGAGGAGCGCCTCTCGTGCACCGCGCCGTCCTGAACGACCTGCAGCTACGCCGCTGCTACCCGAGCGTGACCCTGCTGCTCGCCACGACCTCCGGCACGCCGCTGTCGGCGAGCCAACGAGACACGGCCGCCCGATTGGTGGACGAGGTCGACCGCCGGCTCACCGGCGACGTCGACACCTCGATGCGTGAGGCGGTCGTCGCCGAGCTCGCCGCCCTCGTCGCCGACTGCGCCGACGAACCGGCCACGCATGCGCTCGCCGTGTTCGTCTCGCCCGAGCACCGGGCCGTGGTCCGCCTCGGTCGCACGGTCGACGACCGCGTCACCATCGACGACACCTTCACCACTCGAGACCTCGTCGCCGACCTCAACCGCACCGCGCTCTATCGGGTGGTGACGGTGAGCGAGCGCACCGTTCGCGTGTTCATCGGCGATCGCCAGCGGCTCGTCGAGCAGCGGGACGACGTCTGGCCACTGGTACGCACCGAGGAGCACACCGCCGCGGCGTGGACGCGAGATCTGAACCAGCTGGTGCGTCGCGAGCACGCCACCTACCCGCTGCCCACCGTGCTCGCCGGCGTACAACGCACGGTGCGCGAACTCGCGCCACATCTCGTCGCGATCGGGTTCGTACCCGGCAACCACGACCGGTCGAGCGCGAGCCAACTGCACCACGCCGCGTGGCCGCTCGTCGTCGATTGGCTGCGCACCGACGAGACGCGGGCGCTCGAGCTGCTCGACCAGGCCCGTTCGGCCAACCGCTACGCAGGCGGCATCGACGAGATCTGGACGTTGGCCGCCGACGGCCGGATCGACACCGTCGTGGTCGAGCACGGCTACCGCCTCGCCGCACGGGTGCACGACAACCACCAACTGGTGCCCGCCGACGACCCGCACCATCCCGACGTGAACGACGACGTCGTGGACGATGCGATCGAGACCGTGCTGCTGAGCGGCGGCAACGCCGTCATCGTCTCCGACGGTGCACTCGCCGGCAGCGGCCGGATCGCCGCCGTGCTGCGCTACTGAGCGTCGCCGCTCGCGAGTGGCCCCATGATCTCGGCGAGGCGGTGCGACGCCTCGAGCGGATGCCGCAACGGCTTGTCGAGGAACACCTCGTAGACGTTGTGGTTGCCGTGCCTCGTCCGTGAGACGTAGCCCGCCTCGACGAGATCCTTCACGATGCTGTGCACCGCTCGCTCGCCGATCCCGACCCGCCGGGCGACCTCGGCGAGGCGCACCTCGCGGTCCTGTGCGAGGCACAGCAGCACGTGCGCGTGGTTGGTCAGGAACGTCCAGGCGGGCACGGAGGCCGGCGGCGGCACCAACTCCTTCACGCCCGCATGGTACCGACCGTCCCGCAGGCCCACCGGTGTCAGCGCGGCGCGGCCAACAGCTCGTCCTCGGTCCGTGTCAGCAACTCCTGCACGAGCGGCGGTTCGTACCGCCGCTTCACGGTGACGGCGTAGAACGTCTCGTGCAGGTCGGGCACGACGGCGAGCTCGATCAACCGCCGGGCGCGCAGCTCGTCCTGCACCACCACCGTCGGCACCAGGGCGATCCCGTCGGCGTCGCGAGCGAGCAGACGCAGGAGCGCCATGTCGTCCACCTCGGCGCGGATGCGCGGCCGGATGTCCATCCGTTCGCACCACAGGTCGAAGCTGATCCGCACGCCGTGCTCGGGACCGGGCACCAGGAGCGGCACACGCGCGAGGTCGGTGGGCAGGTCGAGGCGGCGGTGCCGGGTGTGACCGACGAGGCTCACCGGCTGACGGGCGATCGGTCGGCACCGCCACGGATCGGAGGGCGTCGAGTGCACGCGCTGGTTGCAGAGCACCAGGTCGAGCGAGTGCACCCGCAGCCGGCCGAGCAACTCGGGCAAGCCGCCGGACACGAGGACGAGGTCGACGTCGTCGCGTTGCAGTACCGGACGCAGCAGGTTCTCCTGGAAGTTGCGCGACGCCGTCGCCACTGCGCCGATGCGCACCACTTGACGCTCGTGCCGCCGGCCTTCGCGCAGCACCTCCACCAGCTCGGTGCCCGCCGCGAAGATGCCGTCGGCGTAGGTGAAGGCCAGCCGCCCGGCCTCGGTGAGCGCGAGCGATCGGCCACTGCGATGGAACAGCGCCTCGCCGAGGTCGACCTCGAGCTGCTTGATCTGGGACGACATCGCCGATTGCGACACGTGCAGCTGCCGTGCGGCGCGGGTGAGGTTGCCCTCCTTCGCGACCGCCCAGAAGTAGCGCAGGTGGTGGTAGTTGAGCTGCGTCATATCGGGTCCGTCCGTCCATCGATCGTTCGTTCAGAGTGATCGAATCGTACGTCGATGTGTATTGGACAGAACGATCGTGTGGTCGCACAGTGTCGCTCGTGCATCGAACCGGAGCCCCGACGTGACCTCGCCCTC
>JACKEP010000051.1 GCA_020632915.1 Alphaproteobacteria bacterium | reverse complement strand
GCAGGGCAACACCGACATCTGCGACGACAACGTCATCCGGATCTCGGCCAGCTCCATGGACTACTACAAGGTCGACGACGACGGCCCGTGGATCAACGCCTCCGGCGACGCCGACCGCATCGCCAATGGCGCGGAGTACCCGTGCACCGTCGACGGGTGCACCCACGGCCAGCTCATCCTGCGCTTCCGCGGCGTGAGCGGCGTCGAGCTGATCAAGCCCGTGGGCCTCGAGCTGGTCTTCGACCCGCCCGAGCACGGCTCGATCGAGTTCATGATGAACGACACCTCGTACTTCAACAACAAGTGGAAGGTGGAGCGCGGCGTCCAGGCCCGCACCTCCGTCACCTACGAGCCCGTCGAGTAGTCCACCCGCGCCGCTCGCCCCGCAGGCGACGCCGCTGAACGCCCCAGGCTCTCCTCCCCAGGATCTCCCATGCGCACCCGCTCGCTCCTCGTCGTCGCCGCCCTCGCCCTGCCGCTGGTGGCCTCCGCGGGCTTCTCCGTGTCGTCCTACAAGAAGAAGTCCCGCACGTCCGGGGCCAGCGAGTGGGACGTGGCCGCCGCGCTCGACGGCAACCCCGCCACCGCCTGGCAGGTCGACCCCGAGAACGACAACCTCGGCCAATGGATCGAGATCGACGTGCCGAAGGGCAAGGTCGACAAGATCAGCACCGTCGTCGGCTGGGCCGAGAGCGACGACACCTGGGCCGACCACGCCCGCCTCAAGGAGGCCCGCCTGGAGGTGTTCACGATGGCCGGCGGCGAGCAGAAGCTCGTGCTCGAGAAGACGCTGACCTTCGAGGACAAGCGCGAGACCCAGGTCGTCGACCTGCCCGACACCCAGGTGGGCGACGAGCTCGAGGGCGGCAAGGTCAGGCTGACGGTCACCGCCGTCTACCCCGGCAAGGACTACGACAACCTCGCCGTGGGCGAGGTGCTGGTCACGCTCGTCGAGTTCGACGCCTCCGTGCGCAAGTTCGAGGAGGCCAGCTCCACCGACGAGGGCCACCCCGGCGACAACCTCGTCGACGACTCCACGAAGACGTTCTGGGCCTCGTCGCCCCGCGACGACGCCCCGTCGTTCAGCGTCAGCGCCGGCCCGTTCAGCGCCAGCACCATCGGCATCGTCCAGGGGCCCAAGACCCACGCCCGGCCCAAGAAGATCGAGGTCGTGCAGAACAACGCCGTCCTCACCTACGAGATGGCCGACAAGTCCACGATCCAGTGGTTCGCGCTGCCCCCGCTGTTCGGGTACAACGGCTCGAACTCGGGCCCGATCACCGTGCGCATCGTCGAGAGCTACCCCGGCACCGAGACGGTCAAGTCGGTGGGTGTGGCCGACATCCGGTGGAAGGCCACGGCGCTCGACGCGTTCTAGCGCAGGGCGTCTTCGAGGGCGGCGGCCACCGACAGCACGGTGGCCTCGTCCCACGCGCGCCCGACCACCTGCACGCCCACCGGCAGGCCCGAAGCCGTGCCCGCGGGCACCGACACCGCCGGCAGCCCCGCGAGGGAGGCCGGCGCGAGCAGGCGGTCCGTCGTGGCGTGCTGGAGCGGGCCCGTCCGCTGACCGCGGCGCCACGCCGGGGACGCGCTCGCCGGCCCGAGCAGCACGTGCACGTCGGCGAGGGCCGTGGCGAGGCAGGCACCGAGCGCCGCACGCGCCTGCCGCGCGCGTGCCCACGTCGCCGACCAGGACGGGTCGGTGAGGGCGTGTCCCACCACCACCCGCCGCACCGCCTCGTCGCCGAACACGCGGCCGCGCACCGTCTCGACGTCGCCGCGCGCGGTGCCCAGGCGCCGACCGTCGTAGCGGGCGAGGTCGGACGCTGCCTCCACGGCCACCCACGCCGCGTACACCGCGCCGGCGCCGTCCAGCCCCGCCACGTCCATCGCCACCGGCAACGCGCCCGCGTCCCGCAGCGCCGCCACCGCGTCCGACGCCGCCTCGCGCACCCGCGGGTCGAGGTCGGTCGACCACCACGCGCGCGGCAGGCCCACCCTCAGCCCGGTCACCGCGCGTCGGCCCCAGGGCAGGGGACGCGCCCGCGCCGTCGCGTCCCGTGGTGACGGTCCGGCCAGCACCTGCAGCACCGTCGCCACCGTCCCCACCTCCCGGGCGAGGACGCCGACCGTGTCCATCGAGCTGGCCAGCGGCACGAGCCCGTCGCGGCTCACCCGTCCCCAGGTCGGCCGCAGCCCCACCACGCCGCACAGCGCCGCGGGGAGCCGCACCGAGCCGCCCGTGTCGGAGCCGAGCGCCACGTCGAAGAGGCCGCGCGCCACGGCCACGGCGCTGCCGCCCGACGATCCACCCGGCACGAGGCCCGGGTCGGCGGGGTGGCCGACGGCGCCGTGCACGCCCGTGTCGGTCTGGACGCCCATGGCCAGCGCGTCCATGCCGGTCCGCGCCA
>JACKEP010000050.1 GCA_020632915.1 Alphaproteobacteria bacterium | reverse complement strand
CCCGTCCGACCTGACCCGCCCGCCACGCTGCCGGCGATGTGCCCGTCCACCGCCGGAAGGCCCGCGACAGCGTCGCCGCGTCCGCAAAGCCCGTGCGCACCGCGATCTCGGCGACGGGCAGCGCAGTGGTCCGCAACAGCTCCGCGACCGCGTCGTGGCGCACGCTGTCGACCACCCCGCGCCACGTGGTGCCCTCGGCGGTGAGGTGGCGCTGCAGCGATCGGGACGACCGCCCCAGCCGCCGCGCGGCCGCTGCGAGCGACACCGTCGACGGATCCGGGCTGTCGCGCAGGAGCGCCCGCAGGCGCCCCACGAGGTCGTCGGGCGCGGGGACGGCCGCCAGCGCCGCGTCGGCCCACTGCGACGCGGTGTGCAGCAGGCGCGGGTCGGCGGTGCGGTTCGGGCGATCGACGTCGGCGGCCGTGAGCGCGTAGCCGTCGTCGGGCGCGCCCCAGCGCACGTCGTCGGTGCCGAAGAACGCGGCGACGCCGGCGTGCACGGGATCGGACGCCGCCGGTGCGGGGTGGGCGAACCACACCCGGGCGGCGTGCAGCGGCGCGTCCGTGCGCCGTCGGGCGTGGGACAGGCTCGACCCCAGCGCGAAGCGCGCGCCGTGCGGGCTCGCCCCCGGGGCGGACGAGGCCCCGTCGCGCACGCGGTAGCGCACCTCCAGGCCGTCGACGGTGTCCTCGCAGGTGAGCACGAGGTGGGCGTAGAACAGCGGCGCGTAGCGGGCGGCGCCGTGGAACGACGCGCGCACGGTGGCGCTGCTGCCCACGGCGAGCTCGCTCACGGCCACGCCGGGCGTGGTCAATGCGTCGGGCAGGTGCAGCGCCAGCAGCGGGTCGCCGACCGCGCGGGCGCCGGCCGCCATCAGCGCCTCGAACGCTGCGGGCGACAGGGCTACGGCCTCGGCGTCCACGGCGTCGGCGGGCAGGCCGAGGCGTCGGCCCAGCGCGTCGACGTCGACGCCGCGCCGGCGCAGGTGGCGCAGGATCGGCGGGATCATCCGGGACGGGGCAGGCTCGGCCATGGACCGTCCATGCCCCGTCTGGCGCGTTCGGCACAGCGGACCGGCGCGCGGCGCCTGCGGGGACGGGTCCTGGCCCCGGTACGACGACGGCGTCCCGTGTCGGGACCTCGATCCCCCTGGAGCTGTCATGCCCGTCGTGTCCGGCCTGAAGTCCGTCGTCCTCACCTCCGACGACGTCGACACCACCGCGGCCTTCTACCGGGACGTCCTCGACGTCCCCCTCGAGGTGGAGCACCACACCGGCACCCACCGCCACTGGGCGGGGATGCTCGACGGCGTGCACGTCGCGGTGCACCCGCGGCAGGGCTTCTGGCTGCCGTCGGCGGTCGACGGGCGCGCCGAGGCCACCGTGGTCAGCTTCGAGACGGACGACCTGCCAGCGTTCGAGGCGCGGCTCGCTGAGCGTGGGGTGCCGGTCGTCGCGCGGAACCGCATCGGCCCGATGGACTTCGTCGCCGTGGTCGACCCCGACGGGCGCCACGTGTGCTGCGGGACCCGGTGGCCCGCACGCCGTCAGGACGGCTGATCGAGCCCGTCCTGCACCACCTCGCGGACCAGCGCGCGAAACGCGGTGGACCCCGGGTCGGCGTCGGTGCGCGCGTGCCAGAGCAGGTACATGCCGATGGCGAACGGGCCGGGGAAGGGGACGATCTGCAGCGGCAGCGTGGCCGCGGCGGCCTCGGCGAGGCGGTTGGGGAGACCGGCGACCCAGTCGGTGGCCGCCACCACCCGCGCCGCCGCCGAGAACGTCGGCACCACCACGGCGACGTCGCGCACGATGCCCGCGCCGCGCATGGCCGTCTCCGCCTGGGCGTGGCCTTGCCCGCCCTGACCCAGCGCCAGCCGCACGTCGACGTGGCGCTGGGCGAACAGGGCTGCGGGCCCGCCGTCCAGCGCCGGGTGACCGGTCCGGACCACCAGCACCGCGCCCTCGTCGAACAGCCAGGTCTGGTGGGCGTCGCCGCTGTCGGGACCCAGGGCGGCGTCGACGTCGGACCCTGCGAGGCCGCCGCGGGCGATGAGCGTGTCGACGCTGACGATCTCCAGCGCCGCCTTCGGGAAGCGTCGCGCGAACGCCGCCGCGAGCGCCGGCAGCACCGTGACCTGCTCGCCGTCGGACAGCGCCAGCCGGAACGTGCGCGGCGTGGTGGCGGCGTCGAAGCCCCCGTCGCGGAGCAGGGCGTGGTCGAGGTCGGCGAACACCGAGGCGAGCACGGGCCGCAGCGCCTCCGCCCGCGGCGTGGGCACGAGGCCGCGCCCGTGGCGGACCAGGAGCGGGTCGTCGAGCAGGTCGCGCAGCCGGGCCAGCGCGTTCGACACCGCCGACGGCGTGACCCCCAGCCGGCGCGACGCCGCGGCGACCGTGGGCGTGTCGAGCACCACGTGCAGCGTCCACAGCAGGTTCAGGTCCACGCCGGAAAGGTTCATCGAGGTGAGGGGATGGCTCATGAATGCTCACTACTGCGAAGGCAGGCCGCTGACTACGTCGGCAGCAGGAGGTGGTCATGCGACGGGTCGTGGTGGTCGGGGCGGGGATCGGGGGGCCGGCGCTGGCGTGCCTGCTGCGGTCGGTGGGCGTCGACGTGGTGCTGCTGGAGGCGCGCCCGCAGGTGGGGGACGGGGAGGGTGCCTTCCTCGGCGTGGCGCCCAACGGGATGAAGGTGCTGGCGCGGCTCGGGCTCGCCGAGGCGGTGCTCGACGTCGGTCACCCGTGCCACGCGTTCCGCTTCCGCAACGCAGGCGGGCGCACGCTGGGCGGCATCGACCGGGCCGACGATCGGCAGCGCTTCGGCTGGCCGCTGACGATGGTGCGCCGCGCCGACCTGCACCGCCTGCTCGCCGAGGCCGCCGCCGGCGCGGGCGTCGACGTGCGCTGGGGGCAGGCGGTGGTGGGCGTGGAGGACGACGGCGCCGTGGCGCGCGTGGCCACACCCGCGGGCGTGATCGACGGCGACGTCGTCGTGGGCTGCGACGGCCTGCGCTCGCAGGTGCGGCTGGCGGTGTGTCCGGAGGGCCCCGCGCCGGTGGACGCCGGCTGGCTCGACGCGGGCGGCTTCGCCGACGGCACCTTCGGCCTGGAGCCGGGCGTGAACGAGATGGTGTTCGGCGCGCGCGGGTTCTTCGGCGCCTTCGCCACCCACGACGGCCAGACGTGGTGGTTCAGCAACGGCGCTGCACCGGACGGTCCGACGCCGCACGGCGAGCGGCTGCGGACCCACCTGGCCGACCTGCACGACCGCGACGGCGCCTGGGTGCGCGACCTCATCGCCGCGTCCCCGGTGCTCGTGGGCGCCTGGCGTCGCGCCGAGCTGCCGCGCCTGCCCCGGTGGACGTCGGGCCGCCTGGCGCTGCTGGGCGACGCCGCCCACGCGATGGACCCGGCGGCCGGCCAGGGCGCTTCGATGGCGCTGGAGGACGCCGTGGCGCTCGCCCGCTGCCTGCGCGACGTCGACGACCCCGCGCAGGCCCTGCGTCGCTACGAGTTCCTGCGCCGACCGCGGGTGACCGAGGTGCAGGCCGTGGCCGACCGCCAGCGCTCCGGCAAGATCGTCCCCGGCCCCGTCACCGCCTTCTTCCGCGACCTCGTGCTGCCGTTCGCGCTGCGGTTCGGCGGGGCCGCGCAGGACAAGGGGTACGCGTGGGACGAGCCGTGGGAGGAGCGGGTGGCGTGAGCACGACGTTCA